>CAVRLT010000001.1:0-42070 GCA_963721795.1 uncultured Actinomycetes bacterium
GGGAGCCGGTCCTGGAGGCTGCGCCTGCGCTCGAGCCTGTCGCAGAGCCCGCGCCCGACGCCCGAACCGGAGCGGGAGCCCGAGCTGGAAGTCGAGTCGCAGCCCGTCGCCGAAGCCGCGCCAGAGCTCGTTCCCGTCCTGGAGCCTCCTCCGGAACCAGAGCCGGAGCCGAGTCAGTCGCGTTGGAGCCGAAGCATGTGCCGGAGTTCAGCGCAGGAGTGGAGGAAGCGCTCGCCCCGGGCGTCGTCGACGAGGCCGCGCCGCTTCCCGAGTACATCGTCGACCCGACGACGACACCCGAGCCCGCGGCCTTGACACCGGAGCCCGTGTCCGCGCTCGAGCCCGAGCCCGACCCCGGGCCCCTACCGGACTACATCGTCGATCCCACGAAGCCTCGCCCGCCCGTGCTGAAGACGGCGAAACCGGAGCCGCCGCCGACGCTCCCGCCGGAGCCTGAAGTGATCGTCGATCCGGCTCCGACCGCCCCACTGAGCCGTCGCTGGCGGGGTTCGGCTCGCCGCCGCTCACCGATTTTCCGTCGCTGCATAGCGGGTACAGACCTCATACGACAGCTGTGCGGCGACACAGGAGCCCGTGCCGGCGCCTAGGGATAAACGTCCGCCACAAGCGCCGGTTTCGAGCGCAGGTGTGGGAGACGAGACCAGTCCGCGCAAGACCCGGGCGACGAGGCGGAGGCAGTCGATTGGATGGACGGCTCGTCGTCCCGTCTGAGTGCGTACAGCCTCGCCGACTGTACTCTCGGGCCTCTGAAGGACCCACCCCAGGCGACGGCGAGGTCGACCAGCAACGACAACGCAAACACGAGCGCGGCGCCCCGACTAGCGTCTTCGCACGTTGACCGACCAGGCGACCGTGAGTCTGCTCCGCTGGCTGCGGCGTCCGCTAAGCAGCCCACGCCCCTGCGCGAGCACCTCGAGGCGGCGGTCGCCGACACGACCCGCGGAGGCGCGGCGCCTCGTCTCCATGATCCCGTTCACCGACGCACAGCGCCGCCATGTCGGGGCTTGATCGCTCGGTGGGACGAGAAACGTGGCCGCGGCTGAGGAACGAGCGCTCGTCGCGCGATTTCGCCGCGTTCGCGCGGAAGGAGGGCTCCGCGCTGCGGGGCTCTTCGCCGAGGACGCGGTCTGGAGCGTGCCGGGCGGGGCGTCATGGCCGGGCGTACCACGGCCGAGACGCGATCTTCCGCTTCCTCGGGCGCCTTCCGAAGGAGACGGACGGAACGTACGGGTCGGAGCTCGGGACGTGCTCGCAAGCGACGATCGCGCCGCGGCCCTGTACACGGCTCGCGGGACGCGCGGGGCGGGAGCTCGAGCTCGACCAGGTGCTCCTCCTCCGATCGAGGACGGCCTCGTGCAGGAGGTGCTCGCGCTCCCGAGCGATCCGAGCGTTCGACGCGTTCTGGGAACGCACCGTACCAGAGGCCCTTCCGGCCTCATTCGTGAACGAGCTTCGAGAGGCGCTCGGAGGAGCGAGCACGTCATCGCCGAGCCCGAGCAGCTCCGCGTCTACGAGTGCGACGGGCTCACCGGCCATCGAGCGGATCCCGAGCTCGTCGTCCTCCCGGGCTCGACCGAGGAGGTGCAGACCGTCGTGCGCGCCTGCAACCGCGAAGGCATTCCGTTCGTCGCGCGCGGCGCCGGGACCGGGCTCTCGGGAGGCGCGACGCCGATCGCGGGCGGGGTCGTCGTCTCGCTCGCGCGCATGAACCGGATCCTCGAGATCGACCTCGAGAGCCAGCGCGTCGTGGTCGAGCCGGGCGTCGCGAACCTCGACGTCACCCGCGCCGTCGCGGAGCACGGCTTCTTCTACGCGCCCGACCCGTCGAGCCAGCAGGTGTGCACGATCGGCGGCAACGTCGCCGAGAACTCGGGCGGCGCGCACTGCCTGAAGCACGGCTTCACGGTGCACCACGTCACGGGGCTCACGCTCGTGCTCCCCGACGGCGAGGTCGTCGAGCTCGGCGGCAAGGCGCTCGATCCCGAGGCCCCGATCTGCTCGGGGTCGTCGTCGGCTCGGAGGGAACGCTCGGGATCGTGACCCGGATCACGCTGCGCATCGTCCGGGCCCGGAGCTCGTCCGGACGTTGCTCGCCGGCTTCGAGACGACCGACGCAGCGGGAGCAGCGGTCTCCGGGATCGTCGCCGCAGGAATCCTGCCCTCGGCGCTCGAGATGATGGACCGGCTCACGATCGAAGCGGCCGAGCTCGCCGTCACGCCGGCTACCCGGCCGGAGCCGGAGCCGTGCTGCTGGTCGAGCTCGACGGAGTCGCCGCGCAGGTCGAGGAGGACGCCGCCGAGGTCGAGCGGATCTGCACCGAGTGCGGCGCATTCGAGCTCAGGGCCGCGACGAACGAGTGGCCCGCGCGCTGCTCTGGAAGGGTCGCAAGTCGGCGTTCGCGGCGATGGGCCGCGTCGCGACCGACTACTACGTGCAGGACGGGGTCGTGCCCCGAACGCGCCTCCCGGAGGTCCTGCGCCGGATCGAGGAGCTGTCAGCGGCGCACGGGCTCCGTGTCGGCAACGTCTTCCATGCCGGTGACGGCAACCTCCATCCGCTCGTCCTCTACGACGCGGCCCAGGGCGAGACCGAACGCGCGCGGATCCTCGCGCGAGGCGATCCTCGACGCCTGCCTCGACGCGGGAGGCTCGCTCACCGGCGAGCACGGCGTGGGGATGGACAAGGCGTGCTCGATGCCGCGGATGTTCTCCGAGCGCGACCTCGAGGTCTTCGCGCGGCTGCGTCGCGCGTTCGACCCGGACGGGCTCTGCAACCCGGGAAAGGTGATCCCGACGCCGAGGCTCTGCGGCGAGGTGCCGGGGCCGTACCGTGTCCATGCGCTCGAGAGGATCGGCGTTGCCGAGCGTCTCTAGATGGGGGAACCCGAGATGGTCTTCGGGGCCAGGGCCGCTCCTGGCGTGATGGGTAAAGGCGCCGATGCGCTGGCATGGGCCTTTGCCGGCGAAGCGGACGCCCGCTGGAGGGGCGTCGTGTCGCCCTCCAGCGGCACGGGAGCGGCGTGAACGCGACTGCTGGCGCATCCTGAACCGCGAGCGTGGCCCGACGATCTAGCCTTCAGGAGGCGTCCGAGGCACTGGCAGCGGCGCACGCGGAGAGCCGGCGGCTGACGATCGGCCAGGACCTGACGACCGACGGGCTCGACCGGATCCTCGAGCACGAAGCCGGCGACCTGACGTGCACGGTCGAGGCGGGCGTGCGGCTCTCCGCCCTGCAGGAAGCCCTCGGCGAGCACGGCCAGCGCCTCTCGCTCGATCCACCCGGCGACCCGACCGTCGGGGCGCTGCTCGCACGGAACCTCTCCGGGCCGCTGCGGCACCGCTTCGGGGCGCCCCGCGATCTCGTCCTCGGCGTCACGCTCGTGCTCGCCGACGGCACGATCGCCAACGCCGGCGGCAAGGTGGTGAAGAACGTCGCGGGCTACGACCTCGCGCGCCTCGTCTGCGGCTCGGAGGGACGGCTCGCGTTGATCGTCCGCGCGAGCTTCCGCCTGCACCCGCTCCCGAAAGCAGCGCGCACGCTCGCAGTCGAGACCGAGGACGCCGCTGACGCTCGTCGCCCGGCTCCTTCGCTCGCAGCTGCAACCGAGCGCGCTCGACGTCCTCCACCCGGGCGGCATCCTCGTCCTGTTCGAGGGATCGCCTCGCGCGGTCGAGGCGCAGATCGCGGCTGCGGCGGCTCTCGTCGGCGGCGTCGAAGCCGGCGCGACGCGTGGGAGGGGTCGCGCGCGCGACAGGGCGCCGCACGCGGACGCGTGCGCTTCGACCCGGGCCGGCTCGCCGAAGCGCTCGCCGGGCTCGACGAAGCCGTCGTCCGTCCCGCAGCAGGCGTCGCCTACACGGCGGACGAGCAGCCAAGTGGCTCAGAGCCACAAAGTGCGGTCGAGGCCCTGCTCGAGCGCATCCGGCGCGAGCTCGACCCGAACGGCGTTCTCGCCGCGTGATTCGCGAGCTCACCGCCGACTGCGTCCACTGCGGCTTCTGCCTGCCGACCTGCCCGACGTTCGTGCTCTGGAGCGAGGAGATGGACTCCCCTCGCGGCCGCATCCACCTGATGGACGCGCGCCTCGACGGGACCGTCGCGCTGAACGAGACCGTCAGCACGCACTTCGACCGCTGCCTCGGCTGCATGGCCTGCGTCTCGTCGTGCCCGTCCGGGGTTCGCTACGACCGGCTGATCGAGACGACACGCGCTGCGGTGGAGGAGGAGTACGACCGGCCGCTCGGCGAGCGCTTCGTCCGAGGGCTCCTCTTCCGCGTGCTCCCCTACCCGGGTCGCATGCGCGCGGCGCTCGCGCTTGCGCCGCTCGGGCGCGCCCTCCCCTTGCCGCGGCGGCTCCGCCCGCTGGTCGACGTGGCGCCGCCCTGGCGAGGAAAGGGCGACGTGGCGACGATCACGCGTGCCGTGGGCGCCCGCCGGGGCCGCGTGGGCCTGCTGACCGGCTGCGTGCAGAGCGCCGTCTTCCCCGACGTCAACGCCGCGACCGCACGGGTGCTCGCAGCGGACGGCTACGAGGTCGTCGCACCGCCGCAGGGCTGCTGCGGCGCGCTCTCGGTGCACGCGGGACGCCTCGAGGAGGGGAAGGCGTTCGCCCGGAAGCTGTCGGCGCGTTCGAGAACGTCGACGCCGTCGTCGTCAACTCCTCCGGCTGCGGGTCGCACCTGAAGGAGCTCGGTTGGCTGCTCGGCGACGAGCCCGCGGCGGAGTTCGCCGCGAAGGTTCGCGACGTCGGCGAGTTCCTCGCGGAGACTCGGCCGCGCGCGCGGCGGCACCCGCTCCCGATGAAGGTCGCCCTCCAGGATCCGTGCCACGTCCGGCACGCGCAGGGGTTGCCGCTGGCGGCGCTCAACCCTCTCGGCCGGATCGCGGCGCTCGAGGTCGTCGAGCCCGCCGAGCAGGACCTGTGCTGCGGCTCCGCCGGGATCTACAACATCGTGCAGCCGGAGGCGGCACGCGAGCTCGGCGATCGCAAGGCGAAGAACGTGCTGAGCACGGGCGCGCAGGCATATGCGAGCGCGAACCCCGGCTGCCTCGTCCAGGTCTCGCTGGCGCTACGGCGAGCGCGCCGGCCGCTTCCCGCGCTCCACCCGATCGAGCTCGTCGACGCGTCGATCCGAAACGTCGGCGCCGGGCAGCTGCTCAGCCGGGCGCGGCGCTAGGGGACGTGCTCGACGGGTGCCGGTCACAGGCTCGTCGAGCCGGTCGACGCGCGCGAGCGACGGGAAGAGGCCGCCACCACGACCAGGGCGACGGCAATCGTCGCGAACGCCTCCGACGCACGACGGCCGGAACGGCGCCCGATGAGCGCCGCCGCGACGCCCGACTCGAAGGCGCCGAGCTCGTTCGACGCGCTGATGAAGACCATCTCGACGGCGTTCACGCGCCCGCGGAGCTCATCGGGCGTGACGAGCGGGAGGATCGTCGAGCGGAGGACGACGCTGACGAGGTCGAAGCCCCCGGCGAGCGCCAGCGCGAGCATCGAGAGCCACATCTCGCGCGAGAGCCCGAACACGACCATGCAGGCGCCGAACGCGGCGACGACCAGGAACAGCGTCCTCCCCGCTCGCCGCCGGATCGGGCGACGGGCGAGGAAGAGCGCCGCGGCGAACGATCCCACTGCGGGCGCGGTCCGAAGGAGCCCGAGGCCGGTCGGCCCGACCTCGAGGATGTCCTTCGCGAAGATCGGGAGGAGCGCGACCGCGCCGCCGAGCAGGACGGCGAAGAGATCGAGCGAGATCGCCCCGAGCAGCACCTTTGTTCTCCGAATGAGCCGAACCCCCGCAAGGACCTCCTCGAGGCCGGCTGCACCTTCGACCGCGGGCTCGCGACCGCTGCGAAGCGCCAGCACGCAGACGAGCGCGGCCAGTGCGATGACGACGGCCACCGCGTAGACGAGCTCGGGCTGGATCGCGAACAGGACACCACCGGTTGCGGGACCTGCGACGAGCGCGAGCTGGAACGCGACGGAGCGCTGGGCGAGCGCGCTGACCAGGATCTCCTGGGGAACGAGCGACGGCGTCAGCGCGCGGCCCGCGGGAGCACCGATCGCACCGGCGATACCCGCGGCGAACGCGAGCGCGAAGAACGGCCAGACCTCGTCCGCGCCGTTCAGCGTCACGAGCAGCAGGCAGAGCGAGGACGGCGATCTCCATCACGACGGCGAACGCGTAGATGGCTCGCCGCGAGACGCGGTCCGCCAGCTGGCCCGCCGGCAGCGCGAGCAGTGGCAGCGGGAGGAACTCCGCGAGCCCGACGAGCCCGAGGTCGAGCGGGTTGCCGCGAACCTCGTAGACCTGCCAGCCGATGGCGACCGTCGCCATCTGCGATGCGAACGACGAGGTGAGGAGCGCGACCCAGAAGAACGCGAAGTCGCGGTGGCGGAACGCAGATGGGGGCGCCACGAGGTGGTGCTACGCGGCTTCCGACTCGCCTGCGGGCTTCGGCTTCCCGTCCGAGTCGAACTCCACCTCGAGCCGCGAGATCCTCGACCCGTCGACCTCGAGCACGGTGAGCCGGAGGCCGTCGGCGAAAACCTCGTCTCCGACCTCGGCAGCCCGTCCGAGCGCGCCGAAGACCAGCCCGGCCAACGTGTGGTAGTCCTCCTTGTCGAGCTCGGTGCCGAACGACTCGTTGAAGTCGTCGATCGTGTACGAGCCGTCCACTCTGACGTGCGTCTCGTCGAGCCGTTCGAACGACGTGTCCGGCAGGTCGAACTCGTCCTCGATCTCGCCGACGATCTCCTCGAGCAGGTCCTCGAGGGTGACGATGCCGTCCACGACGCCGTACTCGTCGACGACGATCGCCATGTGCTGCTTCTCCCGCCGGAAGTCGGCGAGTAGCGCGGCGAGGTCCTTGGTCTCGGGGACGACGAAGGCAGGCCGGGCAACCGTCTCGAGGCTCACCGCCGCGATCCCGAGGTCGTGCATCGCCGCGAAGAGATCGCGCACGTGCAGGATGCCGATGATCTCGTCGAGCGAGTTCCGGTACACGGGGTAGCGCGTGTACGGCGAGTCGACGACGGTCGCCAGAGCCTCCTCCGGCGCCATGTCGGCCGAGATGGCCACGACGTCGGGCCGTGGCACGAGCACGGCGGCGACCTCCTTCGACGCGAAGTCGAAGACCTTGTAGAGCATCTCCTCCTCCGCCTCCTGGAGCTCGCCCACGTCCTCGGCCGCGGCCACGCTGTGCCGGATGTCCTCGCGCGTGTAGGCGATCATCCCTGCGGGTGCGGGCTTCACCCTGAGGAGGCGAAGCACCACGTTCGCCGACTTCTGCAGGGCCCAGACGAGCGGGTGCGTCAGCTTCGCCAGCCAGTCGAGCGGGACTGCGAGCGCGATCGCGAGCACTTCGGCCTTCTGAAGCGCGACGGCCTTCGGCACGAGCTCCCCGAGGACGACGGAGAGGTAGGTCAGGATCGCGAAGGCGATCAGGAACGCAACCGTGTTGGAGAGCGGCGGATCCATCAAGCCGGACAGCAGCGGCTCGCCGATCGCGCCGAGCAGGATCGCCGAGATCGTGATCCCGACCTGGACCGTCGAGATGAAGCGCACGGGGTCGTCCATCAGGCGCAGCGCGGTGCGCGCGCCACGGCCTCCGCGGAGCGCCCGCTCCTCGAGCCGGCTCCGTCGCGCGGTGACGAGCGCGTACTCCGCCGCCACGAAGATCGCATTCCCGAGGACCAGCAGGAAGACGATGACGATTCGAAGCGGGGTGCTCACGCGCGCCCGTGACCGGCTGCGGCCATCAGGTGAAGCCCAAAGGTGGGAAACGCCCCCGAGGGGGCGCAGGTACTAGGCGGGTGGTCGTCCACCATCGATCAGGCCGCAGTATAGGAAACGGTGCTGTCGTCCTCGTGCCGGCGCGCCGCTCCCTCGTTCACGAGCCGCTCGGCGTGGGACAGCGTCTCCGCGACCGCGAAGCGGCGGCTTGCCGGCTTCAGGTCGTCGCCGAAGAGCGCGAAGGAGAGCTCGTAGCCCGTTCTCGGCTCGTCTCCGAGCGCCGCGACCGTCTCCTCCAGCCGCACGCGGTGATGCTCCTGGAGCTCCCGGGCACGCGCGGTCGGATCCTCGATCGGCTCACCGTGCCCGGGAAGCGCAACCCGCGCGCCGAGCTCCGCCGTCCGCTCGAGCGCGCCGAGGAAGTCACCGAGCGGGTCGGCACGACTCGCCGGCCAGAGGCCGACGGTTGGCGTGATCCTGGGCAGCAGATGATCGGCAGCGATGAGCACGCCGTCCTTGAGCAGGCAGAGCTGGCCGTCTGCGTGGCCTGGCGCCGCGACGAGCTCCCAGCCGTCGAGGTGCTCGCCCGCCTCGACCAGGACCGGATCGCGCTGGTAGCGGATGAACGGCCGGTAGAGCGAGCTCTGCCCCACGAGCTCCGCGGTGACGTCATCGGGGACCCCGTGCAGCTGGAACCAGTCCCGGATCCGCTCGGACCAGTTCGGATTCCCCCACACGAGCTCGCACTGCGCGTAGTCGAGCGTGCCCTGATACACGGGTGCGCCCGTCAGCTCGTGGAGATCGGCTGCCGCGCCGACGTGGTCGGGGTGGAAGTGCGTGACGAAGACCGCCGCGACCTGGCCGCTCGCGCGCTCGAGCTCCGCGCGCCAGGTGTCCTTCGCGTCGGGAGTGCCGACTCCGGTGTCGACGACGATCCAGCCGTCGTCTCCCGGCAGCAGGTACGCATGCACGTGCCCGGGGCGCGTCGGCAGCGGCAGCGTGACGCGGCGGATGCCGCCCTCGATCTCGTCCACGCGCCGACTCTAGCCGCGGCTCATAGGATTCGGCAGTTGGCCGGCGAGCCCACCATCCGTCCGTACCGACAGAGCGACGAGCGCGGCTGGCTCGTTTGCCGCGTGCTGTCGTTTCTCGACTCGGCGTTCTTCGATGACGTCCGTCAGGAGAAGGAGCACTACGCCCATCCCGCGATCGAGCTCGTTGCCGAGCGCGCCGGTGAGATCGTGGGCCTGATCGACGTCGAGTGCGAAGAGCGGCCGGGAACCGTGTGCGAAGACCGACCGGGCCTCGGCGGAATGATCTGGCATCTCGCCGTGCACCCAGACCACCAGCGACGGGGCGTAGCGACCGAACTGCTCCAAGAGGCCGAGCGTCTGGCGCGCGAGCGACAGGTCGTTCGCTTCGAGGCGTGGACGCGGGACGATCGAGGGACCCAGGTGTGGTACGAATCGCGAGGTTTCGAGCGCTTGAGCTCCTACCTGCACGTCTACGTGGGCTTGAACGAGGGTCTGCGTGACCGGTTCCCCGTAGGTGAGGACGGCCTCCGGCCGGTGAAGCTGTTTGCGCACTACGTCGGTGACGATCCCGAAGCGATACGGCAGCACTTTGCACGTGTGCACGACAACGTGTTGTACGAGCTCCGCTTCGCGTAACCCGAGCTCTCGATCGAACATATGTTCTATACTCGGGCAGATGCGCGCCGAGTACCGGCTCGAGCCCTGCCGATCCGCGCTCAACTCCGTCCGCGGAATGCCCTTCAAGTGGTCGCTGAACCCGTACATGGGCTGCGTCCATCGCTGCACGTTCTGCTACGTCCGCCACTTCGAGCAGCGGGCGGACCGCCCTCGGACGATCGCTACGGGCGCTCGATCAGGGTCAAGACGAACGTCGCAGAGGTGCTCCGGCGGGAGCTCGGGCGGCCGTCCTGGCAGCGAGAGACCGTCTCGATCGGCGCCGCGACCGATCCGTACCAGCCGGCGGAAGGACGCTTCAGGCTCACCCGCGCCTGCCTGGTCGAGCTGTCGCAGGCTCGGACGCCGTTCTCGATCATCACCCGCGGCCCGCTCGTCGTCCGCGACATCGACGTCCTCCAGGAGGCATCCGAGCGCGCGGAGGTGGGCGTGTACTTCTCGATCCCGACCCTGGACGAACGGGTCTGGCGGACGACCGAGCCCGGCACCGCCCCTCCGCGCAGCCGGCTCGAGGCAGTGCGGCGGCTCGCGGACGCCGGCATCGACGTCGGCGTCGGGATGGCGCCGATCCTCCCCGGGCTCTCGGACCGGCCCGAGCAGCTCGAGGAGGTGGTCCGCGAGGCACGAGCTGCGGGCGCGCGGAGCATCTGGGCGAACGTCCTCTACCTCCGTCCGGGAACCCGCGAGCACTTCCTCGCAGCGCTCGCCGAGGACTGGCCGGAGGAGGTCGAGCGGTACGAACAGCTCTATGCGCGACCGCGCCTACCTCCCGTCGGAGACCGTGAAGTCGATCACGGAGCCGGTGAGGAGGGCGAAGGCGTACGGTCTCTCGCCTCGCCGCAAGCCGGTCGCCCGGCCGGAGCCGCAGCAACTCGCTCTCGCCGTCTAGGTGCTTGGTCGGGAATTGACGCGCCGCCGGGGGCGGTCACGACCAAGCAGGCGACGCACTCCCACGCCGTGCAGGCTAGTTAGCCTGGACGGCGTGGGAGGGTGGCGATCCGGCGCCATGTCGTGGCCGTCATCCGGCCCGCCGTGAATTCCCGATCAAGCACCTACCAGGCAGGAACCGCCCGCAGCGCCTCGTAGAATCCGACAGTGGCCGATGAGATCACCTGTCTGATCGCGGACGACCACGAGGTCGTTCGCGAAGGGCTCCGCCTCGCACTCTCGCGCTCGCCGCGCATCCGCGTGATCGGCGAGGCGACCGACGGCGCGTCCGCGGTCGCGCTGACCGAGCGTCGACGGCCCGACGTCGTGATCATGGATCTCCGCATGCCCGACATGGACGGGCTCGAGGCGACCGAGGTCATCGCCGAGAAGGTGCCGGGCACCGCGGTGCTGATCTTCACCGCCTACGGCGAGAAGTCGCTGCTCCAGCGAGGGCTCGAGTCGGGCGCGCGCGGCTACATCCTCAAGGAGACTCCGCACGAGACGCTGATCCGCGCGATCGAGAAGGTCGCGGCCGGCGAGACCTTCGTCGATCCGGGCCTCATGGCCGAGTTCGTGTCCGGCAAGGGCACGGCCGACATCCTCACGCCGCGCGAGCGCGAGATCCTCCAGCTGCTCGCCGACGGCATGTCGAACGTGGACGTCGCGGACAAGCTCTTCATCAGCCAGGAGACCGTGAAGAGCCACGTGCGTCACATCCTCGCGAAGCTCGAGGCGGACACGCGCACCCAGGCGGTCGCCATCGCGCTGCGCGAGGCGATGATCGATTGACCGACGACCCCGAGCGCGCGCGTCTCGCCGAGCGGGTTCTCGCCGAGCAGGAGGAGCGCCGGCGACTCGGAGAGCTCCTGCACGACGGCCCGGTGCAACATCTCTCGGCGATCGCGCAGATCGTGGACGCTGCGCTCGCGACGCTTCGTAGCGGTGAGCGCGAGCGAACCGACGAGCTCCTGACCCGTGGCCTCGAGCTCGCGCGCGACGCGAGCCGTGAGCTGCGTGCGCTCTGCGACGACCTCGAGCCGCAGGCTCTCAGCGAGCTCGGCTTCACGACCGCCGTCGAAGCCCTCGTCCGGCGATTCGCGGTCAGGCACGACGTCGAGATCGAGCTCGAGATCGACCACGCGGAGGAGCTCGGGGAGCACGCGCAGACGGCGCTCTACCAGATCGTGCGCGAGGCGATCGACCAGGCCGTGCGCCGCGGGGCGCCGACCAGGATCGACGTCTCGATCCGCGAGACCACGGGAGGCGGCGCCGAGCTCGTCGTCTCGGACGACGGCCCGCCCGAGCGTCGAAGCGCGGTGCTCGAGGCGCTCGCCGAGCGGGCAGCGACGTTGAACGCGCGCTTCAGCTCGGAGGTGCGGTACCCGCGCGGCTCGACCATACGAGTCGAGCTGCCCCCCTCCGCTGCCCGCCGTTAGAGTTTCGAGAGCATGGACGCGAACGGCAGAGGGGGCTACCTCGTCTTCCGCTGGTCGACCGCCGGCTACACGCTCGAGGAGCGACCCGGCGACCCGCCCGCTGCCGGGGAACAGGTCGAGGACGGCGACAAGCGCTTTCGCGTCGCGAAGATCGCGCCGTCGCCGCTTCCCGGCGATCGCCGCATCTGCGTGTACCTGCTGCCTGTCTAGGCAGCAGCCGGCGCGAACAGAAGCGCAGCGGCCGCGAAGCGGACGCCTTCAGGGGTCTTGCGCGATCGGAATCGGCGCTAGCCGATTCCGATCTTGCGCCAGACGAATGCGAGGCAAGCCTCGCCCCTACTCGATCGGCTCGTTCTGGACGTTGTGCTCGGTCGCGTACGCGTCGACGAGCGAGTTGATCTTCGCCGGGTCCGGGAACGCGTAGTTGATCTCGACGAAGGCGTTCCACTTGTCCGGGAGCGCGTCCTCGGGGAAGATCGCCTCCACCGGGCACTCCGGTTCGCATGCACCGCAATTGGAAGTGGCGACTCCGCCGGCGAGTGTGAACTCGTGCTTGCCGAGGGACGACTGCGCAAAACGTGTCCGCTTCGTCGGCTGCGACGGGAGCTCACATTCATGACTCGCCAGTGCGTCTCCCGCGTCGCCAGGTAGAGCCAGCGGATCGGCCGGCTGCGGACGCCGAAGTTCGTCTCGACGCTTCCCTCTTGACCTGAGCCCACCGCGACGTAGCCGGCGAGCGGCGCCGCCTGCTCGAGCCAGTCGAGGGCTTCGTGATCGGTCGAACGCAGGCGCCATGATCCAGCTTTGACAGGGTCGCCGTCTGCCGCCAGCCAGCCGTCGACGAAGCCTGCGATGTACTCGGCATCCGCAGTCTCCGGAAGCAAGCGTTTGAGGTTGGCGCACGACCGCACGACGCCGGTTCCGGCATACCCCGGATGCGCGTCGAGACACGGCGAGAAGTTGACCTGATCGAAGAAGTCCCGGTACTTCGCGACTCGCTCGCCATAGAGCTGGACGTAGTGGAGGTGCTCTCCGAGCGGATCTCCTGCTTGTTCCAGCTTCCGTCGCCATAGACGAGCCCGTGCAGGACACCGAGCCGGTAGGTCTCGGAGTCACGCTTCGGCTGTGCCGTCGCAGCAGGCACAAACTGCCCTGCCGACAGCGAGCTCGTCGTGTCGCCATCGCTCAAGAGCCAACGGTGCGTTGGTGTCGCAGAGACTGTTCGCCTGAAATCTGCGAGATGTTCCGAGTCGTCAGCCTCCAACCGCCGTAACGGTCGCGCTCCTCGAACGCGGGCGCGAACTCGATCTCGACGAGCGGCCGGCGACGGAACCGCCTCACGAAAGCCGGCTTGAAGCCGGCAGTCGGTCAGCACGCTCGTCGATTTGTTCTCGAGCTCCGCGAACGTGCGCAAGCCGTGCGCAGTGACGAGCTGTTCCGACGGTGCGAAGCAGTCGATGCACTCCTCCGGATCGATGATCAGGATCCGCTCGAACACGTGGATGCAGTCGACCGGGCAGACGTCGACGCACGACAGGTCTTTGATGTCGATGCACGGCTCGGCGATGATGTACGTCACGACGTCGAGTCTAGATGCACGCCTGTGAGCTCCGCGACGAGCTCGGGGGCACGCTCGACGAGCGCCGACTTCACGATCACCTGGTCGAAACCGGCCGTGTGCGCACGCTGCAACCCCGTGCGATCGGTGTGGTTCGTGAAGCCCATGATCGGCACGTCGGGCCACTCGTCGGCGACCTCCTCCGGCTCGACGCGGGAGATGTCCGCGATCACGAGATCCGGAGGATCGACGCTGTTGATCGTGACGAAGTGATGCTCCGGGAGGAGCCCCTCGAGCTTGCTCCGGAAGAAGAGGTCGACCCCAGCAAGCAGGATCGTCGCCACGCGCCCGACACTAGCACTCGGCTCGGACCATGGATACTCGACGCATGGGACTGGAACGCGGGCTCGAGCTGATCCGGGCCGGCGAGTACTTCGAGGCCCACGAGGAGATCGAGGACGAGTGGCGCGACGCGCCCGCCGCCGAGCGCGACTTCCTCCAGGGGCTCGTGCACGTGGCCGTCGCCTGGCTCCACGCGAGACGGGGCAACCGGCCGGGGTGCGAACGGCAACTGGAGAAAGCGCAACGCCGGCTGAGCGCGTATCGGCCGACGCATCGCGGCGTCGACGTCGATGCGATCCTCGCCCAGGTCGAGCGCAGCCGCAGTGAAGGTCGAAACGCAGGAAACCTCGCGCTTGGGGCCGGTCAACCTCTAGAAAGCCGGTTCGACCCCGAGCCACTCCAGGAAGCGGTTGAGGTAGACGCGGAGCACGTAGAAGCGCTCGAAGAAGAGGAGGAGCCCGAGCGCCACCATGATCGCGCCTCCGACGACCTGAATCGCGCGATAGTGGTCGCGGATCCAACGGAACGCGCCCATCGCGCGCGAGAAGATCGCACCCGCGAGCACGAACGGGACGGCGAGCCCCAGGGAGTAGACCGCGAGCAGGAGCGCCCCCTCGACGACGGTGTCCGACGATCCCGCGAGCACCAGCGTCGCCGCGAGCACCGGGCCGATGCACGGAGCCGCGCACACTGCGAAGGCGCCTCCGAGCAGCAATCGCGAGCCGCGGCTGCGAGCTCCCCGAAGCAAGCCGGCGCCGAGCAGCCGCTCGGGCCAGGGCAGGAGTCCCATGAACGCGAACCCGAAGACGACGAGCACGAACCCGGCGATCCGCTCGAGCAGGAACTGATCCGAGAGGAGGCGGCCCCCGACGAGCGCCGCACCGACCCCGAGCAGGACGAATACTGCCGTGAAGCCGAGGACGAAGGGCACACTCGCGAGCGACCACGCGCCTCGCGTTGCCCGGGTGGCCGAGCTTGTCGGCATCGACGGCGGAGACGGCCGAGAGGTAGCCGGGGACGAGTGGAAGCACACACGGCGCCAGGAACGACACGAGCCCGGCCAGGAACGCGACCGGGATCGAGGAGAGGCTCATGACGCTGTCAGCCCTCGAACCGAGCGAGCTCCTCGTCGACCCGGCGGTCGAGCTCCGGGTCGAGCGGAGGCGCGGCTTCTGGCGGCGAACGCCGGCGGCTCCAGCCGTAGACGAGCACGCCGACCGCGAGCCCGCCGGCGACGACCGCGCCCAGCGGGACGAGCCAGGCAAGAAGCCCGAAGCCGCTTTTCGGAGGCGTCGCGAGCACGCCCGGCCCAAACTCGGCGACGAGCGCGTCCTTGATCTCCTGCTCGGTGTCTCCGGCCGCGATCTGCTCGCGGATGAACGCTTTCATGCGCTGAGCGACCGGTGCGTCCGACTGGTCGAGCGTCGTCTCGCAGACGGGACAGACGAGCTCGGCCTCGAGATCTGCGGCATTCGGCGGTCCCGCTCCCACGGCGGCCGGAGCTACGAGCAGCGAGCACGCCAGAGCAAGCGTCGCGGAAGCGCTCCTCACGACTCGAGCGCGCGATCGATGGCGGCACGCAGGCGACTCTGATCCTCGTCGGAGTCGACCGCGCCCGCGAAGGCGTCGACGACCTTGCCCGATCGGTCGAGGACGAAGGTCTCGGGGAAGCCCGTCACGCCGTACCGCCCGGCGACGTCGCCAGGCCCGTCGTAGACGATCGGAAACGTGAGGTCGAACCTGCGGACGAACCTCCGCGCGTCCTTGCGGAAGTCCTTCGCATCGAGGCCCACGACGACGAGCCCGCGCGCCCGGTCCTCGCGCCAGACCTGCTCCAGGATGGGCGCCTCCTCCTTGCACGGGAGGCACCACGACGCCCACGTGTTCAGCACGACAGCCTTGCCTCGGAGCGACGAGAGCGTGAGCGTGCCCTCGCGGTCGAGGCGCTCGAGCGTGAAGTCGGGAGCGTCCGGGCGCTCGCCGCGTGCGGCCTTGGCCGCGAGGTCGCCTCCCTCCTCGGTCACGAGCGACCAGACGAGAAGCGCGAAGAGCAACACAACGAGACCGAGGGCAACGCCCTGGGCGACGAGCCTCGCGCGACTGGCCATCAGTGGCCGGCGGTCACTTAGCTAGAGACGATGAAGACCGGCGTTCCGACCTTCACTTGCCGGAACAGCCACTCGGCATCGGAGATCCGCATGCGAATGCAGCCGTGAGACGCCGAGTAGCCGATCGAGGCCGCGTCCGGGGTGCCGTGGATGCCGACATACGGCGCGGAGATCCCCATCCAGCGCGTTCCGAGGGGGTTTCCAGGACCAGGTGGAACGGGATCGGAGTCGGCGGCCCAGTCGGACGGCGGGGGGTACCACCACGGGTTCCGCTGCATCGTCACGATCTCGAAGCTGCCCGTCGGGGTCGGGAACGCCGCCTGGCCGGTCGCGACTCCGAAGGTGCGCACGAGCTTCGCTCCGGCGAACAGGCGAAGCGTGTTCGAGCCGCGAAGGATGACGACCGCCGGACCGAGCTTGTTTTCCGCGACCGGCGGCTTCAGCACCCCGAACGAGAGCGGGATCGGCGAACGGGCGCCGGTCTTCAGGGCGACGCGGATCGCGCGTGCTCCCACGAGCCGCTCGAGCCGGCGTCCGGCGACGGATCGCGTCGCGCGAACGGTGGTCCCGCGCAGGACGAGGCGCGAGCTGACGGGTGCCCTGTCGAGCTCGCGGCCGAGGCTCTCGACGTACCCGCGAATCCGCTCACGGGAGACCCACACGTGGAGGGGCACAAATGCTCCCGGCTTTGCGAAACGCGCGCGGCTGACCGCCTTCTTGATCGCCGGCTTGGCGCCGAGCGCTGCCGGGGCAACTCGCACCTTGCCGGTCGGGGTCACGAGCACGAGCGGTCGGGCAAAAGCCTTTCTCATGACGTCGGCGGCCTGATACGGAAGGAGCCCTCCGACGTCGACATGGGCGATGCTGACGCCTCCCGGAATACCGAGCTGGCGCGGGGGAGGCGTGGTTTCCGGCGGCGGAGTCGTCGGTGGAGGCTCCGTCGGCGGGGGAGGCTCGGGTGTCGTGGTCGTCGACTGCACGGGACCGGAGTCCGCCCCGGCCGCAAGTGCGAACGCGGCCGAGAACCCGACGAGCGCACACGCTGCGAGCAGCCCGACGACGATCGCGCGTCCCCCCGTTTTCATGTCGTCAGTGTAGATACGAATATCGACGGATTGTTCGTCACAACGGCGTCGACGCCTGCATTCTCGACCCGATCGAGATCGTCCGGCTCGTCGACCGTCCACGCGACCACCGCCGCGCCACGCGCATGCGCCTGCCGAACCGCCGCCGCGCTGACGAGCCCGTGGTGTAGCACGAGCACGGTCGCGCGAGCTCGCGCAAGCAGCGGATTCACCAGGGTGGGTGTGATCGGGCGCAGCGCTCGGAGACCGCCGTTCACGACGTGGTCGAGCCCGCGTCTGCCGTCGATGCCGAGCCGGTCACGAGGGAAAGACGCGCCGACCCGCACCCCCGGCTCGAGACGCGCGAGGTCGCGCAGCGCACCGAGATGGAACGAGCTCACCAGGCTCCGCTCGACCAGCCCGAGCCGCGCAAGCGCGCGCGCCACCTCTGGGAGGGCGGACGGCGACTTGAGATCGACGTGGACGCCGACCCGCTGCGCCTCCTCGGCGAAGAACCTCAGCGCCTCGTCGAGCGTCGGTAGCTGTGGGCAAAGCCGTGCGGAGGTCGGCCAGGGTCATCGTGCCGACTGTTCCCGTTTGGGCACCGTGGGTCAGCTCGTGCAGGTTTTCCGAGTGCGCGATCACGACCTCTCCGCCCGCGATCGCGAGCACGTCGAACTCGACGAGGTCGACGCCAGCCGCGACGGCTGCCCGAAACCCGGCCAGCGTGTTCTCGGGTGCGAGCGCGGCGGCCCCTTTGTGGCCGATGACGAGCGGGCGACCGTCGCGTCGCTCGAGCGAGATCACGGCGCCGGCCGTGTGGGCAGGTAGTCCTCGTCCAGGCGCCCGCCCTCGGCGGCGTAGGAGATGATCATCCGGTCCGTGAGCCACTCGACCGGCGCTCGGTCGTCCGTCCACGGGTCTCCAGTGGCCGTGAGGGGGCGGACGTCGCGGGCGAGCAGGTCGCGCAACGGCTCGAGATCGGCAGGCCCGGACTCGAGTCGGCGCTCGAGCTCCGCGGACGCGAGCGGCTCCGTAAGACCGAGAACGATGGTGTTGAAGCGAAGCGCAGGCCACTCCAGTACCTGCGGAAGCTCGGCGCCGACGGTTCTCCCGATCGCGCGGACGAGCCGTTCGTCGTCGGGCACGCCTGCGACGTTCAAAGCGACGATCCCGCCCGGCGCCAGCCGCTCGCGCACCAGGCGGAAGAACTCGCGGGTTGCGAGATAGAACGGGACGTACGGCTGGTGGTAGGCGTCGACGACGATGAGGTCATAGCGAGTGTCGGTGCGGCGTAGGAACGGGCGCGCATCCGCGTCGTGCACGGTCAGGCGTGGATTGTCCTGGAGGCCGAAGTAGCGACGGCCGACGCGGCTGACAGCCGAGTCGAGCTCGACGCCGTCGATCTCCGCCTCCGGGTAGTAGACCCCGAGCGCGCGGGCAGTCGTCCCGGCGGCGTTCCCGAGGATCGCCACGCGCTCGAGCGGCCGGCCGAGCAGTGGAGGCAGCGCGAGGAACGCATCCCAGACGCCGCCGGTGAGCACCTCCCCTCCTGGCCGCCACACCGAGTGCACGGCCACGCCCTCGTTGAGGTAGAGCAGCCGCCTCCCGTCGTCCCGCTCGACGACCTGGATGTACTGGTGGTACGAGGTCTCCTCGTGGAGCAACCCCTCCTCGCCCTTGACTGAGCCGGGCGGGAGGAGGATCAGCGCGGCCAGCGCTCCGGCGAGGATCAGGTAGCGCGCACCGAGCAGGAAGCACGACGAGACGGCGAGCAGTGCGGCAACGACGAGGAAGGTTCGCTGCGTCCCGATTGCCGGAATGAGCACAAGCGCGGGGAGAAAGGTCCCCAGCAGCGATCCTGCGGTCGAGAGCGCGTACAGACGCCCTGCGACGGCGCCCGCGGTCTCGATGCTCGACACCGCGAGACGGATCGCGAACGGCGAGACCATCCCGAGAAGCACGACCGGCGGAGCGCACAGCAGCAGCACCGCGAGGAAGCTTCCGATCACCGCGCCTGCCGACGCGTCGTCGAGTCCCTCCACCGTCAGGTCGAGGAACGGCTTCGCGAGAAACGGGATGGCTGCCACGAATACCGCGCTCGCGAGCACGATCCAGCCGAGCAGCACGGGCTGTGGGCGCCTGTCGGCCAGCTGTCCACCGAGCCAGTAGCCGAGCGCGAGGGCGGCGAGAACGATCCCGATCAAGTTCGCCCACACGATCGTCGAGGACCCGAAGTACGGCGCGAGCAGGCGCGACGCCGTTATCTCCGTCGCGAGCGCTCCGATTCCCGCTCCGAACACGAGCGCTCCGAGAGCGAGGCGGGTGGGCCTCCCGTCCACGGCGTTCGGTCGCACGGTCGTCAGAGACCGAAGATCCGCTCGATCTCGCCGAGCGTTCGCGCGCCGAGCAGCACCGCCCCCGCGACTGCGAGAACGAGTACGAGCCAGAAGCGGACGCCGGCCCAGCGCTTCTCTCGGTGCCAGCGCTTGCGGGCCGCGCGGCGCGCGCGATGGAGACGGTAGTTGCGTTCTACCGCCTCGGGATCGAGCGGAGGCTCCTCCTGCTCCGTAGACGTCCTGGTCTCGACCTCGGCCACCGTCGAAGTGTAGGCAGAGCGCCGCGCGTGGTTCGCCAAGGCCATATTGTTCTCGCGATGGAAGCCAGGGAGGCACGCCGCGGGCGTGGGACGCTCTCACTCGGCGAGATGCCGGGGCTCGGAGGCCAGCTCACGTTCCTGTTCGGCGTCCTTCTGGCGGTGTCGGCCCTGACGGGTTGGTACACCGGAGAAGGCGAGGGGACGACCGTCTCGGTCATCGGCTGGCACACCGGGACGATCGGCAAGATCGTCCTCGGGCTTGGGCTTCTGGCCGTGCTCCTCGTCGTGCTGCGCGAGGTCGGGATCGACATGCCTGCCGCGGTTCCCGAGAGCCTGATCGCCATCGCGATCGGCTCGATCGCAACGGTGCTCGTACTGGTCCGGCTCATCTCGATCCCGGACACCTTCTTCTTCGCCAGCCGTGGGGTCGGGATCTGGGTCAGCCTCGTCTGCGCGATCGGGCTCATCGTCGCCGGGCTGCTGGAGGCTTCCGAGGAGCTTTAGTGGCGAGGCTTGCCTCGCCCTTGCCTAGGGCGACGTGACCGTGACGGTGACCGTGCGCGCAGGAGGACTCTGCGGAAGCGGTGTGAGCGTGCGCTCGTTCGTCACGACGCCGCCCTCGTCCGACTGCTCGTCGAGGGTGCGTGCGAAGGCCATCCCGAAGACGAACGCCAGCAGGAGCAGCAGGGCGACGAGGATCGCCCGGACGACGATCGTGCGGCGTCGCGGCCTGGAGCGCCGATCTCTACTGGGTCGCTCGAGCATCGGGCTACGGCTCGTAATCGAGCGCGCCGCGGGAGTAGATGAAGAACGCCGCGCCCTCGACGATCGAGAGCGTCGCCGGCCAACCTGGGGCGAGAGCCCGCTCGGCGACGACGGCCCGCGCCCACGCGTCCGCCTGCCGGTACTCGGTCGACAGCTCCTCGAGGGTGAACGTCGACCCGAGTCGCTTTCGCAGCTCGTCCGTCACCGCCTCGAGCTCGAGATGGAGACGGTCGGCGCGCACGGGATCGTGCGACTCCTCACGGAATCGACGATAGCCCTCCTCCCAGTCGCGTCTCGCGCTCTCGAGGTCCGCGTTCACGGACACCGGATGCTAGACGCCTTCGCTACAGCACCGATCCGGAGGCCACAGCGGGTCGATCTCGTCGAGGATCCGGTCGCCGAGCACGTACCCGGGCCGGGCGAGGGCGAACGCAGCATGAGCGTGCAGGCACTTGAGGCGCCCGGGCGAGCGCGAGCCGCCGATCCCGAGGTCGAGCGACGCGCCCCCGTCCTGGCCGCTCGTGTCGGCAGCGAGCTCACGTCTCACGCGTCGCTGCTCCTCGGTCGCCCGCACGAGCGATGCGCGGAGGTCGGCGTCGTCCACAGCGCTCCGGCTCCAGCGCTCTACGCCGCCCGGCGCCTCGACGCGTGCGATCGCGGCGACGAGGTGCGGGCACGTGAGGTAGTACGTCGTCGGGAACGGCGCGCCGTTCGCGTCGTACGGGTATTGCTCGGTTACCGCCGGCCGGCCGTACGGACAGCGGACGACGACCCGCCGCAGTGCCCGCGGCGTCCGGCCGAGCTGGCGGGCGACGATCTGCTTGGTCATTCATCTCCTCAGTCTTCGCGAAATCCCTGAAGCCGCCGCTTCGCGGCCGGGGCCGCCGCTAGTTCCCGCCAAGCCTCGCGCGCTGTACGCGCCGCCACTCCGGAATGCCCTTGACGACGAAGAGCTGCTCCCCGGGCAGGACGTAGCCGAGGCGCCGGGCCTCTCGTTGCGTCGCCGCGAGGCTCGTCGAGCTCGTCAGGCGCAGCTCGAGGCTCGCCTTGGCGATGCGCAGGGTCTCCACCTCCGCGCGCCGGGCAGCCAGGTCGTTCCGCGTCTCGAAGTAGGTCGCGAGGGGCTGGTAGTAGAGATATGCGGAGAGACCGACGAGCGCGGTCAGCCAGACGAGCCGCAGCCGTCGACGCGACCGCGGCGTCCGCTTCTTGCTCTTCGTACGACCTCGGGTCGAGAGCGTCCCTGCCACCACACCTCGTTCAACACCAGGCTCCGTGCCCCTTCCGCGGGAGAGCAACCACGTTACAACTTGCAACTTGGCGCTCGTTCAGGCCGTGTCCACCTTGATCACGTTCGTCGAGCCGGGGATGTTGACGGCCGTCCCCGCGGTCAGGACGACGCGGTCTCCCGCTTCCACGATCCCCGCCTCGCGGGCGGCGTCGATCGACTGTCGCCACAGGTCGTCGACGTCGGTCGACTCGGGGATCTCGAGCGGCGTGACGCCCCACTCGATCGCCATGTGCTGGAGCGAGGTGACGACGTGCGTGAGCGCGACGATCGGCCGGCGTGGGCGCAAGCGCGCGACCGCCGAGGCCGTCCGCCCGGTGAACGTCGGCACGAGGATCGCCTTCGCGCCGAGCGCCTCGGCCAGATCGCAGGCCGCATTCGACATCGCCCGCCCGACGGTCGGCGACTCAGCGGCCCCGGGCAGTTGGTGCCGGTACCCGAGGCTCGGCTCGACCGCTCGGGCGATCTCGGCCATGGTCTCGACCGCCTCTATCGGGTACTCGCCGATCGCGGTCTCGGCGGACAGCATCACGGCAGAGGTCCCGTCGAGGATCGCGTTGGCCACATCCGAGGCCTCGGCGCGCGTCGGCTCCGGTCGATGCACCATCGACTCGAGCATCTGGGTCGCGGTGATCGCCGGCTTTCCGCGCTCGAGCGCGGCGAGGATGATGTGCTTCTGCAAGAGCGGCACGTCGGCCGCTCCGACCTCCACACCGAGGTCACCGCGCGCGATCATCACCGCATCCGTCTCCTCGAGGATGTCCCCGATCGCTCCGACCGCCTCCTGCAGCTCGATCTTCGCGATGACCCACGCCTGCGAGCTGGCAGCCTCGATCTTCGCCCGGAGCGCGGCGACGTCCGCCCGCGAGCGCACGAACGACTGGGCGACGTAGTCGACTCCGAGCTCGAGGGCGAAGTCGAGATCGGCGAGATCCTTGTCGGTCAGCGACGGGACCGGGAGCGCGACGCCCGGGACGTTGACGCCCTTGTGCGGAGAGACGACCCCGCCCGTCACGACGCGACAGAAAGCCCGGTCTCCCTCGACTCGCTCCACGCGGAGCCGTACGTGCCCGTCGTCGACGAGCACGTCCTGCTCGGGCCGAAGGACGGAGCCGAGAACGTTCGGCGCAACCGGGATGTCGCCGTCGCGCGCCGAGTCCTGATCGGCGACCGCGATCTCGTCGCCGACCTCGAGCACGACGTCCTCCGAGAGCTCCCCCACACGGAGCTTCGGGCCCTGGAGGTCTGCGATCAACGCCAGCGGCCGGCCGAGCTCAGCCTGCGCGTCTCGGACGCACTCGGCGCTTCTCCCGTGATCCTCGTGCGTCCCGTGCGAGAAGTTGAGGCGAGCGCCGTCCATCCCGGCCTCGATCAGCTGCGACAGCACGTCGGCGTCGGCCGACGCCGGCCCGATCGTGGCGACGATCTTCGTCCTGCGGTCGAACGCTGGCATCCCTGCCAGGCTACTGACCACGCTGGAAGGCAGACCAGCCCGGATACTCGGCCTTGCGATCCGAGCTCGTCCTCGATCCGAAGCAGCTGGTTGTACTTCGCGACGCGGTCGGTGCGCGAGGGAGCTCCCGTCTTGATCTGGCCGGCATTGACCGCGACCGCCAGGTCGGCGATGGTCGTGTCCTCGGTCTCGCCCGAGCGGTGCGAGATGACCGTCGCGTAGCCCGCGGCACGCGCGACCTCGATCGTCTCGAGCGCCTCGGTCAGCGTTCCGATCTGGTTGACCTTTACGAGGATCGCGTTGCCCACACCTTCGGCGATCCCCTTGCGCAGGAACTCGACGTTGGTGACGAAGAGGTCGTCGCCGACGAGCTGAAGAGCGCCGCCGAGCTTCTCCGTCAGTGCGCGCCAGTCGTCCCAGGCGTTCTCGTCGAGGCCGTCCTCGACCGAGACGAGCGGATAGCGCTCGGCGAGAGAGCCGTAGAAGTCGATCATCGCCTCCGGATCGAGGACACGCCCCTCGCCCGGCAGCCGATACACGCCGTCGTCGAAGATCTCGCTCGCGGCCGGGTCGAGCGCGATTCCCACGCGCTCCCGATGACCCGCCCGCTCCGCGGCCTCGAGAATCGCCTCGATCGCCTTCTCGGTCGACTCCAGATCCGGTGCGAACCCACCCTCGTCGCCAACACCGGTCGCAAGCCCGCGCTCGTGGAGCACCGCTTTCAGGTGGTGGAAGACCTCGGCTCCGATGCGCAGCCCTTCCGAGAACGTCTCCGCTCCGGTTGGCACGACCATGAACTCCTGGAGATCCAGCCGGTTGTCGGCATGCGCGCCGCCGTTGATGACGTTGAGCATCGGAACCGGCAGGGTCCGCGCCGCGTCACCGCCCAGCCAGCGGTAGAGCGGAAGCTCGGCCTCGGTGGCAGCGGCTTTCGCAGCCGGCCAGCGAGGAGCCGAGGACTGCGTTCGCGCCGAGCCTGCTCTTCCCGCGCGTGCCGTCGAGGTCGATCAGAGCGCGGTCGAGCGCCGCCTGGTCGGCGGGATCGAGCCCGCGGACCGCGCTCGCGATCTCCCCGTTGACGCTCGCGACCGCCTTCAGGACGCCCTTGCCCAGGAACGCTCCGGGATCGCCGTCTCGGAGCTCGACCGCCTCGTGCTCTCCGGTCGATGCCCCCGAAGGGACCGCCGCCCGTCCGGAAGGCGCCCGACTCGAGCCGGATCTCGACCTCCACGGTCGGGTTTCCGCGCGAGTCGAGGATCTGGCGGCCGTGCACGTCGATGATCGCGCTCACGGCATCTCGTTCTTGGCTCGTTCGTAGTACGTGTCCTGCGCCTCGAGGTCGAGGTCGCTCCACTCCTCGCCATCTTCGCCGGCAAGCTCGGCCGCGCGCTCCACCCGCGCCCTGAAGCGGCGCGACGTCGAGCGCAACGCGAGCTCGGGGTCGACGTTCAGCCGGCGCGCGACGTTGACGATGGTGAAGAGCAGGTCGCCGACCTCCGCGAACACCTCGGGGATCCGGCTCGGTCTCGGGACGTGACTCACCCGCGTGCTCGATCGCTCGCGCGAGCTCGTCGAGCTCCTCGCTCACCTTGTCGAGTGGGCCACTCAGGCTCGGCCAGTCGAAGCCGGCGACCGCGGCGCGGCGCTGCACCTTCCGCGCGTCGAGTAACGCGGGGAGCGACTCGGGGATGGCGTGGAAGATCCCTTCCCGCCCTTCCTGCTCGGTCTTGATCTCCTCCCAGCGCTCGCGCACGCGGCCGGGCGTGCGCGCGTCGGCGTCGCCGAAGACGTGCGGGTGCCGGCGGACGAGCTTCTCGTGCACTCCGCGGGCGACCGACTCCAGCTCGCCCGCACCCCGCTCCTCGAGCAGCAGCGACAGGAAGTAGACCTGGAAGAGCAGGTCACCGAGCTCTCCGTGCAGCTCGGCATCGTCGCCCGAGACTGCCGCGTCGGCGACCTCGTAGGCCTCCTCGAGCGTGTGCGGAACGATCGTCCGCGTCGTCTGCTCCCGATCCCAGGGGCACTCGCGACGGAGCTTCAGCGTCAGATCTTGGAGGTCGAGAAGCGCGTCCGCGAGGCTCACAGCGCCGCATCCTAGACACTTGCTCTGGCACCTAGCGGTGCGCGAGATGGAGGCGCAGCGGGCGCGAAGCGCCCGCCTTTAGGGATCTTGCGCGATCGAATCCGCGCTAGCGGATCTCGATCTTGCGCCGGCAGATCAACTCGGATCCGTCTCGGTTTCGGTCTCGGTGGACGTCGCGTCCGGGATCTCGGGGGGCTCGAAACCGGCTGCGTAGCTGACCTTGCCCTCGTACTTCTCGGACAAGTCCTCGACCCAGTCCGTCATGAACGTCGTCTTCTTCTCCTGGAGAAGCGTCGCCTTGATCGACGCTCGGGCCTTGGCGAGAGGCGTGGTCTTCGACTCACTCACCGGGGAGAGCGCCTCGATCACGTGGTAGCCGAACGTCGTCTTGATCGGTTGGGAGATCGCCCCCTCCTTCAGCTCGAATGCAGTCTTGTCGAACTCGGGCACGGTCTGGCCCCGTGTGATCGTGAGCTTCCCACCGGTGTCCTTCGAGCCTGGATCGGCGGAGTTCTCCTTCGCGAGCGCCTCGAAATCGCCACCGTTCTGCAACAGCGCGTAGATGCGCTCGGCTTCGGCCTTGCTCTTCGGGAAGTCGACCTCGTCGCCGTTCTTCTCGGAGATGAGGATGTGCCGAACCTCTCGCGTCTCGGGCGTCTGGTACTGCGTCTGCAGGTTCTGCTGGTAGTACGCGACGATCTCCGCGTCATCGACCTCGAGCTCCTTCGTCACCGCGTCGAAGAGCTTCTGCGCGAGGAGGGAGGTGCGAATCGTCTCCTCGAACGCCTCGAAGGTGAAGCCCTGGTCGTCCAGCGCCTTCTCGGCCGCCTTGCGGTTGCCGTCATAGCGGGTCTTGATGAACTCCTGGACTTCCTTGTCCACGTCCTTCTGGGAGACCTGGAGCCCGAGCTCGACCGCCTCCTTCTCGAACTCCTCCCGCTGGACGAGGAACGCGACGTACTGGGTCTGGACGTTCTGGTACTCGGGAGTACCGACCTTCGGAAACTCCTGGTTCTGGGCCTCGTAGGCCTTCTTCGCTCGCGCGACCAGCTCGTCGAGCTCGGCACGGGAGATCTCGGTGCCGTCGACGACCGCCACCGCCTCGTCCGGAACGTCGCCGCTGCCGCCGCCGCACGCAGACGCGAAGACGACGAGGCCGAGCGCGACGAGGAGGAGTGCGATGCTCTTCAGCATGGGCGGTCTCTTATAGCCGAGGCGGTATTAGGCAGAGGTTGCGGACTGTTCGAAAGTTGAGCGGAGATCGGTTCGGCCCGACAAGAAAAAGGCCGCGGCTCAGGCGGCCAGACGGGCTTCGACTATAGCATCGGGCAGCTCCAGCGCCGCTTCCAGCGTCTCCACCCGGAGCGACACCTCGCGCTTCTGGGTCGAGTAGATCACGGTCGGGGCAGCCGTCCTCAGCACCTGAACCTCGACCGACCCGAGAGTGAGCGGGCCCACGGTCGCGCGGCCGCCGCGGTAGACGAGGTAGTCCGCGCCGAGCCGGGCGAGCTTCAGCTTCGCCTCCTGGATCGCGAACAGGTTCTGCACCGGCTCGGGTATCGGCCCGTACCTGTCTTCGGTGAAGGAGACGAGCTCGCGCAGCTCGTCCTCGTCCTCGACGAGCGCGATGCGGCGGTGCAGGTCGATCTTCAGCGCCTCCGCAGCCACGTACGACGCGGGGACGTAGGCGTCCACACGCGCATCCACGCGGACCGGTCGTGCCGCGATTCGACGCTCGCCCGAGAGCTCCGCGACCGCCTCGTTGAGCATCTCGACGTAGAGCTCGAAACCGAGCGCGGCGACATGCCCGGACTGTTCTGGGCCGAGCAGGTCGCCCGCGCCGCGGATCTCGAGATCGCGCATGGCGATCTGGAAGCCCGCGCCGAGCTCGGTGTGGTCGGCGAGCGTCGCCAGCCGCGCTCGCGCCTCCGGGCTCAGCTCCGACGCCTCGGGGTAGAAGAGATACGCATAGGCGAGAACGTCCGAACGGCCTACCCGCCCCCGAATCTGGTAAAGCTGCGCCAGCCCCAGCGCGTCAGCGCGCTCCACGACGAGCGTGTTCGCCTGCGGAATGTCGATCCCCGACTCGATGATGGTGGTGGAGACGAGGACGTCGCCGTCGCCGGCGAGGAAGGCATGCATGCGCTCCTCGAGCTCGCGCTCGGACATCTGCCCGTGCGCGACGAGAAACCGAAGCGCCGGGCAGAGCTGCTGGAGCTTCTCGGCGGCTTCGTCGATCGACTCCACGCGGTTGTGGAGATAGAACGACTGACCGCCGCGCTCGTGCTCACGCTCGAGCGCGGTCCGCACCAGCTCCTCGTCGTACTCGCCGACGGTCGTGCGAATCGGGCGCCGGCCCGCGGGCGGCGTCTCGATGATCGAGATGTCGCGCAGGCCCGAGAGCGACATGTGCAAGGTGCGCGGGATCGGCGTCGCCGAGAGCGCGAGCACGTCGACCTCGAGCCTCAGCGAGCGGATGAGCTCTTTCTGCGCAACGCCGAAGCGCTGCTCCTCGTCGAGGATCACGAGCCCGAGCTCCTTCGGGATCACGTCGCGCGAGAGGATCCGGTGGGTCCCGATCAGCACCTCCACCTTGCCGTTGCGGAACTCGTCGAGGATGCGCGTCTGGTCGGCGCGCGTGCGGAAGCGGGACACCATCTCGACGCGTACGGGAAAGTCGCGGTAGCGCTCGCGGAAGGTGTTCCAGTGCTGCTCGGCGAGGATCGTCGTCGGGCAGAGGACGAGGGTCTGCTTCCCGTTCAGGGCGGCCGCGAACGCCGCTCGCACTGCGACCTCCGTCTTGCCGAAGCCGACGTCGCCGCAGACGAGCCGGTCCATCGGTCTCGGCGTCTCGAGATCCTCCTTGACGGCTTCGATCGCTCGCATCTGGTCGTCGGTCTCCCGGTAGGGGAAGGACGCCTCCAGGCGCTCGAGCCAGTCCTGGCTCAGGTCGAACGCGACCCCGGGAGCCTGCTGGCGGCGGGCGTAGAGGGCGAGCAGCTCGCCCGCCAGCTCGCGGACCGATGCCCGGGCCCGGCTTTTCAGGTTCTGCCAGGCCTTGCCGCCGAGCTTCGACAGCGCGGGCGAGCCCGCGTCCGCGCCGATGTAGCGGCTGACCTTGGGAAGCTGCTCGTGCGGGACGTACAGGCGGTCTTCGCCTCGGAACGCGAGGTAGAGGTAGTCGCGAGTGACTCCCGCGACCTCCTTCGTCTCGAACCCGAGCAGCCGGCCGACGCCGTGGTCCTCGTGGACGACGAAGTCCCCGGTGCGCAGGTCCGCGAACGACTGGAGCGCTCGGCCCAACCTCGCATCCGCACGGGGCGGCCGCTTGCGGAAGACCTGGACGTCCGGAAGGAGCGCGAGCCCGAGGTCGCGCCAGACGAAGCCACGACGGGCCGCACTGACGACGAAGCGCAGCGAGGGATCCTCGGCGAGGACCGGGACTTCCGCGACGACCTCGGCGTCGACCTTGCGGAGCAACCTCTGCGTGCGCTCGGCCTCGCCGCGGTGCGGGAACGCGACGAGCACGCGGCGGCCCTGGCGCAGCATCCCGGCGAGCTCGGTCTCCGCCTCCGCGAGCCCTCGTGCGGCAATGGCCGGCCGCTGTGCCTCGAACGAATGGAGCTGCGCGTGCGGGAACGGGTCCAGCGCGGCGGCGTTCTCGAGGTCCAGTGGCTCGAGGCCCTCCTCCTCCCACAGATGCCGCACGTCGGCCGGCTGCCAGACGAGGTCGGGCGCGCGATCGAGCGGAGGAACGAGATCGTCAGGGATTCGATCCTCGTCATCGGCGAGCGTCGGCTCGAGGTCGTCCTGGCGGCGCTCGGCAGCCGGATAGACGACCGCCTGCTCGACGGGATGCAGCGCGCGCTGCGTGAACGGCGAGAACGCGCGGATCTGCTCGATCTCGTCTCCGAAGAGCTCGATGCGAAGCGGGTCGCGGCCGGTGCTCGGAAAGACGTCCACGAGCCCGCCGCGCACCGCGATCTGGCCTCGCGCGTCGACCCGCTCGGCGCGTTCGTACCCCGCGAGCGCGAGCGCTTCCACGAGGCCGTCGAGGCCGAGCTCGTCCCCGACCCGAATCTCGACCGAGACGGGCCTTTCGTCCTCGGGCGGAAGGCCCTCTGCAATCGCGCGGGCCGACGCGCAGACGAGACCGCCTCGAGCGAGCACGGCGAGGGCCCGCGCGCGCTCACCGACGAGGTGCGCGCGGCGGATCGAGCCCGGAATCGACACCGACGCCGCGGCTCGGCAGGAGTGCGACCTGCGATGGGTCGACGTACCAGGCGACGGCCTCGGCGGCGTCCCGCGCCTGCTCCTCCTCCGGGAGCAAGCAGAGGAGCTGCAGTCCGAGCGTCTCGTGCAGGGCGGCGAGGACAAGCGGGAGCGCAGGCTCGGACACGCGTGCCGAGGCGGGAAAGGCGTCCGCGAACGCGCGGAACTCCTCGGTCTCGGTGAGCTCCGTGACGAGTGCGTGGAGCGGGGAAAACGGCGGGTCCATACGTATGGCGGGAACTGCGTCCCGCGCCCCCATCGTAGCCGGGAGGGAAGGTACTCAAATCGCGCTTCCGTCTCGCGCCGCCCTTTAGAACCACCACCCCCAGGGGCACTCCCGTGTCCCTACATGCACGCTACCCGGGAGCCGGTCACGGATGGGTCACGGCTTCGAGCCGATTCCGTGTCAGCGAGTCCGGGTCAGTTGAAACGCTGCTGGGTTGCCGTCAAGCCATCGGCCAGCACGCTCTCGACGGCGTCGGCCGACCGCGACAGGATCTTCTCCACGTCCTCGTCCGCGTCGAACGGCGAAAGGACGTAGTCGGCGACCGGCCGCCGGTCTCCGCGCGCGGGCCGCCCCACCCCCACTCGCACCCGCAGGAACTCCGGCGTGCCGAGCGCCTGAGCGATCGACCGCAGGCCGTTGTGGCCAGCCAGCCCGCCGCCGAGCCGCGCCTGCAACCGTCCCACGTCGAGATCGACGTCGTCGTGAACTATCAGGACGTCCTCAGGCACGACCTTGAAGAAGCGCGCAGCCGACGAGATCGACCGCCCCGACTCGTTCATGTACGTCTCGGGCTGGAGCAACGCCACCCGGGCGTCCGCGACTCGCGCCTCCGCGACTCTCCCGTTGAACTTCGATCGGAACGAGCCGTCGTGGCGCCGGGCGAGCTCCTCGACGACCATCCAGCCGACGTTGTGTCGGTCGTGTGCGTGCTCGCGACCAGGATTTCCGAGACCCGCGACGAGCAGATCGAGCGTCGAGGCCCGCTCGCCCCGACGGAACAACCGCATCCGCGGTTACCCCTCTTCGTCGGGAGAAGCTTCGGGGGCCTCGGAGGCCTCGCCAGCCTCGTCCGCTTCCTCGCCGGGCTCGCCCTCGGTTGGCTCCTCGCCTTCCTCGAGCGCCTCGGCCTCGGCAGCCGCAGCTGCCTCCGCCTCTTCGAGCTCGGCGAACGCGCGCGACATCGTGACGCTCACGATGACGGTCTCGTGCGGATCGTCGAGGAATGTGACGCCGTCAGGCGCCCGCACGTCCTCGAGGCGCAGAACGTCCCCAATGTCCATCGCGGTTACGTCGACGTCGATGTGCTCGGGAACCTCCATCGGGAGAGCTTCGACCTGGAGCTCGCGCGAAACGAGTGACACGACGCCGCCCGCTTTGGCACCGACCGCTTCGCCGACGAGCTGGACGACGACTGATGCCTGGATCGGCTGATCGAGACGCACCTCGCGGAGATCGATGTGGGAGATCGTCCCGCGCACGGGATCCTGCTGGTACTCGGCCAGGATGGACGGGTGCACGGTCGTCTGTCCCTCGAGCACGACGTCGAGGATCGCGTGCAGCCCCGACGGCCCGGTCATCGCGGTCCGCAGATCCTTCTCCGGGACCGAGATCGCGCGCGCATGCCCCTTCCCGTAGAGCACGCCCGGAATGACGCCCTCGTTGCGTAGCCGCCGGGAGTGACGAGAGCCGCGCTCGCGTTCCTCGCGTTCGCGTACCTCGAGCTTGAACCTGTCTCCGGACATGGGCGGCGGATTGTAGCCAAGCGACGTCACTCGACTGGTTCGCGGTCACAGGGCGGTGTGCGAACTGGCGGGGCAGCGGCCGCGAAGCGGCCGCCTCTTGAAACGTTTCGTCGGCGGCCGCTCCGAGGCGAGTGCGATGCAAGACCGCAGAGAGCCCTTGGAACTGCGTTGGGATCAGACTTGGGTCTGACCCCAACACCCGTTCAGCTGACGGTGCCGATCTCTGCCTGGCTCTCGCTCCACCGTGCGGTCAGCGCATAGAGCACGATGATGTTCAGGGCGATCACCGTCAGTGCCCAGAGCGAGTTCTGCGTGTTGCCCAGAAAGCCGAGCTGAGCGATGACATTCAGACTGACGACGACGATTGCGAACCAGCGCGCCCACGACTGTCCGGCGATCAAGCCGAGGCCTGCGATGACCAGCAGCACTCCCCAGATCAGCATCGTCCAGCCCCAGCCCGTCAGGTCGAAGACGAGGAACCCAGACCCGGTGAGCACGAAGTACTCGTCGTCGAACAGGGCGACCAGACCCTGAAAGAAGTCGATCCCGCCGATGAGCACCATCAGAATTCCGGCGAACCCGATCCACCCCGCCATGCTCTTGGAATTCATTTCTACCTCCCTTTCAGAACGTCACAGGCCGCGTCTGACAGGACATCATGCAGCCTTCGCGTCTGCACGGCCTCGACTAACAGTCGCATGTTGTTGCCCGGCATGCAATCGCGGGGCGCAAATCCGGCTGCGAATCTCCGTGCCTGTCTGTGGGAGAGCGCATCGCCTTCCGAGCAGAACTCGATCCCGACGAGCTGCGCGACTACCTGCGTGTTCAGATCGACAGCCGAGTGCGAGCGACGGGTGCCGACGTCGGTGATGGTCGAGGTCGAGTGCCCCGAGTGCACACAGGTGTACGAGGTCAGTGAGCGCAGAGCGCGAGCCATCATCCAAGAAGGACGCGCCTGTCAGGAGTGTCGGTGCCCGCCGAAGGTCGTCCCGAGCGAGGAGGAGCGAGCTGGGCGGAAGCTCAGCCCCCGGAGATTCGGGCCGCCGCCGCTCTATTGCTTTGACCCAGCGCGCTCCGTATGCTCGCCCACGGGCCGGGCGTGCTCCCCCCGAGGAGGCGACCCCGAGGGGTGCGTCGAATCCTCACCCAGAAGACGCTCGGCCCGATATCTGTCGATCTCACCCGTTCGGGTCACGCTGACCGAGTCCGAGCAGGGCTACCCTCGAAGTTGCCCGGGCGTCCGGGTGTGCCTTGCCGCAGGGCGTCCACCTCGTCCGATGACGCCCGGGCCGTCTCTACCCAGCAGGCTCGCGTCGACCTAACGCGTGTGACGCGAATAGAGCTGACGGGCACGCTTCTTCCGGTAGGAGAGGTCGGCCCTTGGTGGATTACTCCTAGACGGGTCGAGTCGTTAGAGGCGGCTATGGGGAAAACCTGAGGTTCGTCGAAGGGCTAGATACCCAGCGCGTGCTCGCGGGAGAACCGTTGACGAAGCACCCCCGACCGGAATAGGTTGCAACCGGCGTCAATCCAAGAAGGGGGAGAAATGGGTAAACGTCGTTTGGTGGCCGCGTTTGCGATCGTCGCCGCACTGCTGCTCCCTGCAGGCGCTCTCGCCTACGGGCCAGCACCGCCTCCAGGGAACCCGGACAACAATCCACAGCTAGAGGCTTGCGGACGTGCCCTTGACCGGCAAATAGACAAGGGCGTATCGGCTGGCGGAGGGCCGAAGGCCGGAGAGCCGGGCCCGCTCAACTGCGATCACTTCTTCCAAGGGAACGGCGGGATCGGAAACGGTTGGCCGCCGCCCCCGTTCCAACCCTAATCATCGATCGTCCGGCGAGGGCCGACACGCCGTCGCGGCCCTCGCTTCTACGAGTCGCTAGCCGAATCGGCTCGAACAGCGGCGCGGGGTACAAGGAAATGGGTAACCCGCTGCCAACCGCTTGGCCGAGGCCGACCCGCACGGCTATGCGGTTCGGTTCTCGCTCGCGAGTCGTCGCGGCGCACCCGGCTCTAGCGAAGGTTTCAGAACGGAGATGACGGACAAGCTGGAGGCAACCCCTTCTTACCGCTAGCAGACGTTCTACGTCGGAAGGTTTGGACGCGCGAGCATATGGGGACGAAAGTCTGTTTTCCCACGCCGCATCCCGCCGGGGCTGGAGTCGCCTGTTCCGGCCCCATCTCCCCTGACAGGCGACTGCCGCCGTCACCAGCCCCGGCCCCTATCGGAGAAGAAAGGGGCGAGCCGCAGACCGCCCCTTTCTCGGACGACGTGACGACAGACTGTCTCCTCGGTAATCGGAGAAGACGGGGCACCTACGGAGGGAGTAGCGCCCGTTGATCTAGACCGGCGCTACGGCCACGATCTTCCCGAGCAGCGTTGGTTGACTGCTACGGCTGCAAGTTGTGAATCTCGAACGCAGTCTCTTGTGGCTCGGCGAGGCCGCCTTCGATGCCCGCTTGCATCCGAGGCATCAGGATGCCGTCGCGGAATTGCTCCCAGCTCTCCTTCGACTCGTGGACGGCGAAGATCGTCCAGCCGCCATCCGAAGCGCCAGCCGCGTGGAACGTCTGGCCGTCCGGCAGGCTGTCCCTCGACGGATGCACTGCCGCGAGACTCGCTTCGTATTGCTCTTTCGTACCGCCCGGAAAGTGATGCACGATCCCGTACGCCATCTCGTTCCCCTCTCTCGCGTTGACGTCGTGGAGCCTTCAGTGTAAGTGGGCTATTTCAGGAGACGTTCCGCGATCAGGAAAGAAATTCTTCTAACTGCTGCGATTTCCCGGGCCTTCGCTAGAGAGAGAATTCCTCATTGTGGGTGGTTGGTGAGCGGATCTACCCAAAAACTGGCTCAACCAAGCCATCTGTAGCTCCCCGTTTCTCGACTCGACGCGACGGGCACTCCCGACGCATGAGGTCGAGGTACCGCGTAGGACTCTTGCCCGTCATCTGGATCGTTACAGGTGTGGTGGTGGCGGCGATCTATGACTACTTCGATTCGCTCTCGACAGTCGGGCAGATCCTCTCGGCGATAGCGGCCGTCCTGGCCTGGCCGCTCTTGCTCTTCGGCTTCGACATCACTATCCAGCGCAGCTAAGTCGGGAAGTGACGGAGCACGCGCAACAACTCCGCCACCTCCCTGTGTGCGACTACGGCCGCGGCAGTGGTCCGCGCCGCACCCTCGGACAGGGGGAGTTCACGTGCCCCGCCCGAATCACCAGATCTTCACGTCCTCAAGCTCACGAAGACGAACCTGTGCCCGGCGTCCTGCCGTCCCGTCCTCGGCGTCTGGATCATTGAGACACTCAACGCAGACCAGTTGCTGACTCGTCACATGAATCCATCCGAACTCGGCGGTTCTGAAGCAGAACGCGCAGTACGGGCTGTCGAGGTCGAGCGGCGTCAAGAGCGCACTGACCGGTGCGAATCCCCCTTCGCGCAGTAGCTTGCTCACCGAATCCCGAGGTCGTGAAGCAACTGATCGACTGCGCGACCCTGCGCGCTGTCTGACTTCTTGCGCATAGGCCGGAGCGGATTCCACGCCGGGGCGAGGTGCGTCGGCTGCACGATCGGGCGCTGCTCTAGCGCCTTGTGGTCTGGGGGAACAGACGGCGTGACCTTGTACCCGTCCTGTATCGCGAGCGCGAGGTCTTCGCCCGTCCAGTGCTCCTTCGGAAAGGTCTCGTACCACGGACGGGGCTTCATCGGACGCGGACGGCTCCGACCGTTCCGATCTCGATCTTCTTGACGGTGCCCGTTGATCCCTCCGGGCGCAGGAAGACCATCGTGTCGCCTCGAATCACGAACCGCTCCACGCCCGTGTCCGCCGGGTCAGCAGACAGCAACGGGTTGAAGCCGGCGAGCCGATAGCGCACAGACGACTGCTTGTCGATCCACTCCTTACCGTCGATCTCGAAGTCGTCGGCGCTCGCCTCGGCGAAGTAGCGACGTGCCAGCTTGGCCCGGTCATCGTCGGCGGTAGGCGAGACGTTGATCGAGCCGAACCAGTCCTTCGGACGGGTCGAGTCTTCTAGCTTCCGTCCGGTCGGAACCTCCCAGCCGTCGATCACGATTCCTCCTCTTGGTCGTGTCGGGCGAGGTACTCGTTGACCGCGCGTCTGACCTCGGCGGACAAGGTGCGGTCTCCCTCCGCAGCCCTTCGCCGAAGCTCGTCCTTCACGGCTTGGTCAACCTGGCTGCTGAGGATGACCTTCTCCGAAAGTGTTGTATGCATGGACAACAACTCTAGAGTGAGCCACGTTGATTTCGGCCGCCTGGATCGGGAGTCACGCCGGAACTGGCCCTTCGCCCCGACCCGACTAGAGCACATCGCCGCCGAAGCGGGACTAGAACCCGATGAGCTGCGTGACTACCTGCGTCGTCAGATCGACCAAGAAGTGAGAGCGTCGGCGCCGAAGTCGAAGATGATCGAAGTCGAGTGCCCCGAGTGCGGTGTTCCCTACGAGGTCAGCGAGCGCAGAGCAAAAGCCCAAGCCGCCGAAGGACTCCCCTGTCGCGAGTGCCGCTATCCGACGCTGAACCCCATCCCGACGAAGAAGGAGCAGCGGTGGGCGGAAGCTCAGCCGCCCGAGGTTCTGGCCTCAGTCTCGGCGATGCTCTGACCCGAGTTTGTAAAGACTCGCCCGGCTCCGTATGCTCGCCAAAGGGCCGGGCGTACTCTCCCCCGGGGAGGCGGCCTCCGAGGGGGGCGTCGACTCCTCACTCCCAGAACGCTCGGCCCGATATCTGTCGATCTCACCCGTTCGGGTCACGCTGACCGAGGCGGAACAGACGTACCTTCGAAGTGCCCGGGCGTCCGGGTGTGCCTTGCCGCAGGGCGTCCACCTCGTTTGATGACGCCCGGGTCTCTACCCAGCTTGATCGTGTCGACCTAACGCGTGTGACCGTCGAGAGAGCTGACGGTGCTCGATCCTTACGGTAAGAGAGGTCGGCCCCTGTGTTGGATTACTCCTAGACGGGTCGAGCCGTTGAGAACCGGCTGTTCGGAGAACCTGAATCGGCTCGAACAGCGGGGCCAACAACGTGGGCCGGGACCAGTGAGACACCGGCCCATCGATAACGGGGTCGGTGTCTCGTTCGCTACTTGTTGCAGCCGCCAGGCTTGAAGCCCGGCTGCGGGTTCGAGTTCTGGCCCGGGCTGCAGTTCGGATCAGCCGCTGCAGCGGGTGCCAGATACGCGCCCAGAGCCATCGCGGCGAGAAGCGCGACGATGGTCTTCCTCGTCCTGCTCATCCCAATCCTCCCTCGTGAGCGGGAACGTTGTCTTTGCGACAACTAACACATTCCACCGCCGCATTCAAGCTGTAGCCGCGGGTTCTCAGAGCCGAATCGGCTCGAACAGCGCGGCCGCCCACAAGAGGCTAGATGCCCAGAGAATTCCCGTGCGGCACGGCGAGCCGGGGCTTGCAAAGCCGGTGCGGACAGGCAAGCCCGCACCGGCATGTTGGCGTCTTCGCTAGAGCTGACCTCGGATCGCGCCATCCGGGAAGTCCGTCGTGTGCACGTTGACGTAGTAGTTGCTCGGGTTCGCCCGAATCGCAGAGATCACGTCGGCCGACGCACTTACGCAGCCAAACGAGACTCCGCTCACATTCGGCGCGATGAGTGCGACAACGATGTTCCCGAATGTCGTGCTCGCGCCTATGTGGATGTGGGCAGCAGTCGCCGGAAGCGTGATGTTGCTAGCTGTCAGGTAGAAGCAGACCTTCAGCTGACTGGGATTCAGCCGAACGATCGCGCTACCGCGCCCGTCCGGATCACCGGGTTCCGGACGTTCGGCCGCGCCCGTTAGCCTCGTGGCGAGCGCAGGACCGCCCCGCTTCGCAGCGGTGACCTGGGTCGGACATGCCTGAGGTGCCGGAATCAAGTCCGACCCGTGCAGTATGTGCGCCTTGAAGGACCGGGCTCCGACCGCGATGCGGACGTACTTCTTACCTGTCCAGTGGCAAACGGTGGCCTTCTTCGGACTCGGTGGTGCGCTGTTTGCGGCGATTCCCCCAACCGCGAGGACGCCGACAGCAGCAAACAGGACCGACAAAGCCAAGCGTCTCATGGACTATTCCCCCTTTTCGTTTAACCGTTCAGCTCAGCGTTGCCCCGGACGGCATAAGAAAAAACCCCAAAAACAGAGGTTTACAGGGAATTACATCCTTCCAACCGTCGCTTCGAGCTGCGACGTCGGCAAACGCAAAGGAACTCTCTACAAGCGCAGTCCGGCGACTTAACCCAGTCGAATCGGATCGAACAGCGCAGCTGCCCACAGGATGGGTACCGAATTTGGGTACCAAGTACGCGCAAAGGCGCTTGGTTGAGCCAAATGCCTCTAGAAGAGCTGGTTCTCGCCGCCGAAGATCGCCGAAACGGACTCGTCGGCGAAGACGTTCATGATCGTCTCCGCCAGAAGCCCGGAGACCGTGAGGACGGTCATTCCCGGCGGCCTGCGGAGAGGATCGACCGGAACCGTGTCCGTCACGACGATGCCACTGAGATCGGCGTCCGCGAAGCGCTCGAGCGCGTCGCCGGAAAAGAGACCATGGGTGGCGAAGACCCAGACATCGCGAGCACCGGCAGCCTTGAGCGCCCGCGCACCCTCGAGCAGCGTGTTGCCGCTCGAGATGTTGTCGTCGCCGACGATCGCGACCTTCCCCTCGACCTTGCCCGTGATCTCCGTCACCGAGGCGATGTCGTGCGACGGACGCGTCTTGTGCATGATCGCGAAGTCGGCGCCGATCATCTCTGCGAAGCGCACCGCGTGCTTGGCGCGTCCGGCATCCGGCGCGACCGAGACGACGCGGTCGCCGATCAAGCCCAGGTCGCGGAAGTACTGTGCGAACAGCGGGAGCGCCGTCATGTGGTCGACGGGAATCGTGAAGAAGCCCTGGATCTGGCCAGCGTGCAGGTCCATCGTCAGCACGCGGTCGACGCCGGCCATCTGCAGCATGTCGGCCAGCAGCCGGCTCGAGATCGGCTCCCGCGGCTTCGCCTTTCGGTCCTGCCGCGAATACGGGAACCACGGAAGAACGGCGGTGATGCGCTTCGCAGAGGCGAGCCTCGCGGCCTGGATCATGAAGAGCAGCTCCATCATGTTCTGGTCGACGGGGCGGCAACCCGTCTGCACGAGGAAGACGTCGGCGCCGCGGATCGACTCGCAGTAGCGGCAGTAGGTCTCGCCGTTCGCGAAGGTCGTGAGCTCGATCTCCCCGAGCTCGACGTTGAGCTGCTCCGCGATCTTCGATGCCAGCTCGGGATGCGAGCGGCCCGCGAACACCATCAACCGCTTCTGGGGAGTGAGCGGGATCGCGTGGCCGGCGTTCATCTCGACCCGCGGAATCTCGGCCTCGAGGCCGGGCAGCGTCTGCTCAATCGTTCCGCTTTCCACCCCGCCCCTCCTTGTTGACCTGTTCGGCCCGGGCGATGGCGAGCGCGCCCGGAGGGACATCCTCTGTGATGACGGAGCCGGCTGCAATCCATGCGTCGTCGCCGATCGACACTGGGGCGACGAACGCATTGTCGACCCCGGTCCTGACGTTGCTCCCGATGACGGTCCGCTCCTTCGCCCGCGTGGCGTGATCCTGGTTCACGGTGATGTTCCCGGCGGCGATGTTCGTGTTCGCGCCGATGTCGGCGTCGCCGATGTACGAGAGATGCGGCACCTTCGTCCGCTCACCGATGAGGGAGTTCTTGATCTCCACGAACGTGCCGGCCTTGGCGCCCGCCTCGAGCACCGTGCCGGGGCGAAGGTAACAGAAGGGTCCCACGAGAGCGCCTTCGCCGACGATCGCGTCGTGGAGCACGGCGTGAGGACCGACCTCGGCGCCCGCCGCGACTCGCGAGGCCCCTCGGATGACCGTGAAGGGCTGGATGACCGCGTCGGCCGCGAGCACGACTCCGTCGTCGATCCAGGTTGATCGCGGATCGACGATCGTCACACCGGCAACCATGTGCGCGTCGTTGATCCGATCGCGGAGCTCGGCAGCCGCCGCCGCGAGCTCCAAGCGCGTGTTGACGCCCTCGGCCTCCATCGCATCTCCTCCCTTGTGTGCAGCGACCTGTCCGCCCTCCGCGACGAGAAGCTCGATCGTGTCGGTCAGATAGAGCTCACCCTGCGCGTTGTGCGGCGAGAGACGCTCGAGAACCGGCCACAACCGCTCGGCCCGGAACACATAGATCGAGGAATTGACCTCGCGGACGGCGAGCTGCTCCGGGGTCGCGTCTGCCGCCTCGACGATCTCCGCTACATCCCCGCTGCCGTTCCGCAGGATCCGCCCGTACTCGCGTGGATCCTCGGGCTCGAACGACAGGACGGTTGCCCACGCGGTTTCGTGCCGATGGGTCTCCACGAGGTCTCGCAGGAGCTGGGAAGTGAGGAGCGGCGTATCGCCCGAGAGCACGAGGACGTCGTCGACGCCGTCCAGCGCGCTTCGCGCACGACCGACGGCGTCTCCGGTCCCGAGGGGCGCCTCCTGCACCGCGACCGCGACTCCGTCGAAGGCATCGGCCGTCGCGGGCGCCGCAACGACGACGACGGGGTCCGCACCGAGCTCGCGGGCGATCTCGAGCACCCAGTCGACCATCCGCTTCCCGAGCAGCGCGTGGAGGTGCTTCGGGGTCGAGGAGCGCATACGCGTCCCGAGGCCGGCAGCCATCACGACGGCGCCGAGGCTCTTCGTCTGGGTTCCGGACATCGTGGCTGGGGCGCCAGGATTCGAACCTGGGATCACGGGACCAAAACCCGTTGCCTTACCACTTGGCCACGCCCCAGAGCCCGCTCATCTTGCCATTCGCTGCCGGACCGGACGGACGAGCCACGTGTGTCCCTCGTCACGGAGGCTCGAGGCGGCGCGCTCCGCTGCACTTTCGTCGTCGAACAGGCCGTAGACGACAGGCCCGGCACCGGTGACGTCGGCGCGGAACGCACCGAGGGCCTCGAGCTCCTGCCGGAGCGGTGACGATGCGAGATCGTTTCCGGGAAGCCTCGCGAGATCCCGCGCCTCCTTCATGTGCTCGAGCGCGCGAAGGAGCTCCGACCGGCGCTCCTCGAACCCGGCGCCACCGTCGAGCTCGTCGAACCGACCGTAGATCGCGGCGGTCGAGTCCTTGCTGGCGCCCTCAGGTCCGAGCAGGAGCACGACGTAGTCCATCGGGAGCTCGAGCTCGGCGAGATCGGTCCCGTCACCGGTTCCGAGTTGCGGTCCCTCGCGGAGGAAGAACGGCACATCCGCACCGACTTCGGCTGCAATGGCGTGTAGCTCCGTGCGTGGGAGAGGCATGGGGAGAGACGAGCTCGCCAGCTCGAGCGCGGCCGCAGCATCCGAGCTGCCTCCGCCGAGACCGGCGGCGACAGGGATCCGCTTCGCGATGCGAACGTGCCAGCCGGGGGCGATGCCGGCGGCCTCCGCGAGTCCTTCGAGCGCTCGGCAGACGAGCGTGTCTTCCGGAAATCCCGTAACGGTGAGACCTTCTGCTGACGCGAGCTCGATGTCGTCCCAGAGATCGACGGCCTGCAAGACGGTGGCTACCTCGTGCTTCCCGTCGACACGCGCCGGGCCGACGACGAGTGCGAGGTTGATCTTCGCGAACGCGCGCGCGCGAGTCATCGCAAGGCCGCGGCCAGGGCGACGAAGTCGTGCGGGGCGAGCTCCTCGGCGCGAACGCTTGCCGGCTTGCCGATCTCCCCCAGGGCATTCTCCGCGGCAGATCGTGTGACGAGGCCGGAGAGCGCAAGCGAGTTCGCCAACGTCTTCCGCCGGTGCCCAAAGGCGGCGTTCACGACCGGCCGCAAAGGTGCGAGCGACGGACCGTCGACACGCTCGAACGCGACGAGCGCGGATTCGACCCGCGGCCGGGGCTTGAACACCGTCGGCGCGACCGGGTGGAAGCCGACCTTGCGCGTGCTCAGTTGAAGGAGGACGGAGACGGCGCCGTACGCCTTCGTCCGCGGCGAAGCGAAGAACCGATCTGCAACCTCGCGCTGCACCATCACGCACCAGAGCACGAGTGAGGGGATTTCGTCGAGGCTCTCCATCACGAGAGGCGTCGCGATGTTGTAGGGCAGGTTCGCGACGAGCTTCGTCGGCTGCGGCTCGAGTGAACCGAGATCGAGCGCGAGCGCATCTCCGAAAGCGAGTCGAACGTTGTCCCTTCCCGCGAGCGCCGATTCGAGCGGCTCCGCGAGCGAGCGGTCGACCTCGATCGCATGCACGGTCGCGACCCGATCCGCGAGATAGCGGGTCAGCACGCCGAGGCCCGGCCCGACCTCCAGCACCACGTCGTCGTCGTCGAGCGCGGCGAGGCGTCCGATGACGCCGAGGATGTTCTCGTCGACCAGGAAGTGCTGGCCGAGCGCCTTCTTCGGCGCCACGTTCATGGCAGTCGAAAGACGGCGGTCGCGTTTGCATGGGTGACGGCGGCGAGTCGCGCCTCCTCCACACCGCGGACGTCGGCGAGTCCCGCGATCGTATGGACGAGGTGCGCCGGCTCGTTTCGTCGTCCGCGAACGGGCTGGGGCGAGAGGTACGGGCTGTCCGTCTCGACGAGGATTCGATCCTCGGGAACGGTCGCGGCCGCCTCTCGAAGATCATCGGCCTTCGGATAGGTCGCGTTTCCCGCGAACGAGACGTAGTACCCGCGCTCCAGCGCAGCCGGAAGCAGATCGGGAGACGAGAAGCAGTGCAGGATCACATATCCCGTGAAGGCTTCGAGAGCGGCGGCCGTGTCCGCCGCGGCGTCGCGGCTGTGGACGACGACTGGAACCTCGAGCTCGTCCGCGAGCGCGAGTTGGGCATCGAACAACCGTCGCTGCTCCACAGGCGTCGCGTACCGCTTCACGTTGTCGAGGCCAGTCTCACCCACCGCGACCGCTTTCGGATGCTCGAGCAGCTCGCGCAGCTCGTCGAGGCGGCCCGCTTCGGGAGTCGCCGCCTGATGAGGGT
>CAVRLT010000002.1:0-47865 GCA_963721795.1 uncultured Actinomycetes bacterium
TGCACGCGCTCGCAGGCTCGTTGAAGCCGACGGACGCGCTCCTCCTCGGGCTCGACCTGGTCAAGGATCCAGCACGCATCGAATCCGCCTACAACGATGCCGCCGGCCTGAGCGAGCGCTTCCAACGAAACGGGCTCGCCCACCTCGACCGTGAGCTCGGCTCCGGCTTCTCTCGTGCCCGCCTCGAGTACCGCGCCTTCTGGGATGCGGAACGCGAGTGGGTGGACATCGGCTTCGACTCGGCGAGCGTGCAGGTCGTCCAGGTGCCGGCGCTGGGAATCGACGTCGAGCTCGCGGATGGCGAGCGCCTCCGCACCCAAGTCAGCGCCAAGTTCCGGCGCGAGCGCTTCGAGACCGAGCTCACGGACGCGGGCGCTACCCTCGCGCGCTGGTGGACGGACGAGAACGGCGACTTCGCGCTCTGCCTGGCGGCCACCACCGACTGAGTAGGGATTGCAGTTCCGCACCCGATATGTACGGTGTGACCGGGTAGTACTGGGGAGGGGTGGAGGAGGTTCTGGGACGTGCCGACCGGCGGAGTCGGACGGACAGTCTGGGTTGCTCTGGGAATCGCGGTGCTGGCCCTGCTGGGGCCGAGCGCAGCGTCGCCGCCCGGACCTGAGCCTGCACGCGCGGCACCTCCTCCGTCGTTTCAGGAGACCATCGCGTTCAGCGGCCTGACGAACCCGACGGTCGTGCGCTTCGCATCCGACGGCAGGATCTTCGTCGCCGAGAAGAGCGGCGCGATCAAGGTCTTCGACAGCTTCTCCGACCCGACTCCGACGACCTTCGCGAACCTCGCGACGAACGTCCACAACTTCTGGGATCGCGGCCTTCTGGGGATGGCGCTCGATCCGGACTTCCCGGAGAGCCCGTACGTCTACGTCCTCTACGCGTACGACCACCAGCTCGGCTCGCCGAGCGCACCGCCCCGCTGGGGTGACGCGTGCCCGACGCCCCCTGGCCCGACCTCGGACGGCTGCGTGGTCAGCGGACGGCTCTCGCGACTCGAGGCGAACGGCAATGTCATGACCGGGTCGGAGCAGGTGCTGATCGAGGACTGGTGCCAGCAGTACCCGAGCCACTCGGTGGGAACCGTCGACTTCGGCCCGGACGGGGCGCTGTACGCGAGCGCAGGCGACGGGGCGAGCTTCACGTTCACCGACTACGGGCAGGACGGGAATCCCGTCAACCCCTGCGGTGATCCGCCGGGCGGCGTCGGGGGCTCGATGACGCCGCCGAGCGCCGAGGGCGGCGCCCTTCGGAGCCAGGACCTGCGCACGTCGAGCGATCCGACGACGCTCGACGGCTCGATCATCCGCGTCGACCCCGCCACCGGCGCCGCGCTTCCGTCCAACCCGCTCTTCGCCAATCCCAATCTGAACGCGAGGCGGATCATCGCCCACGGCCTCCGCAACCCGTTCCGCTTCAGCTTCCGACCTGGCACGAGCGAGCTGTGGTCCGGCGACGTGGGCTGGAACATCTACGAGGAGGTCAACCGGATCCTCGACCCGACCGACGCGGTCGTGGAGAACTTCGGCTGGCCCTGCTACGAGGGCGTCCCGAAGCAGAGCGGCTACGACGGGGCGAACCTCCAGATCTGCGAGAACCTGTACCTCTCCCCGAGCGCCGACACCGAGCCGTACTTCCCGTACCACCACTCGAACAATGTCGTCACGGGTGAGTCGTGCCCCACGGGCAGCTCCTCGATCTCGGGGATCGCCTTCAACGCCGGCTTCCCGAGCACGTTCCCCTCGCAATACCAGGGCGCGCTCTTCTTCTCCGACTACTCGCGCGACTGCATCTGGGCGATGAAGACGGGTAGCGGCTCGACTCCCTCGCCGGCGCACATCGAGACCTTCGTCGCGGGTGCCGCGAACCCGGTGAACCTTCAGTTCGGCCCCGGCGGCGATCTGTTCTATCCCGACTTCGACGGGGGCACGATCCGCCGGATTCACTACGTCGACGCGAGCGCGCCGACGGTGACGGCCACGACACCGCTGGACGGCGCGACCGGAGTTGGGGTAGGCGTGTCGCCAACCGCCACGTTCTCCGAGAACATGGATCCCGCGACGCTGACCACGAGCACGTTCACGCTCGTGAAGCAGGGCACGGGGTCACCGCTCGGCGCCTCGATCTCCTACCTCTCCCCGACCCGAACGGCCACGCTCGATCCGACCGCACCGCTGGAGTCCAACGCGACCTACGTCGCGACGGTGGAGGGGGGCTCCAGCGGGGCGAAGGACATCGGCGGCAACCCGCTCGCCGCGGACTACGTCTGGACGTTCCAGACGAACAGCTCGCCGGTGCCCGTCATCGACACGCCGGCCTCGACGCTGACCTGGGAGGTCGGAGAGCTCGTGTCGTTCTCGGGACACGCGACCGACTCGGAGCAGGGGACGCTTCCCGCCTCGGCGCTCTCCTGGACGCTGCTGCTCCAGCACTGCCCTTCCAACTGCCATTCGCACGTGGTTCAGACGTGGAACGGCGTGGCGTCAGGCTCGTTCAACGCTCCCGACCACGACTATCCCTCCCATCTCGAGCTCGAGCTGGCCGCGACGGATGCAGGCAGCGCGACCGGGAGCACGAGCGTCGAGCTCCAGCCGGAGACGGTGGAGCTCACCTTCGAGACGTCGCCCGCAGGGCTGGAGCTCGTCGTCGGCTCGGACACGGTCACCGCACCGGTGACGCGGACGTTCATCGCCGGCACGACGATCTCGCTGAGCGCACCGGCCCCGCAGGTGCTCGAAGAGCTGTCCTACGACTTCCTGTCGTGGTCGGACGGGGGCGACCAGACGCATGCCGTCGTCGCGTCGGAGCCCGTGTCCACCTACACCGCGACCTTCGTCGCGCCGCCGGTGAACAGCGCTCTCCCTCGGCTGAGAGAGCTCATGACGTACCCGCCGATCCTCTCGGTGAGCGACGGAGTGTGGACCGGGTCGCAGCCGATGAGCTTTACGTACCAGTGGCTCCGCTGCAGCACGCTCCAGATGTCGTCTTGCAGCCCGATCGCGGGCGCAACAACGAAGACGTACGTACCGCTTCCCGAGGACGCGGGACTTCTGCTGCGCGCGAGCGTCACGGCGACGAACCCCGGTGGCGCAGCATCGGCGACAACCGATGCTGCGTCGCCCGGATAGCGTAGGCCTTCGGGCCAACGCCCCATCTCGCGCTCGCCCGGCCCCGACCGAGAGCTATTTCGGCGCGATGTTCTGGTTGAGGCGGAAGAAGTTCGTGGGGTCATACTTGCGTTTGAGCTCGACCAGCCGGCCGTACTTCTCGATGCCGTAGGCCTGTCGAACGCGGTCGGGCCCCTCGTCGCCCAGGAAGTTGACGTAGACGCGGTCGCGCGCGTGCGGCTGCATGGCGTGGAAGAGATCGCGCGCCCAGGCGGCGTGTCGGTCGCCCTCGGGGTCGTCCTCGGTCCAGACCGCGTTGATGACGACGTTGTGCGCGGCGTCCCGCTGGCTGAACGCGGTCGCGTCTTCGGCCACGCGCGCGAGCGCGCCGCCGAGCTGGAGGACGATGGTGTACGAGCGTGGCGACGTGATCCGCGAGGTGTGGTCGATGAGCGTGTCGATGGCCTCGTCCGTGAGCGGCGGCAGCTCGACCGACTTCCAGTAGCGGTGCCAGCCGTGCGGCACCAAGGGGTCGAACATCGACTGCAGCGCCACGTACGGCTTGGGCTCGAGCCGATCGACGATCGGGCTGCCGAACTCCTTCAGCGGCCGGACGACCTCGGCCCCGTCCTCGGGCGCCCCGGCGTAGCACGCGCCCACCATGACGATCGGCTTGCCATGCACGTCCTCGGGCAGGAACGGGAGTGGCGGCGCAAGCTCGAGCTCGACGATCGTCGTGAGCTCGTCGGGCGCGGCAGCCGCGAGCTCGCGATAGAACCGCAGTACCTCCGGCGCGTCTTCGAGCGGGTGGAAGATCGGCCCGGCGAGCACGATGGGGCCGACCGGATGCAGGCGGTACTCGAACGACGTGACGATGCCGAAGTTCCCGCCGCCGCCGCGCACTCCCCAGAACAGATCGGGGTTCTCGTCCTCGCTGGCGGTGACCAGCTCGCCGTCCGCCGTGACGAGGTCGACGGAGAGCAGGTTGTCGACCGTCGCCCCGTACTTGCGCATCAACCAGCCGATCCCGCCCCCCAAGGTCAGCCCCGAAACGCCCGTGTGGCTCACGATTCCACCCACCGTCGCAAGCCCAAAGAGCTGGGTCTCGCGATCGAGCTCGCCCCACAAGACGCCTGCTTCGGCGCGCGCCGTCCTGGCTTGTGGGTCGACGTGAATGCCTTTCATCGGCGACAGGTCGATCACGAGTCCGCCATCGCAGAGCGCATGTCCGCCGACCCCGTGGCCACCGGAGCGCACCGCGACGAGCAGGTCGCGCTCGCGCGCGTAGCGAACGGCCGCGACGACGTCGGCGACGCCGGCGCAGCGCGCGATGCCGGCCGGTCGGCGGTCGATCGCGCCGTTCCAGATCCTGCGACCGGTGTCATAGCCGACGCTCGCCGGCAGCAGCAGCTCGCCGCGCAGCGCGCTCCCCAACTCGTCGAGCCCCTCGGTCTCGCGCGTCGATGTCCGGATAGCGCTCATGGTCGCCCTCCTCTGCTCGTTGCCCGGTCGGGAGTTGCGGTCTCGGTAGTCATGTAGCGACGGTAGGCCCGCGCGTCTCCGTGCCGCTAGACCGAGATTCGAACCAACTGGTTCGGATTTCGAACCAACCGGTTCTAATTTCGAACCTTCTGTGGGCTGCGGACTAGCATTGGTGGCGCGATGCGAAGCTACGCTCAGTACTGCCCGATCGCCAAGGCGAGCGAGATCCTCGGCGACCGCTGGACGCTCTTGATCGTGCGCGAGATGCTCGGTGGCGCCAAAGGCTTCAACGAGCTACAGCGTGGCCTGCCAGGGATCTCGCGCTCGGTCCTCACTGACCGTATGCGCTCGCTGGAGCGCGCCGAGATCGTCGCGCGGCGCACCGGCCCCAAGGGCAGGACGCTCGAGTACCAGCTGACGCCCGCCGGCCGCGACCTAGAGCCGGTTGTCCAGGCGATGGGGGAGTGGGGCGTGACCTGGTCGTTCACCGATCCCCGCGCCGAGGAGCTCGACCCCGACCTCTTGATCGTCTGGATGGCCCGCCATGTGCATCGCGAGCAGCTTCCCCCCGGCCGAACCGTGCTCAAGTTCGACTTTCGCAATCCGGCCAAGCGCTACTGGATGGTGCTCGAGCCCTCGGAGGTCTCGGTGTGCCTGCAACATCCCGGCTTCGACATCGACCTCGAGGTCAGCGCCGACACCGCCACCCTCTATCGCGTCTACCTGGGACGGGCGGAGCTCGGCGCCGCGATGCGGATGCGAAAGCTGACGATGACCGGCCCGCGTGCGCTCCAACGCGGCTTTGGTCGCTGGTTCGCCTGGAGCGCGTTCGCTCCCGCCAGCCGCTTGGCCGAGCAGCGCCGTACTGCGGCGTCGCGGCTAGGGACGCTAGGCGGCGTGAGGATTTCGGAATAACAGGCGACCAGCCCGCGCGGAAGCGTCAACGCATCTCGCGCTGCGCCTCGGTCAGAACCTCGCCGAGGATGCGCGTGATCTCGTCGAACTCCGACTGCCCTGCGACGAGCGGCGGCGAGATCTGGATGACCGGGTCGCCGCGATCGTCCGCGCGGCAGATGAGGCCGGCGTCGAAGAGCGCGTTCGACAGGTACCCGCGCAGGAGGCGCTCGCACTCCTCCTCCGAGAACGTCTCCCGCGTGTCCTTGTCCTTGACGAGCTCGAGCGCGTAGAAGAATCCCGTTCCGCGCAGGTCGCCGACGATCGAGAGGTCGAGGAGCTGCGCCAGGGTCCCGGCGAACGCCTCCTCCTTGTCACGGACGTGCTCGACGATTCCCTCCCGCTTCATGATCTCGATGTTCTTGAGCGCGATCGCGCACATCGTCGGATGGCCGCCGAAGGTGATCCCGTGCGAGAACATCGACGTCTCCGCGAGGAACGGCTCCATCACGCGATCCGTCGCAACGACCGCTCCGATCGCGGCATACGACGACGAGAGCCCCTTCGCGCAGGTGACGAGGTCGGGCCGGATGTCGTAGCGCTCGGACCCGAACCAGTAGCCGACGCGACCGAAGGCCGTGATGACCTCGTCTGCGGAGAGCAGGATGTCGTAGCGGTCGCACATCGCGCGCACGCCCTGCCAGTAGCCCTGCGGGAGGCGTGAAGGCCCCACCGGCGTTCTGGACCGGCTCCATGTGCACGAGACACACGGTCTCGGGGCCCATCGACACGATCGTCTGCTCGAGCTCGTCGAGCAGGAAGCGCGTGAACTCCTCCTCGGTCTCCTCGGGCGGCCGGTGGTAGCGGTTCGTGTTCGAGACGTGACGCACCTCGGGGACGAGCGGCTGGAAGGGCTCGCGCAGCGAGGGGATCCCGTTGATCGAGAGCGCTCCCATCGTCGTTCCGTGGTACGCGACCTCGCGCGCGATCGCCTTGTAGCGGTGCTGTTGCGAGCCGCTCGCGGCGTAGTACTGGCGGGCGAGCTTCCATGCCGACTCGACCGCCTCCGAGCCGCCGGAGCAGAAGAACGCGCGATTCAGGTCTCCCGGTGCGAGCGAGGCCAGCTCCGCCGCCAGCTCGATCGCCTTCGGGTGCGCGTACGACCAGTTCGTGTAGAACGGCAGCTCGCGCATCTGCTCGAGCGCGGCCTGCCCCACTTCCTCGCCGAACGAGTAGCCGATGTTCACGGAGAAGAGCCCGGCGAGCGCGTCGAGGTAGCGCTTGCCGTTCGCGTCCTCGAGATAGCACCCCTCGCCGCGAACGATGATCGGCACGTCCGCATCCGAGTACCCGCCCATCCGCGTGAAGTGCATCCACAGGTGCTCCTTGGCGGCCCTTTGCAGGTCGATCCCCGTGACACTCATGCGGCTCGGGCTCCTCGCTCTCGTCGGGCGGCGCGCATCTGCCAGATGACGTTAGCGAGCGCCAGGCCGATGGCGACGAGGAAGATCGCGCTGGCCACGACGTTCACCTGCGGAGGAACGGCGACGCGGGCGATCCCCCAGACGAAGACCGGGAACGTCTGCTCGGCGCCGGCAGCGAAGTACGTGATCACGAAGTCGTCGATCGAGAGCGCGAAGCCGAGAAGCGAGGCCGCGAGGATCGCCGGCGCGAGCAGCGGCAGCGTGATCTTGCGGAACGTCGTCCACTCGTTCGCGCCCAGATCCATCGCCGCCTCCTCCAGGTGCCTGTCGAAGCCGATGAGCCGCGCCTTCACCGTGACCACGATGAAGCTGACGATGAACATGACGTGGGCGATGAAGATCGTCCAGAAGCCGAGCTCGAAGACGCTGGTCATGTTCAGGAAGAGCGTGAGCAGGCTCGCACCGAGGACGATCTCCGGGGTGGACATCGGAAGGAACACGAGCACGTTGGCCGACCCCCGCCCGCGAAAGTCGTGCCGCACGATCGCCATCGCCATCAACGTGCCGAGCACGCTCGCTGCGAGCGTCGCCAGGAAACCGACCTGAATGGACGTCACGAGCGCGTCGCGCAGCCCCAACACTGCGTCCCACTCGGCCCAGTTGTCGAGCGTGAACCCCTGCGACGAAGGCCGAGGCGGGCTTCTCGTAGAGCTCCCGCGGCGGCCCGAGTTGCTCGATTCGTCCGTTGTTCATGACCGCGATCGCGTCCGCCATCGTCATCGCCTCCTCCTGGTCGTGCGTGACGTGGACGAACGTGATCCCGACCTCGTTCTGGATCCCCTTCAGCTCGAGCTGCATGTGCTTGCGGAGCTTCAGATCGAGCGCTCCGAGCGGCTCGTCGAGCAAGAGGACGCGCGGGTGGTTCACGAGCGCGCGTGCGAGTGCGACCCGCTGCTGCTGGCCGCCCGAGAGCTGCTTCGGCTTCCTCTTCGCGAATCCCGAGAGCCCGACGAGCTCGAGGATCTCGCTCACCCGGCCGGCGCGCTCGCCTTTCGCAACGCCCTTGCGCTCGAGCCCGAACGCGACGTTGTCCTCGATCGACATGTGCGGGAAGAGCGCGTAGCTCTGGAAGACGGTGTTGACATCGCGCCTGTAGGGCGGCAGCCCGACGACGTCCTGCTCGCCGAGGAAGATCCTGCCCTCGCTCGGCTCCTCGAAACCCGCCGATCATGCGCAACGTCGTCGTCTTCCCGCAGCCCGACGGGCCGAGCAGCGCGAAGAAGGAGCCTCGGAACCTTCAGCGAGATCCCGTCCACGGCGACGGCGTCGTCGAAGCGCTTGACGACGTTCTCGAGCCTGACGTCGGCAGCGGCCGCCATCTCGTCCGAGGCCTCGGCCGATGTCATTCGGCCAGCTTCACCGCGATGTGCTTGACGCGGGTGTACTCCTCCATCGAGTAGAGCGACATGTCCTTCCCGTAGCCCGACTCCTTGAAGCCGCCGTGCGGCATCTCGGACGTGAGCGGGAAGAGATGCTCGTTGACCCACACCGTGCCGAACTCGAGCCTCCCGGCCACCTTGAGGGCACGTCCGACGTTCTCCGAGAAGACCGACGCGGCGAGCCCGTAGCGCACGCCGTTCGCCATCTCGATCGCCTCGTCGTCTGACGCGAACGGTTGCACCGTGACGACCGGGCCGAACACCTCGTCCTGGACGATCTCGGCGTCCTGGCCGACGTCGGTGACGATCGTCGGCTTGACGAAGAACCCGCGGTCGCCGAGCGCCTCGCCGCCGGTGACGATCGTCGCCTTCGCATCAGCGGCGCGCTCGAGGAACCCGAGCACCCGCTGCTGCTGCTCCGCGGAGATGAGCGGCCCCATGTCGACGTCGTCGCCGTCGGCCGGATCCGCGACCTTCATGGCCTCGACGGTCTTGACCGTCTCCGAGAGGACGTCGTCGTAGATCTTGCTCGAGACGAGGATCCGTGAGGACGCCGTGCAATCCTGGCCGGAGTTCCAGTAGCCGCCGATCTTGACCGCTTCCGCGACGGTTGTCGGGTCGGCGTCGTCGAGCACGACCATCGGCGCCTTGCCGCCGAGCTCGAGGTGGACGCGTTTGAGGGTGTCCGCCGCGTTCTTGGCGATGAGCTTTCCGGTGGCGACGTCGCCCGTGAGCGAGACGAGGCGGATCTCCGGGTGCCTGACGAGCGCGTCGCCGACCGGGATGCCGTCTCCGGTCACGACCTGGAGCACGCCGGGCGGGAGGAACTCCTGTGCGAGCTCGACGAACCGGAGCGTCGTCAGCGGCGTCTGCTCGGCCGGCTTGATGATCTGGACGTTGCCGGCCGCGAGCGCCGGCCCGATCTTCCAGATGGCCATCATCAGCGGGTAGTTCCAGGGCGTGATCCCGGCGACGATGCCCAAGGGCTCACGACGGAGCAGCGACGTGTAGCCCTCGACGTACTCGGATGCCGACTTCCCTTCGAGGTTGCGCGCCGCGCCGGCGAAGAAGCGGAGGTTGTCGGCGGAGAACGGCATCTCGTCGCCCGCGATCGCGGTCGGCTTCCCGACGTTCTGCGTCTCGAGCGCAGAGAGCTCGTCCGCGTTGTCGTCGATCGCGTCCGCGAGCTTCAGCAGCAGCTCCATGCGGTCCTTCGGCGTCTTGAACTGCCACTCCGTCCACGCCTTCTTCGCCGCTGCGACCGCCTTCTCGACGTCCTCCGCCGTTCCGCGCGGGACCTCGGCGATCGCCTCGCCGGTCGCGGGGTTCAGGACCTCCATCGTCTCGCCGCTCGACGACTCCACCCACTCGCCGCCGATGAACTGCTTCAGCTGGGTTACGGAAACGCTCACAGGGGACCTCCGTTTGCGGACTGTTCGGTGAGCGTATCGCTCCGATTCAGAGCGTGGGGTCAGACCCGGGGGTCAGACCGGGGGTCAGACCCGGTTGCTGGCGAGCGGTGACTGGAAGGGAACAGGGGTCCTCGGCCCGGAGGCGTTTCCGCCGCAGCCGTTCCTGGCCAAGCTCGCGGAGTACGGCTCGCCGCACGGCGTGCTCGAGCTCGATCCGTAGATTGTCGATGAGTTCCGTCGTCGTTCGTCGTCTAACGACTGATGCGATCTAGGATCGACGTATGCCAGTGGTGAGGCTTCGGGCGCCACTCTCGGAGCTCGCAGGCGGGAGGCGCGAGCTCGAGCTCGAGGGAGCCACCGTCGCAGACGTGCTGAAGGCGCTCGAGCGCGAGTGTCCCGGCACGAGAGGTTGGATCCTCGACGAGCGCGGGGCGATCCGCGAGCACATCAATGTCTTCGTGAACAAGGAATACGGGCGGGGCGATACCTCGGTCTCGGCAGGCGACCGACTCCACGTCATCCCGGCGATCTCAGGAGGGTAGGAGCGACATGACGCAGCTTCTCGTTGGAACGAAGAAGGGCTTGTTCGTGCTGGACGGGGCGCCGGGTGGGCCCTTCGACGTCTCCTCACGCGCGTTCGCGGGCGAGCCCGTCGAGTTCGCCTTCCGTGACCCGCGAAACGGCCGGCACTTCGCGTGCCTCACGTCTGCGTTCTACGGGCCGAAGCTGTTCTACACCGACGATCTCGGGGCGGAATGGCAGCAGGCCGAGGGAATCGAGCTTCCCGAAGATGCCGAGAAGGCAATGACGCGGCTCTGGGTTGTCACGCCCGGCGAGGAGGAGGGGCTCCTGTACGCGGGTGGCGATCCCGGCGTTCTCTTCGAGAGCCGAGACGGCGGCGAGAACTGGGCGCTCAACAAGGCGTTCTGGGAGCAGCCCACGCGACCGGACTGGAGCCCTGGCGCGGGCGGCATGTGCATGCACTCGATCGCGACCTGGCCCGGTGACCCGTCGCGCATCGCTCTCGCGATCTCCGCCGTCGGCGTCTGGCTCTCGGACGACGCCGGGCAGTCGTGGCGGCACGGCAACAAGGGCCTCTATCCGCGCTACATGCCCGAGGAAGCTCGAGCGGACACGATCGACCTCTGCGTCCACAACATGCATCGCGCGCCGTCGCAGCCCGAGCGGCTATTCATGCAGTTCCACGGCGGTGTCTACCGGTCGGACGATGCCGGCGAGAGCTGGGAGTCGATCGCCGACGGCCTCCCGTCGGACTTCGGCTTCCCGATGGTGCTCGACCCGGAGGATCCCGACAGCGCGTACGTCATTCCGCTCGTCGCCGACCTGGATCGGACGACGCCGGACGGCAAGGTGAGGGTCTACGAGACACGTGACGCCGGCAAGACGTGGATCGAGCGCGGCGACGGCCTTCCCGCCGACGACGCGTACCTGACGATCCTGCGCCAGGCGTTCGCCCGCGACGGGTCGGGAAAGGGCATGGGCCTGTACTTCGGGGCGACGTCGGGCGACGTCTTCGGTTCGAAGGACGCCGGTGCGACGTGGTTCACGGCCGCGACGAACCTGCCGCCCGTGCACTCCGTGCGCGTGGCCTAGACGGCGGGGTCAGACCCTGGGGTCAGACCCCGGGGGTCTGACCCCACTCACCTCAAACGATCGCGACCATCCGGTCGATCGCGCCCCTGGCCTTCGCCGCGATCTCCGGATCGACCGTCACGACGTACTTCCAGTCCCGCAGCGAGTCGCGGAGCTTCTCGAGCGTGATCATCTTCATGTAGCGGCAGATCGCCTTCTCGGAGACGGCCTCGAAGCGCTTCTCCGGCGCTTCCTTGTTCAGGCGGTGGATGATCCCGGTCTCGGTCGCGACGAGGAAGCGCTCCTTGGGCGACTTCCTCGCGAACTTGATCATCCCCTCGGTCGAGAGGATGTGCGTCCGCTCGTTCCCGAAGGCCATGCATTGGCTCGCGCACCCACACTCGGGGTGGACGAGCAGCTCGGCATCGGGTGCCTCGTCCTGCCAGCGCTGGATGTCGGCCGGCCGGATGCCCGCGTGCACATGGCACTCGCCCATCCAGATGCGAAGCGTGCGCCCCGTCACCTTCTCGAGCCAGAGCCCGAGGTACATGTCGGGCAGGAACAGGATCTCCGTGTCCTCGGGGATCGACTCGATGATCGCCTTCGCGTTCCCCGACGTGCAGCAGTAGTCGCTCTCGGCCTTCACCTCGGCCGTGGTGTTGACATAGGAAACGACGACCGCGCCCGGGTTCTCCGCCTTCCACGTACGGAGCTGGTCGGCGGTGATCGAGGCGGCCAGCGAGCAGCCGGCGTCGAGGTCGGGAATGAGGACGGTCTTCTCCGGGCAGAGGATCGCTGCGGTCTCGGCCATGAAGTGCACGCCGCAGAAGACGATCGACTCCGCGTCCGTGCGGGCGGCTTCGTGCGAGAGCCCGAGCGAGTCCCCGACGAAGTCGGCGACGTCCTGCACCTCGGGCACCTGGTAGTTGTGGGCGAGGATGACCGCGTCGCGCTCGCGCGCGAGCTCGCGAATCTCCTCGTGCATCGTGGTGATCTCGGCGGTCGTCATGTCAGCTCCAGTGAGACGTCGAGTGAGCGGGCGGAATGGGTGAGCGCGCCGATCGAGATCTCGTCGATCCCGGTCTCGGCGATCTCGCGGACGTTGTCGAGCGTGATGCCTCCCGAGGCCTCGAGGCGCGCGCGACCCTGGACGAGCTCGACTGCCGCAAGGAGCTCGTCCGGTGACATGTTGTCGAGCAGGATCCCGTCGACGTTCGCCGCGAGCGCCTCCGCGACCTGAGCGAGCGTGTCGCACTCGACCTCGATCGGAAGCGGCGTTGCGCCGCGAATCCGTTCGACCGCGGCGCCGATGGAGCCCGCTGCGAGCAGGTGGTTGTCCTTCACCAGCACCCCGTCGTAGAGCCCGAACCGGTGGTTTCGACCGCCTCCGCTCGCGACCGCGTGCTTCTCGAGCAGGCGAAGTCCCGGCGTGGTCTTGCGCGTGTCGAGGATCGCGACGCCGGTGCCTGCGACGGCATCGACATAGCGTTGCGTGAGGGTGGCGACCCCCGACAGCCTGCCCAGGAAGTTCAGCGCCGTCCGCTCGCCGGTGAGGATCGCGCGCAGAGAGCCGCTCACGACCGCGACGACCGTCCCGCCCTCGACAGGGGTGCCGTCCTCGACGAGCGGCTCGACGAGCATCTCGGGATCGAGCGCCCGGAACACCGCCTCGACCGCATCGATCCCGCAGACGACGCCGGGCTCCTTCAGTAGGAGCTCCGCAGTCCCGACAGCGGCCGCGTCGACGGTCGCGTCGGTGGTGACGTCGGCGGCGCCGACGTCTTCGGCGAGCGCGTCGAGGACGACCCGCTCGAGTGAGATGGTCGTTACAGCCATGTCTCTAGCACGGGCTCGTGACCCTGTCGCAGCACGACGTGACGCTCGAACGACGGGTTCTCCACAGGGAAGTCGGCTCGGAAGTGCGAGCCACGGCTCTCCTCGCGGAGGAGAGCGCTCTCCGCGACGAGCCGCGTCAGAAGGTGCGTAGAAGCCCGTAGCCGCTCGAGCCCGGCGGAGTCGCGGATCAGCCCGCAGTCGCGCCAGAGCGCCTCGCGCAGCTCCTCGCTCACCTGTCCGCTCGAGCCATGTCCAGGGTCAGACCCTGGACCTGGCTCTCGAGCGAGCGCGGAGGCATGTCCGGAAAGGCGAGGCTCGGCGAGGGCCGCGAGCGCCGCGCGACGCCCGAAGACGAGGCACTCGAGAAGCGAGTTCGACGCCAACCGGTTCGCGCCGTGGACACCGGTCGCGGCACACTCACCGGCGGCGTAGAGGCCAGGGACGTCGCTGCGGCCGTCGAGATCGGTCACGATCCCTCCGACCGTGTAGTGAGCCGCGGGTGCGACCGGGATCGGAGTCTCTGCCGGGTCGTAGCCGTTCTCCGCGAGGCTCCCCATCAGGCTCGGGAAGCGTCCGCGGTCGATCTCACGCAGGTCGAGGACTACCGTCCCGCGAGCAGCGATCTCCCGGGCGACGACATCGCGCGGCGCGAGCTCGTCCGTGAACCGCTCGCCGTACTCGTCGAGGAGGAGCGCTCCTTCGCCGCGCAGCGCCTCGGAGAGGAGCAGCGTGGAGTCGACGAGCGTGGTCGGATGGAACTGCACGAACTCGAGGTCGGCGACAGCGGCGCCCGCACGATAGGCCGCAGCGATTCCGTCGCCGACGGCGCCCGGAGGGTTCGTCGTCCGTCGCCACAGCGCCGCCGCGCCGCCCGACGCGAGCAGAGTGGCGCGCGCACGGAGCACGCGGCGATCGGTCAGGACACCGACGCAGCGACCGTCGAGCTGCCAGAGACCCGTCATGCGCTCGCCCTCGGCGACGGTGATCCTCGGATGCGCGAGCACGCGCTCGACGAGAACACTCGCCACCCGGTCTCCGGTCGCGGCGCCGCCGGCATGCACGACCCGTCTCCGGCTGTGACCCCCCTCGAGCCCGAGGTCGTCGTCGAACTCGACACCGAGCTCCACGAGATCGCGGATTCGCGCAGGCGCCTCGGCCGTCAGCGCGGCGACCGCGCTCGGGCGGGAGAGCCCTCGCCCGGTCCGCAGCGTGTCGTCCGCGTGCAACGCGATCGTGTCGTCGCCCCCGAGGGCTGCTGCGATGCCGCCCTGAGCCAGCGAGCTGGTCGACGATCGGAGCGCTCCCTTGGCGAGCACGAGGACTCGTCCTTCGGAGGCTGCACAGAGAGCTGCGAACAAGCCGGCAACCCCCGCGCCCACGACGACGAGGTCGAACACTTCGGGGCTGCGGGTTCCGTTTCCCTGGCTCATGCTAGTTTTCGCCTCTGAGTCAATAACCTCATGGCCGAGTCTACCAGCCGACAGCAACTCCCCGCCCACGCAGCGCTCGCCGCGGTGTTCCAGGTGCGGGAGGACGAGCTTCAGGTCCTTCTCTGGGAACGGGCACGCGAGCCGTTCCAGGGCGACTGGTCGCTCCCTGGTGGCTCGCTCGGAGCGGACGAGACGCTCGAGGAGTCGATCCTGCGTCACCTGGCTGCCAAGGTGGACGTGCGTGAGGTCGCGCATCTCGAGCAACTCGGCACCTGGAGCGACCCGCGGCGTCATCCGAGCCAGTGGGAGCTCGCGACCGCATACCTCGGCCTCGTTCCCCTCGGGATCGATCCGCGTGTGCCGGCGGACACGCGCTGGCACGCTGTCGACGCGTTACCCCCGACCGCGTTCGACCACGGCGCGATCGTGCTGGCGGGTCGCGAGCGACTGCGCGGCAAGCTCTCGTACTCGAACGTCGGCTTCGCCCTCGCACCGGACACCTTCACGCTGGCCGAGCTCCGAGACATCTATGCAGCCGCGCTCGGGTATGACATCTCCGCGACGAACCTCAAGCGCGTGCTGCTCAGACGGGGCGCGATCGAGACCACGGGTGAGCGCAGGGCCCACGGCCCCGCCGGCGGTCGGCCGGCGGAAGTGTTCCGCTTCCGGACGAGCCGCCTCGAGGTCACCGACCCCTTCGCCGTCCTCCGCCCGCCCGCCTGACAACAGCGCGGCCGCGAAAAGCGTTTGTTTCCGGCGGGTTTCGGGAATCAAGACTGCGTGCTCACGAGACCGTTTCGCTCAAGATCGAGACGCTCTCAGCCGATCTTGGAGCGCATGCGGCACTTTCGACTCTGGCTCCTCGCGATCGGCGTTCTCAGCCTCGCTGCCGAAGCCGTCGGCGCGGCGGCGATCTTCTGGCGCCGAACGCACGAGCACGAGCACTAGACAGTTAGGCGCAGAAGCCCGGTCACGAGGGCCGCGACGAACATCGCGACGACGATCGGCGCTCCGCGCCAGATCGCGACGGCCGCGGCAGCGACCCCGGCAACACGCGCGTCGACGACGATCTCCTCGTCACCGCCGAGCGTCTGGGTCACGACGAGGGCAGTCAACATCACGGGAGCGACGAGATCCACGACCGACTGAACCCTCGGCGGGAGCTGGCGCTTCCCGAGGAACACCGGCCCCGCCGCCTTCAACGCCATCGTGAACGCTCCGACCACGATGACGACGATCCACACGTCGCTCATCGGCGCAGTCCGAGCAAGCACGCCGCGGACGCGACGACCAGCGGCACTCCGGCCGGAGCAACTGGAAGCAGGATCAGCGTGATGGCGGCGGCAGCGAGCGCGGCCTGGGCTGCCTTTCGCTCCCGCAGATACGGGATCGCGAGCGCGAGAAAGAGCGCAGCGAATGCGGCATCGAGCCCCAGGTCGTTCGGATTGCCGAGCGCGGTGCCGACGACGGATCCGACCGCAGTGCTCGCAACCCAGAGCACGTAGAGGAGGAGCCCCGCTCCGACGAGGATCGGCCACTCGAACCGTCCGGATCTCCCCGAGAGGGCCCAGGACTCGTCCACGATCAACTGGGATTCGAAGAACCTGCGCGCTCGGCCGCCGGAGAAGATCGACGCTGTCGCGATGCTCATTCCCGCGTAGCGGAGGTTGAGCAGAACCGGGGACACGATCGCGGCCAGGGTGGTGCCGCCGTCCTCGAGCACCGAAGCGGCCGCGAACTGAGCGGAGCCCGCGAAGACCGTGGCGGACATCACCACGGCGGCGGCCACACTCATCCCGGCCGCTTCTGCGAGGACTCCGAACGAGATGCCGAAGAGAACAGGCCCGAGGACGAGCGGGAGCGCGGCACGAACTCCGTCACGAGTGCGTGCGGAACGGCCTTCGGTCGTCACGCCCCGAACGTAGCAGCGCCCTCCTGACTCAATTTCGGCGTGACGACTCCCGGCCGAGCACTGTTCCGTTCGGGACAATGACGCAGTGCCCGCTCTCGAGACGGTCGGTTGGGACGACGGTTGGGACGACGCATTCGCTCCGCATCGCGCAGCAGGGCTCGAGCCTGGCCGCATCGCCGTTCCGCACCGCGGGGCCTACGACGTCCTGACGAGCCATGGCGAGACCCGCGCGCGCCTGCCCGGAAGAGCGAGACACAGGGTCGAAACCGCGGCTGAGCTACCCGTCGTCGGCGACTGGGTGGCTCTCGAGCCCGGGGAGCCCGTTCCGACAATCCGCGCCGTTCTCCCGCGTCGGACGCAGTTCTCACGCCGCGCCGCCCACAATCCCGGGTCAGACGTCGCACGTGAACAGGTCGTCGCCGCGAACGTCGACGTCGTCTTCGTCGTCGCCGCGCTCGCCGATGTCAACGAACGCGTCCTCGAGCGGTATCTCACGCTTGTCTGGGAGAGCGGCGCGCAACCGGTCCTGCTTCTGACGAAGGCGGATCTCGTGCCCGACGCGGACACTGTGACCGAACGCGTCGGAGGGCTCGGGGTTCCCGTGCACGCGGTCTCGGTCCGCACCGGGCTCGGGCTCGATGAGGTTCGCTCGTACCTGAGCCCGGGGGTCACCACGGCTCTTCTCGGCCCCTCGGGTGTCGGAAAGTCGACGCTCGTGAACACTCTCGCCGGCGAGGAGCGGCTGGCTACGGGCGATGTCGCGGCAGACGGGTCGGGCAAGCACACGACGACGCGGAGAGAGCTCATCGTGCTTCCGGGCGGAGGTCTCGTCGTGGACAACCCCGGTATGCGGGAGCTCCACCTCTGGATCGCGGACGACGGCCTCGAGGAGGTGTTCGACGACATCGCCGCGCTTGCAGCTCGGTGCCGATTCTCGGACTGCCGGCACGAGAGCGAGCCGGGCTGCGCCGTGCTCGCCGCCCTCGACGACGGGCGACTCTCGCCCGAGCGCTGGCGAAGCTATCGCGAGCTCCAGAGCGAGCTCGCCGAGCTCGACGAGAACCTCGCGCGACGGCGAGCGCTCCCGCGCCCGGCGCAGAAGGCCGGACGCGGGAGACTCGTAGCTGTTACGAAGATGCGACGTTCGCGGCTCCTTTCGTGACCGTCGTCGTGAAGGCCCAGTCGACGGCCGCGTTGTTCGTGTCGCTGCCGTTCGGGATCCGCGACAACGAGCCCGCGACCGTGTTCGAGTCGGCGACGGTGTCCGCCAGCGCAGTGCCCTCGACCAGGTCGTACGTCTGGCCGTCGATCGTCGCGGCGCGGATCTCGCCTTCGTACGAGAGCGCGTCGAGCAGGGTGCCGGACGCGGTGCCGATCAGGGCGACGCCGTCCGGGGCGCCGTTCTGCGCCTCGATGTCGAGAGCGAGGTAGCCTCCGGCCGCGAGCGAGCCCGTGAGCGCAACGCGACTGTACTCCGCCCCGTCGCCACCGTTCACGAGAACGAGCGCGATGCCGTCGAGCACGATCGCGGATCCGGTCGTGTTCGCGATCTCGACGAAGCCACCCGTGTCGGCGCCGACTTGGTCGTAGTCGATCTCGTTGATGACGAGGCCGCCCGGCGGAGGCGGCGGGGGCGGGGGTGGTGGCGGAGGAGATCCGCCTCCGCACTGGAGCTCGATCACGTTGCCGGCTCCCGTGGAGATCGCGACCGTGCCCGCGGACCCGTCCTGCCGCTGGCACGCCGAGCCCGACGAGCGCGCTCAGCGAGGCGAGCGGGGGGCCTTGCGGCCCCACCGGTCCCGCCGGTCCTGCAGGGCCGACTGGTCCTGCTGGACCGACTGGTCCTGCAGGTCCCGCGGATCCTGCGGGACCAGCAGGTCCCGGCAGGCCCTCTCGCGCCGGCAGCGCCGGCCTCGCCCTGTGGCCCGGCTGGGCCTGCGGGACCCGCCGGGCCTGCCGGTCCTGGTGTCCCGTGCTTGTCCCATGTCACCACGCGCTCGCCGGCCCGACACTTCGACGCATCACTGACGACCCGCAGGAACTTCTTCTGGCATGCCGTGATCGTCGCCGCCTCGGACGAGGTCGCCGATGCCCGTGGCAAGTGCAGCGCTGGCGCCGAGCACGCCGACGGCGAGCACCCCGACTGCGATCGTGCGTGTACGCACGCATCCTCCCTTCGTGGTTGTCGCAGCCGGTAGTACTCAGCCGGCGCGCCTGGCACCAGATGTCCAAACCCGACAAGTGCGCGCAAAGGCGCATGGCTCTGCGGCGTTGTGGAGCGTTCGACACCGATTCGTGACAGGGGACGCGAGGGAAGCGGCAGATGGGCGAGAATTCGTACGCCATGCCGGCCGAGCCGCTCAGCCCCGAGCTCGCCCTCGTCGACCCCGAGCTCGGCGCTCGGGCCCGATCCATGCTCCCGGAGAGCGTGCCCGTTGCCGCGGAGACCGCAGCCCGAGATCGCCGGGACACCCGAGATCGCGGCGACGCCTACGGCAGCTCCGCAAGCCGCAGCGACGGCGCGGTATCCCGTCTGGGCACGGATGACCGCCGCGCTCTGGCTGGTCGTCCTCGGGATCCTGATCGGCGGCACCGCGATCCCGCACGCCCAGGACAAGCCACGGGTCGTCCCGGCGGCCGAGGACGCGACCATCTGCGAGCCCGCCGAGACTCCACCCGACCCGCGCCCTCCCGACTTGGGCAGCCCTCTCAGGCCGTAGGCGTCACCGGGCCCTCGCTACAATCGGCCCTCCCGGGGCTATAGCTCAGTTGGGAGAGCGCCTGGATCGCACCCAGGAGGTCGGCGGTTCGAGTCCGCCTAGCTCCACCTCCGAAACCGCCGGAAACGGCGAGTTTCTCGTCCTGACGCGACGCGGGGTCAGTCGAAGAACGTGTCGTCGTGCCGGTACGGCGGCGCGCAGCAGCAGAGCAACCGCGCTCCTGCATCGCCGGCGCGAAGCGTGTGCCTGGCACCGGCTGGGACGAGCACGGCGTCTCCCGGCCCGACCTGACGGGTGGCGCCATCGACCTCCATCAGGCCGACCCCCTCGAGCAGGAAGTAGATCTCCTCGGACTCGCGGTGGTAGTGGCGCTTCGTCGCCTGGCCCGGGCCGAGGATGGCCTCCGCGAGCGACAGCTTCTGCACCAGGCTCGAGGTCGGAAGACCGAGCAGCTCGCGGATCGTCGAGCCGTCCTTCGTCGTGAACGGCTCGGCTTCGTCGAGGTTGCGTACCTCCACGACTCGATCGTAGGCGGCGCTCGGGGAACATGCGGTATCGTCCGAGCCCGAGGTCGGATCGGAGGTGGGGCCGTGCTGAGGTCGTTGCCGTGCGGATACCTCGTCGCGTCGGCAGTTCTGGCTTTCGTCCTTGCCGGGTGCGGCGGCTCGGACGACGACTCGATCGTCATCGGCCTCAACATGGAATCGACCGGGTCGATCCCCAACGTCGGGGCGCATTCCAGGCCGCGGCCGAGATGTTCGCGGAGGAGATCAACGCCGAAGGGGGCGTGACCGTCGGGGATGAGCAACGGACACTCGAGTTCGTCATCGAGGACAACAGCGGGACGGCGGAGGGCGCGGGGGCCGCCGCCGAGAGCCTCATTGCAGACGACATCCTGGTGATGGTCGGCCCCAACGCGAGCGTCGCCGCCGTTCCGGCGGGCGCGGTTGCGAACGAGCAGGAGGTCCCGATGATAAGCCCATGGTCGACGAACCCGTCCACCACGCTCGGCCGGCCGTGGGTCTTCCGCGTCCCGTACATCGACCTGTTCCAGGGGCCGATCCTGGCCGAGTTCGCCGCCGAGGAGTTCGGAGCGGAGCGGGCGTGCGTGCTCTTCGCGGCTGACAGCGACGCCCCGCGCGGGGTGGCCGAGAGCTTCCGTGTCGCGTGGGAGGCGAACAACGGTCCCGGGCTCGGTGGCGGCCTACGAGTCGTTCACCACCGGCACCGAGACGTTCACGGAGCAGCTCGAGGTCATCACCGGAGCCGACTGCGACGTGCTCTTCACGCCGCAGTACTACAACGAGGTCCCGCTCATCGTGCGCCAGGCGCGGTCAGCAGGGCTGGACGTCCCGATCGTCGGCAACGACGGCTGGAGCGACCCGCAGCTGACCGCGCTCTGCGGCACCGACTGCGACGGCACGTTCTACGGCGCGCACTACGTGCCCGCCGGCGCGACGGGCGCGACGAAGGAGTTCATCGACGAGTTCGAGGCGCGCGAAGGAGAGATCCCGAGCGACGTGGGAGCGCTGACCTGGGATGCGATGCGGATCGTCGTGCAGGCGACCGAGAACTGCGGCGAGCTGACCGGCGACATCCCCGCCGATCGGGAGTGCGTCCGCGACGGCATGGCGGCCATCCGCGAGTTCGAGGGGATCACGGGCAACGATGTCGTTCGGCAACGAGGGCGATCCGACCAAGTGCATGGTGATCGCCACCATCGACGGCGGGGAGCCACGGTTCCACGGGTCGGCCTGCCCGACGGACTGAACGTCTCAGGCCGTCGCGCGGCGCCCGGCGGTCGAAGCGGCCCCTGCGGAGACCCTAGCCGCCGACCTCGATCGTCATTCCTTCGCACGCGGCGGCCGGCGGCACTCCCCCGGTCCCGTCCCACAGCTCGTGAGCCCGCTCGACGAGGACGTCGACGCCGTCGTCGGAGCGGTCCGGGTCGTGGTGGAAGAGGACGAGTCGGCCGACGTCCGCAGCTCGGGCGAAACCGACCGCGTGCGCGACGCTCGAGTGCCCCCAGCCGACGCGCTCCAGGTACTCGTCCTCGCTGAACTGGCAGTCGTGCAAGAGCACGTCGACGCCGTCCGCGAGCGCATGGCCCGAGATCCACTCCGGTGCGAGCGAGGCGAGCTCCACGCCCAGGACCGGCTCGTGATCCGGGATGAACGCGAGCGAGCCGCTCTCGAGCTCGAGGCGGTAGCCCACGGTCGTCCCTGGATGCGAGACCGGCAGGGCCAGGATACGAATGCCTTCGATCTCCCAGGCCTCCGCGGGGACGTCGTGGAATGTCACGGTCGCCGGAATGTGCGCGAGGTCGATGGGAAAGAGCGGCGGCGAGAACGCCCGTGCGATGCGGTCTCGCAGCGAGTGGAGCGGCGACGGTGGGCCCCAGATGTGGAGCTCGGTGTCCTCCCGCCAGAGCGGCTCGAAGAAGCGCAGGCCCTCGACGTGGTCGAGGTGGAGGTGCGTCAGCAGGAGATGGATCCGCCTCGCACCGGCCAGGGTTGCGCCGAGCTGCTTGATCCCGGTTCCCGCATCGAGGATCACGGGATCGCAGTCCGCCGTCCTGCAAATCTCGACGCACGAGGTATTGCCCCCGTAGCGAACCGTCGCCTCGCCCGGGGTCGGGAGGGAGCCGCGACACCCCCAGACCCTGGCGACGACGCTCATCAGCCCCGCTCCTCGCGCTCCTGCCAGAAGATGGCGACGATCCCGACCAGCTCGGTGGGCGTCGAGAACAGCGGTAGAGCGGTCACGGAGAGGAGCCTGCGACGCCCGTCGAGACCGGTGATCCAGAAGTCGACCATGCGCCGGGCGGCGCTCGCTGAGGGCGACGCCGGGCGGCATGCGCTCGAGGGGCAACGGCGCGCCGTCCAGGTCTTCGACCTGGAACAGCGAGCTCCACTCGTCGGCGGACATGGAACCGGCTTCGGCGAACGTCCGACCGAGGATTTCCTCGGCCGGCTCGTTGTAGTAGACGAGCTCGCCGAGCGCGTCGGCGATGAACGTCGCCGTCGCGAGCTGCGACGCGAGCTCGCGAGCGAGGATCAGCGCGATGTGCTTCTGGGGCGGTCGGGCCTCCATCGCCGCCATTCTGCGTCAAACCCGGTGACGCGCCGCGAGGTTCTCTTTGCGTAGGCTCGGCGGGCGATGTCCGACGCTGGTGGCCGACCGGCGGAGACGCTTCAGGGAGCTCCATGACTCGAGCCGGGCTCTTCGTCATGCCGAACCCCTGGGACGTCGGCTCGGCGCGCGTGCTCGAGTCATGGGTTTCGAGGCACTCGCGACGACGAGTGCCGGGTTCGCGTGGGCGATCGGCAAGCTCGACCAGCAGGTGTCCCGCGACGAGCTGGTCGGCGCATGTCGCCGGCATCGCGGCCGCAACCGAGCTGCCGCTCAACGTCGACAGCGAGCGCTGCTACCCGGACGATCCAGGCGGCGATCGCGGAGACGGTGCGCATGCTCGCCGAAGCGCGGAGCGGCGGGTTTCTCGATCGAGGACTACGACCCGGCGAGCGGCAGCATCGAGCTCCGTCGAAGACGCAGCCGCGAAGCGTCGCCGTCGCGGCCGAAGCTGCGCACGGTCTACGCCGAGCCGATGGTTCTCACCGGGCGGGCGGAGAACCACATCCGCGGGCGTCGACGACCTGGACGACACGATCTCGCGCCTGGTCGCGTATCGCGATGCGGGTGCAGACGCCGTGTACGCGCCCGGGCTCTCGGAGCTCGATCAGATCGCGGCGGTGGTAGAGGCTGTCGGGAATCCCGGTCAACGTTCTCGCACTGCCGAGCGGGCCGACCATCGCGGAGCTCGAGTCCGTCGGCGTGCGCAGGGTCTCGACCGGAGGCGCGCTCGCCGGTGCTGCGTACGGAGCGCTCTCGGCCGGGCGCTCGCGGAGCTGCAGGCCGACGGCACTTCGCGCTGTACGGAGACGAACATCTCGCGTGACGCTCTGCTCGCGGCCTTTCGCTGAGCCGTGTCCGACGCGGCCACCCGAAGTCGTCCTCGTCCGCCACGGGGAGACCGAGTGGAGCCGCGCGGGAAGGCACACGGGTCGGACTGACGTTCCGCTGACCGAGCAGGGCAGGCGTGACGCCGAGGCCCTCGGTGCCGTGCTCCGGGAGCGCAGGTTCGCGCTCGTGCTGACGAGCCCGCTCCAGCGCGCAGCGGAGACCTGCCGGCTGGCCGGGCTCGGTGACGTCGCAGTCGTGCGCGACGAGCTCAGGGAGTGGGACTACGGCGAGTACGAAGGGCTGAAGACGGTCGACATCCGGCGGGAACGACCAGGCTGGAGCGTGTGGGCTGACGACATCCCCGGCGGAGAAAGTCTCACGGAGGTCGGCGAGCGAGCCGACCGCGTCGTCGCAGAGCTGCGGTCGAGCGATGGAGACGTCGCCGTCTTCGCCCACGGCCACCTGCTCCGCATCCTCGCGGCGAGGTGGCTCGGGCTCGAGCCTGCCGCCGGTCGCCTGTTCGCCCTCGACGTGGGCACCATCAGCGTTCTCGGGTACGAGCGGGAGAACGCTGTCCTGCGCTAGCTGGAACTGGAAACCGGGCTAGGCATGGAGGTCAGCGAGGCGTTCGGCTTCCTCGCGAACCTCCCGACGAGTGCTCGGGTCGAGGCGCCTGAACTCGCTCGTCTCGACCTTCCCGCCGTCGTATCGCCACGTCCCCGCGACCGCGCCGTCGACGAGGAACGTCCCCACCGAGTGCGGAGTCTTCGTCGAGAACACGCGCGGCCGGTACTCCTCCGGGAGGATCCCGGTCCTCCGCGCGTGCACGAGGAGCACCGCGTCCCACGTGGGGAGGAACCGCACGGGCGCAGGCGTCTCCGGGTCGGGGAGCGGTGCCCGCGGCAGATCGAGCAGCTCCTTTCCTTGCTCGTCCCGGAAGCGCCGAAGCGGAGTGCGCTCGAGAACGGGATCGAGCTTCGCGAGCGGCACCTTGCACCAGCTCGAGAGGTCGTTCTTCGACGCCGGCCCGAAGCCGCCGAGATACCGGCGCGCGAGCAGCTCGATCCCGGCCTCCTCGCTCGCAGCGAGCGGCCCCACCCACTCTTCCGCGAGCGCGAACGTGTGCGCACGGCGCTGCTCCCACGTTCCCGAGGGAGGAACGCGGACGAGATCGAGCCAGTGCGAGAACCCCCACAGGCTCGCGCGCGGGAAGTCGTTCGCGCGCAGGAACTCCTCGATCTCGGCCCGGCTCCGTTCCCCGCCGCGAAGAAACCTGCGCGCACGGCGTGCGAAGGCACGCATGTCCACGTCGGGACCGATCTTGTTCACGCGCCTCCACCACTCCTGGCCGGACGTGCGGATCCCCGCGGCGAGGAGCGGGTAGTCGCGCCGCGAGACCAGGTGGATCGTCTCGCGCATGAGCGTGGCCTGGATCACGGTGCGCCGCTCGAGCGCTCTCGTGAGATCGTCGCGGCGGAAGCCCTCGAGGCACGACCAGAGCCGGATGTAGCCGTTCGGCGCGTACTGGTTCTGGATCCCGCCGATACGCTCGAGCGCCCGCGGGATCGGCAGCCGGGAGCGCTCGAGCAGGAGCTGGCGCGCGAGCAGCGCCCGGTTCAGCTCTCGTTGCGTGAGCGTTCGCTCGGGCAAGAGGCCAATCTAAGGGGTTTATTTCCAGGTCGGGTCAGCCGATGAAAGCATCCTCATGGGCCACAACCGTGACCAGTGGAACGAGGATGCGGTTCTCATCGCGTTCCAGCCGTGGGAGATCGACCTCATCGACCGCGGGCTCCTTCGCCTCGCGCAGCTCGCGGACGCGAACCCTCACCGCTACGGGCTCCTGGGGCACGGCGCCAAGCCGGCGCTCGCGATCATCGACAAGATCGACGAGGTGCTCGAGTACCAGGGCTACGGCGGCATCGAAGGCCTCCGCGGCTTCGTCGACGAGCGGCGGGGCGACGGCGTGGACGCCAGCGCGTTCTAGCGCTCTACCGAGCCCTGGCAAAGCGGTGCACGGCTTCGAGGAGCTCCTTGCTCTTCGCGCCAGCCTCCGCCGGGTCGCCTGACGCGAGCGCACCGGCGACGCAGTGGTTCACGTGGTCGTCGAGGATGCGGAACGCGACGCTCTCGAGCGCCGTCGTCACGGCAGAGATCTGCGTGAGCACGTCGATGCAGTAGCGATCGTCCTCGACCATCTTCTCGATGCCGCGCACCTGCCCCTCGATGCGGTGCAGGCGGCGTGTCAGCGCCTTCTTGTCGGCGACGTAGCCGTGCGTCTTGGTGTCGGTCATACGGCGACTCCTTCGCGAGATGAGTGGAAGCGGCGCAGCCGGAGCGAGTTGGTGACCACGAACACGCTCGAGAACGCCATCGCCCCGGCCGCGACGATGGGGTTGAGGAGCCCTGCCATCGCCAGCGGGATCGCGGCGACGTTGTAGGCGAAGGCCCAGAAGAGGTTCCCCTTGATCGTCCGCAGCGTTCGCCGTGCGAGCGCGATCGCGTCGGCCGCCGCACGGAGGTCGCCCGAGACGAGCGTGATGTCCGAGGCCTCGATGGCGACGTCGGTGCCGGTGCCGATGGCGAGCCCGAGGTCGGCCTGCGCAAGAGCCGGTGCGTCGTTGATCCCGTCGCCGACCATGGCGACGACCTCGCTCTGCTCCTGCAACCGCCGGACCTCGGCAACCTTCTCGTCGGGATAGACCTCGGCGAGCACGCGCTCGATGCCGACTTCGGCGGCGACGCGCTCGGCGTTCTCCTTGCTGTCACCGGTGAGGAGGACGGGAGTCAGGCCGAGCAGCCTCAGGTCGGCGACCGCCTCGGCGCTCGTCGGCTTGACGGAATCGCGGAGCGTAAGCGTTGCTCTGGGCTGTCCGTCCCACGACACGACGATCCCGCCGTCACCCCGACCGACCTCGACGCGATGCCCGTCGACGACGCCGGAGACGCCGACCCCGGGGACGTTCCGGAAGTCGGACCACGGGCGGAAGCTCGCCGACCTCGGCGCGAGCCGCCGCGGCCACCGCCTGACCGATCGGATGCTCCGAGGCCGCCTCCACGGCGCCTGCCAGCGACAGCACCTCGGAGCGCGTTGCGCCGTCGAGCAGCGATACGTCCGCGAGCTCGACGTTCCCCTTGGTGACGGTTCCCGTCTTGTCGAGAACGACCGTCGTAATCCGGCGCGTCTGCTCGAGGACCTCTGGGCCTTTGATCAGGATGCCGAGCTGGGCGCCGCGACCGGTGCCGACCATGAGAGCGGTGGGCGTCGCGAGGCCGAGCGCGCACGGGCAGGCGATGATCAGGACCGCCACTGCCGCGGAGAACGACGCAGTCGCGTCCCCGGTGACGACGAGCCACCCGACCATCGTGGCGAGCGCGAGCCCGAGGACGATCGGGACGAACACGCTCGAGACCCGGTCGACGAGCCGCTGGATGGGCGCCTTCCCGGACTGCGCCTCCGCGACCAGCCGGCCGATCTGCGCGAGCGCCGTCTCCTCCCCGACCTTCGTCGCGCGAACGATGAGACGCCCGTACGTGTTGACCGTCGCGCCTGCGACATCGGAACCTGGCGCCACGTCGACCGGTACGGGCTCGCCCGTCAGCATCGACTGGTCGACTGCCGATTCGCCCTCGAGGACGACGCCGTCCGTGGGAATCTTCTCTCCGGGGCGCACGACCATCAGGTCCCCGGGCTCGAGATCCTCGATCGCGACGGAGACCTCGCCCCCGTCGCGCAGCACCCGAGCCTCCTTCGCGCCGAGCCCGAGCAGGGTCCGAATCGCCGCCCCCGATCGGCGCTTCGCCCGCGCCTCGAGGTAGCGCCCGACCAGGATCAGCGTCGTGATGACAGCCGCGACCTCGAAGTACGTGTGCGCATCTGAGAGAACGAGCAGCGCGACGACCGACCAGCCCCAGGCCGCCAGCGTCCCGATGGAGATGAGCGTGTCCATGGTCGCCGCGAGGTAGCGCGCGTTCCGGGCGGCTGCGCGATGGAAGCCGTATCCGGCCCACAGCACGACGGGCGTCGCGAGCGCGAACGCGAGCCATTCCCAGCCGTCGAACTGGAGCGGCGGGATCATGGCGAGCGCCGTCAGCGGGATCGTCAGAGCGGTTGCGACGGCGAGCCTGATGCGCAGCGCATGGGCGCGATCCTCGGCAGGCGCGGCGTCCGTCGCCGTGCGCGCGCGGTAGCCGGCCGCCTCGACCGCGCCGATGAGATCAGGGATCTCGACGCGGCCGGCGTCGTACGTGACGGCCACCTGCTCGGTCGCGTAGTTGACGGACGCGTCGACGCCTTCGAGCTTGTTCAGCTTCCGCTCGATGCGGGTCGCGCAGGCGGCGCAGGTCATCCCCTCGAGCGCGAGCTCGACCCGTGCCTCGGGCGACTCGGTCGCCGTCATGCGGCCTCGTAGCCCGCCTCGTCGATCGCGGCGCGCAACGCCGCGTCGTCCAGCTCGGTGCCCCGGATCGTGACGATCTTCGTCTCGAGGTCGACGTCGACCTCGTCGACGCCCTCGACCTCCGAGACCTCCTCGCGGATCGACATGGCGCAGTGCGCGCAGTGGATCGCGGGCACGCTGTACGTGACGGTCTGGGTCACGAATCTCCTCTCGTCGGACTGAGAGGAGTATACCCCATCAGGGTATAGGAGAGCTCGCTTTCTCGAACAGACGTCCGGCACGGATCGTCTCGGCCATTGCCTTCGACTCCTCGCGGTACCACGTTCCGTCCTCCAGCTCGATCGCCGGCAGGTAGTGCTGACCGGTGTGCTCGATGACGTTCGTGCGCTTGCCGCGCGGGTACGTCGGCTCGACCACGATCTCGTACTCGATCCCCTGCTCGTCCAAGGCTTTCTGAACCGTCCAGCAGGCGCCGACCTTGAACCTCACGAACCGGCAGCGGTGGAACTTGACCGCTATCGGAGGCCTTCGATCCGGGACGCTCCGACGATCGCCTCGTCGCCGTCGGCGAGACGGACGAGCGCCTTGCCCTTGCCGTCGTAGTCCGGAGACCAGACGACGAGCGTCGCTTCCTCGCCGTGCACACGGCAGCTACGCCCATCCTCGGAGTCGAGGCCGCGCCAGAAGCGGACGAACGGGTTCTCGTCCCACTCCCGGCCGATCGTGGTCTCGTCGGTGTGTCCCGGAAGGACGCGCATCTCGTGCGGGAGCGCCATCAGCACGTCCATCACCGAGCGCCGAACCTCGCCCGCGGCGCCGCCGCCGACCGAGTCCTTGAAGAGTGTGTCTCCGGTGAAGCAGAGCTCGTTTCCGACGACGAACGAGACGCCGTCGTCGGAATGCCCCGGGGTCGCGAGCACCCCGATCTTCAGGTCTCCGGTCTCGACCGCGCCGGTCGTGACCTCGAGCCCGAAGCGATCGACGAGCTCGTCGTTCCCCGCGACGTGGTCTGCGTGACCGTGCGTGATGAGCAGGTGGGTCGGCGAGAGGCCCTCGCGCTCGACGACCGCGAGGAGCGGCTCGAGCGGCGCGCCGGAGTCGACGAAGACCGCCGTCCCCGAGTCGTCCGCGACCAGGAACCCGTTCGACAGCCACGAGGGATGCATGCTGCGCTCGACGAGCATCGTCGGATGGTACGGGAGTCGAGCAGGCTCACATGAGACAATCGTGCGCGTTCCGTAGATCACCGACGCCCGGGAGGCGAGATGAGCGGTCAGCTGAGCACCGTCGACACGATGTTCGACGAGAGGGAGGTCTTGCGCTCGGCGTCCGGCGCGTGGTGGGTGTTTCTCCTGACCGGGATCGCGTGGCTCGTCTTCGCGGTCGTCGTCTTCCGTTTCGACATCACGAGCGTCAGGTCGATCGGGATCCTCTTCGGTGCGATGGCGATCGCCGCGGGCGTGAACGAGTTCATCGCGATCACCGTCTCGACGATGGGCTGGAAGTTCGTGCACGGCATCCTGGGCGTCGCCTTCGTCCTCGTCGGGCTCTTCGCGTTCCTCGAGCCCGGCAGCGCGTTCGCCGCCCTCGCCTCGGTGATCGGCTTCTTCTTCCTGTTCAAGGGGATCTTCGACATCGCCGTCGCGGTCATGACGAAGGGCGAGTTCGATCTCTGGTGGCTCCAGCTCGTCGCCGGGATCCTCGAGATCGCGCTCGCGTTCTGGGTGGCCGGCAACTTCCACCAGAAGGCGACCCTGCTGCTCGTGTACGCCGGGCTCGTCGCGCTGTCCAAGGGCGTCACCGAGCTCTTCCTCGCGTTCAAGCTGAAGAGCCTGAGACCACACCTGGACACGGTCTGAGGCCTTTTCGTTAGGATCGAAGCCGATGCGCCGGACAGCTCTCGCCTTCGCCGTTCTCCCGCTGATCCTCGCTTTCGGCCTCGCGGCGGGCTGCGGCGGCGAGGAGGAGGCGACACCGACGCCGGACACGATCACGGGCACCTTGACGACCGATACCGAGACGACCACCGAAGAGACGACGGACGAGGAGAGACGACCGACACCGAGCCGACAGGGGAAGGCGATCCGGCCGCGGGCAAGGAGGTCTTCTTGGAGTCGGGGGTTGCGGCTCCTGCCACACGTTTGCGGATGCCGGCTCCAGCGGGACGATCGGCCCGAATCTCGACGACGCGCCGCCGAGCTTCGAGCTCGCGGTCGACCGCGTGACGAACGGCCAGGGCGCGATGCCGCCGTTCTCCGGCCAGCTCGACGAGCAGCAGATCGCCGACGTCGCCGCGTACGTCTCGCGGCGGCTGAACTCCGCGCTCGGCTTTCTAGACTCCCTCTCATGATCGATCTCAAGGCGGCCCGCTCGGACGCCGAGCGCTGGCGCGCCGCGCTGGCCCGCAAGGGCGCCGCGGACGCGTTCGACGAGCTGCTGGCAGCCGACGAGCGCTGGCGTGCGCTCATCCCGCAGGTCGACGAGCTGCGTACGCGGACGAACCTCAAGGGCAAGCCGACTCCCGAGGAGCTCGAGCAGGTGAAAGCGGTCAAGGAAGACCTGCGGCGGCTCGAGGAGCGAGCTGCGCGGGCGGAAGAGGAGCGCGACCGGCTCGGGCTGCTCGTGCCGAATCCCCCGCACGAGTCGGTGCCCGAGGGCCAGACGGAGGACGACGTGCTCGAGGTCCGGCGCGTAGGAGACGCACCGTCGCTCAACGACGCGAAGGACCACACCGAGATCGGGCGCTTCGACATGGAGCGAGCCGCGCGCATCGCCGGGTCGCGCTTCGGCTACTGGATCGGCGACGCCGCGTTGCTCGCGCTCGCGCTCTATCGGCTCGCTCTCGACCGGCTCGTCGCGAAGGGGTTCGTGCCGGTTCTCCCACCCGTGCTGGTGCGCGAGGAGGCTCTCGTCGGCACCGGGTGGCTTCCCGTCGACGACCCGAACGTCTACCAGGTCGCGGGAGAGGATCTCTATCTCGCCGGCACCGCCGAGATCCCGGTCGGCGGGCTGCACATGGGCGAGCTCCTCGAGGCGGACGTCCTCCCGCTCCGCTACGTCGGCTTCTCGCCCTGCTTCCGCAGCGAGGCCGGCGCCGCAGGCAAGGACACGCGGGGCATGTTCCGCGTCCACCAGTTCAACAAGGTCGAGCAGTTCGCGTTCACCCGTCCCGAGGACTCCTGGGACGAGCACGAGCGCCTGCTCGCGAACACGGAGGAGATCGTCGCGGAGCTCGGTGTCCCGTACCGCGTCGTCGTGCTCCCGACCGGAGACATGTCGAAGGCGTCCGCGAAGACGTACGACGTGGAGATCTGGTTCCCGTCGCAGGACCGCTACCGCGAGACCGCGTCGATCTCGAACACGACCGACTTCCAGGCACGCCGGCTGGGGACGCGCTTCCGCGGCGAGCACGGGCCGGAGCCAGTGCACACGCTGAACGGAACCGCGGTCGTCGACCGCATGGCGCTCGCCGTGCTCGAGAACTTCCAGGGTGCCGTGCCGGACGTGCTCCAGAGCTACGGCGCGCCGCCCGAGAGTCGAAGCCTCCTAGCCGCGGCTCGGTCACAATGCGCTGCGGTGGGGTGCCGGAGCGGTCGAACGGGGCGGTCTTGAAAACCGTTGGGCGTGCAAGCGCCTCGTGGGTTCGAATCCCACCCCCACCGCTTCTCTCCGATGCCGAAACCAGCTTGATTGAACGACAAGCCGAGCTCGACCAAGAGCCGTGCCCTCGCACGCGCGAACGCTGTGAACCGACGAACGATCACCTTCGCTACCCGAGGTTCTGAGCGAGAGACGGCCATCGCACAGCGCGTAAGGCTGCGATGATGCTGAATGCGCGAGCCGTACGAGCTTGCAGAGAGCTGGCTCGTGACGTTGCGCGGTTCGACGCGGTGGTCAGCACGCGAGCGACTCGCTCGAGTCGATGGTGAGTCATCTCGAAGACCGTTGGGCGTGCAAGCGCCGCTTCCGTTCGAATCGGATCCCACCCCCACCGACGGCGAGCGAGCGTCTGAGCCGTACCGCTAGTACGCCGAGCGAATCCGTGCGAGGGCCGGCAGCGTGAGCATCATCAGCCGCACGTCCTCGCGCAACGACCAGTTCGTCACGTAGAGGTAGTCGAGCTTGGTCATCTCGTCGAAGGGAATGTCGCTCGCTCCCAGCACCTGCCAGAGTCCGGTCATGCCCGGCTTCAGATCGAGGCGCCGGCGAGCCCAGGCGGCGACGTAGCGGTCCTCGTCGAGAATGAGCGGGCGCGGGCCGACGATCGACATCTCGCCGATCAGGACGTTGACGAGCTGGGGCAGCTCGTCGATGCGCCAACGCCGGAGGAAGCTGCCGGTGCGAGTGACGCGCGGGTCGTCCGGCACCTTGAACATCCGCGGATCGGCGTCGAGATGCATGTTCATGTGCGCGACGTCGACCTTCCTCGACTCGGCGTCGTGGATCATGGTTCGGAACTTGATGACGTTGAACGTGCGTCCGCCGGCCCCCATCCGCACTTGACGGAAGAACACCGGGCCTCGTGAGTCGAGCTTCACGGCGAGTGCCACGGCCAGGAAGAGCGGCAGCAGGAGCAGGAGGCCGATGCTCGCGCCGAGCAGGTCGAACGAGCGCTTGAGGAATCGCTCCGAGCTCGAGAGACGGGGAATCGGAAGCCCCACCAGGGGGATGCCCTCGATCGTGTGCAGCTGGGCGTTCGTCCCGAGCACCTCGAACATGCGCGGGACGATGTCGATCTGGACGTCGCTGTCCTGCATCGAGCGGATGACCGCGAGCGTCTGCTCGTGCGAATCCGTCGAGAAGGCGATCGCGACGCGGTGCACCTCGTGCTCGCGCACCAGATCGGGAAGGTCGGCGGTCGTTCCAAGGAGCTCGACGGGTCGGTCGCCGTTCGGGGAGGCGCCCCCGTCGCGATCGACGAAGCCGACGATCTTCAGTCCGTACTCGGGATGGTTGTCGATCTTGCTCGGCCAGCAGGTGCGCCACCTGGCCGGACCCGACGATGATGACGTTCTGGACGTACGCGGCGTTCCGCCGTCCGAGGACGCGCGCGATCGCGCGGAGCAGAGGAACCAGGACGATCGCGATCCCCCAGAAGACCACGAGGCGCGTGAGGTTCGGATGCGGGAGGCCGACGATCTCGGTGACCGCGACGAACCCCCACGTCCCGATCGACACCACCTGGAGGATGCCGAAGATGTCGTCGATCGTCGAGTGATCCGTCCGCTCCTCGTCCCGGTCGTAGAGCCCGTGCATCCGTGCGAGGAGCACCCAGAGCGGCAGGCTTGCGACGAAGAGCGCGACCTCCCAGCGCATGCTGACGACGTCGACGACCGGAGTGGGAGAGACGAGGGCGAGCGCGAGAAGGAACGCGCTAACGAGCCCGACGAGATCGGCGATGAGGAGCAGGCGTCGCATGAGCCAGCCCCGCCTCCGCACCGTGCGTGGGAGCACGGCGACCTGCGGGACGACCCCGCGCTCGCCCGAGGCGATTGCGACGCCATCCCGAGATGGTGCTCCCAAATGAATCCTCCCCTTCACGCCCGGCTCCCAGCCCTGCGTAACCACCAGGTCCCCTGACCAAAACAGAGGATACTCGCCCCCTAGGGTACGTCAACAGATCGCGCGAAAACCCATACACACGGCCAGTGTTCGCAACCCGAACGGATGCGATTAGTAGGTCAGACCTTCACCTCTGGCGAGGACCTTGACCGTCCGCCCGAGGATGCGCAGGTCATGTCGGAGGAGCCGCATGCCGCTCCAGCTCCGGCAGGCATCGACGTAGGCGAGATCGAGCTTCGTGTAGCCGGCGGGCTCGACGATCCCCTTCTGTACCTGAACTGGCCCCGTCCAGCCCGGCATCGCGTGGTTCCGGTAGTCGAGACCTCGCGCGACCTGGTCTCGCACCATCGAAGGAGGCCAGGGACGCGGGCCGACGAGGCTCATGTCTCCACGCAGGATGTTGAAGAGCTGCGGAAGCTCGTCGAGGTACCAGGGCTTGAGGATGCGGCGACCGGCCCAGGTGAGGTTCTCCGGGTCGTTCTCGAGGAGGCGGGCGTGCGCTTCTTCGTCGCGTTGCCGAGCCAGTGCGTCCGTGCGGAGCGTCCGGAACTTGAGGAGGTCGAACTCGCGACCCCTCGAGATCCGACGTTCTCGGTAGAGCCAGGGCCCGCGGTCGCGCCGCGAGAGCAGGCGGTCGAGTCCCATGGCGGCTGTGGCGACCGCGAGGACCGGCGACATGAGCACGAGCAGGATGCTCGAGATCCCCTTGTCAGCCGCCCTCTTCGCGAATGGATACGGAACAGGCTGGGAGTCCACGGTCCCGAGATTCTCGGATCTGATCGTCTCACCTGCGCCGATAGGGTGCGCGCAATGGCAGCGGCGACCGAGGCGGACGGGCTTCGCGCGCTGCTCGGCCGTCATCCCGCAGGCGTCAGCGTCCTCACCGTGAGCGTCGCCGAGCAGAAGCTCGGGCTGACCATCGCGTCGCTCGTCTCCCTCTCGCTCGATCCTCCGCTCGTGGGCTTCGCCGTCTCGCGCGAGGCTGCGATGCACGAGCTCCTGCGCGAGGCTCGGGGCGGGGCGCTGTCGCTCCTCGCCGCCGGCCAGGAGTGGCTGGCGCAGCACTTCGCCAGGGGGGTGCCTCCGATCGCGATGTGGAGCCGGATCGCGGTCGAGGAGGGAGCGACCGGCGCGCCGCTCCTCGTCGGCGCTCTCGGCTGGCTCGAGTGCGGGATCCGGGACGAGGTCGCAAGCGGGTCGCACACGTTCTTCGTCTGCGACGTCCGGAGGGTCGAGCTCGGCGTGGCCGCGCCGGCGCTCGTGCGTGTCCGCGGCGAGTACACGAGCGCGTGAGCCGAATCGAGGCGGTGATCTTCGATCTCGACGGCGTTCTCGTCGACTCGGAGCACGTGTGGGACGAGGTTCGCGAGGAGCTTGCGGTGGAGCGCGGAGGGCGCTGGCACGATCGCGCGCAGGCGGAGATGATGGGCATGAGCTCGACCGAGTGGTCCCGGTACATGCACGACGTGATCGGGCTCGCCGAGACGCCCGAAGAGATCAGCGCCGAGGTCGTCGGGCGCATGCAGGAGCCGCTATGCGGAAGAGTTGCCGTTGATCGACGGCGCGGTTGACGCCGTACGGCGACTGGCCGCCGTGTTTCGACTCGGGCTCGCGTCGTCGTCGAACCGGCCGCTGATCGAGCTCGTGCTGACGGCGACTGGAATGGATGCGCTGTTCGAGGCGACGGTGTCTTCCGAGGAAGTGGAGCGCGGCAAGCCCGCTCCTGACGTCTACCTGGAAGCGGCGCGGCAGCTGGACGTCTCTCCCGGGCTCTGTGCGGCGGTCGAGGACTCCGCGAACGGCATCCGTGCCGCCCACGCGGCCGGGATGCGCGTCATCGCGATTCCGAACCGGCGCTACCCGCCGCCCGCAGACGCGCTGGAGCTCGCGGATCGCGCGGTCGACCTCGCTCGACGAGCTGACGGTTCAGGTCGTGGACGCGCGACGCGGCCTGATCGACACGCCCGACCAGCACGCAAGCGTTGTGGCCGCCGAGCCCCATCGCGTTCGAAAGCGCGACCTCGACCTGAGTGGGCCGCGCCTCGTTCGGGACGTAGTCGAGGTCGCACTCGGGATCGGGCGTGCGGTAGTTGATCGTCGGCGGGAGCACGCCCTCGTGGAGCGCGCGGACGCACATCATCGCCTCGACCGCACCGGCCGCACCGAAGAGGTGGCCGAGCACCGACTTGGTCGAGGACACGGCCAGCCCGTACGCGTGGTCGCCGAAGACCTCCTTGATCGCCTTCGTCTCCGCGAGATCGCCCTGCGGGGTCGACGTGCCGTGCGCGTTGATGTACCCGACGCGCTCTGGCTCGACGTCGGCCCGCTCGAGCGCCGCTCGCATCATCTCTGCGACCCCGACCGACGCCGGATCCGGCTGAGCCATGTGGTGGGCGTCGTTCGACGTCCCATAGCCGAGCACCTCCGCGTAGATCCGCGCGCCCCGCGCCTCGGCGCGCTCGAAGTCCTCGAGCAGGAGCACGCAGGCGCCCTCTCCCATGACGAAACCCGCCCGCGTCGCGTCGAAGGGCCGCGATGCCAGCGTCGGGTCCTCCTCCTCGGCGACGAGGCCCCGCATGGCCGTGAACCCGGCGAGGATCACCGGGTGCATGCAGGACTCGGTGCCGCCCGCGAGGACGACGTCCGCGTCGCCGCGCCGGATCAGCTCGGCGCCCTCCCCCACCGCGTGGGAGCCGGTCGCGCACGCCGAGACGGGCGCGTAGTTGGGCCCGCGGAGGCCGAGGTCGATGGCGATCTGTCCGCTGGCCGAATCGACGAGGACGTTCGGGAGAAACCACGGCGAGACACGCGTGTAGCCGCGCTCCTGGAGCACCTCGTTCTGGGCGAGAACACCCATCACACCGCCGATCGCAGAGCCGACGAGGATGCCCGCGCGCGCGGGATCGACCCCCTCGACGCCCGCGTCGCTCCACGCCTCGCGCGCCGCCGCGACGGCGAGCACGACGTTCCGCTCGAGCCGGCGCGCGTCCTTCGGCACCGACGACTGCTTCGGGCTCGAAGTCCTTCACCTCGGACGCGATACGCACCGGGTAGCCGCTCGTGTCGAACGAGCGGATCCAGTCCACTCCGCTCCGCCCCGCGACGGCGGCTTCCCACGTCGAGCGCGCGTCCAGACCGAGCGGGGTGACCGCCCCCAACCCGGTGACGACGACACGACGCATGCAGCGGAGCCTAGCCTGCTTGTGGCTCAGAGCCACAAGGTAGGTTCAGGGGATGGCTCGAGCTCGGAGCGCCTCCCGCAGCGAGCCCGTGGAGCGCCCGGAGGAGCTCGACGCCGCCGTTCCCTTCCCGCCGATGGAGGCCGAGCTCGTCCGCGAGCTCCCCGAGCCGGACGGCTGGCAGTACGAGCCGAAATGGGACGGGTTCCGCGGGATTCTCGAGAACACGTCCGGCGAGCTCAAGCTCTGGTCGCGGAACGCGAGGCCGCTTCTCCGCTACTTCCCCGAGCTCCGGCCGCTCGAGAAGCTCCTGCCGGCGCACTCGGCGCTCGACGGCGAGATCGTGATCGAGCGGGGAGGCGTCCTCGACTTCGACGCGATGCAAACTCGCCTGCATCCTGCCGAGTCGCGGATCAACAGGCTCTCGGGCGAGATCCCCGCCCGCTTCATCGCCTTCGACGTCCTCGTCTGGAAAGGAGACGAGGTCTGGCGCCGGTCGTTGACCGAACGTCGCCGCGAGCTCGAGCGGAAGGCCAAGCGCTTCGACCTCTCCCCCGCCTCGCGCGACCGAGACGAGGCGTTGACGTGGCTCGACCGCTTCGAGGCGATCGGCCTCGACGGCGTCGTCGCGAAGCGCGTCGACTCGCCCTACCTCCCCGGCTCGCGCGAGGGCGTCGTCAAGGTGAAACCGGAGAAGACCGCCGACTGCGTCGTCGTCGGCCTGCGCTGGAAGTCGCGCCCGGACCGGATCGCGACGCTGCTCCTCGGCCTCTACGACGAGAAGGGCGAGATCGACTACGTGGGCTCCGCAGCCGTCGCCCCGGCACGGCACGCCCAGATCGCCGAGCGCGTGCTCCCGCTCCTCGAGAACGCTCCCGAGCGCCGCTTCTCGGAGCCGAACCGCTGGGGAGGCGGCGAGCTCGAGGAGTCACCGGTGCGACCCGAAGCCGTCGTCGAGGTGCGCTACGACAAGGTGCAGTCGAACCGCTTCCGCCACGGCACGAAGCTCATCCGCTTCCGCGACGACAAGGACCCCGCGCAGTGCACCTGGCGCGAGCTGCGACCGCCCAGCGCGCGAGGCGTCGGGGTCGACGAAGCTTCTGCACGCCGGTCGGCTAGTCAGCGCGAGTCGCGAAGGAGTATCTGTCGGCGGCGATGCGCGTCCTCCGGATCGCCGCCGCGGTTGCCGTCGTCGTACTCGTCGCGGCGCCATCGGCCGCCGCCGGGCCGCGTGGGCAATGGACGCGGCTTCCAGGGACGGTGATCAACTTCGCCGAGCCCGGGCTTGGCGCGCACGCAGGACGGCGTGCTGCACATCGTCTACGTGCGCGATGACCGGGTCGAAGGACGACCTCGTGCCCGTCGCGGTCAGCCCGCGCCGGGAGCGGCTCGGTCGGCCTCGGGTGCGCTGACGGGGTCGGAAGCGATCGTCCCATCCCGACCTGCTGCGAATGCCCGACGGCTCGCTGCGGGCGTTCTTCGGCGGGATCCGCTCGACGCGCTCAGGGCGAGACGAACAACGCGCTCAACACGGCGACGGCCCCGGCTCGGGGCGCGCCCTGGACGCTCCAGGCAGGAAAGCGCCGCGCAAGCGACCTATGCGTACGCGACCGGCGTCGCCGGGCGGCGCCGTCGCGAAGAACGGCACGCCGATCTCCACGTGGTCCGGAACGCCTGGGCTCGGGTTCCACTACGGCGTCGACCCCGCGAGCCTGACGGGAGGATCCCGCAGACGGGCTGCTGCCTGTACACACCGGAGATCGCGGTCGACTCGGCGAGCGGCCAGGCATGGGTCGGCTTCCACTCGAACGAGAGCGACGGGGCCTGGAGCTGTTCGTGAACGCGATCGGCCCGTGGGGGCCGCAGGGCGGACGCAAGCTGGCCCCGGGTTCGGTGACCGGAAAGAGCGCGCTCGGTCTACCAGGGAACCGAACGTCCGATCACGGGACGCATCGGCGCAGGCGGCGTGTACCCTTCTTCGGCCAGGGATACCCGACCTTCAAGACACTCGGGCTCTGGAGAGTGGATGCCGCACGTCCGCAGCTCGTGATCAAGGCCGACCGAAACGAGCATGCGAACGTCGCCGCCGCGCCGGAAGGTCGTCTCTGGCTCATGTGGGAGGTGAACGGGACGGTGTTCGCGGCACGTACGAACAGGTCTGCGACGAGAGCCGGTGCCGTGAACGCTCTCAGGGCGCCCGGCAGCCGCACGGTGTTCCGCCTGAACGGCGAGGGGTCGGCAGGGCCGCTCGATCTGATCGTGAACGACGGTCGAGCGCTCTGGCACCAGCAGGTGTGGCCGAAGCTCCAGCTCACGGCGTCGAGATCCGGCGGAGCATCGTGTTCCGTGTATTCGACGCGGGAGACCCGGTAGCTGGCGCGACAGTCAAGGCGGGCGGACGCTCGTTGAGAACCGCGGCGAACGGAGCCGCGACGACTCCGCGCCGGCACCACAAGGGCGCGTCAGGGCGACGGCGACGAAGGCGGGCTACGCGCCGGCCTCGGTGAGCGTGCGCTAGCTCAGTCGCGCTTGCGGGCTCGCGACGGCTGCACGCGCGGCGGCTCGCCGGGCATCTTGGGGAAGTTCGGCGGGTACGGCGCCTCGCCGACGCCGTCCTTCTCCTCGCGCTCGACCCACTCGAGCAGGACCCGCAGATCGCAGACCGCGTCGTCCATCCCGGCCTGGATGTCTCCGACGCTTCGCGAAGCGCTCGGGCATGGTCGTCATCGTGAAGTCCTCCGTCTCCACGTCCGGGAGCTCGTCCCAGGTGACGGGAGCCGACACCGCCGCGTCCGGCCGCGCCCGTACCGAGTAGGCCGACGCGATCGTCCGGTCGCGCGCGTTCTGGTTGTAGTCGATGAAGACGCGCTTGCCGCGCTCCTCCTTCCACCACGCGGTCGTCACCTTCTTCGGGAGCCGCCGCTCGATCTCCCGCGCGAACGCGAGCGCCGCCCTTCGTCACCACCGGGAACTCCCACTCGGGCTCGATGCGGCAGAAGACGTGCACGCCGCGATTCCCCGAGGTCTTCGGCCAGCCGACGTAGCCGATCTCGGCGAGCACCTCGCGCACGAGCGCTCCGACGCGCTTGGCGTCCTTGAACGTCGTGCCCGGCTGCGGGTCGATGTCGATGCGGAGCTCGTCCGGGTGCTCCGTGTCCTTACGGCGCGACGGCCAGGGATGGAAGTCGATGACCGCGAGGTTGGCGGCCCAGACGACCTGGGCGAGCTCCGTCACGCAGAGCTCGTCCGCATGCCGGCCCGAGGGGAACGTCACGCGCGCCGCCTCGACCCACTCCGGACGCTTTTCCGGCACCCGCTTCTGGTAGATCTGCTCGCCCTGGATGCCGTCGGGGAAACGCCGCAGCTGGGTCGGCCGCTCGTACAGCGTGCGCACGATGCCGTCCCCGACCGCGATGTAGTAGTCGACGAGGTCGCGCTTCGTCTTCTTCGCCTTCGGGAAGAGCACCTTGTCCGGGTTCGTCACCTTGACGACCCGCTCCCCCACCTCGAGCTCGACGAATGGGCGAAGCCATGCGCGGCACGCTCCAGCGGTGCTACGCTCGCCGCGCCTTTCCCGGACTAGGAGGGCGGTCAGATGCGCGCGCTTCTGCTCGGTCGTCGTTCTCGCAGTCACTCGCGTCTCGCGCTGGCGGCGACGGCGACCGGCGGCCCGGAAGCGCAGGGCCAAGCCGGCGCGTGCGCCAAGGCGAATCTCGACCTGATCGAGGACGGACGTCTGACGCTCGCCACCGACAACCCGGCCTTCCCGCCGTGGTGGGGCGGTGGCCAGACTCGCAAGCCCTGGAAGACGTCGAATCCTTACTCCGGCCAGGGTTACGAGTCCGCTGTCGCCTATGCCGTCGCACAGCAGCTCGGCTTCGCCAAGCGCCAGGTGGACTGGCGCGTGGTCCGCTTTGCGCAGTCGTACCGCCCGGGGAACAAGAACTTCGACTTCTACCTCGCGCAGGTCTCGTACACGCCTGAGCGCGCGAAGGACGGTCGATTTCTCGAACGCCTACTACTTCGTGTACCAGTCGCTCGTCGGACGGGAGGGTACTGCCATCACTCGGGCGACGCTCGGTCGCGGATCTCAAGCAATTCCGCCTGGGAGCTCAGCTCGGCACTACGAGCTACCAGTACATCGCCAACTACATCAGGCCGTCCCAGCAGCCCTCTCGTCATACGACACGAACGACCTCGCCGTGCAGGCTCTGAAGAACGGTCAGATCGACGGCATCGTCGTCGACCTCCCGACGGCGTTCTACGTGACGGGCGTGCAGCTCGATGATGGCGTGATCGTCGGCCGCTTCGCGAACCGAGGAGGACGAGAGCGCTTCGGGCATGGTCTTCGAGAAGGGCAGCTCGCTCCGGCGATGCGTGAACCGGGCGCTGAACCGCCTCTGGGCGAACGGGACGATCAAGCAGATCCAGAACCGCTGGCCCTGCCGACCGGCGGCGGCTTGCGCGTCCTCAGGTAGCGCGCTGGAAGGCGACCGCAGCTCCCGGATCCTGACCTTCCGCACGCCCCGCTCCGGCCCGGGGCGGGGCGTGGCGATCGCGGTCGTAAGCACGATCGTCTTCCTCGCGCTCCTCGCGCTCCTCGCGACGCAGTCGCCCGGCTGGGAGGCGTTCAAGGCCTACTTCCTCGACTGGCAGAAGTACCGGGAGTCGTTCCCGGAGATCGCCCGGAGCCTTCCTGATCAACGTCAGGATCTTCGTGATCGCCGAGGCGATCATCCTCGTCACAGCGCTCGGTCTCGCGGTCCTCCGAAGCCTTCCAGGCCCGGTCTTCTTCCCGATCCGCGCGCTCGCGATCGTCTACACGGACTTCTTTCGCGGCGTGCCGACGATCCTGGTCATCCTGATGCTCGGGAACGGGGATGCCCGCACTCGGGATCGAGGGCGTCCCGACGTCGCAGGTGTTCTGGGCGGTCGTTTCGCTCGTCCTCGTGTACACGGCGTACGTGTCGGAGGTGTACCGCGCGGGAATCGAGTCGGTGCATCCGAGTCAGGACGCGGCCGCGCGCTCGCTCGGGCTGACGCACGTCCAGTCGCTGCGCTTCGTCGTGATCCCCCAGGCGGTCCGCCGGGTCATCCCGCCGCTGCTGAACGACTTCATCGGGCTCCAGAAGGACACCGCTCTCGTGAGCGTGCTCGGTGTCGTCGAAGTCCTCCGGCAGACGCAGATCAACGAGGCGGCCGCCTTCAACGGCACGCTACTACCTCGTCGCCGCCACCCTCTTCGTGGCGATCACGATCCCGCTCGCGCGCTTCACGGACTGGCTCGTCGCCCGCGACCGGCGGCGGCGTCAAGCCGGCGGGGTGGCGACGTGAGCAACGCGCAGGCCCTGACGATCGAGGGCCTGCACAAGTCGTTCGGCAAGCTCGAGGTGCTCCGCGGAATCGACCTGGAGCTCGCCGAGCACGAGGTCGTGTGCCTGATCGGCGCTTCGGGGTCGGGGAAGTCGACGCTGCTGCGCTGCATCAACCTCCTGGAGCCGATCGAGGAGGGACGGATCGTGCTCCGGGGCGAGGAAGATCACTGCGCGGGGCATCGACGTCGACCGCGTCCGGCGTGGGATCGGGATCGTGTTCCAGGCGTTCAACCTCTTCCCGCACATGTCCGTGCTCGAGAACGTCACGCTCGGGCCGCGCAAGGCGCTGCGACTCGGGAAGGCAGAGGCCGAGGCTCGCGCGACCGAGCTACTGCGCCGGTTCGGGCTCGCGGACAAGCGCGACGAGTACCCGGACCGCCTCTCGGGCGGCCAGCAGCAGCGCGTGGCCATCGTGCGCGCGCTCGCCATGCAACCGGGACTGCTCCTACTCGACGAGGTCACGAGCGCCCTCGACCCCGAGCTCGTGGCCGAGGTGCTCGAGGTCATCCGTGAGCTCGCGGTCGAGGGCATGACGATGCTGATCGCAACGCACGAGATGGGCTTCGCCCGCGACGTCGCCCACCGCGTCTGCTTCCTCGACGAGGGAGTGCTCCTCGAGGAAGGCCCGCCGGAGCAGATCTTCGGCGCGCCGCGCGAGCCGCGCACGCAGCAGTTCCTCCAGCGGATCGTCGACGCGGGGCGACTGTAGTCGAGGCGGTGTCAGGCTCAAGCCTGACACCGCCTCTGTGGACAACTCGGCACGCAATCGTTCACTTAACAGTGCCAGGCACTGTTAAGAACTGCGGCGGCGCTCGTCGCGGCTTCGACGTATCGTTAGTGCCGTGATCGAGGAGTCCCGCAGCGTCGACGTCACGCTCGAGCCGCTCGACGAGTTCGTCGTCATCCAGCCCGTGTCGGACGAGACGGAGACGCGCGCCGGCCTCATCCTTCCTGCATCGGCGGCCGAGGCCGCGCCGTGCCGAACCGGGATCGTCACCGCAGTTGGGAGCGACGCGACCGGCGTCGACGCGGGCGACAAGGTGCTGTATCCGCGCGACGCGGGCTACGACGTTCGCCTCGGCGGGATCGACGTGAAGGTCTTGAAGCGCGAGGAGCTCATCGCGCGCATCCACGACTGACCGCCGCGTGCACCGCGGCAACCTGCAGCTGCTCGTGGGCGCGGTCTTTCTCTCCGCGCTCGGCGACTGGGTTGCAGTCACCGCCCTCGCACTCCATCTCGAGGAGAGCACCGGCTCGGGGCTCGCGGTCTCTGCGCTCTTCATCGCGCTCTGGGCTCCGCTCGTCGTCTTCGCCGGACCGGTGGGTCTGCTCGCAGACCGGTTCGACACGCGCCGCGTGGTCGTCATCGCATCGGTCGCCCAGGCGGTTGTCGCGACCGCGCTCGCGTTCACCGGCGACCTCGTTCCTTTGCTCGTCCTCACCGCGCTCCTGGGCACTGCGAACGCCGTGAGCCAGCCCGCCGAGTTCGCTCTCGTCCCGACCGTCGTCAGCGAGGAGCGTCTTCCGGTCGCGAACGCTCACGTGGAGACCGCTCGTTTTGCCGGGTTCGCCGCCGGCCCGCTGCTCGGCGGCATCCTGGTCGGCGTCGGCGGGACGAGCCTGCCCCTGCTCGTGAACGCCGCCAGCTTCCTCGCCATCGCCGCTGCAGTCGCGCTGGTGCGTCAGCGGGTCGGCAAGGAGACAGAGACCGACGAGCCGCTCGGGCGGGCGCGCGACGGAATCGTGTTCTTGCACCGTGACCGGATCCTCCGCGTCGTGATGGTCGTCGCCTTCGCGTCGCTGCTCTTCATGACCGCATCGGCGCCGGCCGAGGTGTTCTTCGCGAAGGACTTCCTCGAGGTCGGCGACGCCGGCTTCGGAGCGCTCTGGACGAGCTGGTTCGCCGGGATGGCTCTCGGAGGCCTGCTGCTGGCGAGGCGAGTCCCGACGAGCGCGCTCGCGGGTGCCGCTCTCGTCGCGATCGTCGTCCAAAGCATCGGCCTTGGCCGCACCGACCCTTCCTCTGGTGTTCACGTTTGCGCTCGCCTGTTACGTCGTGGGCGGCGCGGCGCACGGGACGAAGAACGTCCTGATCCGGACGCTCATGCACCAGCGCGTTCCGGCCCGCCTGCACGGGCGAGCCTTCGCGGCCTACAACGCGCTGCGGAACGGCGCGGAGATGGTCGCGCTCGTCCTCGGAGGACTTCTCATCGCCGCGATCGGCGCGCGCTGGACGCTCTTCCTCGCGGGCGCGGTACCTGCGATCGCCGGACTGGTCGGGACTCGTCGTCTACCGGCAGGATGCGCGAGCACCGAGACGGTCGAGCCCGTGCCCGAAGCTGCGTAGGAAGATCAGGCGGAGAAGGAGGGATTCGAACCCTCGAGGCAGGGTTTTCCCCACCTAACGCCTTAGCAGGGCGCCGCCTTCAGCCACTCGGCCACTTCTCCGCGCGGGGCCGCTCAGGATATCGGACGTACCGCCGTTCCCCTTCAGTAGGGCTGGGACGGCTCGGACGTGGCAGAGGCGGATCCGAGGGCGTTCGTGGCGGTGACGTGCGCTCGGAGCCTGAGTCCGACGTCCGCCGGGACCGGGAACATACGACTTGGCAGTCGCACCCGCGATCGGCGCGCACGACGCGATGTCCAACGTCGTACACCGAAGCCACTGGTACGTCATGGTCATCGGCGTCGCGCCGGTCCAGCCGCCGTTTCCGACCGTGAGCACCGGCGGGTAGGACGACGATTGTCGGACCCGCGGGAGCGAGGTGTTCACCGGCGGCCCGTTCCCCGTATAGACCGCCGTAAAGGTCGTCGGCACCGCAGGAGCGACAATCGTGTGGCTCTGGGCGCCTCCGTCCGACCATGACGAGAAGACGTACGTCGTGCCGCCGAGGACTTGCGGCGTCAATGCACTGACCGAGTTCGCGGAGCCGACGATGACGGTGCGGTCGAACGGGGTCGTCGACGTCGTCGCGCCGACCGTCAGCTGCAGCCCGGATGGAGCGGACGCGAACGTCAGATCGACGGTCTGGGGTCGGAGCGTGACGCTCGGTGGTCCCCGATGCGCCTCCCTGGTCCGTTGCGGTCAGCCTCAGCTCCAGATGAGAGGGGTACTCGTGGTCGGGGGCGTTGAAGGAGCCGCCGGCCACGCCGGGCCAGCTCTGGATCGTGTGCGTATGGCAGTTCGACGGACAGTGCTGCAGGAGGAGCGTCCAGGACAGCGCGGAGGCGGGGAGCGTTCCCTGCTCGGGGTCGGTCGCATGGCCCGAGAAGGAGATCGTGTCGCCGACCTTCCAGGTCAGGGTGGAGGCCGGGGTGTCGATCACCGGGACGGGGGGCTGGTTGCTGCCGCCAGCCGTCGTGTTCAGGAGCACCGTCACGTTGTTCGAGTGCCAGTTGGCGGTCGCGAGATCGCGGTCGCCGTCGCCGTCGAGATCGCCGGTGGTGACCGCGAACGGGGAGTTCCCGACCGTGAAGGGGATCGGGGAGGAGAGGCTGCCCGTACCCGAGCCGAGGAGGACGCTGATCGTGTTCCCGCCAGGCTGACAGCAGTTGTCGGGGTAGTTCCCGGCGGTGTTGGCGGTGACGACGTCCAGGCGCCCGTCCCCGGAGAGGTCGGCGATCGCGACGCCTTTCGGCACCGAGCCCGTCGGGTAGCTGAGGGCATTGGCGAAGGTGCCGTTGGCGAGCCCCTTGAGCACGCTGACGGTGTTCGAGGCCCTGGTTGGCGGTCACGAGATCGAGCCTCCCGTCACCATCGAGATCGCCCGTTCGGATCGAATGCGGTCCGGAGCCAACTCCGTGGTCGACCTTCGGGCCGAAGGTGCCGTTGCCCTGTCCCTTGAGGACGCTCACACTGGAGCTCGAGAGGTTGGCAACCGCGGCGTCGAGAATCCCGTCGGAGTCGAAGTTCCCGACCACGACCGAGTGCGGGGCGGAGCCGGAGGCGTAGTCGACCTTGGGATCGAAGGAGCCGTCGCCGTTTCCGATCAGCACGCTGACGACGCTTCCGCCCCAGCAGGCGGCGATCAGGTCGAGCGCGCCGTCCCCGTTGAAGTGGCCGAGCGCGGTCTCGTGCGTGCCGGAGCAGGCGGTGTAGTCGACCTTCGCCCCGAAGCCGCCCGCCCCGTTTCCGAGCAGCACGCTCACGCTCGCTGCTCCCTGGTTGGCGCTGACCAGATCCTGGCGTCCGTCTCCGTTCAGATCGCCGACCGAGACCTGCTTCGGCTGGGAGCCGGTCGCGAAGTCGGTGCGCGCGCCGAAGGTGCCGTTTCCGTTTCCGAGCCAGACCGAGGCGGTGTTCGAGATCGTGTTGACGGCGACGAGGTCGAGCGTCGGCGTTCGAGTCGAGCTGGGCCATCGCCACCCCGTGCGGGTTCGTGCCCGCGGGCAGGCTTAGCGGAGGTCCGAAGGAGACCGAGCCACCGCCGCCACCCGAGCACTCGATGCGCGCGAGCGCCCAGTCGGCGTGGTCGGAGTTGATGCCGTCGCCGCCGTCCGTCGACGACGAGCCGCAGCTCGCTCGCTCCTGCGATCGAGACGTCGATCGTCTTGGTCGCCGTCGCCCCCGTCATCAGCCCGAGTCGTAGACCTTGGTCGCGTCCGCGTACACCTGGAAGACGACCGAGCCGTTCGGCGCCGACCTCGTCGTCGACCCCGACCGAGGCCATGAAGCGGTGCAGCTTCCGCCCAGGACGTAGCGAACGTCCGAGGCGGCGTGCGCGCCAAGGCCCTTGGCGAAGGTCGTGCCGTTCAGGGTGAGCGTCGCCCGTCGCCCTGGGCGACTCGCCGTTGCTCTTGTCCTTCTCGACGGGCCCCAGCCGTTGGTCATCGACGTCCAGGTGAGGTCGCTCAGGTAGGCGTTCGGCGGCGGCGGCGCAGGAGCGTGGCTCGACCTCGCCGGATCGTGCCGCCGTCGAAGTCGGCGTAGTAGAGGTTGCCGTCGGGGCCGAACTCGATGTTGACGGGGTTGGCCGCTCCGGCGACGAAGGTGTCGATGCTGCCCGGCGACGGGATGCGGGTTGCCGTTCTTCTTCATCGCCCAGATGCAGTCGCGCGAGTAGTCGGCGAAGAAGAGCGCGCCCTGATAGTCGGCCGGGTAGCTGACGCCTGCGGCGCGAACTCGAAGGCGAGGCCCGGAGATGGAGGAGCTGCCGGTCGGGCAGCTCTTCGCCGGGGACGACCTTGTTCGCGTGGTGGTAGGCGAAGAACGGCTTGGTGTCCGCGCTCGGGTTGCCGTACAGGTTCTCGCAGATCGTGAGGTTGGCGGAGTCGTAGCCCGGCTGCCTCGGGTTGCCCTCGTAGCAGGGCCAGCCGAAGTTCTCGACCGTCGCGTCGGTCGGGTTCGAGGACGCGGTTGATCTCCTCGTACTCGTTCCAGCCGACGTCGCCGATCCAGAGCTCGCTCGTCCCCGGACGGAAGGTGAAGCGGAACGGGTTGCGCAGGCCGTAGGCGATGATCCGCCGCGCGTTCGCGTCGGAGCTCGCCGAAGAGCGGATTGGTGGGCAGCGCCGCGCCGGTGGTGGGGTCGACCCGGATGATCGATCCGTCGAGCGCGACCGGGTCGCCGGACGTGCGCAGGTCCTGGCTCCGCAGCGCGCCGCCCTCGGCGGTCGGCGGCGTCAGCGCCGCGCCGACGCCGCCGGGCGGATCGCCGCAGGGGTTGAGCGGGCTGCCGTCCTGCCCGTAGTCGGCGAAGTTGAAGCTGGCCCCGTCGCCGGCGCTCGCGTACAGGGCGCCGTCGGGACCGAACTCGACGGTCCCGATCGAGTGGCTGGGGTACTGCTGGCACCAGTCCTCGACCAGCACCTGCTCGGTGCCGGTCATCACGTTGCCGGCGGCCTGGAGGCGTGAGAGGCGGCCGCTCACGACGCAGCCGTCCGAGGTCGGGCCCGGCGGGGTCGGACAGCCGTCCGAGACCGCACCGGCGGTGCCCCAGCGCGGCGCGGTGCCGCCGATCGCCGCGTCGTGCGTGTAGAGCACGTACACGTAGGGCGTCGTCGGGAAGTTGGGATGCAGCGCCATCCCGAGCAGGCCGCGGTCCCAGAAGTTGTGCACGCGGGTGGCGAGGACGTTGTTCGGGGTTCCGTCGGTGGTGCTGAGATCGGTGAAGAGCGATGGTGTCGGG
>CAVRLT010000003.1:0-29962 GCA_963721795.1 uncultured Actinomycetes bacterium
TCCCTCAGCGTGACTTCTCGGACGGTCAGGCCGCCCACTGCGCCGGTACTCAGTCAGGAAGCCGAATCGGCATGATCCGGTACGAGAAGTCGCGTCGGGGGCAGAGAGCACTGCGGGGCGAAGCGGGTTGATCAGCTTGATCTGGACCGTCTCGTCGGCGACTGCTTCGAGGCGGTCGCGAAGGAAGTCGGGGACGGATCCGATCTCGAGCGGGTCGCCGGTGAAGTCGATGGGAAGCGACTCGTGCGCCTCGCCGATGTCCTGGGTCTGCGCGGACACCGTCAGCTCGCCTTCCGCGAAGCGCAGCCGCAATGGTGCGTTTCGCTGTGCCAGCACGCTTGCACGGCGGATGACTTCGAGGAGCGGCTCAACGCGCGGTCGTGATCTCGGCTTCGAAGGTCTCCGGGAGCAGCTGCTTGTAGTTCGGGAACTGCCCGTCGATCCTGCGGCTCGTCAGCCACACGCCTGCGGCTTCGAAGATCACGTGGTTCTCGTGCACGCCGAGCCGGACCTCGTCCGCGCCCCCAGCCAGGCGAGCGAGCTCCTGCAGCGCGCGGGCGGGGATGATCGCGTCGAGCTTCGGGCCCGCTCTCCTCGAGCCCCGTCTCCTTGACGGCCAGGCGATACGAGTCCGTGGCCGCCATGGTCAGCCGGTCGCCTTCGAACTGGACGAGGATGCCGGTGAGGACAGGGCGCGACTCGTCGCGAGACGCCGCCCGCGCGACCTTCTCGATGGTCGCGAGCAGCGACGGTGCGGCGATCGTGTGGAGCGGAATGTCGGTCGGTGGGAGCCGTGGGAAGTCCTCGGCGCTGTACACGTTCAGTCGCGACGCGTGACTCCCGGAAGTGACGCCGAGCACGCCCTCGCCTTCCTCGTACGTCAGCGTCACCATGTCGTCGGGAAGCAGCCGGCAGAGGTCGGTCAGCAGCCGGCCCGGAACCACGACGCCACCGTCTCCGGCGATGTCACCAGCGACAGTGGCCCGCAACGAGATCTCCATGTCGGTCGACGACAACGAGAGCGTGCCTTCCTCGCCGCGGAGGAGGATCCCACTCAGAACCTGCACGGCGCCCCGCGTCGAGAGGCCGCGCGCGACGACCCCGAGCGCGGTTGCCAGATCCTCCGTCGAGCAGGTGGCGCGGATCTCCGTCGTCTCGGCTAGGTCTGTGTTCATTACTTAGAGAAAAGAGCTCGTAGAACTAGTAGGAGTGTGAATGAGGTGGAAGACGTGGGCATTCTGCCGTACGAGCGGGGAAAACGCCGGTGGAGCGGGCTGGGGGTCCGCATGGACACTTCCCACAGGGCTCCAGCCGGCTCTTCGCGGAATCCCCAACTTCAGCGGGCCTGCTTGATGCGCGCGGTCAACTCTTGCACGAGGTTGTACACAGAGCGGTCCTCGCGGATGAGACGCGTGATCTTCGAGTTCGCGTGCATCACCGTGGTGTGGTCGCGTCCGCCGAATTCCTTGCCGATCTTCGGGAGAGACGAGTCGGTGAGCTCACGCGAGAGGTACATGGCGACTTGCCGTGGGTACGCGACGGACTGAGAGCGGCGCGGGCTGACGAGCTCCTCGAGCGTGACGCCGAAGCGCTCGGAGATCGCCTCCTGGATGCGCGGGATCGTCACTGCGGGCGCTGCATCGCCCTGAGGGAAGACGTCTTTGAGCACGTGCTCGGCGAGCTCGACCGTCATCGCCCGATCGGTCAGCGACGAGAAGGCGACGACACGCGTCAGTGCGCCCTCGAGCTCGCGGATGTTCGACGACACGCGCCCTGCGATGAAGGTGAGCACTTCGGGATCCGTGACCGCGATCTGCTCGGTGTTCACCTTCTTGCGCAGGATCGCGATGCGGGTCTCGAGGTCGGGAGGCTGGATGTCCGTGATGAGCCCCCACTCGAACCGGGAGCGCAGCCGTTCCTCGAGCGTCGCGATCTCGCGCGGTGGGCGATCGGACGAGATGATGATCTGCGCGCCGCCCTCGTAGAGCGAGTTGAACGTGTGGAAGAACTCCTCCTGAATGCGCTCCTTGCCCTCGAAGAACTGGATGTCGTCGATCAGGAGGACGTCGTAGTTGCGATACCGCCGCTTGAACCCCTCGATGCGCTTGTCCCGGAGCGAGTCGATGAAGTCGTTCATGAAGGTCTCGCTCGTCACGTATCGGCGGGTGAGCCTCCGCGAGTGCTGGCGCACGTAGTGGCCGATCGCCTGCAGGAGGTGGGTCTTGCCGAGTCCCGTGCCGCCGTAGATGAAGAGCGGGTTGTAGGCCTGCGCGGGGGCCTCGGCCACCGCGAGGGCGGCTGCATGGGCGAAGCGGTTGGACGATCCGATGATGAACAGGTCGAAGGTGTACTTCTTGTTGAGCTCGAGCTCCGCCGAGTCGCGGTCCTGGAGCTCGGGCTCGCGGGTCAATCCTTCCACGGCGACTTGAGCAGGCCGCGCCGGCTGACGGGTGCTCTCCCGCGTGCTCTCCCCGATGGCGATCGACACGGCCAAGTCCTCGCGCCCGGACGCCTCCCGAACCGCGCCGGCGATGAAGCTCCGGAAATGGCCCTCGATCCAGTCGCGCGTGAAGTCGTTCGGCACGACGACGACGAGCCGCGCATCGTCGAGGGAGCGTGGCTCGGCGTTGCCGAACCACGTCTCATAGGTCGTTTCGCTGAGGGTCTCTCTCAGGTTGCGGGAGATCGCGTTCCAGAGGCCTTCGGCGGTGAGTTCCGTCGCGTGATCCACCCGTCCTCGGAGTGTGTAGGGGTTTAAGGGAAGGCGGCGAGCATAGCAGCGTTTTCGAGCCGGCTCAACGACCACGCCAAGCCGCCCGATGTGGACGAAGAGACGCTGTTTTGCAGGGATTTTACGTGTTCCCACACAAGTTTCCACAGGTGTGGAAAGCAGCAATCTCGTTCTCTCCAGAGGCAACTGAGGATTCGCCTGAGCAGCAGTTTCCGAAGCACGCCCGGCCGTCGCGACTGTGGAAAACGTCGAGCCGGAGGACGTCGCTATACTGGCCGCTCTCGCCCGCCTGCCCTCTTTGCGACCACTCGAGAATCGTGAAACGCACCTACCAGCCGAACGTCCGCCGCCGTAAGAGACGGCACGGGTTTCGAGCGCGGATGTCCTCACGCGGGGGGCGCGCGATCCTGAAGCGCCGCCGCGCGAGAGGGCGCAAGCGCCTTTCTGCGTAAAGGCGCGGCAGATGCATCGCCGCAACAGGCTGTCGCGGTCGCGCGACTTCGACGCCGTGTACCGACGCGGCACGTCCGCGTCGACGCGGTACCTCGTCCTGCACTGGTTCCCGCGCGAGGAGGACGAGGGAGGCGAGCCACGCCTCGGCCTCGCCGTCCCGCGCTCGGTCGGTTCCGCGGTGCAACGCAACCGGGTGAAGCGGTTGCTGCGGGAGACCTGGCGCGAGCTTCTCGAGGAGGTACCGCGCGGGCACGACTACGTTCTCGTCGCTCGCCCAGGGTTGGCGGAGCCCGCGAATGCTCGCGGCCCGGAATGGCTGACCGCGGAGGTCGCGGGCGTGCTCGAGCGGGTGGGATCGTGAAGTACGCAGGGATCGCGCTCGTGCATCTGTGGCGGTGGACCTTCGGCCTCCTCACGCCGAGCGGGACGTGCAAGTACCACCCCAGCTGCTCGCAGTACGCGCTCGACGCGTTTCGCGAGGTCGGCCTCGTGCGCGGCACCGTGCTCGCCGGCTGGCGACTCCTGCGCTGCAACCCGTGGAGTGACGGCGGCGTCGACTACGTGCGTGACCAGCAGCTCTTTCCGCTCTTCCGCTCGCGGAGGACGAAGACGTGATCGTCGGCGGGATCCTCTCCCCGATCGAGAACCTCCTGACCGAGGTCCTGATCTGGCTCCACGAGACGGGCGGCCTGACGTGGGCGTGGTCGATCGTCGCCTTGACCGTGATCGTGCGGATGCTCCTCGTCCCGGTCGCGATCAGGCAGATCCACTCGATGCAGAGCCTCCAGATCCACGCGCCGGAGATGAAGGCGATCCAGCAGCGCTACAAGGCGGACCGCCAGAAGCAGTCGGAAGAGCTGATGAAGTTCTACAAGGAGAACAAGATCAACCCGTACGCGTCGTGCCTTCCGATCGTCTTCCAGATCCCGATCTTCATCGCGCTCTTCTTCGTCCTCCGCGACTTCGAGGACGAGGTGTACGGCAGGTTCGAGCAAACGACGCTCGAGTGGCTCAACCTCATCGACATCACCGAGCCGACGAAGGACGGATTCGGGCCGGTGCTCCTCGTCGTCTACGTCATCAGCCAGCTGACGTCGACGTGGCTCATGTCGACGTCGATGCAGAGCGCCGCCCAGCGCTGGATGATCATGTTGCTCCCGATCGTTTTCATCCCCTTCATCCTCAGCTTCCCGACGGGGCTGATGATCTATTGGCTCACGACCAACCTGTGGACGACCGGGCAGGGGCTCATCACGCGCCGGCAGATGCCGCGGCCTGTGCCCCCTCCCAAACGGTCGAGCCGAACCGCGCCGAAGGAGGCGCAGCCCGCGGCCGAAGCCGACGCCGTTTCGGTAGCGGACGGCGCGCCTGCGCCTGCCCCGGCTCGGACGGGACCGCCCCGCCGGGTGAAGAAGAAGAAGGGCGGCGGGGGTCGGAAGCGATGACCGACGCGACCGACGTTCGGATCGAGGCGAGTGGCGAGACGGTCGGGGAGGCCAAGTGGTCTGCGCTCCGCGAGCTCGAGCGGCTTCTCCCGGGCCTCGACCGCGAGCAGGTCGAGTTCGAGATCCTCGCGGAGGGCGAGCGTGGGCTTCTCGGTGTCGGCTACTCGCCGGCGCGCGTCATCGCGAAGGCGCCAGGAGGCGACGCCGCAAGCGCGGAGGCGAGCGGGCCTGCGAACGACGCCCGCGAGTTCGTCGAGCGCATCGCGACTGCGATCGGTGCGACGGTCACCGTCTCAGCCAACGAGCGAGACGGCGTCGTCACGGTGACGTGCTCGGGCGAGGATCTCGGCCTCTTCATCGGGAAGCACGGCCAGACGATCGACGCCATTCAGTACCTGGCGAACGCGGTCGTGCGGGCGGAGGGCGAGGAGCATACGGTCGTGGTCGACGCGGCCGGCTACCGGGCCCGCCGCGCAGCGTCGCTCGAAGCGGTCGCGAACCGATCCGCGCGCCAGGCATCGGCCACCGGCTCCGCGGTCGAGCTCGACCCGATGACGCCGATCGAGCGCAAGATCGTGCACGAGGCGTTGAAGGACGATCCCGAGGTCGAGACGCAGAGCGAGGGCTCCGAGCCGAACCGCTACGTCGTCGTCCTGCCGCGGCACTCCGCCGACTGACATGAGCCGAGGCTTCCTCGAGCGCTGGCTCGAGGACGTGCTGTCAACGCCCGGCCTGACCGGGCTCGATGACTCGGGGGCCGCACGTCGCGTTTTGCTCGAGGACGCTCTGCGCGCGGTCTCGCTGGTCGAGGCGACGCCGGGCGCGGTCGTCGACGTCGGCTCGGGCGGAGGCTCCCCCGGAATCCCTCTCGCCGTGACGCTTCCCGACCGCGACTTCACGTTGCTCGAAGCCGAGCGGCGCAAGTGTGAGTTCCTGAGCGGTCTCGCAGCCGAGCTTCCGAACGTCGAGGTGACGTGGGGCCGCGCGGAGGAGCAGCCGACGGAGATGTTCGGAGTCGCTCTCGCGAAGGCGCTGGCCAAGCCGCCGGTCGCCGCAGAGCTCTGCCTCCCGCTAGTTCAGCAGGGAGGCATCGCGATCCTGTGGGCCGGAAAGACCGCCGAGCCCGAACGAGTGGGCGCTGTCGCCGAAAGGCTTGCCGGATCGCTCGAACCGGGCCCCGCGGGCCTGCTCGTCCTGCGGAAGCTCGGCCCAACACCGCCCGGGTTTCCGAGGAAGAGCGGGATGGCGAAGAAACGACCGCTCGCGTGAGACGAGACCTCGTGGCTCTGAGCCACAAGGTTGGAGACGAAGCTAGCGGGAGGCGTCCGGCCCCATCGTTAGCGTGAGCACGTGCCCGCACCAGGGTTTCCGCGCGACCGGGGATCCCGCGCTAGCAGATCACCGGTCTTGCGCACGACAAGGGTCTACGCAGTCGCGAACCAGAAGGGCGGCGTCGGCAAGACGACGACCGCGGTCAATGTCGGCGCCTGCCTCGCGGAGGCCGGCGAGCGCGTGCTCCTGGTCGACCTCGACCCGCAGGCGAATGCGACCTCGGGGCTCGGGATGCAGGCCAACGGCGCGTCGACTCACGACCTCCTGGACGGCACGCCGTTGGCCACGCTCGTACGGCCGACACCGTTTCCGAACCTCGACGTCGTGATGGCCAAGAGCACACTGGCGACAGCGCAGGTCGAGCTCTCGACGCGCGAAGGAGGCGAGCGCTATCTCGCCGAGGCGCTCGGAGGCGCCCTCGACGACTACTCGTTCGTGTTCCTCGACTGCCCCCCGTCGTTCGGGCCACTCACGGTGAACGCGCTCGCGGCTGCGGGCCGGACGATCGTGCCCGTCCAGGCCGAGTACTACGCGCTCGAGGGTCTTTCGCAGCTCATGGGAACGATCAACCTCGTGAAGGCGCGGCTGAATCCGTCACTCGCGGTCGCGGGGATCCTCCTGACGATGGCCGACCGGAGGACGCGGCTCTCGGCCCAAGTCGAGTCCGAGCTTCGCAAGCACTTCGGGAGCCTCGTGTTCCGGGCGACGGTCCCCCGCTCGGTCCGACTGGCCGAGGCGCCGAGTCACGGGCTCCCTGCGATCGCCTACGACCGGCGCTCTGCCGGCGCGGAGGCCTACTGGAAGGTGGCGATGGAGCTTGTCGAGCGTTCCTAAGGAGCGAAGGGGCCTCGGGCGAGGGCTCGAGGTGTTGCTGGGCGAAGCCGGGCAGCCGGAGCTGCTGCATCTTCCGGTCGAGACGATCCACCCGAACCCGCGGCAGCCCAGGCGCCGGTTCGAGCCCGAGGCCGCGTCGGGCCTTGCAGCGTCGATACGGCTCCAGGGCGTGCTGCAACCCGTCGTCGTCCGCAGACGGCTCGACGGCGGGTTCGAGCTCGTCGCCGGCGAGCGCCGCTGGCGTGCCGCGCGGGCCGCGGGCATGCCCACCCTCCCCGCAATCGTCCGTGACGTCGAGGACGGCGAGTCGCTCCTGCTCGGCCTGGTCGAGAACGTCGCCCGCGAGCAACTGTCGCCGGTCGAGGAGGCGCGCGCGTACGCGTCGCTCGTCGACGAGTTCGAGCTCTCCCTCGGAGAGGTGTCCGAGAAGGTCGGCCGCTCCAAGTCCGCGGTGTCCAACCGCCTGCGGCTGCTCGAGCTTCCGGAGGAGGTGCTCTGGATGCTCGCGCGCGGAGATCTCACCGAGGGCCACGCTCGCGCGGTGCTCTCGCTCCCGGACGACGACGCCCGCCGTCGCCTCGCCCGCAGGATCGCGAAAGAGGGTCTGACCGTTCGCAGCGCCGAGCGGGCAGCGCGGGAAGGCGGCGCGAAGCGCCGCCCGCGCAGGGCCCTCGCAGTCGACCCGGAGCTCGCGGACCGCGCGCGAGCCGCGGCCGAGCGTCTGACAGGCCTCTCGGCGACGATCGTGAACGGCGCACTCCAGATCAAGTTCCGGGACGAGACGGCGCTCGCCGAGCTCGTCGAGACCCTCGAGGCTGCAGCACCGTGACGCCTGGGCTGCGCTACATTGCGAGACCGTTCCCCGAAGCGGGCGATTAGCTCAGTCGGTTAGAGCGCCGCTCTGATAAGGCGGAGGTCCGTGGTTCGAGTCCACGATCGCCCATCACGACTCTGGACCGCCGGGTGGCTCTGTGCTCGGCACCGGTCACTACCATTGGTCCGGCGGCCATGCGCGAGATGACTCTCTACGGCGTGAGCTTCGAGCCGATCGGCAAGCAGCCGATCGTGCTCCTGAAGACGGCCGACGACGACAAGTTCCTCCCGATCTGGATCGGGCATGCCGAGGCCGCCGCGATCCTCATGCGGCTGCAAGGCGCGACGCCGCCACGGCCGATGACGCACGACCTGCTCTCCGAGCTCGTCGCCGAGCTCCAGGGCGAGGTGGTGCGCGTGACCGTCACCGAGCTCCGCGAGAACACGTACTACGCGCGGATCACGATCGTTCAGAACGGGCGCGAGGTCGAGATCGACTCGCGCCCTTCCGATGCAATCGCGCTCGCCGTGCGCTGCGACGCGCAGATCTTCGCCACGGACGACGTCGTCGACGAGTCCGGAATCGACTTCCAGGGGGAGGACGAAGAGCAGTCCCGCCTGGTCACGGTTTCGAGCCTCTCGGACCTCGACCCGGCCGAGTTCCGGAAGTTCCTCGAGACGGTCACCGTCGAGGACTTCCTCTCCAGCCTGGAGGAAACGGGTGAAGAGGACGACGACGAGGAAGTGGACGACGACGAGGAGGAGGAACCGGTCTAGGCCTCTCAGCCCGGACCGGCAACCGACACCACGAGCGCCGTCGCATTGAAGGTCGCATGGAGCGCCATCGGCGGATAGATGCTGTCCGAGCGAGCCCGCAGCCAACCGATGGCGATTCCGAAGAACGTCAGCACTGGTAGCGCGACGAGGAGGCCGTGGGCGAGGCCGAACAGCACGCCTGTGGCCAGAATCGCGAGCGTCGTCCCATAGGGCGCGAGCAACGAGAACCCGAGGCCCCGGTAGGTCAGCTCCTCGACCGCAGGAGCGACGAATGCGACGACGACGAAGAACGCGGCGAATGCGCCCGCCCGGCTCGAGTCCCACTCGTCCGGCACGAGGCCCTGCTCCTCGGTCGCGTCCAGGAATGGTGAAAGCGCGGCGCTTACGGCCCAGATCGCGGCGAGGGCGACCGCCGCGAGCCCCAGCGCTCTCCACCACGACCTGGGTGGGCGCAGCGCGAAGAGCTCGCGAACGGGCAAGCCGCGGGCGATCAGGAGCAGGATGCCCAGCATGACCGCGTACTGGACGGCTGCCGCGATCGCGTACGAGTAGCGGTAGGCGATGTCCTCCGGCGGCTCCGTGTCACCGAGCCGGCCCGCATAGGAGAGCCCCGTCAGAGCCAGCACGAAGATCAGCCACGCGACGAGTCGCCCGGGGTGGCGCTGCGCCCCGACCGAAGTCTCTGCAGGTTCCATCGGAAAATGCAGTGTCGCGGTTCGGAGGGAGCATCGGCGCGCCTGTCGAACCACCTGGGGGTGGCTAGCATCCCTTCATGAGCCCGACGCGAGGCAGCCGACCCTCGCTCGATCCGGACACGCTGCGACCGCGTCGCCGGCATCAGCGCGTCGCTCGGCGACGACGCCGTCGCCGCGGCGTCGTGGTGGGCCTTGCGATCGTCGCGCTCGTCGGGATCGCAGCGGGAATCGGAGGCGGCGCCGCGGTCTTCGCCTACGGGTCGTCGTGCGACCTGAGCTCGCTGCGCTCGGTGCGGATCGGCCAGAACTCGTTCCTCTTCGCAGCCGACGGGAGCCTGCTGGGGTCGATCCCCGCGGAGCGCAATCGCCAGCCGGTCCAGGCCGACGGCATGTCAACGTGGGTTCGCAAGGCCACGATCGCCGTCGAGGATCGCCGCTTCTTCGCGCACGACGGCGTCGACATCGAAGGGATCGCGCGCGCCGCGGTCGCCGACGTGAAGGCGGGCCGCATCGTCGAGGGCGGCTCGACGATCACGCAGCAGCTGGTGCGAAATCTCTACATCTCCCGCGAGCGAACGGTGCAGCGGAAGCTCAAGGAGGCCTGTCTCGCGACGAAGCTCGACCGCGCATGGACGAAGCACCGGATCCTGACGACGTACCTGAACCAGGTGTACTACGGGAACCAGGCGTACGGCATCGAGGCCGCGTCGCAGACCTTCTTCTCCAAGCCGGCGGTGAAGCTGACGCTGTCCGAGTCAGCACTTCTCGCCGGGCTCACGCAGGCGCCTTCGATCTACAACCCGTTCACGGCGCCGGGGCGAGCCGAAGCGCGCCGCGCAACGGTTCTCCGCGCGATGTTCGAGACCGGGGTCATCAGCAAGCGCCGATACACGCGAGCCGTCAAGTCCGATCTCGCGCTTCGCCCCGGCAGGCTCTACGCACAGATCCGCGAGCCGTACTTCTTCGGTTACGTGCGGGACAAGCTCATCGAGGTGTACGGGGCCGGGACGGTTCGCTCCGGCGGCTTGCGTGTGTACACGACGATCAGGCCGCGCTACCAGCGGCTCGCCGAGCAAGCGATCCGCGACACGATGACCGAGCCGGACGACCCTGCGGCCGCCCTCATCTCGATCAGCCCGCGCACCGGCGCGATCAGGGCGATGGCGGCGATCGCTCCGAACCAGCCCAAGAACCAGTTCAACCTCGTCTCCCAGGCACGACGGCAGCCCGGCTCGACCTTCAAGACGTTCGTGCTTGCGGCGGCCGTCGAGCAGGGAGTCAACCCGGATTCGACCTACTACGTCTCCGCACCGTTCACCTACAAGGTGCACCCGGCCGGCAACTGCGACGACGGGAGCTGGTGGTGCGTTCACACGTACGCGAACGACTACTACGGATGGAGCTCGATCCGCAGTGCCACGATCCGCTCGGACAACTCCGTGTACGCACAGCTCACGCTCGACGTCACCCCCGAGAAGGTTGCAGAAACCGCCCGCAGGATGGGCGTCCGCTCCACGCTCGACGTCAGGGGCGCGTACGTGCCGGCGATCGGGCTCGGGTCGGTCGCTGTCTCGCCCCTCGACCTCGCGTCGTCGTACGCGACGTTGGCGGCGGGCGGCGTCTACGCCGAGCCGATGGCGATCCGACGGGTCGTGCTTCCGAGCGGCAAGGAGGACCAGGACGCCGGCTGGGGCGTCCCCAAGCGACGCCGCGCAGTGTCGGAGGGAACAGCCGCGATCGTGACGAGGATCCTCGAGCAGAACATGCAGTCGGGAACGGGGACTCGTGCTGCGTTCGGCCGCCCCGCGGCCGGGAAGACCGGGACCAACGAAGAGCACAAGGACGCCTGGTTCGCCGGATACACGCCGGATCTCGCGACGACGGTCTGGATCGGATACACGCGGGGTGAGATCCCCATGGAGAACGTCCATGGGATCGCAGTGAGCGGCGGCAGCTTCCCTGCCGAGATCTGGAGGCTGTTCATGGAGCCCGCACTCGACGGCGTCGAGCCGCGGAGCTTCCCCGAGCCGAACGTCTGGCCGGAGTGGCAGCCGTTCACGCGGGGCGAGTATGCGCTCACGTACGACCCGAGCTACACGCCGGAGACCGAGGAGACCGAGGAGACCGAGACGACGGAGACCGTCGAGCCCGATTCGACCAGGAGCCCGCCACCGGTCTCCGAGATCCCCTAAGAGCCTCGATGCAGAGCCTGCTGACGCTCGAGGAGGCGCAGGCCGCGATCCTCGTGCGCGCGATGCCGCTCCCGGCCGAGACCGTTCCCGTCGAGCGGGCTGCAGGCAGGGTCGTCGCCGAGCCGGCTCTCGCGCGCGTCGACCTTCCTCCATTTGCGAGCTCGGCGATGGACGGCTTCGCCGTCCGCGCGACAGAGACACCGGCGACATTGCCGATCGCGTTCAGCGTGGCCGCCGGCAGGCCCTCCACCGTCGAGCTCCCGGTCGGCGCCGCTGCCACGATCGCGACGGGGGGTGCGGTGCCCGAGGGTGCGGATGCGATCGTCCCCGTGGAGCAGACGGTCGAGGAGAACGGCAGGGTTCGGATCGGCGAGTCGGCAAGGCCCGAGGCGCACATTCGTCCGCGTGGCGGCGACGTCCGCGAGGGCGCGGTGGTCGTCCCGGCGGGTGTTCGGCTCGGCCCGGCGCAGATCGGCGCGCTTGCCGCTGCGGGCGTCGCCGAAGTCCAGTGCTCACGACGTCCGCGCGTCGCCGTCCTCGCCACCGGAAGCGAGCTACGGTTGCCGGGCGAGACGCTCGAGCCGGGTCAGATCTACGAGTCGAACCGCGGGCTGATCGCCGCGGCGCTCGCTCCCGCCGGCGCCGAGCTGGACCTGCTTCCGGTTGCTCGTGACGAGGACGCCGAGCACCGCGCCGCTCTCGAGCGCGGACTTGCCGCCGACGTCCTCGTGTCTTCAGGCGGCGTGTCGATGGGGCCGCACGATCTCGTCAGGCGGGTGGCGGCCGAGCTCGGTGTCGAGGAGGTCTTCTGGGGCGTCGCGGTGAAGCCGGGGAAGCCGCTGTCGTTCGGCGTGCGCGACCGAACGCTCGTCTTCGGACTTCCCGGGAACCCGGTCTCGTCGCTTGTCGGGGCGCTCGTGTTCGTTCGTCCCGCGCTGCTCGCCCTGCAGGGTCTTCCCGACCCCACCCCCGGCTTTCACGCGGGGCGAGTCGACATGCTTCTTCGCCGGAACGAGCAACGCGACGAGTTCCTTCGCGCCCGACGGCACTTCGACGAACAGGGCGTCGTTCTCGAGCCAGTGACCGGCCAGGAGTCGCACATGATCGTGCGTGCAGCTTCCGCGGACGCGCTCGTGCACGTCCCCCGTGGCGCCGGCGACGTTCCGGCCGGCAGCGCGGTGCGCTACCTCGACCTGGCCTGAGATCGCCGCGCGACGCTGCGTCGAAGCTCGGCGAGGGCGCTGCGAACTGGCCCGGCGGCTGGCGGCTCGACGCCGCCGGCGTAAGGCGCATAGCGACCGAATGCGAGGGCAGCGAGCTGCGCGGCCGCGGCCAGCCATGCGATCGCGAGGAGGACGCTCGGGAGCGGGACGTAGCCGATCGTCACGAGCCCGAGGACATAGAGCGCGGTGTCGGCCGGCCCGAGCCCGACCTCATGCCCGAGTAGCAAGAGACCCACGACGGGACCGAGCAACCCGGCCAGGTAGACGCCGATGCGAGACCAGAATCGCTGGCGAAGCGGAAGCCACACCCATGCGTAGAGCGAGGGCAAGAGGAACACGAGCGCGTAGGGCTTCAGCAAGGCCACAACCACGGCAACCGCGCCGAGCCACGCGAGCGCCGTGGTATAGCCCGCGAGTCGCTGCTCCGGGGTCGGACGAGAGGTCGGGACCAGCGGCCGGCGGGCGACCAGCCAGCCGAGCGCGAAGGCAACGGCGAGCACAGCCAGCCCGGAGACGTGCCAGTCCGCGACGAACGACGAGCTCGGCGGAAGCGGGAGCGCGGTGCCTGTCGGGAAGACACCCGTGATACCCCCGATCCACAGGAGCAGGCCCCCGTACAACCACAGGAGAAGGCGTGCCCGCACTGCGCGTGCGCCCGGGGCGAGCGGCAGCCCCCGCCGCCTGCCCCGCACGAGCAGGTCGAGGACACCGAGCACGAACGGCACGACCCCGACGACCAGCGTGAGCCGAACTGTCCAGCCGCTCGCCACCCGCTCACCGAGGAACAGGTTGTCCCGGGTGGGAAAGGTCGCGCCGACGCTCGTGTCGATCGAGCCCACGATCGCCTCGGCTGCACGTCCGATCCGTCCGAGGGCTTCCGCGGAGGAAGAACCGGGCTGATCTCCTACGGGGATGCTCGGCTGGCCCGGCTCTGCCGTCGTGAGCGTGACCGCCGCCACACCCTCGGCGAGAAACGGCGCCTGCTGGCCCGCCGCGTACGGGATTCCGAGATCGACGAGCTGCGAGACCGCTGACGGGATCGCCGGCGCCCGCCCGGCCTGCTCGGTGACCCGCGCCGACGCCGTGCTGACCAGCGTGCGCGCGGGTGAGCTCGAATGGCCTCCGGAGATGACGAGACGCGGGCTCCCGCGTCCTCCTATCCCGTCCAGGACGATCGCAGCGATCGCCTGGTCGGCAAGCGGGGATGTGCGGGCGAAGTGCGCGGCCCCCGCTCCACCGTACGCGCCAGCGTCGGTCGAGATGAAGATCAGCGTCCGCTCGAGGAGCGGGGCGGGGACGTCTCCCTGCCGGGCAAACCCCCGCGCAAGTTCGACGAGTGCAGCTGTGCCCGACGCGTTGTCTCCATAACCGGTGCTGTTGTCGCGATGGGCGACGAGGAGGATCGCCTCCTGTGACCGCCCTGGCACGATCGTCACGATGTTTCGAAGCTCCACCTTGCCGAGGTCGACGAGATCCGCGCTCCAGACGTCCTCCTCGACGGTCAGCCCGAGCGCCGACATCGTCTCGCTGTACCAGCGCGCGGCGCCTGCGGCCTCGTCGGTGCCGGGGACGCGCGATGGGAACTCCGTCGAGAGCTCGGTGGCGAGCGCCGTCGCGACAGAGGCGTCGAACAGCGGATCGAGAGTCGGCCGTGGAAGCGTCCCCGTTGTCGAGATAGAGAACAGGAGCGCGAGCGCTGCCGGCACGATGACGAGCGAGCTGACCCGGACGAGGCGCGCGTTGAGAGGTCTTGCGACGGTACCCCGCCGCCTCCGCCCTCGAGGGCGAGCCGCTTCCATCGCGGGGCTATAGTAGGCGGGCAGGCCGCTCGCCGGGCCAGGCCCCCGCTTCGATGCCGAACGCCTCGACCATTCTCCTCGTAGACGACGAGGAATCGATCCAGACCCTCCTGACGTTCCCGCTCGAGCGCGACGGCTATCGCGTGGTCCAAGCGCGCGACGGCGAGGAGGCGCTACGCCGCTTCGGTGAGGAGGACGTCGACCTCGTGGTGCTCGACGTCATGCTCCCACGGATAGACGGTCTCGAGGTGTGCAAGCGCCTTCGCAGCCAGAGCAGCGTCCCCATCATCATGCTGACCGCGCGCGGGGAGGAGCTCGACAAGGTCCTCGGGCTCGAGCTCGGCGCTGACGACTACATCACCAAGCCGTTCTCCATCCGAGAGTTCCGGAGCCGCGTGCGCGCGCTCCTGCGACGTGCCGCCGCGCCGCACGTCGGCCGTGAGCGCATGGAGCTCATCGAGCGCGGAGACCTGAGGATCGACCTCCCTCGGCGCACCGTGGAGGTTCGCGGGCAGGCGGCCGAGCTGACGTTCATCGAGTTCGAGATGCTCGTCCTGCTCGCATCGAGCCCCGGCGTCGTGTTCTCGCGGCGCGAGCTGCTCGAACGTCTGCGCGGTGGCGCCGACTACCGCGAACCGCGCACGATCGACGTCCACGTCCGCCACCTGCGCGAGAAGATCGAGCGCGATCCCAGTGCTCCGGAGCTGATCCTCACCATCCGGGGGGCCGGCTACCGCTTCCGCTCCGAGTGAGGAACGCTCGCCTTCGGCTCGCCCCCTTCTTCCTGAGAGCGTGGGGAACCTCCCGGTTCCCCACACCCCTCCCCCCTCTCGGGCCGAAGATCGGCCCGTGAGGATTCCCGGCGGGATCAGAGCGCGGCTCGTCCTTGCGCTCGTCGCGATCGTCGCCGGTGCGCTCGGTACCGCGTACCTGATCGTCATCCCGTCGCTCGAGAAGCAGCTCGTCGACGCGCGGCTCGACGAGCTCGAGGAGCAGGCGGTGCCTTTGGCGGAGCAGCTTCCGGACGACACGTTCCTGTGGAACGACGCCGTCGAGGACTACGCGGTGCAGACCAACTCGCGAGTCGTCGCATTCGACGTCTTGAAAGCGGAGCCGCCTGCTCTCGCCGCGGTAGCCGACTCTCAAGGACGGAGCTCGCGGGACGTCGCGCAGGACCCGACGGCCCTGCGCGCGGTCGAAACCGGCCAGGTCGAGCGCGGCCGGGTGGTCGACGCGAGCGGGGACTTCGGAGAGGTGGCCGTCCCACATGGCGCGGAAGCGGTCGTGCTCTTTCGCGCATCGCTCGCGGACTCGTTGGCGACGGTCAGGCTGGTGGAGCGCCGCTTGCTGCTCGCGACTGCCTTCGCGCTCCTGCTCGCGCTCGTTCTCGGGCTCACGGCGGCCGGCATGCTGGCGCGTCGCGTCGAGCGCCTCGAGACGGCCGCGGAGCGGATTGCGAGCGGCGACTTCGGCGCGCCGATCGTCGATCGCGCCGACGACGAGATCGGCCAGCTGGCGGTCGCGTTCGACCGTATGCGTGTCCAGCTTGCGCAGCTCGACACGGCACGGAAGGAGTTCGTCGCCAACGCCTCACACGAGCTTCGCACCCCGCTGTTCTCGTTGGGGGGATTTCTCGAGCTGCTCGCGGACGAGGATCTCGACGAGGAGACCCGCGAGGAGTTCCTCCAGACCATGCGCGGCCAGGTGGACCGGCTGACGAAGCTCTCCGCCGACCTCCTCGACCTCTCACGCGTCGACGCCGGTCAGCTCAGGGTCGAGCGGGAGCCCGTCGATCTCTCGCTCGTCGTCCGGACCCTCGTCGCGGAGCTCGAGCACGTCTCCATCGGCGCAGAGCACGACCTGGACGCCGACGTGGGCGAGGACGTGTGGTGCATGGCGGACGAGAGTCGCGTGATGCAGATCGGGCGCGCGCTGATGGTCAACGCGCTGGTTCACACGCCGCCGGGAACGCGGATCGTCGCGCGAGCGCAGCGCCGCGGAACTCGCGCACGACTCGAGGTCGTGGACGACGGTCCGGGCGTCCCGCTCGCGCAGCGGGAGGCCGTATTCGAGCGGTTCTATCGCGTCGAGGGCGGCAGGGCGTCCGGAAGCGGGCTCGGTCTCGCGATCGCGCGGGAGCTCGCTCGGCTGATGCGCGGTTCGGTACAGCTCGAGTCCCAGCCTGGACGAACCGTGTTCAGCCTCGATCTTCCCGGACTCGTGCGGCCCGGGCGGGCGGAGCTGGGCGGCGAGGCGTTTTCACGTGAAAACGCATAGCGACGCGGAGCGTATTGTCCGCCAAGCGGACGAGTGGAAGGGGTCTGGGGCAACCGGGAGGTTCCCCCAGCATGTGCCACCACCGAGCGAGCGGTCTACGATCGCGACATGAACGAGCTTTCGCACGTGGACGAAGCCGGCGAGGTCAGGATGGTCGACGTTGGCGGAAAGCCGCTGTCGCGGCGGCGTGCGATCGCACGGGCACGGGTCCACATGGCGTCCGCGACCGCGGCGACGATCCGCAACCTGCCGAAGGGGGATGCGCTCGTGACCGCGCAGCTGGCGGGAATCATGGCCGCGAAGCGAACGGCCGAGCTCATTCCGCTCTGCCACCCGCTTCCTCTCTCGCACGTGGAGGTTCGGCTGGAAGTCTCCGAGACGGCAATCGACGTCGAGGCCGTCGCGGAGACGACTGCGCAGACGGGAGTCGAGATGGAGGCACTCGTCGCAGCGGCCATCGCCGCGCTCACGGTGTACGACATGGCCAAGGCGATCGACAAGGAAATGCGGATCGGCGACGTGCGGCTCGTCGAGAAGACGAAGGAGGAGGTCTGAAGGCGGCCGTCCTGACGGTGTCGGACGGCGTGCACGCCGGCGAGCGGGAAGACACGAGCGGCGCCGTCCTCGAGGAGCTTCTGCGAGCCGAGGGCTTCGAGGTCGCTCGCCGCGTCGTCGCGGACGAGCACGGGGAGATCTCGGAGGCCGTCGCCGAGCTCGCGTCCGATGCGTTGCTCGTTCTGACAACAGGTGGGACCGGCTTCGCTCCTCGTGACGTCACGCCCGAGGCCACCCGCGCCGTCATCGATCGTAAGGCCCCGGGGATCGCCGAGGCGATCCGCGCGGACGCGCGCGCCCGTACGCCGCACGCGCTCCTCTCCCGAGGCGTCGCAGGGCTTCGCGGGCACACGCTGATCGTGAATCTCCCCGGCTCACCTGGAGGCTGTCGCGACGGCTTCGCGGTGCTCCGTCCGGCTCTCGTGCACGGTCTCGAGCTTGCCTCCGGCGACCGCGCGACTCGCCACCGCCAGACGTGACCAGCTCCGCGATCCCGCTGCCGCGCCGGTTGGCCTCGCTCGTTCGGATCGAGCACACGGTTTTCGCGCTCCCGTTCGCATACGTAGGAGCACTTCTCGCGGTCGACGGCTGGCCCGGTTGGAGCGACATGCTCTGGGTCACGGTTGCCATGGTCGGCGCACGCACGCTGGCGATGGCCCTGAACCGGCTGGTCGACGCGGAGCTCGACGCGGAGAACCCGCGCACGGCGGGACGTGAGCTGCCGAGCGGCCTGCTGACGCGCGCTCAGGTGCTCGTGCTCAGCGCGGCCGCCCTCGCGGTGTTCCTCTTTGCGGTCCTCCAGCTCGATCAGGTCGTGCGCTGGCTCTGGCCGATCCCGGTGGCGATGTTCTTCGTCTACCCGTATCTGAAGCGATTCACCTGGCTCAGTCACCTGTGGCTGGGCGCGTGCCTGGGCCTGGCGCCCGTCGGCGCGTGGCTCGCGGTCGCCGGTACGGCGCCGTGGGAAGCCTGGACGCTCGGCGGCGCGGTCCTGTTGTGGGTCGCCGGCTTCGACCTCTTCTACTCCCTGTACGACCTCGAGCACGATCGCGATCGGGGGCTCCACTCGTGGGCAGTGCGCTTCGGCGAGCGCGGCGTGTTCTTCGGGGCTCGTGCATTTCACGTGGGGACGGTTCTCCTCCTCACAGCGGCGGGGCTCGGACTCCACGTCGGGGTTTGGTACGGAGCCGGAGTCGCCGCGGTGGCCGGTCTTCTCGCCTACGAGCACGCGATCGTCAGGCCCGGCGATCTCCGCCGCCTGGACGCCGCGTTCTTCACGGTGAACGGCGTGATCAGCGTCGTGTTCCTCGGCTTCGTCTCGCTGGACTTCCTCCTCGGATGATCCGCGCGCGCAGACTCGAGAAGCGCTTCGGCCAGCGCCGCGTCCTCCGTGGGATCGACGTCGATCTCCCGCGGGAGGGGTTTCTCGTGGTGACCGGGCCGAACGGGTCCGGGAAGACGACGCTTCTCCGCGTCCTTGCGGGCTTGGTCGCTCCCACCCGCGGAACGCTCGACGTGGCCGTCGATCGCGGTCGTATGGGCTTCACCGCCCACGAGCCACTGGTGTATCGGGAGCTGACGGCGCTCGAGAATCTCGATCTCTTCGGCCGGCTCTACCGGGTGCCGGAGAGACGGGAGCGCATCGGGATGCTGCTCGAGCGCTTCGGTCTTTGGGAGGCGAGGTCCGAGCGAGTCGCGGCCTACTCGCGCGGTATGAGCCAGCGCCTTGCCCTCTGCCGCGCCTTGCTCCACGACCCTGAGCTGCTCGTCCTCGACGAGCCCTACGCCTCACTGGACGAGCAGGGCGGCGCACTGCTCGACCGCGAGCTGGAGGAGCTCGCCGGATTCCGCACGCTCGTCGTTTCGACGCACGATCCCTCGCGAGTCGAGCGACAGGCGACCCAGCGGTTGGCGCTCGGGTGAGCTACCTCTCCGACGTCGTAGCATTGACCCGAAAGGACCTCCGGGTCGAGCTGCGAGCGCGGGACACGCTGCCCGCGATGCTGCTCTTCGTGCTCTCGACGCTCGTCGTCTTCCACTTCGCGCTGCCGGAGGGGACGGGCGACGACGCTGCCTACGGCCTCCTCTGGGTCGCCATCGTCTTCACCGCGCTGCTCGGGCTCGCGCGTGCATGGGTCCCGGAGCACGAGCACGGCGTGCTCGACGGCCTCCTGCTCGCCCCCTGCGACCGAAGCGCGATCTGGGTGGGAAAGACTCTGGCCACGCTTGCGTTCCTGCTCGCCGCACAGGTCGTCGCCTTGCCGGCGTTCGCGCTCTTCTTCGCTCCGCTCGACGCGACGGCTCTCGTCGGCGTCCTGCTCGCGGACATCGGGATCTGCGCCGTCGGCTCGCTGCTGGCTGCCATGGCGGCCGCCGGTCGTGCTCGCGAGCTGCTCCTACCGCTGCTCCTGCTTCCGCTCGCGATCCCGCTGATCGTGGGGGGCGTCGGCGCAGCGATCTCGACCGAGCCGGGGCGCTACCTCCTGCTCCTCGCGTTGTACGACGCGATCTTCGCGGTACTCTCGTGGGCGTCGTTCGAGTACGTCGTCACCGAGTGATGCCGCATGCCCTCTCCCGGACACTGAGCCTCCCCGTTCTCGCTGCGGTGGCGGCAGGTCTGATGGGGCTCGCGCTCGTCCTCTCGTTCTTCGTCGCGCCCGAGGATGCCGACCAGGGCGTCTCGCAGCGGATCTTCTACATCCACGTCCCGATCGCGCTGACCTCCTACTTCTGCTTCGGCCTCGGCGCGTGGAAGGCGCTGCTCCTCCTCTGGCGCCGGGACGAGCGATACGACCTCGAGAGCTACGTGGCCATCCACCAGGGGACGATCTTCGGCTCGCTGACGCTGATCACCGGCGCGATCTGGGCCAAGGCCTCGTGGGGCGTGTGGTGGACCTGGGACTCGAACCAGCTCGTGCTCTTCCTGACGCTCTTCCTCTTCTACTGCGCGTACTTCATGCTCCGTTTCTCGCTTCCCGAAGGACCGCGCCGCGCTCGCTCGTCGGCGGTGTACGCGTTGTTCGGGGTCGTGCTCATTCCCATCAGCTTCCTCGCGATCCGGCTCGCAGAGGACTTCATCCACCCGACGACGTTCACGCGCGACGGGCCGCAGATGACCGGCACGATGTTCACGGCGTTCTGCGTCTCGTGGGCGGCCGTGACGCTGCTGGCGTACGTCCTGTACCGGGTCGAGCTCGTGGGAAAACGGCTGCACACGGATCTTCGGGAGCTGCGCGAGGCTCTGGAGTGAGCGGCGGGGAGTACGCCGCTCTCGCCTACGCGGTCGTGTTCGTCTTCGTGCTGGTGTACGTCGCGATCATCGCGGCGAAGCTCGTTCGCCTCCAGCGCGACACGGCGGAGCTCCTGGAGCTCGCTCGCCGCCGAGAGCGCACACCTGACGCGCCGGTCTCGTAACTATCCTGCGCGCGTGCTCGGGAGGCGTCAGCTCAGCGGAAGGCCCCTGCCCGTGCAGGTGCCGACTGCGTTCGTCCGGATTCGCCCGCGCGATCGCCGCCCATGCGGCGAGACTCGCACGAGACGCGCCGGCCGTTCTAGATTCCCCTCGTGTTCATCACGTTTCTGAGCGACTTCGGGCTCAAGGACGACTTCGTGGGGACGTGCCACGGCGTGATGAAGACCATCGCCCCGGACGCCCAGATCATCGACATCACGCACGGCATCCCGCCACAGGCCGTGCTGGAGGGGGCGCTCGTGCTCGCCAACACGATCGGCTACATGCCGGTCGGGGTGCACCTCGCAGTAGTGGACCCCGGCGTCGGCGGCCCTCGGCGACCGCTTGCGCTCCGCGACCGTGACGGACGGCTCTTCGTAGGGCCTGACAACGGGCTTCTGCTGCCGGCGGCGGGCCGCGCCGGGATCGCGGAGGCTCACGAGCTCGCGAACCCCAAGTACGCGCTCCGGACGATCTCGCGGACGTTCCACGGGCGGGACCTCTTCAGCCCTGCCGCGGCGCACCTCGCGAACGGGGTGTCGCTCGAGGAGCTCGGTCCCCCGCTCGATCCGGAGGCGCTCGTGAGCCTGGACGTCCCCGAGCCGGTGCTGGCGGCTGGAGCCGTCGTCGCGACGCTCCTGTACGTCGATAGCTTCGGGAACGTCGCGCTGAACCTGAAACGTGAGGACGTCGAGCAGATGGGGATCGTGTCAGGTGCAAAGGTCGAGCTCGAGCTGGCCGGCGAGCGGTACTACGCGGTCATGGCCAGGACCTTCGCGGACGCGCGACCAGGAGACGTGATCCTGTACGAGGACAGCTACGGAACCATGTCGGTCGCGATCTCGCGCGGGAGCGCAGGTCGCATGCTCCACGCCTCTCCCGGTCAGCGCATTCGGATCACGCCGCGCACGTAGGACGAGGGCGAGGCAAGCCTCGCCCCTACGAGATCGGCGGACGCCGGTCAGCCCACGGACGAGCCTCCTCGACCTGCGCGGCGAGCCGAAGGAGGAGCGCTTCGCCGGCGGGAGGCCCGATCGCCTGCACCCCGATCGGAAGGCCGTCGTCCGACCAGTGCAGCGGGAGCGACATCGCGGGGAGCCCGGTGAGGTTTGCGACGGCGGTGAACGGCGTGAAATCCGTGTTTCGCCGAAGCTGCTCGAACGCATCGCCGACACCTTCCTCCTGCCAGCCGATCGGGACCGGGGGAAGCGCGAGTGTCGGGGTGAGGACGATGTCCGCGTGCTCCCAGAATGCGACGATGCTCCGCGCCGTCGTGTGCAAGTGGAACGCGGCCTTCGCGTAGTCCGCCGCCGATGTTCGGCGCGCCGACTCGGCGAGGCCCCGATTCAGCGGCGTGAGAAGCCCGGGATCGACCGGAAAGAGCGTGGGGCTGACCTGCCAGACCGCGATGAAGGCGTCGAGCAGCCCGGTTCCGCTCCAAGGCGGAGTCGACTCGAAGGTCTCGTGACCGAGGCTTTCGAGAAGCGCCGCACCCGTCTCGAGCGCCGCGATGCAGTCCGCGTGAACGGGCACGTCGATCGGTGGCATGGCGGTCACCGCAACTCGCAGCCGCCCGACCGGACCTCCGAGCTCGTCGGCGAACGGCCGCTCGGGAGGAGGCGCCCACCAGGGATCGCCCGGTTCGTATCCGGCAAGGACATCGAGCAGCGCCGCCGCATCGGCGACCGAGCGTGTGATCGGGCCAGAGGTCGAGAGACCCTCGAGCGAGGGGAAGGGCGCCGTGGACACGCGGCCGCGCGCGGGCTTCAAACCGAAGACGCCGCAACACGAGGCGGGAATCCTGATCGAGCCGCCGCCGTCGGTGCCGTGGGCGAGCGGAATGAGCCCGGCGGCGAGCGCAGCGGCGGCACCGCCGCTCGACCCGCCCGGTGTGCGCTCGAGGTTCCACGGGTTCCGCGTTGCGCCGTTCAGCTCCGACTCGGTGAAGGCGACCGTCCCGAACTCGGGCGTGTTCGTCTTCCCGACGATCACGAAGCCGGCCTCGCGCAGCCGTCGCACGACCGCGGTGTCGAAGTCCGGGATGTTGTCGGCGAACGCGCGGCTCGAGTACGTCGTGCGGATGCCTGCGGTCGGCGTGAGGTCCTTGATCGCGATGGGAACCCCGCGGAAGGGACCCGCATCGCGGGAGGCGTCGGCCGCCTTCGCGTCGTCGAGCGCCTCCTCGCCGCGAACCGTGACGAACGAGTTCAGCTCGGGATCGATCCGTGCGATCCGCTCCAGGTAGAGCTCGGTGAGCTCGACCGAGGAGACGTGTCCTTCCCGGACGAGTCGCGCCTGCTCGGTCGCCGGGAGGAACGCGAGATCGGCGCCGGTGTGGGCGACCGGCGCCTCGCTAGATCCAGGCACGAGTGTTTCGAAGCACGGGCACGAGGAGTGGCGAGGGCCGGAATCGAACCGGCGACACCACGGTTTTCAGCCGTGTGCTCTACCGACTGAGCTACCTCGCCGCGGCGACTCAGTCTAGCCGTGTCGCTCGAACGGGGTCAGGCTGAAGCCTGACCCTGCTGCCGTTAGCGTTCGGTTGAATGGCCGACGGCTCAGGAAGGACCGTAGCGATCATCGGTGCCGCGCTCGACCTCGGTCAGGGACGACGCGGAGTCGACATGGGGCCCTCGGCGATGCGGGCCGCGGGGCTCGAGGATCGTCTGCGAAGCCTGGGGTACGAGGTGCGCGACCTCGGCAACGTCGACACCCCGGAGCCCGAGGAGACCGCGCTCGAGGACGAGCGCGCCCGCTTTCTGCCCGAGATCAAGGAGGCATGCGCCCGCATCGCCGCGCTCGTCGCCACAGCGTCCACCGATCGTGAGATCCCGCTGGTTCTCGGCGGCGATCACTCCGTCGCGCTCGGGACGCTCGCAGGCCTCGCTTCGGCGCACGGGCCCGGCGGCGTGCTCTGGGTCGACGCGCACCCCGACATCAACACGCCGGATACGAGCCCGAGCGGCAACGTCCACGGCATGCCGCTCGCGGCCGCCCTGGGTCTCGCCGGCGAGTTCGAGAGTGAGGCGTGGACTCTCCCGGCGGTGGATCCGAGCCGGGTTGCACTGATCGGCACACGACAGCTCGATGCAGGCGAGCGGCTGCTGCTGCGCGAGGCCGGCGTCCGCGTGTACACGATGAGCGAGATCGACCGGGTGGGCATCGAGCGGGCGGTGCGCGAGTCGCTCGACCGGGTCGCAGGAGGGGGATTCGTTCACGTCTCCTTCGACATGGACGTACTCGACCCGGCGGTCGCTCCCGGCGTCGGAACTCCCGTCCGGGGTGGGCTCACGTATCGCGAGGCGCACCTCGCACTCGAGCTCGTCGCCGAGTCCGGGCTGGCGGGGTCGCTCGAGATGGTCGAAGTGAACCCGATCCTCGACCGCGAGAACACGACGGCGCTGACCGCGGTGGAGCTCGTCGCGAGCGCGCTCGGGAAGACGATCTATTGATCCCCGCGAACGGCGAGCACGACCTGCGCGAGGCCGGGGACTTCGAGCGACCCGTCGTCGGCGACGTACTTCGCCAGTCGCTGCTCGGCGCCGTCGCGCACCGCCCTGCCCTCCTCGTGGGTCACGCGCTCGAGGAGAGTCGTGAGCATCCGCGACAGGTCCGTGACCGCCTCCCACCACGTGTCCAGTGAGCCCGCGCGCCAGAGGAGAGGCACGTTCTCGAGCACCTCGACGCGCAGACCAGCGTCCGCCACGAGACGCCGAAGCTCGTCCGGGTCGGCCAGGCGAAACGGGCCGGGCGCGTTCGGATCGGGCCGTTCCATGAGACCGAGCTCGAGCGCCGACCGCGCGGCTGCGGTCATCCAGTCGTTCTCGTCCGCGGACGCCCAGACCGCGATCGCGGCACGCCCACCGATCCTCAGCACGCGGGCGATCTCGGCGAGGGCACGAGCTGGATCGGGCACGAGCATGATCCCGAAGCGGCAGATGACGCCGTCGACCGCGCCGTCGCGAAGGCCGATCGCCGACGCATCCTCGACCCGGAACTCGACGTTCGCGACCTCGAGCTCCGCCGCGCGGCGGCGAGCGGCGTCGACCATTTCGGGCGCGACGTCGGTCGAGAGCAGGAGCCCGTCCGGCCCGAGCCGCTCGGCTGCGATGAAGCCCGTATCTCCGGGGCCAGCCGCGAGCTCGAGCACGGTGTCGCCCGGGGAAGGTTCGAGCAGGGCGACGAGCCGTTCGTCGAGATGGCGAGTCACCTCGCGGCCGAGTGCCGCCTGGCGTTCCCAGCCGGCCGCGGCCGCTCGCCAGGCTTCGACCTGCTCGTGGGCGGGTGTCGCTATGTGGTCACCTGCGCGAATTGTGGGATGACGTCCCGCCCGTAGGCTTCGAGCACCTCTTCCTGGCCCTCGGTCATGAGGTAGATGTTGAAGTGATCGACGCCGATCGACTCGAGCTCCCGTAGCTTCTCGGCGGTCTGCTCCGCCGTGCCGAGCACGCAGAACCGATCGCAGATCTCGTCGGTCACGAACTCCCCGTGCTTGGCCCCGACCCTGCTGTGGTCCTTGTAGTCGTAGAACTTGCGCACCTTGACGTACTCGGTGAGGGCGGACGGGATCTCCGACTCGAAGCCGTAGCGCTCGACGAGGTCCATGACGTGGTTCGAGACCATCGCGGGAAACCAGCGAACCTGATCGCGTGCTTCTGCGATGTCGTCAGAGATGTGGCTCGGGGCGCAGACGTGGCACTTGAGCGCAGCCGGATCTCGGCCGGCCTCTTCGGCCGACTGTCGCGCCGTATCCATGATCCATTGGACGATCTGCGGGTCGGCGAGCTGGATGATCACTCCGTCGCCGACCCGGCCGGCCACGGCAAGGGCGCGCGGCCCGTACCCCGCGATCCACATCTCGATGGGCGGGTCCTTCAGGGCCCATGTCAGCTCGAGGTCCTTGCCGTTCCACTCCACTTTCCGGCCGTTCATGAGGTCCTTCATCATCACGACCGAGCGTTCGAACTCGGCCATCTTCACGGGCTGGTAGCCGATCACGCGGCGTGCGGAATCGCCTCTGCCGATCCCCATCACCATCCGACCGCCGGAGATGACGTGCAGAGTGGCGTACCCACTCGCGGTGACGGTCGGTTCCCGCGTGCCCGGATTCGTCACGCAGTGCCCGAACTTCATGCGACTCGTCGCCTCGACGGCCATGGTCAGCAGGGGGTAGGACTCGTGCCACAGGATCGGCGAGTCGTACGTCCACCCGTACTCGAAGCCGTGAGACTCCGCGAGCTGGAGGAGCTCGACGAACCGCTGGTGCGGCGGGTCGGGAAGAACGGTCACGCCGAAGCTCAGTGCCATGATGCGGCTCCCTGGGATCGCTCACTCGAGCGCGCAGCACGCGCTCTTAACAGTGCCTGGCACTGTAAACGTCACAAGACTGCGCCGATCTTTCCACGGCTGGTTCGCACGCCGTGCGGCTTACGAGGGGCGCCGGAACATCTCGAGCGCCTCGCCCTCGATGATGAGCGCCGTCAACCCGGCTCGAGACGTCAGCTCGTGCTCCTCCCCGGTCCGCCAGAAGACCGCCTCGCCGGCGACGATCGGCTCGCCCGCGCCGTCGGCTCCGCTCACCTCGCCGGCACCTTCGAGAACGGCCAGGATCTGCGGGTACGTGGCGGGATGGCGGACGATCCGCCCGCCCGGTGCAACTCGAAAGATCGCCGCTTGGAAGGATGAACCGGCCGAGATTGGGGGCGTGAGGGGCGCGACGGTCACGCCTTCGAGGAGCTCCTCGCGCGGAGTGAAGGCCGCCTCGGGAGCGAAGCTGAACCGCTCCAACTAGCCGATCGCCTTCGACGCGAGCCGGTCGAATGCGCTCACGGCGAGCTCGAGATGCTCCTCGCGCGTGTCCTCGAGCTTCGTGTGCGAAAGGCCACGCAGGCTCTGGACGAACATCATCACCGTCGGGACGCCGGCGCGCGAGACCTCGGCGGCATCGTGAAGTGGGCCCGAGGGGAGCCGGTGAGACGCTGGCCGTGACCTCTCGGATCGCCTCGTCGCAGAACCCGACGAGCGTGTCGTCGAAGAGGATCGGCTCGATCGACCAGATCCGCTCCCACTTCACCTCGAGCTCCTCCTCGTCGGCGAAGCGCATGCTGGCCTCCTTGGCCTGCTCGAGCAGCGATGCGAGCTTGGAGGCGTCGAGGTGGCGCTGGTCGAGAAGCTGCTCGGCCGTCTCGACGACGGAGGTCACGATTCCCGGGTGGCAGACGACGTCGCCGGACGTGCACACGGCGCCGTCGCCGATCCGGCCGGCGATCTCTCGGATCTCGAGCGCGAGCTTCGCAGCTCCTGCAAGCGCGTCTCTGCGCTGATCCATCGGTGTCGAGCCCGCGTGGGCCGCCTGACCTCGCCAGGTGATCCGGTGACGCTCGACGCCGAAGGTCCCCAGCACCGCGCCGAGCGGGAGGTCGAGCGCTTCGAGAACGGGGCCCTGCTCGATGTGTAGCTCGAGATAGGCCGCCGCCGTGTCCAGCTGGCTACGCGCGTCGAGCGCCCGGTCGAGGTCGACGCCGTACTCGCGCAGTGCGTCCGGAAGGGCGACGCCGTCGCGGTCGCGGAGCTCACGGAGCTCGTCCTGGTCCGTCATCGATCCGGCAGCCGCGCTCGAGCCGAACAGGCTGCGGCCGAAGCGCGCACCTTCCTCGTCCGCCCAGTTGACGAGGCGAACCGTCACCTTGGGGCTCCCTTCCTCCGCGATCCGGCGGAGGACTTCAGCTCCGGCAACCAGGTTGAGCGCCCCGTCGAGCCAGCCGCCGTTCGGGACCGAGTCGATGTGCCCGCCGATCAGCACCGCTCGCTCGGAGCCTCCCCGCAGGGTGAACCACTGGTTGCCGGCCTCGTCGATCTCCTCCTCGACGCCGGTTCCCTCGAGCTTGCGGGCGAGCCACTCGCGCGCCTGCTGCCAGGTCTCGGTCCAGGCGACCCGCTGCGCGCCGTGCTCGTCGCCAGTCAGCTCACGAAGCTCCTTCAGCTCCGCGACCGTTCGCTTGGGGTCGAGCGGCACGGCGCGAGCATAGAGCCTGAACCGCGGTCCATCTCGCTGTGGTGGAATAGCGCGATGTCCTCCGCCGTCTCGGCGCCGGCGCGTCCAGGGCTTCTCCACGAGGAAGCCGTGCGCGGCGCGGCGGTCGGTGTCGGCCTCTTCCTCGGGGTACTCGCCGCGTTGTGGGCGCTGTGGGAGGGGTTCCGGGTGGTCGGTGAGGGCGTCGGGCTCCGGGTCGGGCAGTTCGAGCCCAACGACCGGACGATGCCGCACATCCACGACATCGTGGGCGAGCTCTTCGAGCCGTCCGGCGAAACGGCCCGCTGCTGATCGACGTGCTCTGGGACGCCGCGCTGTTCACGGCAAAGGAGGCCGCTGCCGGCTTCCATCAACGCCCTCATCTGGCCCGCCCCGAGTGGCATCGGCGTCATGGAGCCCGAGTCGTTCGACGTCACGAACCAGATCGCGACCGACTACGAGATCATCAAGCAGTCGGCGACTTCGGACGCCTACCGAACGGATCTCGCCGAAGCTGCGCTCGCGGAGCTCGAGGACGAGGACGTGAACGGGGACGAGTGGGAGAAGCCCGAGGTGGAGGTGACACCCGGCGGCGAATAGGGGAAGATGGACATCCGGGCCGCGCTGCGGCAGCGGCCCGGATTTCCCCAATCGCCCGGAAGGGAGGAGACGGCTCGTGTCGGTCTTGATCAAAGGCGGCCGGATCATCACCGCCGCCGACGACTACGTCGGCGACGTGTACGTCGAAGACGAGCGGATCACTCTCGTGGGAGAGTCGCTCGACGTCGACGCGGATCGCGTCATCGACGCCTCCGGCCGCTACGTGCTCCCGGGGTGCGTCGACCCGCACACGCATCTCGACATGCCGTTCGGCGGGACGACCACGATCGACGACGTCACCTCCGGACAGACCGCCGCTGCTTTCGGCGGGACGACCTGCCACGTCGACTTCGTCATCCAGTCGCCCGGCCAGTCGTTCGCGGAGGCGCTCGACACCTGGCACTCGAAGCGCGAGGGCAAGGCGATCATCGACAACGGCTACCACATGGCTGTCACCGACCTGCGCGAGGGCGGCTCGCTCGAAGAGCTGTCCCGCCTGCCCGAGCAGGGCATCACCTCCTACAAGCTCTTCATGGCCTACAAGGGTGCCTTGATGGTCGACGACGAGACGCTCTTCCGGACCATGGAGGTCGCGGCCGAGACCGGCGCGCTCGTCATGGTGCACGCCGAGAACGGGGACGCGATCGACGTGCTGGTGAAGCAGGCGCTGGCCGCCGGGAACACGGCACCGCACTGGCACGCGCTGACGCGTCCGCCGGAGCTCGAGGGAGAGGCGACGAATCGTGCGATCCAGCTCGCGCGCATCGCGGGCGCGCCGTTGTACGTGGTCCACGTGTCCTGTCGCGAGGCGGTGGAGCCGATCGCGCGGGCGCGGGAGAAGGGGTGGGACGTCTGGGGCGAGACCTGCACGCAGTACTTCTTCATCGACTACACGCACCTCGAGCGACCCGGCTTCGAGGGCGCGAAGTACGTGTACACGCCGCCACCGAGGCCGCAGGAGAACCAGGAGATCCTCTGGCACGCGATCCGCTCGGACATCCTCTCGGTCGTCTCCACCGACCACTGCGCGTTCCTCTGGGACGGCCAGAAGTCGATGGGGAGGGACGACTTCTCGAAGATCCCGAACGGAGCGCCCGGCCTCGAGAACCGGCTGCACATGATCCACGAGTTCGGCGTTCGCACCGGGAGGATCAGTCTCAACCGGATGGTCGAGCTGCTCTCGGCGAACCCGGCGAAGCTCTTCGGGCTGTATCCGCGCAAGGGCACGATCGCCCCCGGATCCGACGCCGACATCGTCGTCTTCGACCCCGAGAAGCGCCATCTGATCACCGCCGAGACCCAGCAATCGAAGTCCGACTACAACCTGTACGAGGGAACCGAGGTAACCGGCTCGCCGGAAGTCGTGCTCCTTCGCGGGAACGTTCTCGTCGAGAGCGGCGAGCTCATCGCGGAGCCGGGAGTCGGCCAGTTCGTCGAGCGAGCAGCGTTCGGGCAGGAGCTCCTGCCCGCTGCGGCGCGCTGACGCAAGAGTGCGCGAGGCGCCAGCGCTTCCTTCCCCCTAGCGCTGGCGCCTTCGCGCACTACTCATTGCGCAGATCGGAAATCCGCTAGCGCGAATTTCCGATCGCGCCGAAAAGAGCAAGACCCCTTTATGGGGTGCCCAAATACCGCTCTTCTCGGGGTGTGAAGTCGCACGGTTGCTGCGGTGAGCCCGTATGAAGTCACGTGGTTGCCGAGTTCGTGGCGGCGCTAGGATCGCGGGCGGATGGCCGTGATCGAGACCAACCCGAACCTCGGCGCTGAGATCGTCGA
>CAVRLT010000004.1:0-28765 GCA_963721795.1 uncultured Actinomycetes bacterium
GCTCCAGCTGCGCGCGGGAGAACGCGGGCGACGCGCGTTTCTGCGGCTCGGGGATCGGACCTTTGGTCCGACCGCCTTCCTCCGCCGGTGCTTCGACGCGATGGGCATCGACGTCGCGTGATCGCGTCTTCGGGCGGCGCTGCTAACGTCATCTGATGGAGACCGAGATCCGCGCTCAGGAGATCGAGCGCCTCGTCGCGTTCGAGCGCAAGTTCGGCAAGGAGGGCCTCACGTTCGACGACGTGCTTCTCGTGCCGGCGGAGTCTTGGGTGCTGCCGAACGACGTCTCCACCGTCACCCGCCTGACGCCGTCGATCTCGCTGAACATCCCGCTCGTCTCGGCCGCAATGGACACCGTGACCGAGGCGCGGCTTGCGATCGCCCTCGCGCGCGCGGGCGGCATGGGCATCGTCCACCGCAACCTCTCGATCGCCGACCAGGTCGCCGAGGTGGACAAGGTCAAGCGCTCGGAGTCCGGGATGATCGTCGAGCCGGTCACATTGCGCGCCGACGACCTGGTGGCGGATGCGCTCGAACTGATGGAGCGCTATCGGATCTCGGGGGTTCCCATCGTGGATGACCGCGACGTCCTCGTCGGGATCCTCACGAATCGTGACCTGCGCTTCGAAACCGACACGTCTCAGCCCGTCTCCGCGTTGATGACCGCGCGGAACCTCGTCACAGCGCCCGTCGGGACGACGCTCGAAGAGGCGGAGGAGATCCTCCACCGCAACAAGATCGAGAAGCTCCCGGTCGTCGACGCCGACGGGCGCCTGAAGGGCCTGATCACGGTCAAGGACATCTCGAAGAGCATCAAGTACCCGGACGCGACGAAGGACGATCAGGGCCGGCTCCAGGTCGGCGCCGCGGTGGGAGTGGGGAACGACGCGCTCGAGCGCGCGGCTGCGCTCGTCGAGGCCGAGGTGGACGTGCTCGTCGTCGACACTGCCCACGGGCACTCGCACGGGGTTCTGGACGTCGTGCGCCAGATTCGTAGCGCGCACGAGATCGAGCTCGTCGCCGGCAACATCTCGACCGGTGACGGCGCGCTCGCACTCGTCGACGCCGGTGCGGATGCTGTGAAGGTGGGGCAGGGACCTGGCTCGACGTGTACGACCCGGATCGTCGCCGGGGTAGGCGTCCCGCAGGTGACGGCGGTGTACGACACGGCTCGCGCGCTGGAGGACCACGACATTCCGGTGATCGCCGACGGGGGGATCCGCAGCTCCGGCGACATCGCGAAGGCGATCGCCGCCGGCGCCGACGTCGTCATGCTCGGGTCGATGCTCGCCGGGACGGACGAGGCTCCGGGAGAGGTCATGGTCGCTCAGGGCGAGCGGTTCAAGGAGTACCGCGGAATGGGCTCGCTCGGGGCGATGAAGGCGCGCTCGTTCTCCAAGGACCGCTACTTCCAGGGCGACGTCGAGGACGTGCACAAGCTCGTGCCAGAGGGCATCGAAGGACGCGTCCCGTACAAGGGGCCGCTCGGCCCCATCGTTCATCAAGTCATCGGTGGCATTCGTCAGTCGATGGGGTATTGCGGCGCGTCGACGATCGCGGAGATGAAGGCCCGGACGCGCTTCAACCGGATCACGCCCGCCGGCCTGCAGGAGAGCCACCCGCACGGGATCACGATCACGAAGGACGCGCCGAACTACCGCCGGAGCTGAGTGCTCGCCGCCGTCAATACGCCCGAGCTTCGCGCGGCTGCGAACGCTTCGCATGCCGTCGTCCTCAGTCGGGCCAATATTCACGAATATTGGCCCTCCCTGCGTCCTAGGCCTGCTCGGTTCTCGCCGGCGAATCACGACCGTATTGACGGCGGAGAGCACTAATGGCCGAAGTCGTCCCGTTTCCCGTCCCGGAGCCCACACCGGAGGAGCGGCCGGTCCTCGTCGTCGACCTCGGAGGGCAGTACAGCCAGCTCATCGCGCGGCGCGTGCGCGAGGCGCGCGTGTACTCGGAGCTCGTGGGGCACCGCCTGTCCGCCGACGAGATCGCACGGCGCAACCCCGCGGCACTCGTTCTCTCCGGCGGCCCGGCCTCGGTGTACAGCGACGACGCTCCCGACCTCGATCCCGCGATCTTCGAGCTCGGCGTGCCGACACTCGGGATCTGTTACGGGATGCAGTTGATGGCGCGGGACCTCGGGGGCGCCGTCGAACGGACCGGGGTCTCCGAGTTCGGGAAGACGGGCCTCGAGGCGGCGGATTCCGAGCTCTTCCACGACCTGCCTCCGGAGCAGACCGTCTGGATGAGCCACCGGGACTCGGTCACCGCTCCCCCCGAAGGCGCGACCGTCACGGCGTCCTCGCCGTCGACGCCGATCGCCGCATTCGAGCACCGTGGCAAGCGGCTGTACGGGGTGCAGTTCCACCCCGAGGTCGTGCATACGCCGCATGGGCAGGAGATCCTGAAGAACTTCCTCTACGAGGTGGCGGCCGTTCCTCCGACCTGGACACCCGCGGCGGTCATCGAGGAGCAGGTCGGTCTCATTCGTGCAACTGTCGGGAACGAAAGAGTCCTCTGCGCCCTCTCGGGAGGGGTCGACTCGGCGGTTGCGGCACTGCTCGTCCACAAGGCCGTCGGCGACCAGCTCACCTGCGTCTTCGTCGATCACGGCCTGCTGCGGGAGAACGAGGCCGAGCAGGTCGTCGAGACGTTCTCCGGCCACTTTCGCGTGCCCCTCGTCCACGTGCAGGCGCAGGAGCGGTTCCTCTCGCGCCTCGCGGGCGTCAGCGATCCGGAGGAGAAGCGGACGATCGTCGGCGAGGAGTTCATCCGCGTCTTCGAGGAGGAGGCGGGAAAGCTCGGCGACATCCGTTTTCTCGTCCAGGGGACGCTCTACTCGGACGTCATCGAGTCGGGAGGCGCAGAGGACGGTGTCGCCGCGAAGATCAAGTCGCACCACAACGTCGGAGGCCTCCCCGCGGACATGCGGATGGAGCTCGTCGAGCCGCTCAGGCTGCTCTTCAAGGACGAGGTCAGGCGTGTCGGCGAGGAGCTCGGGCTGCCCGAGCGGATGGTCTGGCGGCAGCCGTTCCCCGGCCCCGGCCTCGCGATCCGCATCATCGGCGAGGTCACCGAGGAGCGGCTCGCGATCCTGCGTCGAGCGGACGCGATCCTCCTCGAAGAGGTCCGGCGGGCGGACCTCTACCGCGACCTCTGGCAGAGCTTCGCCGTGCTCCCCGCGATTCGCTCGGTCGGGGTGCAGGGCGACGAGCGGACGTATGCCTACCCGGTCGTCATCCGGGCAGTCACCTCGGAGGACGCGATGACTGCCGACTGGGCGCGGCTTCCGTACGAGCTCATAGAGACCGTCTCGAGCCGGATCATCAACGAGATCCCGGGTGTGAACCGGGTCGTCTACGACGTCTCGTCGAAGCCGCCCGCGACCATCGAGTGGGAATAAGGCACTTTCGCTTCGCGAAAGCGCCTAGATGACCCGAAACTCCGTCATGCCCTCTGGTTCCTCGGCCGTCAACTCGACGCGATCGACCCGGGCGCCGCGAGGGCCCTCGCGGCAGAGCGCGACGAGGCGCTCGACCTCGCTCGGCTCGCCCTCGAAGACGGCCTCGACGGTTCCGTCCGCGTTGTTGCGCACCCAGCCGGACAGGCCCGAGGCGACCGCGCGCTGCCGAACGGTGTCACGGAAGAACACTCCCTGCACGAAGCCGTGCACGATCACGCGGTACCGGATCACGGGAGCGGAATCACGCCGTTCTCGTCGACCTCGACACTGACGCGGTCGCCGCGGGCCGGATGGTGGAGAGCCGCGACGACCGCGTCGAGCGTATCCCCTCCGTCGAGTGCGATCGTCAGTCGCACCGTCGGGCCCTGGCGAACGGCCTGCGTCACGACACCATTGCCCTCGGCCGCCTGGAGAACTGCGACGGCTTCGGGTCGGATCGCCCGCCCGTCCAGGACATTGAGCCCCACGAAGCGAGCCGTGTCCTCGTCGGCCGGTCTCTCCCAGACGTCATCGGGCGTACCGACCTGAACGATCCGCCCGGCGCGCATAACGGCGACGCGGTCTCCAAGAGCGAATGCCTCCGCGCGGTCGTGCGTCACGTGGAGCGCCGTCACGTCGAGGCGGTCGAAGATCGCCATCAGGTCCTCGAGCAGGCGGTCGCGCAGCCTGCGATCGAGCGAGCCGAGGGGCTCGTCGAGCAGGAGGACGCGAGGCTCGGGAGCGAGCGCCCGCGCGAGCGCGACGCGCTGCTGCTCTCCACCCGAAAGCGTGACGACGGACCGTCGTTCGTACCCTTCGAGCCCGACGAGCTCGAGGCACTCGCGGACACGTCGTTCGATGTCGCCGCGCGCATCACCGCGCATGCGGAGACCGAAGGCCACGTTTCCCCAGACGTCCCGATGCTGAAAGAGCGCGTGGTCCTGGAAGACGAGCCCGATCCCGCGACGATGCGCCGGCACCGCGGAGAGGTCGTCGCCGTCGAGGAGCACGCGGCCCGAGTCGGGGCGGAGCAGCCCCGCGACGACCCGCAGGAGCGTGCTCTTCCCGGAGCCGCTCGGCCCGAGCACGGTCACGGTCTCGCCGACGGCGACCTCCAGCGAGACGCGGTCGAGGGCCTTCGTGTCGCCGAAGTCGACGCTGACATCCTCGATTCGCAGCATCAGTGGTTTCTCCGCGGCCCGGGAGAGACCACTAAAACCAGCCCAGGCGGTCGCGCCGCATGCGCTCGATGACGAGGACCGACGTCGCGGTCACCACCATCAGGATCACGGCGAGCGCGTACGCCTGGCCCACGTTCAGCTCACCCGGACGACCCAGGAAGCGAAAGATCGCAACCGGCAGGGTCGGGCTTTCCGGCCGCGCGAGGAACACCGTCGCGCCGAACTCGCCGAGCGAGATCGCGAAGGCGAATCCCCCCGCGACCGCCAGGGCCCGGCCGGCGATGGGAAGGTCGATCTCGCGCCGCACCCGTCCAGGGGAAGCGCCGAGCACGGCTGCCGCCTCCCGCTGGCGCTCGTCGATCGCGCGCAGCGTGGGGGCGACGATGCGGACGACGAAGGGGATCGCGACGAGCGCCTGAGCCACGGGGACGATCCAGGAGGAAGAACGGAAGTCGAGCGGCTCGGTGTCGAAGGCGATGATCAGCCCGAAGCCGAGCATGACCGCCGACGCGCCGAGTGGGAGCAGGAGCAGCCCGTCGAGGATCCGTGTGCGGCCGCCTCTCGAGCTCGCGACCGCAAATGCCGCAAGGCCGCCTACGACCACTGCGATGACCGCCGCGCCCGCCGCGTAGACGAGGGAGTTCACGATCGCCTCCCACGGGCTCACGAGTAGCGCGCTCGTCGAGCGCGTGAGTGCGCGGTAGGCCTCGAGGCTGTATCCCTCGCCGACGGCGAGCGAGCGCTCGACGAGCACCGCCAGCGGAATGCCGAGGAAGAGCGCGAGCGCGCCCAGCGCGATGGCCGCGACTGCCTTCTCGGCGCGCGTTCGCAGCGGTCGCAGCACATCTGCTTCTCGTCGCCGCCCTCCGCCGACGGCCAGCTTCGCTTCGAGCCGCGTCGCAGCCCACACGACGAGGGCGACGCAGACCAGCTGCACGAGCGCCAGGACGGCGGCCGCGCGGAGGTCGAAGAGGCGGACGGCCTGGTTGTAGATCTCCGTCTCGAGGGTCGAGTAGCGCGGCCCGCCGAGGATGAGGACGACACCGAACGAGGTGAACGAGAAGAGGAAGACGATCGAGGCCGCGGCCGCAAGGGCCGGCGCGAGCAGCGGAAGCGTCACCTCGCGAAAGGTGCGCCACGGTCCCGCGCCCAGCGTCGCAGCGGCTTCGGAGACCCGCCGGTCGAGCCCGGCCCAGAACGTCCCGACGATCCGCACGATGACGGCGACATTGAAGAAGACGTGAGCGAGGAGGATCGCCGCCCAGCCGCGCTCCAGCCCTTCGGGCAGCAGCGCGAGGAAAGCAAGTGCGACGACCACCGTCGGGAGCACGAACGGAACGGTCACGATCGCGAAAGCGAGCCCGCGACCGCGAAACGTGTATCGACCGAGGACGTATGAAGCGGGCAACGCGACGAGGATCGTGAGCGCCGTGGACGCGATCGCTTGCCAGACCGAGAACCAGAGCACCTCTCGCGTCAGCGGGTCGGTGAGCACGGCCAGATCGCCGCCCCCGCCGAGCCCGCGCTCGAGGATCGAGACCAGTGGAAAGACGAAGAACAGCGCCAGGAACGCGAGCGGGACGCCGTAGGTGACCGCACGCCACGCGCCGGCGCTCAGCGAAGGACGATGCGTGTCCACTCCTTCACCCACCTGTCGCGATTGGCCTCGATCTCGTCCGGTGGCAGCTCGAGCGGGTCATCGGGGAGGACCGCATGCCGAACGAACTCGGGCGGCAGCTTTGCCTCCCCACTCACAGGGAAGACGAACATCGAGAGCGGGATGTCCTCCTGGAAGCGCTTCGAGAGCATGAAGTCGACGAGCTCTCGCGCTCCCTCCTCGTTCCGCGCCCCGCGGAGCACCCCGGCGAGCTCGATCTGGCTGAAGCAGCTGTCCGCGACGACCGCCGTGGGGGCCTCCTTCGGCCGCGGGCTCCCGAAGATGACCTCGGCCGGCGGGCTCGACGCGTAGGAGACGACGATCGGCCGGTTGCCACCGGCGGCTCGCGTGAACCGCGCGTTGTACGCCTCCTCCCAGCCGTCGACGACGAGGACGTCGTAGTCCCGGAGCGTGCGCCAGAAGTCCTTCCAGCCCGGCTCGCCGTAACGCGCGATCGTCGCGAGGAGGAACGCCAGCCCTGGGGTGGAGGTGGCGGGGTTCTCGACGACGAGGAGGCCCTCGAGTCGCTCGTCGGCGAGGTCGCCGAGCGATCGCGGAGGCTCGATCTGCCGGGACGCGAACCACTCCTTGTCGTAGTTCAAGCAGACGTCTCCGTGGTCGATCGGCGTCACACGATGCTCGGAATCGAGCACGTAGCCCTCGTCCACCCGGTCGAGGAGCGGCGACTCGTATGGCTCGAACAGATCGCCGTCGAGAGCGCGCGACAGGAACGTGTTGTCGAGCCCGAAGAGGACGTCGCCTTGCGGATTCCCCGCGGTGAGGAGGGCCTTGGACACGAGCTCGCCCGCGTCGCCCGACTGGAGAATCTCGAGCTCGAGGCCGCTCGACCTCTCGAACTCCCTCCTGACGTCGTCCGAGATCACGAACGAGTCGTGCGTGACAAGAACGACTTCGGTCGGCGCGCCCTCCTCGCCGCAACCGGATACGGCTATGAGAAGCACTGCGCCGAGAACGACCTTGCAACAGACTGTTGCAAGGGCTCTCATGTCGTGGTGCCGGGCCGAACTGCCAGGAGAACGCCGCGGTCCACGCCGATGGTCGCCGGCCCTCCGACGAAGACGTTCGAGACTCCGCGGCTCGAGCCGGGCTGGAGCGTCTCTCCGGCGAGCGGGTACGTGAGCCCATCGGTCCGCACACCCTCGGCGGGGCCGTGCAGCGCGAAGAGCGAAAGCAGCTCGCCGTTCATCCCGGTGAGTGTCCGCTCGTCGCGTACGACATGGGCTCTTGCGGACCCGATGTGTGCATCGAGCTCGATCGCCGCGTAACGAGGCGAGGCGAGAAGCAAGAACAGGGACAGCAGGTGATCGAGCCGGTCGCCGACGCCGGCGAGGACGACGACCCGTCGTGGACGAAGCTCCGTGGCCGCGTCGAGCGCGAGCTCGAGATCGGTGGCGTCCTTGTCGGCGGGGTGCCGCTCGATGCGAGCTCCTGCGGCCTCCGCGGCCGCGACCGTCTCGGGTGCGGCCGAGTCGAAGTCACCGACGGCGATCGCAACTGCGAGGCCCGAGGCACGCGCGTGCTCGAGCCCCCCGTCCGCGGCAATGACGACTGCGTCCTCAGGGATCGCGCGCATGACCTCCGGATCGGGAGCCTCCCCGCCGGCGACGACCACGACTACTCGATCCGACACGCGTCCTTCCTCCGCTGGTATTACCCAGATCAGGTTCTTCGGGTCGGCGGCGCGCCAGCCGCCCTCTCAGCCCGGTTCGCCCGAGCTCCCCGTTACGCCGTAGGAATGCTATCTGGCGGCTGCGGTCCCGCAGCGATCCGCGCCGCGCGTGCCTGCTGGCGCCGCGTGAGCATGAGTACGACGGGGATCGCGAGTGCGCCCGCGACGATGTCGGTGACCGAGGCTGCGATGTCGAGTTGCGCGGAACGCTCGACCTCCTCGATCGTGTCGTCTTCCCAGGCGGTCCTCAACCACAGGTTCGAGACGTAGTTCGTGACCAGCCAGACGGCCCACCAGAAGCCGAGGAGCGCCGGAACGGAAACGTCCTTCCACGCAGACTTGCCGAAGGACGGCGCGTCCGGATCGCTCCCGCGCCAGATGTCGTTCGCGATCTGCTTCGGACGCCAGATGTTGAAGATGGGTACGAACCAGGCCACGATCGCCCAGGCGGTGTGGTAGCGGGTCTCCGGCTGGCCGAGGACGCGAAGGTTCGAGTACGCCGCATGGAACCAGCGGATGAAGAACACGATCGCCGCGATGTACGCGACGGTGAATACCGACGCGGCGACGAGTTGTCGCGTGTCGTTCGACTCGACGTCCTCGAACGCAGTCGGCGAGAGCGCGTCGAGCACCTCGCCGTCCTCCAGCAACCTGTTCATCAGTGCGATCTCCCGCAGGTCGGACCAGATGACGCCGAGATCGACGAGCATGACGACGGCGATGGCGGCGACCGCCCAGCGGGCGCGGCCTTCGAGCGGTCGCAGGCCTTCTGGCACCTCTCGGACGATCTCACGCAGGACGGACGACTTCGCGGCGCGGGAGATTCCGCGTCTGGCTGGTTGAATGGCGCGATCGAGGCGCACGCCTATCCGGTACGGCGAAACACCGCATTGCTCGGTCTCTGCCTGGTCCTGCTCTCGGGCGTGCTGCAGCTGGCTACCGCCGTCGCGACGATCACGCTCGTCCTGGTCACCGGGATCGAGTCGATCCTCGGCCTCGGGCCCGCCATCTTCCTGACCGCCGGCGCAGCTGCTGCGCTCCCCGCGGGGCGTCTGATGGATCGTGTCGGGCGCGTGCCCGTGATCGCGGGCGGCTTCGTCGTCGGCATGTGCGGCTGCCTGCTGACCGCGCTCGGGTGCGTGGTGGACAACGCCCCGCTCGTGATCCTCGGATTCGTCGGAGTCGGTGCGATGAACGGAGCGGTGCTCTTGGCTCGGACCGCCGCCGCAGACATGTATCCGGAGGAGAAGAAGGCGCGCGCGATCTCGTACGTGCTCTTCGGGGCCCTCTTCGGCGCGGCGCTCGGGCCGCTCGTGTTCCGGCCGCTCTTCGCCGGGAAGGACCTCGAGCTGGACACGCTCGTGATCCCCTGGTTCGCCGCCGCTGCGATGTGTGTCGTCGGCCTCGCGATCGCGCTCTCGATTCGGCCTGACCCGCGCACGATCGCACTGGAGCTCCAGAATGCTGGCCTTGCGCCAGGCGAGCCGCACACGACCGAGCCGGCCGCTCCGCTCGGACAGATCCTGCGGCGACCGGGCGTGCCTTCGGCAGTCCTCGCGGCCCTCGCCAGCTTCGCGGTCATGGCAGGCGTAATGAACCTGACTGGCTACATCGTCGTCGGCCACCAGCACGAGCAGGCCGACGTCTTCACCGTCATCAGCCTCCACATCGTCGGGATGTTCGGCCTCGTCCTCGTCGTCGGCCAGCTGATCGACACCGTCGGCCGTCACCGCGCGCTGATCGGCGGCCTCGCCATCATGGCCGTGTCGACGGTGATGCTCGCGTGGGCGGTCTCAATCCCGGCCATGTCGCTCTCGCTCTTCCTGCTCGGGCTCGGCTGGAACGTCTCCTACGTGGCCGCGTCCGCCGAGCTCGTTACGCACGCTGCGCCTGTCGAGCGCGGGCGGCTCGTCGGATTCACGGACCTCGTCGCAGGCCTCTTGGCTGCCGTGCTCGCGCTCCTGGGTGGGTTTGCCTACACCGAATGGGGTGTCGCCGCGATCGCAATCGGGGCCACCCTCGCCGTCGTCGTCCCCGCGCTCGCCCTGCTCCGCGTCCGCCGTCCGCCTGCCGCGGCCCCAGAACCGGCCGCATGATCCGGGGAGCCTTCGACGACGGGAGAGTTGCTAGAATCGACCGCCGGCGGACGGGTGTTCCGCTCTCTTTCTGTGATGAAGACGTATTCGGCCAAGCCCGGTGAGATCGAGCGCGAGTGGTTCGTCGTCGATGCCGACGGACAGACGCTCGGCCGCTTGGCGACCCGTATCGCGGACACTCTCCGCGGCAAGGGCAAGCCCCAGTACACGCCGCACGTCGACACCGGCGACTTCGTCGTCGTCGTGAACGCCGAGAAGATCGCGGTGACGGGCTCGAAGCTCGACACGAAGATCTACTACCGGCACTCCGGCTATCCGGGAGGAATCAAGCAGCGCACGCTGCGTGAGCAGCTCGAGCGCAGGCCCACCGAGGTGCTGCGGAAGGCCGTGAAGGGAATGCTGCCGAAGAACAAGCTCGCCGCCGCTCAGCTCCGCAAGCTGAAGATCTACGCCGGCACCGAGCACCCGCACGCCGCTCAATCCCCGAAGGAGCTCCAACTCTCGTGAGCGAGATCGCCCAGTACCTCGGCACCGGGAAGCGCAAGACTTCGATCGCTCGCGTGATCCTGCGTCCCGGCGACGGCAAGAGCTGGATCAACGGCCGCACGCTCGAGGAGTACTTCCCGCGCTCGGCGCACCGGAAGATGGTGATGGCGCCGCTCGAGGTCGCGGAGGCGGCGGCGAGCTACGACCTGCGGGTTCGAGTGCACGGCGGCGGCGTCTCCGGCCAGGCCGGCGCGGTGAGGCACGGGATCGCGCGGGCATTGGTCGAGGCCGACCCGGAGATGCGCGTTCCGCTCAAGCGCCAGGGCTTCCTGACGCGCGACGCGAGGATCGTCGAGCGCAAGAAGGCCGGTCTGCACAAGGCGCGCAAGGCGCCTCAATTCTCCAAGCGTTAGAAACTGCCGCCATGGCGCGGCGCTATTTCGGAACGGACGGGATTCGCGGGGTCGTCGGCGACGACCTGACTCCGGAGCTTGTGGAAAGGATCGGCCGCGCGGCCACGCTCTGGGCCGGAAATGCCGCTCCGAGCGGCAAAGGGTCAGACCCTGGTCGTGTCCTCATCGGACGGGACACCCGTGGGTCCGGGCCCGAGCTCGAAGCGGCGCTGGCGCGTGGCATCGTCTCCGCGGGCGGCACTGCCGTCCTCGCCGGCGTGCTGCCCACGCCTGCAGTGGCGTTGCTCGCTGAAGACCTGGGCGCCGTCGTCTCGGCGTCCCACAACCCGCCGCAGTACAACGGCGTGAAGCTCTTCGACGGCAGACGGGCGCAAGCTCACGGACGAGGACGAGGAGGCCGTCGAGGCGCTGCTGGACGCGCCGGCCGACGACGGAGGCTCGGTCGAGCGGTTCGAGAACGCGGCGGAGGGCTACCTCCGACACGTGGTCGAAGGCTTCGGCTCCGACCTGACGGGACTTCGGCTCGGCGTCGATTGCGCGAACGGCGCGTATTCCGGTCTCGCACCGCGCGTCTTCGAGGAGCTCGGGGCCGAGGCGCATCCACTCGGCAACGAGCCCGACGGGGAGAACATCAACGTCGGCTGCGGCGCGACCGACCTCGTGGCTCTGAGCCACAAGGTGCTCGAGCGCGGGCTCGATCTCGGAGTCGCGTTCGACGGGGACGGGGACCGCATGCTCGCCGTCGACGAGCGAGGCGAGCCGCTCGACGGCGACCAGATCCTCGCGCTCCTCGCGCTCGCGCTCGGCGTCGACCTCGTCGCGGTGACCGTCATGACGAATCTGGGCTTCCATCGCCTGATGGCGGAGCACGGCATCCGGGTCGTGACGACTCCGGTGGGAGACCGCTACGTGCTCGAGGCGCTCCATCGGGACGGAGGCCTTCTCGGCGGCGAGCAGTCCGGCCATGTGGTCTGGCTCGGGAACCACGTTGCCGGCGACGGGCTCGCTGCTGCGCTCCTCCTCTGTCGAGCGCTCTCCGGCCGCAAGCTCAGCGAGGCGGCTGCCGTCATGACTCGCCTTCCGCAGGCCAAGCTGAACGTCCCTGTCTTGCGTCGAGAGCTCCCGCAGACGATCCTCGACGAGGCCGACCGCCTCACGGAAGCGCTCGGTGAGAAGGGCCGCGTGCTCGTCCGCCCCTCCGGCACGGAGCCCCTTGTGCGAGTGCTCGCCGAGGCCGAAACTGCGGAGGAAGCAGGGAAAATCTGTGCTAGCATCGCCGCGCTCGTCAGGAAAGAGCTCGGCTAGCCCGACGGAGGGCGCCGCCGGGCACTTACGCGTTCCACGGGAGGTCTTCGGGTGTGTGGGATCATCGGATACGTTGGATCTCGTGAGTCGAAGCCGCTGCTCCTTCAGGGCCTCGAAAGACTCGAATACCGCGGCTACGACTCATCCGGGATCGCGCTCCTGGAGGACGAGGGCCTCGCCTACGTGCGCGCGGTCGGCCCGCTCGAGAACCTGATCAAGCTCGCGACGAACGGCTCGGCTGCGACCACCGGCCTCGGACACACTCGTTGGGCGACGCACGGTGCGGTCACGGAGCAGAACGCCCATCCTCTCGCAGGCTGCGACGCAACCCGCGTGTCGATCGTCCTGAACGGCATCGTCGAGAACTACCGCGAGCTACGCGAAAGCCTCGCCGCCGAAGGCCACACCTTCACCTCCGAGACCGACGCGGAGACGGTCACCCACCTCGTGGAGCGCCACTACGCCGGTGACCTCGTCGAGGCAGTGCGGCTCGCGTTCGCCGAGCTCGAGGGCCACTTCGCCTTCGTCGTGATCCACCGGGACCATCCCGACCTCCTCGTCGGCGCCCGACACCAGGTTCCGCTCGTCGTCGGGATCGGCAGCGGCGAGATGTTCCTCGCCTCCAACGCGGCCGCCTTCCTCAAGGAAACGCGCTCGGTCGAGTTCCCCGGCGACGGCGAGATCGTCGCGATCACGCCCGACGGCTCGACCTACGTCAACGTCGACGGGACGCCGACCGAGCACGAGAGGGTCGAGCTCGACTGGGATGACGAGGGTGCGGAGAAGGGCGGCTACGAGACGTTCATGCTGAAAGAGATCTACGAGCAGCCGCACGCCGTCTCGGACACGATCGGCGATCGCGTGCGACACGGCACCCTCGTCCTCGAGGGCCTTGACATGTCCGGCAAGGACGTCAAGGAGCTCCAGCGCATCGTCCTCGTTGCGTGCGGCACCGCGTACCACGCCTGCGTCGTCGGGCGCTATGTCATCGAAGAGTGGGCGCGCATCCCGGTCGAGTTCGACATCGCGTCGGAGTGGGTCTATCGGAACCCGGTGATCGACGAGCACACACTCGTCATCGGGATCTCTCAGTCGGGCGAGACACGCGACACGATCGAGGCGCTCAAGCTCGCACGGGAGAAGGGCGCGCGCACGGTCGCGATCACGAACATGATGGGCTCGCAGATCACGCGCGAAGTCGACTCCGTGCTCTACACGCGTGCCGGGCTCGAGATGTCGGTCGCATCCTCGAAGACGTTCACGGCCCAGGTCGCGCTCCTCTATCTGGTCGCGCTCAAGCTGGCAGAGGTACGCGAGACGCTCCCCCCGGGTGAGATCGAGTTCATTCTCGACTACGTCTACAAGCTTCCGCGCAAGATTCAGTCCTTCCTCGAGGCCGACCACCCGATCGAGGAGATCGCACGCCGCTGCTACGAGGCGCCGTTCTTCCTGTACCTCGGCCGCCACATCGGTCTCCCGGTGGCGCTCGAGGGGGCGCTCAAGCTGAAGGAGATCTCGTACATCCCGACCGAGGCCTATTCCGCGGGAGAGATGAAGCACGGGCCGATCGCGCTGCTCGACGAAGCCACGCCGGTGGTCGTCGTCGCGACGAACATCCACGTGTACGACAAGATCGTCTCCAACATGCAGGAGGTGCGAGCGCGCGGCGCGCACGTCATCGCGATCGCGACCGACGGTAACGACGACATCCAGCATCACGCCGACGACGTGATCTTCGTGCCGAAGACACCTGCGTTCCTGCAAGCGGTGATGGCGATCGTCCCGCTCCAGCTCCTCGCGTACCGGATAGCGCGCCTCCGCGGGCTGAACGTCGATCAACCTAGGAACCTCGCGAAGACGGTCACGGTCGAATAACGCCGTTCCCCGCCGAAAGTGCGTCGCGTAAGCGCGTCGCACTTTCGGCGGCAGAGCCGCGGAACCTCGCGAAGACCGTCACCGTGGAGTAGGGGCGAGGCTTGCCTCGCCCTCCGCGCCACGCCTAGCGCCCTCCGGGGCCGCTGGTACGGTCGGCGGCTGCCAGCCAGAGGAGGTAGACGATGCGAAGGATCTCGGTCGGCCGGCCGTCGCCGGCGATGGTTGTGGCATGTGTCGCGCTCGTGGTGGCACTCGGGGGGACGAGCTACGCGACGGTCCTGCAGGTTCCGAGGGCCAGTGTGGGGCCGGCTCAGCTCAAGACCAACGCGGTGACGGCGAAGAAGATCGCGCCGAACGCGGTGAGTGCGGCCAAGGTGCGGAACGGCTCGCTCCTGAAGGCCGACTTCGCGCCTGGGCAGCTGCCCGCAGGACCGACCGGTCCACAAGGCCCCGCCGGAGCGCCCGGCTTGAGCGCGGTCGAGCGGATCGAAGCCTCGAGTGCGAACAACTCGGTCACGCCCAAGGTCCTCGAGATCACGTGTCCCGCCGGGAAGAGGCTCATGGGTGGCGGCGCGCGCGTGAACGGCGGAACCCCGAAGGTCACGCTCTGGGCGTCGTACCCGGACAACGACAACGTCTATCGGGCGAGAGCGACGGAGACAGACGCGTACATCCCCAACTGGTCGCTGACGGTGTACGCGATCTGCGCCATCGCGACCTGACGCATACGCCGGTGTGGCTCGGGCGAGCTCTGCGAGTACCCTGAGCCGCGTGGCGGGCGACGCTTCCTCGAAGGCACCGCCGTACTCGACAGCCGGCGTGCGGGCCCTCCGGTTGCCGGCCGGAGATGAGGGCGACGAGGTGCTCGCGGTCGAGGAGCCGCTCGAGATTCGCATCGGCGGCGAGCCCGTCGCCGTCACCATGCGCACACCGGGCCACGACGAGGAGCTCGCACTCGGGTTTTGCCTCACCGAAGGCCTCGAGCCGGTCTCCGCGCGCGTTCCGAACGATCTCGCCGCCAACACGGTCGACGTCGACGCCTCCGGATTCGACCCGGAGCGCCTGCGGCGGCACTTCTACACGTCGTCTTCGTGCGGGGTCTGCGGGAAGGGGGCGATCGAGGCGGTTCGCGTCGACGCGGCGCGTATCGAGAGCGGGTTGCAGGTTCCCGAGGCAGTCGTCGCCGCACTACCGGAAACGCTACGCGCGGCTCAGCGTGCCTTTGCTGCGACCGGCGGCCTGCATGCCACCGGCCTCTTCACACAACGGGGTGAGCTCCTGTGCGCCCGGGAGGACGTCGGCCGGCACAACGCATTGGACAAGGTCGTGGGGTGGGCGTTCCTCGAAGACCTGCTTCCGCTCGCCGAGCTGGTCCTCGGCGTCAGCGGAAGGCTGTCCTTCGAGCTCGTGCAGAAGGCGTCCGTCGCCGGCTGCCCGATCCTCGTGGCCGTCGGCGCCCCGTCCTCGCTCGCAGTCGAGCTCGCGCGGGATCGCGGGATCACTCTTTGTGGGTTTGTTCGGGACGGGAGGCTGACGATCTATACCGAGCCATGGCGGGTAGCGAGGTGAGCTCGGGAAGAAGGTCGGCGCTGATCGTCGCGGTCGTCGCCGTCTTCGGGGGTGTCGCCTGCGGCGACAGCTCTTCCCTCCCCGAGATCGCTCCGGTCACCGCGGAGAGCGTCGCCCTCACCTTGGGCGCAACGGCCCAGCCGTTCGCGCCGGATCGGGCATGCGGCGTTTACGTCGTACCCGTCGACAGCGCGAGCGAGGCAGACGCGGCGCGCCTGGCTCGCGCGCTTCGTCGCAAGGCCCCCGTCCAGGCGTGCGTGACTCCGTCGTTCCGGCTCGATTCGTCGGCCGTCGATCATCGGCGCGAGCAACTGGATACGGTGACCGTCGCCGATCAGCTCGCGCGGGCGTTCCAGGATGCCAGAGGGATCGCGCCTGCGACCGTCCTCGGTGTCACGGCCTTCGACATGTACTCGTCGACCTTCGCCGATGACGAGTTCGACTTCGGCGCCGCGAAGCAGTTTGGGCAGCAGAAGCAGGGATTCGCCGTCGTCTCCACGGCGCGAATGGGCTCGGGTGAGGAGCGGTTCAGGCGACTCGAGACGATGTCGATGCGCTATCTCGGGCTTCTCTACTTCGGCCTTCCGGAGAGCTCGGATCCCACCTCGGCCCTCGCTCCGGCGGTCCGCACGCTCGAGGAGCTCGACCTCCTCGAGCCGCGGTTCGCCGACCCCCAGCCGTCGAACGCGGCGCTCGTCGCCGCGCGCGAGGAGTTCCTCTCCCGAAAGTGAGCTCGCCGTCCAGTGGGATTCTCCTCGTGGGCGGCGCCTCCGAGCGCTTCGGCTCACCGAAAGCGCTCGCGCCGTTTCGGGGTGAGACGCTCGCGGAGCGTGGCTGGCGTGTGCTGCACGACGCCTGCGACGAGGTGCTCGCGGTCGGGAAGCAGGGCGAGATCGCGCTGCCGTTCCCGGTCCTCGACGACGGATCGGTGGAGCGGGCGCCGGTCTTCGGGCTGATCGCCGGGTTGCGTGCCTCCTCGAACGACCTCTGTATTGCGCTTCCGGTCGATACGCCTCTCGTGACAACAGACCTGCTCCGAGATCTCGCCGAAGCAGTTGCGGTTCCGCAAACCGGGCCGCTGCCGGGCGCCTACACGAGGCAGATGCTCCCCGAGCTCGAGGCGCGTGTCCAGCGCGGTGACCTCTCGCTGAGGGGCGTCAACCCCACGGTGGTGGAGGTGGAGGAGACTCTCCTGCTCAACACCAATACGCGCACAGAGCTCATGACTGCCGCCGTCGCGGACTGGGCGCGCGAGCGGGAGGATGTGCGCGCACTGCTCGTCGTCGGCTCGCAGGCGCGTCTGAACGTCCCCGCGGACCGCTGGTCGGATCTCGACCTGGTCCTCATCGTCGACGACCCGGAGCCGTACGCCGAGGATTCGAACTGGGTCGCCGAGTTCGGCCTGCCGGTGCTGACGTTCCTCGAGGACACGCTGCTAGGGCAGCGCGAACGGCGCGTACTGTACGAATCGGGCGAGGACGTCGACTTCCCGCTGTTCCCCGTGACCGCGCTCGAGCTCCTCGAGCAGAGCGAGAACGCGGCTCAACTGCTCGCCCGCGGGTACCGCGTGCTCGTCGACGGGATCGGGCTCGCCGAACGGCTCGCGCGCGTTGCCGCAGGGGCGGAGGACGCGCCGCCGCCGAGCTCTGCCGCCTTCACCCAGCTCGCGTCCGACTTCTGGTACCACGCTCTGTGGGCTGCGAAGAAGCTGCGCCGCGGCGAGGTCTTCACGGCCAAGGGTTGCCTCGATGGCTACATGAAGGACCGGCTCGTGACGCTGCTCGAGTGGCACGCGCGGGCTGTCGACCCGTCGGTGGACACCTGGCACGAGGGGCGGTTCGTCGAACGGTGGGGCGATCCGGGCGCACTCGCCGCCCTCGAGAGGGCGTATGCGTACTACGACGTGCGCGACGTCGCTCGCGCCCTCTGGGAGACGATCGACCTCTGGCAGGGGCTCGAGGAGGAGACGGCGAGGCGGCTCGGGCTGGAGCTTGCCCTCGACCATTCCGACCTGCGCCGGCGCATTGCCGACCTCGTGCCCGATCCCCGCCACGCCTCTACGCTCTGGCCGTGAGGCGGGCCCTCGTAGCCGTCGTAGTCATGCTCTTCGCCGTCGGCTGCGGAGACGAGGTGACGGCGCCCGCAGAGGCATCCGGCGGTCGCGTCTATCTCCTCCAGGACGGCAAGGTCTGGCCGGTGTACCGTGACGCGCCGCTGGCCGGCGACGCGGCCGACGAGATCGTTGCGGAGTTACTTCTCGGGCCGAGCGACGAGGAGCTCGAACGCGGCATGACGACGGCGCTCCCCGACGATCTCGAGATCACGGGAATCGTGGTGGAGGACGGGATTGCACACGTCCCGCTCGACACGAACCTGACTCCGGAGGCTCTCGCCCAGCTCGTGTACACGCTCACCGGGTTGCCGACCGTGCGCTCGGTCGATCTCGACCGACCCACCCAGGTCGTGACCGGCTTCGACCGCTCGGACTTCGAGGAGCAGACTCCGGCGATCCTCGTCGAGTCACCGCTCTCGGACGAAGAGGTGACGAGCCCCGTCCGCGCGACCGGTACCGCCAACACCTTCGAAGCGAACTTCCAGTACGAGCTCGAGGACGACGAGAGCAACGTCATCGGCAAGGACTTCGTGACGGCCACCTCGGGGACCGGAACCCGCGGAACCTTCGAGTTCGCCGTCCCGTTCGAATTCGAGGGACAAGGCACGCTCGTCGTCTTCGAGAGCTCGGCGAAGGACGGGTCGCGGATCAACGTCGCCGAGATCCCCCTTCGGCTGACGCGCTAGCCGACACCCCTCTCTAAGCTCCCGCCATGCCGGATGCCCCCTGGCGCTGCTCTCAGTGTGGGACGGTCAACGAGCCCGTCGCCAACTCGTGCCGCACGTGCGGCAAGTGGCCGAGCCTGTTCGACCTCCAGGACAGCGTGGTCGAGGACGTCGAGTACGACCTGCCCCAGCGGAGCGTCGCGGAACCCGAGGCCTATGTCCCAGACACCTTCGAGCCCGAAGTGGTCGAGACGGAGACCTTCGAGCCCGAGCCGTTCGAGACCGAGGTCGACGGTGAGGCGGTGTCCGAGGCCGAGCCGGAGGGCGGCCGCCGAGCGAAGTGGACGTCCGCAATCGTCCCGCTCGCCCTGCTCGTGTATTTCGCGATCTCGTACTTCTTCTCGGACAGCTGACGTGGCGCGCCTGACCGCGGCCGTCCTGGTTGCCGCTGCTCTCGTGGCGCTCCCAGCGTGCGGTGACGATTCGGAAGACGCGGCGACCGATCCTCCTGCCTGGAACCACGATCCCGGTGACGCCATCGGGCCCAGTGGCTGGGGCTCCCTCGACGCGTCGTACGAGCAGTGCCTGAGCGGCACCGAGCAGTCGCCGCTCGACATCGCGACGACGGTGGAAACCGTGCTCCCACGGCTCGAGTTCAGCTATCGGCCGACCCCGCTCGTGGTCGAGAACACCGGTCACACGATCGAGGTGCCGATGCCGGAGGAGAGTGACAACACGTTGCTCATCGGTGACGGCGCCTACAGGCTGACCCAGTACCACTTCCATGCGCCGAGCGAGCACACGCTCGACGGCAAGTCCTTCGACGCCGAGGCACACCTCGTGCACGAGAGCCACGACGGTCGGCTCGCGGTGGTCGGGGTCTTCCTCGACGAGGACCTGCCCCCGAACGAGCTCGTCGACGCGGCTATTGCCAACGCCCCGGACGAGGCCGGGAACGACGTGGAAGTCGATGAACCGCAATCGAATGCAGAAGCGCTGCTACCGCTCACGGAGGCGGGCAGGCACCCCTTCTACGCCACGTACAGCGGCTCGCTCACGACGCCGGGGTGCGGTGAGGGAGTTCGCTGGATCGTTCTCGAGCATGTGAGTGGTATTTCGCCCGCGTCCGTGGAGCGACTCCACGAGCGCATCGCGGACTTCCCCGGCTACGACGGCTACGAGAACAACAATCGGCCCACCCAGCCGCCGAACGACCGCGAGATCGCGCGCAGCCAGTAGGGGCGAGGCTTGCCTCGCCCTATCGCTCGAAGAGCACCTCTCCCGATTCGAGCACCTTCACCTCGCCTGCGTCGGTCGCGATCTCGAGCCGTCCGTCACGCCGGATCTGGACCGCCGTCGCCGCTTCGCCGTCCGCCGTGATCCGACGGCCGCGGAGAAAGTCGCGCGCGCCGAGCCCGCCGTAGATGCCGTCGAGCCCCTGGTCGCCCCAGATGTCGTACATGCGCTCGAGGCGCGAGAGCAGCGAGCCGAGCAGGACCGCGCGGTCGAATGTCGTGCCGGTCGCCGTTCGAAGCGAACCCGGCTCGGTCGGGGCGTCGAGCGGGAGCTCCTCGCGACTCTGATTCACGTTGATCCCGATACCGACGACGACGGTCCCGTCTGAGAGCTCGGAGAGGATGCCGGCGACCTTGCGGCGGTTGAGCATCACGTCGTTCGGCCACTTGACCTGGGCCGAGAGCGCCAGCGCAACCTCGATCGTCTCCGCCACCGCGAGTGCGGCGACCAGCGACAGCTCGGGGAGGCGCCGGCCAGCGGGTGGCTGGAGCAGGATGGAGGTGAGCACCGAGCTTCCCGCCGGCTCCTCCCACGTTCGACCCAGCCGCCCGCGACCGCCGGTCTGGTGATCCGTCGCGGCGACGGCGCCCTCGGGCAAGCCCGACCCGAGCAGGAGCTGCTGCGTCGACGCGCACTCGGGCTCGTACAGGTACGGCTTCCCGAAGCGGCCTTCGAGGTGCGGCTCGACCGCGTCCGGCGCGAGCGTGTCGTTCACGGAGAGCTTGCAACAGACTGTTGCAAAGTCCGCCCTGCGCGTTCGACCCGCACGGCGCTCACCTTGAACTCCGGCGTTCCGATCAGCGAGTCGGTCACGTCGTGCGTGAGCCAGTTGACCTTCTGCTCGGCGAAGTGCAGTGCCATCCAGACGAGACCGGGGAAGACACGGTCGGAGATGTGGGTGCGAGCTTCCAGCGCCCCGCGTCGCGACACGAGCCGCGCGAGATCGTCTTGCGCGAGACCGAGCGCGGACGCGTCTTCAGCGGAGATCTCGAAGAAGGGCTGCTCCTGCTTGTCGGTGATGCCCGCCTCGCGCATCGTCATCGTCGCCGAGTTGTAGTGGTAGAGCGTCCGCCCGGTCGAGAGGACGAGCGGGTACTCGGAGTCCGGCTCCTCGATCGGCCTCTGGTACTCGACCGGGAAGAACTTGCCCTTGCCGGGCGGGCGGGCGGGCGCGGGGGCGTGCAGGTGCGGTGTGTCGGGCCCCCCGATCTCGGTCACGGGCCACTGGACGCCGTTCTCCTCGATGCGGTCGTAGCGCACGCCGTACCAGTTCGGGGCGAGGTCGGCGAGCTCGTTCCAGACCGACTCCGCGTCCGGATACTCCGGCCAGTTCGCTCCCAGCGCCTTCGCCATCAGGATGACGATCTCCCGGTCGCCCTTCGCGTTCCCGGGAAGCGGCGCGCCCTCGCGGACGCGGCTGATGCGGCGCTCGGTGTTCGTGAACGTGCCGTCCTTCTCAGCGAACGACGACGCGGGGAAGACGACGTTCGCGTACTTCCGGGTCATGTCGTGCAGGAAGATGTCCTGCGAGATCAGGAACTCGAGGTTTCCGAGCCCTTCCTCCACGTGGTGCGCGTTCGGCTCGGTCTGCGCCGGATTCTCACCGATCAGGTACATCGCCTTCACGCGGTCGTCGTGGAGGCCGCTCATCATCTGGTCGAGTCGGTAGCCGGTCGCCTTCGGCACGTCGACGCCCCACGCGTCGGAGAACTTCTGCCAGACCTCGGGATCGTCCACCGGCTGGTAGCCCGGCAGGTATGACGGGTTCGCGCCCGAGTCGTTCAGCCCCTGGACGTTGTTCTGGCCACGAAGTGCGTTCAGCCCCGTCGACTCGTAGCCGAGGTGGCCGGTCATGAGAACGAGGTTCGAGAGCGACCAGATGTTGTCGACGCCGCAGGCGTGCTCGGTGATGCCGAGGGTGTAGAAGATCGCCGCGTGCCGCTCGCTCGCGTACTCGCGGGCGGTCGCGCGGATGTCGTCGGCGGAGACGCCCGTGACCTTCTCGGCGTCCTCCGGCGAGTACCGCGAGACGACGTCGCGCACCGCGTCGAAGTCCTCGGTCAGGTCGCGGATGTATTCGTCGTCCTGGAGCCCCTCGGCGAGGATCGTGTGCATCATCGCGTTGAGGAGCCACACGTCCGTTCCAGGGCGGAGCTGGAGATGCCGCGCTGCAAGCTTCGTCAGCCAGATCTTGCGCGGGTCGGCGACGACGAGCGTGGCGCCATTTCGCACTGCCTTCTTGATCCGGAGCGCGAGCACGGGATGCGCCTCGGTCGTGTTCGAGCCGATGACGAAGAGGAAGCGCGCGTTCTCGATCTCCGGGATCGAGTTGGTGCTTGCTCCTCTGCCCAACGACCTGACCAGGCCGTAAAGAGTGGGAGCGTGTCAGGTGGATTCGCAGGAGTGGACCGAGTTCGTGCCGACTCCGGTGCGGGCGAGCTTCTGGATGAGGTAGTTCTCCTCGTTCGTCAGGCGTGCTGACGAGAGGAAGCCGACCGCCTGCGGGCCGTGGCGTTCGATGACGCCGCGCAGCCCGCTAGCTGCCGTCTCGAGCGCGTGCTCCCAAGTGGTCGCATGCAGCTCGCCGTCGTCGCCGCGAACGAGCGGCTCGGTGAGGCGATCCGGGTGGTGGACGAAGTTGAAGGCGAAGCGCCCCTTGACGCAAAGGTTCCCTTCGTTCGGGAGGTACTCGTCCTTCGAGGTGACCTTGACGATGTGCTTCGTCTGCGGGTCGAGGTTGAGGTCGATCTGGCAGCCGACCCCGCAGAACGTGCACGTGGTCCGCACCTGCTCGAGCGCGCGCTCGGGCTGCCTCGTGCCCTCCTCGAACTTCTCGTAGATCGCGCCGGTGGGGCATACGGAGAGGCAGCCGCCGCAGAGCTCGCATTCGGTGTCGAGCCAGGAGAGCCCCCAGGTCGGGACGATGCGAGCCTCGCCGCCGCGGCCCTCGAGCGAGAGCGCCGAGCACTGCATGACCTCCTGCGTGTAGCGGACGCAGCGGTTGCAGAGGATGCACGCGTCGGGGTCGTAGCCCATCAGCCGGTTCCGGTCGTCGTACTCCTCGCGCTTCGCGTCGGGGAGGACGAGCGGCGTCTCCGCCCCGAGCTCGTTCGCGAGATCGAGGAGCTCGTTCGGGCGCCCGCCCGGAGAGGGGTTCAGGTGCTCGGAGAGGAGCATCTCGGTCAGCGTCTTCTGGAAGTCGGTGATCTGGCCGTTCGTCGAGATGACCGCGCCCTCGGTGACGCGTGTGGCGCAGGCGGGCATCGGTCGCGGCGCGCCCTCGACGTCGACGACGCACATGCGGCAGCCGCCGTACGGAGCGAGCTTCGAGTCGTGGCACAGCGTGGGGATGAACGTGCCGTGGCGGGCCGCCGCGTGGAGGATCAGCTCCCCCTCGGGCGCGCTCACCGTCCGGCCGTCGAGCGTGAACTCGACCACGCTTGCGACTCTAGCTACCCCCAAAGAGCGGCGTACCGGACGCCCGTACCCGTGGGGTAGGCGGTGATCGCGAGCGTCTGCCAGCCGCGCTTCAGCGCAGCATCGAACTCCGTCTGGAGCTGCGCACTCGTGAGGCCGTGGCGTGCGAGTCGGGTCGTCGACCGCGAGGTGGTGATCGCGGAGAGATTCGCCGTGCGGCCACGCACGTACGCGTCGACGTACGCCAGCTTTCGGCCCGCCTTTGCTTCGGTCTCTACCCAGGATTGGTACTGCGAGAGCGGGATCGTCGAGCGCAGCTGCCAGGCACCGACAGCGCGCTGCTCCCACAGCGCCGTGTAGCGCGGTGACCCGCCCGGCGCCACGACGGAGACCGCGACAGGCGCCATTCCCTGCGCTTCGAGCTGCGCTGTGAGCGCGTCGTGCTGCGCCGCAGTGACGCCGTGGTACGCCCGGTAGCCAGGGCCGCCCTGCTTCGACGCGGTGAACGCGTACCGCTCCTGGCCTCCGCGCAAGTAGCTCTCGACGTTCGTCGGCCGGAAGCCGGCGGCGACGGCGTTCTCGAGCTCGGTCTGGTACTGCGCTGTGTTGAGCCCAAAGCGAGTCATGTGCGAGGTCGTGGACTTCCGGAAGCTGACGTTGACGTACGTCTTCCCACCGGTGTCGAAGCCGGTGAGCCAACCGACCCGGTAACCCGCTGCCGAGGCTCCCCCGAACAGGTCTTGAAAGCACGTGTCAGGCAAGCCGAAGCGCGTGATCTCGCCGAGGCTCGGGCCGTAGAAGGGCTCGACGAGCTGCCAGGGGCCGCTCGCCGCCTCCGTGACCGACGCAAACGCGCTCTGCTCCGTGCACGGCGGGGAGCCCTTCCAGTCCGTCCCTGCGTTCCGCACGCGGATGTTGCGGAACTCGAGCGGGCGTCCCTGGCCGTCGTCGTCGGCGTTCGTGACGACATGGACGTGCAGGTGCGGGCCGTTCGAGCGCCCCGAGTTGCCGGCGTGCCCGAGAATCTGGCCCGCCTTCACGCGGATCGCGTTCGGCCGGAACCCGCTTCCGCTGCGTGGACACACGTCGCTTCGGACCGTTCCCTTCTTGAAATGCGCGTAGAGGACGAGCTCCTCGGGCGCGTGCACGACGACGACGCTGTTGCCGCCGGCCTCGCCTCGGGTCGGCGGCGTGTTGTCGTCGACGTTTCGGTTGCAGCTGAAGACCCAGCCGTCAGCCATCGCTCGAACCGGCACGTCCCAGATCAGGTAGTCCTCGTTCTTCTTCGAGTCGCCGCCGTCGACGAGCTTGTTCCACGTCGATCCGTCCCAGCGGTGGACGCCGTAGTCGTAGCCGAAACGCTGCGTGAGCGAGTCTCGATGGCCGGAGCCGATCATGTGCGTGTTGTCGTCCGTGACGTATGTGTCGGGAGGCAGATCCTCGCGGCGGAACGGGAAGAGATACGCACCCCCCGGGACGGCACTCGTCCACTCCGCGAGCCGGCGGCCGACCGTGAGCGGCGTCTCGTTCCCACGGACGTAGAAGCGGAGCTGCATCCCGCGGGGGAGCGGGTACGAGAAGAGGCGCGTCTCCGGCACCTGAATCATCGTGGTGTCACCGAGGCCGACCAGCGACGCGGTCTTGTCCCTCAGCGAGAAGGTCTTCTTGCCGACGGGGATGGCCGTTCCGGAAACGACCATTCGAGCTTCTGCAGACGGACCGAGGTTGCCCAGGTCAGCCGCAAGCGCACGTCGAGGTTGAGCAGCCAGGTCTCCTTGCCGCCGTCGTACGGCGCGGCGACCCGCTCGACGAACACTCGTGTCGCGTCGCCGGGCTCGGCCCAGACCACGGTCAGCTGGGAGCCTGACCGGGCGCGGACGCGCTCCCGCCCACGCTGACGAGTGCGACGAGAAGGGCGACGACGACGAGGCCAGCTCGTGCGGCCATGGGACTCCTGCCTCGGGGACCGTCTGATCGTAGTTCAGCGGTCGAGCGCCGAAAATAGCTCAGGCCAGTGATACATCGCGTTTCGCACGGGGATCGGCGAGGCCTGCCCGAGACCGCAGATCGAGGTCTTCTCCATTGCGAGGAGCCACTCGTCGACCTTCTCGCGCGTCATCGGGGCGCGGCCATGCTCGAGCTCCTCGCACAGATGGTGCAGGGCGCGGTTCCCGATCCGGCAGGGGGTGCACTTCTGGCAGGACTCCTCGGCGAAGAAGCGCATAGTCTCGGCGAGGAGGCGGAGCGGGGAGTAGCGGGCGGGGAAGACCTGGACGGCGGCCGACCCGACGCCCGCGCCGTACTCGCGGAGCCCGTCTCGGGTAAGTGGCGTGTCGATCGCAGACGGGGGCAAGATCCCGCTCGCGGCGCCTCCCGGCACGATCGCGCCGACCTCCTCCGCGAATCCACCCGCGTGCTCCTCGACGAGCTCGCGCGTGGTGACGCCGTTCGGCGCCTCGTAGCAGCCTGGTTTGCCGACCGCGCCTGTGACCGACCAGAGTCGCGTGCCCGCAGCGCCACGCGTCCCGAGCCCGGCCCACCACTTGCCGCCGTCTCGAAGGATGGCCGGGAGGTGCGCGAGGGTTTCCACGTTGTTGATGAGCGTCGGGTGGCCGAGGTAGCCGACCTGCGCGGGAAACGGAGGGCGGAGCCGTGGCATCGCGCGCCTACCCTCCATCGACTCCAGCATCGCCGTCTCCTCACCTGCGATGTAGGCGCCGGCGCCGATCACGAGCCCGAGCGAGCGGCCCTCGAGGAGTCCGGCCGCGCGGATCTCGTCGATGCCTTGTAACAGTCTGTTGCGAGCGGCCGCGTACTCCTCGCGCAGGTAGATCAGTCCATCCGTCGCTTCGGCGAAGGTCATCGCGATCAGGACGCCCTCGAGGAAGAGGTGAGGGCGGAGCTCCATCACGAAGCGGTCCTTGATCGTTCCCGGCTCACCCTCGTCGGCGTTGACCACGACGAAGCGCGGGCCCGGCTCGCGGGAGACCGCCTCCCACTTGATGCCGGTGGGGAAGCCGGCGCCCCCGTAGCCCGTGAGACCCGACGCTTTGAGCTCTTCGACGATGTGCTCCGGCGGCGGCGGGTTACGCACGAGCTCGAGGCCGCCGCGCGCTGCGTAATCCGCGAGCGTCGCGTCGCGCTGCCCGAGCCCCATCGCCGGCCCCTCGTTCGTCGAATGCGTCACGGCGGGGACGATCTCGTCGCCACGCGTCATGACCGGGGCGAGATCGCAGTGGCCGAGACATGCGACTTCGATCGCGCCTGGTGTGCTCGCAAGCAGGTCGCGTGCGCCGTAGCAGTCGCAGATGGGCCCGGTGCAGACGCGAGGAGTGTCCACCGGCACCTGGAGGAACGAGTAGAACGAGACGACCTCGTGAACTTCCCCACGGCGGATGTTCATGTGGTCGGCGAGCGCATCCGAGAGCTCGGGGGTGATCGGGCCTACCTCCCGCCGTATGCGTCCAAGGTTGTCGAGCAGACGCGTGCGCGCGACAGGCAGCTCCGGAAGGAGCCTGGCCAACGTGATCACGTCCATCCGGCGATCCTATGCAGGGTCGGCGCGAGAGGCGACGCGAGAATCGGTGTCTGACACCTTCTCCACGTTGTCCACAGGGCTGCGGCGGCCCTTCTACTCGTCCTCGGGAGGACGCCGGAGCTTCTTCGTCCTCGCTCGACGCCGCTTCGATGCGAGGCGCCGTTCGCGCGCGGTCTTGGTCGGGGTGGTCGCCACCCTGCGACGCGGCACGGCGAGCGCCTGCCGCAGCTTCTCGACGAGGCGCGCCGTCGCGAGCTCGCGGTTCCGCGCCTGGCTTCGCTCGTCCTGGGCGACGGCGCGCAGCGTCGGCCCGACCCGCGCGAGGACGCGCCTTCGCTGAACCTCGGTCAGCGCGGTCGACGTTTCGATGTCGAGCACCGCCTCCACTCGCGTCGACGACTTCTGCGCGTGCTGCCCGCCCGGCCCGCTCGACCTCGAGACCCGGAGCTCGATCTCCGAAACGGGCAGGGAGACGGAGCGTGTCACCCGAATAGACTCACGCTCCATGGCCTGCATTCTGCTGGACATCGACGGGGTGCTCCACGTCTCGGGAGAGCCCATTCCCGGGGCGACCGAAGCCGTCGACACGCTCCGCGACTCCGGCCACTTGCTGCGGTTCGTTTCCAACAACTCGACGAGGCCTCGAGCCCGCATGGCCGAAGAGCTTCGCGGGATGGGGTTCACCCTGGAGGATCTCGAGCTGCAGACGCCCGCGGGCGCTGCGGCCCGCGAGCTTGCCGGCAAGCGCGTCCTCGCACTCGCGATGACTGCGATCGTTCCCGACCTCGACGGCCTCGACCTCGTGGGACAGGACTCCGAGGCGGTGCTCGTCGGAGGCTGCGACGAGACGCTCGAGCCGAACCAGGTGTTCAGCTACATGAACCTCGCCCGTGCGTTCAGCGAGATCCAGATGGGTGCTTCGCTCTACTGCCTGCACAAGAACAAGTGGTGGCAGACGAGCCGCGGTCCGATGCTGGACTCGGGCGCGTTCGTCGCCGGGCTCGAGTACGCGACTGGCGTCGAGGCGACGGTGCTCGGGAAGCCCAGCCCGTCCTACTTCGCCGCGGCGCTCGACGTCCTCGACGCGGAGCCCGAGCTCACCTGGCTCGTCACGGACGACATCGAGGCGGACATTCGCGGCGCACGGCTGTTCGGGATGCGGACTGCGCTCGTACGTACCGGGAAGTTCCGGCCGGAGACGCTCGAGACGGCCGAGGCCTCCCCCGACATCGTCGTCTCATCCCTTGCGCAATTTCCCGCGCTGCTGGAGGAAGACCTGAAGGGTGGCCTCGCTCGGTGAAGGTCGGCGTCGACCTGATCGAGATCGAACGTGTGCGGCGCGCGCTCGAGCGTCCCGGCTTTCGCGAGCGCTGCTTCACCGAGGCCGAACGGACGTACTGCGAGTCGCGGGCGAACCCGGCCGAGAGCTATGCGGCCCGCTTTGCCGGGAAAGAGGCGGTCGGCAAGGCGCTCGGGTGCGGCGTCCGCTTCACCTGGAAGGACGTCGAGATCGTCGGTAGGCCGAAGCCGGCAGTGCACCTGTCCGGCCGCACTGCGGCGTTTGCGGACAAGGTGAGCGCCGGCACGATCGATCTCTCCATGACGCACTCGCGGGAGCTCGCTGCGGCGATCTGCGTCGTCCTTCCGCGCCAGTAGATGCTCGAGGCTCTGTACACGGCCGCGGAGATGCGCGCCGCCGAGGAGCGCTACGCGGGGTATCCGGAGAGCATTCCGGAGCTGATGGAGCGTGCGGGTACCGCCGTCGCGCGCGAGGCGATGCTGGCGTTTCCGGCCGCCCGCCGGTTCACGTGCGTTTGCGGCGGTGGGTCGAACGGGGGGGACGGGCGTGTCGCGGCGCGGATCCTGCGCGACGCCGGACACGCGGTGGACGAGACCGGGGACGTCGAAGGCGCGGACGTGATCGTGGATGCGCTCTTCGGAACCGGATTCCGAGGCGAGCCCCGCACCGAAGCCGCAGCGGTCATCGAGCGGATCAACGCCGCCGAGGCTCCC
>CAVRLT010000005.1:0-36209 GCA_963721795.1 uncultured Actinomycetes bacterium
AGCGGGTCGTCGGCGGCCCGATCGACCCCGAGCCGTATCTCGACTACCTGCGCGACAAGCTGACCACGCTCGCAGCGGCCTAGATCTGTTGCCTACACAGCGACGACGAGTTCGTCGTCGAGCTCGCGGGCGAGCCACCAGCCGAGGTGCATGGCGACCGGGACGTTGGAGCGGGTTCCGCTATGCGGCGCGGCCGAAACGCTTCTCGGCGCGGGCGCGAGCGCGAGCGGCCTCGACGTCACGATCGCGCGGCGTCGAGCTCGTGACGAGCTCCGCCAGCAGCCGGCGAGTCGTGTTCGCGACCTCGTCGACGGCCCGAGCGAAGACCGCCTCGTTGGCCTTCGACGGCTTCTGCGACCCGCTCACCTTGCGCACGTACTGGAGCGCAGCAGCGGCGATCTCGTCGTCCGTCGCCGGCGGCTCGAAGTTGTGGAGCGTCTTGATGTTTCGGCACATGTGTCCTCTCCTATCCCGTCGCCGGGGCGAACGCCTGTAGCTCTCGCCTCAGCTCCTTGATCTCGTCACGTAGCTTGGCCGCGTACTCGAAGCGGAGCTCCTCGGCCGCGAGGTACATCTCCTCCTCGAGCGTGATGACGAGCTTCTCCAGCTCGTCGGGCGACATCCCCTCGACCTCGGCTTTTCCGCGCCGGCGGCGCGACGACGGGACGTGCGGCGACTCCAGCGAGAGCAGCTCGGCGATGTCGGACACGCCCTTGACGATCGTCTCGGGGATGATCCCGTGCTCTTCGTTGTAGGCGACCTGGTACGCGCGCCGCCGGTTCGTCTCCTCCATCGCGCCGACGATCGCCTCGGTGCGCTTGTCGGCATAGAGCAACACCTTTCCGGCCGTGTTTCGGGCCGCGCGGCCGGTCGTCTGGATCAGCGCCGTCTTGCCGCGCAGGAAGCCCTCCTTGTCGGCGTCGAGCACCGCGACGAGCGACACCTCGGGGAGGTCGAGCCCCTCTCGAAGCAGGTTGACCCCGACGAGGACGTCGTACTCGCCGAGGCGGAGCTCGCGGATGATCGCGATGCGATCCAGCGTGTTGATCTCCGAGTGCAGGTAGCGCGCCCGCACGCCCGCCTCGAGGAGGTAATCGGTCAGGTCCTCGGCCATCTTCTTCGTCAGCGTGGTGACGAGCGTACGCTCGCCGGCCTCCTCGCGATGGCGGATCTCGTTCAGGAGGTCGTCGATCTGGTTCTTGGTCGGCCGGAGCTCCACTTCAGGGTCGACGATCCCGGTGGGCCGGATCAGCTGCTCGGAGACGACCTTCGAGCGGGAGAGCTCGAACGGGCCTGGGGTCGCCGACACGAAGACGAGTTGCTCGACCTTGCCCAGGAACTCGTCGAAACGGAGCGGCCGGTTGTCGAGCGCCGAGGGCAGGCGGAAGCCGTAGTCGACCAGCGTCTGCTTCCGCGAGCGGTCGCCCTCGTACATCCCGCCGAGCTGTGGCACGGTCTGGTGCGACTCGTCGACGAAGACGACGAAGTCGTCGGGGAAGTAGTCGATCAGCGTGAACGGGTGCGTGCCGGGAGCCCGGCCTTCGAGGATGCGTGAGTAGTTCTCGATCCCGCTGGTGAAGCCCAGCTCCTTCAGCATCTCCATGTCGTACTCGGTGCGCTGCCGGATCCGGTGCGCCTCGAGCATCCGGTCCTCGGCCTCGAACTTCGCGACCTGCTCCTCGAGCTCCGCCTTGATCTCGTCGATCGCCCGCTCGATCGTCGGTCTCGAGGTCACGTACTCCGTCGCGGGCCAGATGACGAGGTTGTCGAGCTTCGCATAGACCTCGCCCGTGAGCGGGTCGAAGTGCGTGATCTGCTCGACCTCGTCCCCGAAGAAGGAGACGCGGTACGCGGTCTCCTGGTTCGCGGGCTGCACCTCCATGACGTCGCCCTTCACGCGAAAGCGACCGCGCCCGAGAATCGTGTCGTTCCGGACGTACTGGCTCTCGATCAGCTTCCGGAGGACGTCGTCGCGATCCTGCTCCTCCCCCACCTCCAGGATCAGCACGCGTTCGCGCCACTCCTCGGGCGAACCGAGCCCGTAGATGCACGACACCGACGCGACCACGACGACGTCACGCCGGGTCATGAGCGAGGACGTTGCCGACAGCCGCAGCCGGGCGATGTCGTCGTTCTGCGACGAGTCCTTCTCGATGTAGAGGTCAGCCTGCGGGATGTACGCCTCTGGCTGGTAGTAGTCGTAGTAGGAGACGAAGTACTCGACCGCGTTCTCGGGGAAGAACTCCCGGAACTCGTTGCAGAGCTGGGCGGCGAGCGTCTTGTTGTGCGCGATCACCAGCGCGGGGCGCTGGATCTTCTCGATAGTCCATGCCATCGTCGCCGTCTTCCCGGTTCCGGTGGCGCCGAGGAGGGTCTGGAAGCGGTTGCCTGCGCTGACCGAGGCGGCGATCTCGTCGATCGCTCGCGGCTGGTCGCCGGTGGGCGCGTACAGCTCTGTCGCTCGGAACTCCCGCACCGGCTCAGCGTAGCCGCGCCCATTCTGTTGAGCGCTCCTTGAGCAGCCCGTACCATTCTCGGGCCGACAGATGGCTGATCGCTCGGTGATCGGGTTCGTGTTCACGGCAGGCGCCGTCATCCTCGCGCTGGGTTTCGTCGGACCCACCTCGGTTGCCGCGCAACCGGATGGCGGCGCACCGATACCGCCGCCGCGCTCACTCGTCTGCAAGCTCCCGAGCGATGCCGAGAAACTGCCGGCGACCGCGCGTCACGGGCTGATCGACCACCTGCTGCAGTACCCGGCGGTGCACTTTGCTAGTCCGAGGCAACGAGCGCGTGCTCGCCAGATTCTCCTCCAGCTCGTAGCGTCCGCTGAGAGCGGTCGGTGGCGGGACGTGCGCGCGGCGCGTCGCGCGGGGTACGACACGCGAACCGCGCCTCGCAGGACGGGCGATCTCTCGGTGCGCTACTTCCATGCCGAGCGGCCACAGGAGCCACGCAGGCGGTCGATCTTCGACTTCCGTCGGCCGAAGGCGCTCATCTATGCGAATGCGCCCGGGCGACCGCTGGTGCTCGTGGGCGCGATGTGGAGCACGAGAGACGGCGAACGCGGACCGACTCCGGCCGGCGCAATTCTTCGCTGGCACTCGCACGTCGTCTGCAAACGAGGACTCGAACGCGGGTTGAAGCCACCGGCGAGCGGCAAGTGCCCGCCCGGCGCGCGGCTGACGCAAGGGGCCAGCGAGATGCTGCACGTCTGGTTCACCGGCGATCTCCGGAGCGCCTTCGCCATCCGCGCACCGGAGCCGGAGCTCTGTGCCTCCGGCCTTCTCCCGAGGAGCTATTGCGGACGACGTTGAGCGCTTCTTGAGCGACCCCGCCAACCGTGGGTCGTGCAATGGCGACTCGACAAGTGCTCGCGCTCGTGGCAACCGGCGTCGCAGCCGCGTCGCTCGGCGCAGCCACGACACTCTCGGACGCGGGAACGCCGGAGGGAAGAGACCCCACGGCCACCGAGCTGCTGCCCGCGGTCGAGGCGGCGTTTCCTCGCGAAAGCTACGCGCCGGGTCAACGGGCGTCGCTCGCGATCTCGAACAGGGCACGCGGCTTGAAGCTGCGGATCTTCCGATCAGGACCTGAGCGCGCCGTCACCCGCAGCTCGAGCACCATGAACGGCGTCCCGGTGACCCGTGCACGCTCGATCGGAGACAGCCCGGGCCGTCGAGTCGTATCGCTCGCGATCGGAGACTGGCCGAGCGGCCTGTACTTCGCACGCCTACGGGCAGCGGACGGACGCGTCGGGTTCGCGCCCTTCGTCGTCCGACCTCGCCGGCTCGGCGAGCATCGCGTCGCCGTCGTCATGCCGACCCTGACGTGGCAGGCGTACAACCTGCGCGACGAAGACGGTGACGGCCGGGGCGACTCATGGTACGCCGAGTGGGAGCACAAGACCGTGCGTCTCGGCCGTCCCTATCTGAGCCGGGGCGTCCCCCACAACTTCCGACGCTACGACCTGCCGTTTCTCAACTGGCTCGCTCGCACCGGCCGTGAGGTCGACATGCTCGCGCAATCCGACCTGGAGTCGGCGTCGAGCGCACGCGTCCTGGCCGCGAGTTACGACCTCATCGTGTTCCCCGGCCACCACGAGTACGTCACGGCACGCGAGTACGACCTCGTCGAGGGCTACCGAGATCTCGGCGGGAACCTCATGTTCCTCTCGGCGAACAACTTCTTCTGGCGCGTGGCGCGCTCTGGAGACACCGTCACGAAAACCGAGCTATGGCGGGATCTGGGCCGGCCCGAAGCCGCCCTCATCGGCGTCCAGTACCGCGCGAACGGCAAGGCGCCTCGCCGGCCGTGGATCGTGCGGCGATCATCGGCCGGCTCGTGGATCTTTGCCGGAACCGGCCTGCGCGAGGGCTCGCGCCTCGCGCTGGGCGGGGTGGAGATCGACCAGCTGGCAAGGTCGTCGCCCAGTAGTGTCGAGGTGCTCGCGGAGATTCCGAACGTGTTCGGACGCGGGATGACCGCGCAGATGAGCTACTACGAGACCGACGAAGGCGCGAAGGTCTTCGCGGCCGGCGCGTTCTACTTCACGCGGCTGATTCACCTCGACCCGGTGGTCTCGCGGGTCGTCTCGAACCTCTGGGCCCGGCTCGCGCCGAAGAGCTAGCCGAGGTAGCGCTCGCGTTCCTCGGGTGTGAGCTCGCGGCCGGTGACTGCGAGCCGACGATCCGCGATCCCCAGCAGCTCGTCGAGGTCGCCGCAGACGTCGCAGTCGTACGTCCTCACGGTCCCGTCGGCACCGCCCGTCAGGACCCGCCGACCGGACTCGTCGAACAGCGCCGCGGTCACCGGTCCTTCGTGCCCTTGCAGCCTGACGACGATCAGGCCGCTCCGCGGATCCCAGAGCGCCGCCCTGAACGCCGCCGACACCAGCCAGCGTCCGTCCGGGCTGAAGCTCGCGTCGCGGACCTCGGAGTTGTGCTGGAGCGGTCGGAGCCCTTCGCCCGTCGCCCCGTCCCAGATCCGGACGTCGTGGTCCCGGCTGGCCGTCGCGAGCAACGCTCCGTCAGGAGAGAACTCCACCGCCCGCACACGGTCTCGATGACCCTCGAGCAGCGTCCTCCGTCCTTCCGCCCGAAGCACGACCGTGTTCTTCCGTATCTCCGCGGTGGCGCCGTCCGGGCCGCGCACCAAGCCGTCACTCTGGGCCACCTTCTCGACGCCGAGCTGCTCTCCCGTGTCGGGGTCGAGGAGGTACACACGCTCGTCCACCGTGGTCACCCGGAGACGCCCGTCCTCGGCGTCGATCGACTCGATCCGCGACGGCAGTCGGGCGACCTCTTCGAGCTCCGGCTGGAAGAGTGCATCCCAGACCCGGGCCGTGCCGTCAGCGCTCGCGGTGACGACGCTGCTGCCGGCAGGCCCGGAGAATGCTGCGGACGTCACCAGCTCCCGATGACCGCTGAAAGTCAGCAACGTCACCCCGACCTCGGCGTTCGAGACGCGGACCGTTCCGTCCCTGCTCGAGGTCACCGTGTGCGCACCGTCGGTGCTGAACCCGACGTCGGTCAGTGCCGTTGCGTCCCCTTCGAGGGCGACAGTGAGCCGTCCGTCCCCCGCCTGCCAGATCCGAGCGACGCCGTCGGTGCTCGCGCTGGCGAGCGAGGCGGCGCTCGGCCCGAACGTCAGCGCGGTCGGGTGCCCCTTGTGGCCGACGAGTGTCCGGATGCGCGTTCCGGTACGCGCCCAGAGACGGACCGTGTCGTCCGCCGCGCCGGTCGCCACGCGCCGGTTGTCGCGGGAGATCGCTGCCGAGACGGCGCCCCGATGCGAGAACGTTCGTTCCACGGTCCCGGTCTCTACGTCGATCAGCCGAGCGCCGTCGCGGCCCACCAGCACGGCCAGCGTTCCGTCGGGCGAGATCTCCGCACCGTCGACCTCCTCCAGGCCCGGAATCGGCCGAACCTCACCGGCGGCGTTCACGACTCGCAGCAGACCGTCCCTACCGGTGAAGAGCGCGACCCCGCTCTCGGCGAACGAGACGTGCCGCGCCGGCGCGCCGGTCGCGATCGTGCTCGACCTCGCGCCGGTGCTGCCGTCGGCCACGACCAGCGACCCCGAGGCCGTCGCTGCCAGAACGTCGTTTCCGTTCAGCACGGCCCCCAGAAGTGGCTCACCGACATCGACGATGGTCCGAACGCGCGACTGGATCAGCGCCGTGCGGAGAGCTTCCTCGGCTGTCTCGCTCGGGTTGAGCCGTGCAGCCTCCCGCGCGAGCAGAAGGCTCCGCTCCGGGTCGAGCGGGAGCCCTGCGGCGGACTCCGCCTCGAGCTGGTGAGCTCTCGCCTCGCGCGCCTGGACGCGGGCCTCGGTCCGCTGCGAGAGGGCGTAGACCGTGACACCGGCCATCGCGGAGAGGAGTACGCTGCCGACCGCGATCACCCCGAGCAGGCGCCGGTGCCTCCGGTCGGACTCCGTCTTCTGCAGGCGGAGCTCCCGGTCGGCCTCGTGCGCCGTGCGCCACGCGAGCACCGGCTCGGCGAGCACGTCGTGGAAGATCTCGTAGCGGACGCCGCCTCCCTCCTCGACCGAACGCACGATCCGGCGCTCGCCGAGCGACTCGAGAACCGGTCGCACCTCGTCCACCGAGACGCCGGCGAAGTCGGCGAGGTCGGACAGCTCGTGGGCGATCTTCGTTCCGGAGGGCGTCACGAGGTGATTGAAGATGCGCGCGGCGACGTCCTTCTGCGCGTCCGTCAGCTCGCCCATGGCGCCTTCGAGGTGCTCCTCGACGATGCGCTGCGCGCCGCCCAGCCGCTCGAGCGTCTCGACCCGCAGGATGTCCGAGCCCGCGGCCCGCTCGTCCTCCCAGAGCCGCTGCATGACGACCTGGAGGTACGGCGCCTCGATCCGCGCGCCGTCCTCGGCGCCCTCGACGACTCCGAGGCCGCCGAGCGCCGGCTCGATCGCGCCCGTCCCGACCTCGTCGAGGACTCGCTCGACGAGGAGCGGCTCGACGGAGACGGTCTCGCCCGTTAGCTCGGCGTACCGCTCGACGGGGCGGACGATCGCCGCGCGGGCCGCCTGGCGGTCGAGCCGGTCGAGGCGGAGAGTGTTCGTGAAGAGGCCGGGAATCCGGCCGGTGAAGCGATCGAGCTTGGCGAGCGAGTCCTCGCGCAGCGAGACGAGCACGTTCACGCGGAGCGGAGCAGCCAGCATTGCCGGAAGCGCCTCGGCGAACGACCCTGGCCCGGCGTCGTCGGCGTGGTAGAGGAAGTACTCCTCCGCCTGGTCGAGGATGAGGTAGACGTCCCTCCCGTCCTGGGCGCTCTCGAGCCTCGTCAGCACGGAGCCATTGGCGTTCGTACTCCCCGTTGCCTCCCCCAGGGCGTCGGACAGCGCCGCCGCCGGGTCCTCACTCCAGCGCGAGAAGACGACGACGAGCGGATCCTCGGGAAGCGCTCGGAGCGAACGCGCGACGGCCGCGCGCAGGAGCGACGACTTCCCAACGCCGCTCGGGCCGTACAACACGGTCAGGCGCGAAGCGATGAGGTTGGCGGCCACGACCTCGTTCTCGCGTTCCCGGCCGAAGAAGAGCAGCGCGTCGAGCTCGGAGTCCTCGAAGACGTTGAGCCCCTTGTACGGCGATGCCGGCGTTTCGTCCCTCATGCCGCCTCCAGGCGCCGCTCGAGCAGCTCGACGTATGCCTCGGGCTCGACGTCGAGCGGGGTGACGTCGTATCGCTGCCAGAAAGCGCGGGCGAGCGGGCTCGGCGAGCTCTGAATTGCCCACGAGCGATACGCAATCGGTCGCTGACCCCAGAGTCGGTTGAGGATCAGGCGCAGGTTCCAGTCGGCCATCTCGTAGCCGAGGAACAGGAAATGGCTGCGGCGGAGCTTCGCCGCAAGCGATACCGGAACGACCGCGGTCAGCTCGGAATGACCGAGATAGTCGATGTAGTCGTCCTCGGTGATGACGAAGCTCTCCCACTCCCGTTCCGGGAGCGGGTCGACCGCGCCGTGCAGCTTGAGCAGGATCGTGCGCCGCTCGAGCGAGAGCTCGGTGGCGTACGTGTTGGGGACGTCGATCGGCCTCGGCGGTTGCCCGGGCGGCCTGTGCCAGAAGCGGCCCCGGTGCGTGCCGGTCGCAACGTAGGCAACGATGTCGAGCTCCTCGCCTGCCTCCTCGAACGCTCGCTCGAGTGCGAGGTCGTAGTTCGTGCTCACGATCAGCTGGTGCGGTGCTCCCCGCTCTCGGAGGAGGGCAGGGAGCTGTGCGAGGAAGCGGTGGAGCGCGGTTGGCTCCACCGCGGCCTCGAAGCGGGCGTGCAGCTCGTCGTAGAGCGGGCCCGATCCTTTCATCGTCGCGACGTACTGCGACACTCGGGCGAGATCCACCGGTCGGTCGTCCGGAACCGAGAAGGCCTGCGCGAGATGGGCCGCGAGGTCGCCGACGCCGTCGAGGCCGAGAACCGGAACGACCCGACCGGCGAGGAGCGCGCCGAGGATCTCCGCGTCGTCGTCCGTGTCCATGCGAGCAGTTCCTGGCGCGCCGAGGCCTGCCTCGTGGCGCAGGATCTCGGCCTGAAGCTGCTTCAGCTCCGGGCCGGGCTCGATGCCCAGCTCCTCGACGAAGCGGGCGCGAGCGTCCTGGTAGACATCGAGTGCCTCCGCCTGCCTCCCGGAGCGGTAGAGGGCGAGCATGAGCTGTCGGCGGAGCGTCTCGCGGAGCGGGTGCTCCCGGACGAGCGCCTGGATCTCTCCGGAGACGTCGCTGTGCCGTCCGAGCTCGAGATCCGCCTCGATCCGCTCTTCTTTCGCGACGAGCCGTAGCTCCTCGAGCCTCCGGATCTCGGCCTGCGCGAAGTCCTCGAACGCGAACTCGGCCAGCGCCGGCCCCCGCCAGAGCTCGAGCGCACGCTCCAGAAGATCACGCCGCTCCTCGGGGTCCGCTCGGCGCGCATCCCGAAGCAGTAGCTCGAAGCGCCGCGCATCGACCTGCTCGGGCGCGACGCGCAGGACGTACCCCGGAGCCCGTGTCTCGAGCACGTCTCCCCCGAGCTCTCTCCGCAGTCGAGAGATCGAGTTCTGAAGCGAGGTCGTCGCCGTCTTCGGCGCATCTTCGCCCCAGACGAGATCGACCAACCGATCGGTCGCGACCACCCGCCCCGCTTCGAGCAGCAGCGCGGCGAGCAGCGCCCGCTGCTTCTGACCGCCGAGCGCGATCGGCCCGGACCCGCCCTCGACCTCGAGGGGGCCCAGGATCCGGAACTCGAGCTGGGGTACCTCAGTCACGAACACCTCGGTTTCTCGTGCAGCGGCTCTCAGTTGAACACACGTCTCGCTCCTCTTTCAATCGCCCGGCAGGCGGATTCGACGTGAGCGCACTCAGGACCTGCTCAAGAACGCTCGTTGGCGAGCCGTTGACCTTCGGTTTCCGGCCTGTTTGGCGCCGCTCCGAGCGTGCGGGTCATGACGACCGCACGGAACACCGCTGCCGCGATCGCGCTCGCCGTTCTCGCTCTCCCGCTGGTTGCGTTCGCCTTCTCAGGCCCTACCGCGCAGCCCCTCGCGGGCGCGAAGCCGTCCGGAGACGGTTGTCGCGGCGCGTACGGCTGGCCGATCAAGCCCTTCGACGAGGCGCATCCGGTCCGCGCGAACTTCGGGGATCCCCGGACGAGGTTCGACGGTGGCGAGTCGAGTGCCGCTCTGCTGGAAGGTTCTGGCACCTTCTCGTTCCATCAAGGCGTCGACATCTCGGCGCCCGACGGTTCGCCCGTCTATGCGGTCGCTTCGGGCACGGTCACACGCGCGCGGGGGGCTCGTGTCACGGTCGATTGCGGAAACGGCCGCTCGATCCAGTACTGGCACATCGAGCCCACGGTGCGCGCAGGACAGCGCGCCGTGGCCGGCAAGACCGTGCTCGGCTTCATCCAGCCCAAGCGCGAGCACGTGCATCTGACTCACCTGGAGCGCTCTCGACCGGTCAACCCACTCGCTCCGGGGCATCTCGCGCCGTACGAGGACGACACCGCGCCGGAGCTGCTCGAGGTCGGAGTCGAGTACAGCGGCACGCTCGTGCAGGTTGTCGCCGATGTCGTCGATACGCCTGCGCTCTCGGTTCCCGGACGATGGAACGGATTCCCGGTGACGCCGGCCCGGTTGACCTGGAGGATCGAGAGAGAGGGCGCCATCGTCGTGTCGACACATGCCGCGCGAGACGTCCGGCGCTTCGTGCCCCGAAACGCGGATTTCTGGAGCACTTACGCGCGTGGCACGCACCAGAACTGGCCCGTCTTCGCCGGCCGCAAGCTCCAGTACCGAACCGGTCGCTACCTGTTCTCGCTCTCCGGCGCGGGCTTCGACACCAGCCGGATCGCGAGTGGCGAGTACGAGATCGTCGTGACGGCCGAGGACACGGCCGGAAACCAGGGCGTTCACCGACTCGCCCTGACCGTGCCCTAGCGCTCGACGTTCTGCGCTCCGGCGCTTCCGCCACCCGTTAGCGGGAGGTGAGCCGACGGTTGGTGGGCGGTTTGGGGCCGAGCGGAGGCTCGGCGCATGGCTACTACGCGCACGATCCCCGCACGCGACGCACGGCGTCGCACTTTTCTCCTCTGCATCGCGACTCTCGTGCTCACCGGAGGAGCGTCCACCGCCACGTCCGACGCGGCCACCACCCCGCAGGATCGACCCCCGATCGTGATCTCGCCGCAAGGGCTCTCGACGCCCGTCCGCTACGACCTCGGCGGAGCTCGCATGCCCGGGAACGCGCCTGCTCCCCCGCCAGCCGATTCGCCCTACCTGACCTCGCACCGTGGCGCCCTGCTGAACCACCCCGACGGCGCCGCCTGGGGCTTCGCCGAGATGCGCGAAGCGGGGTTCGACTGGGTCGCGCTGAACATCGGTGACCACGAGCCCGCGCGCTGGGACGACGTGAGGGCGCGTGCAGAGACAGCCGGCCTCGAGGTCGTCCCGTGGGCACGGCTCGGCCATCCTCATCTCGGCGAGACGCGCGAGGACTGCCTGCGCAAGCTGGAGCTGCTCCTCGACACCGCGAAGGCGTGGAAGACGACTCGGCCGATCGTGAACGTCGAGACCGAGATCAAGCCCGCGCACCTCGGTGGCGTGATCACGCCCGCGGAGATCGCCCGCGAGCTCGAGCGTGGCGGCATGGACGAAGCGGGAATCTCGACCGAGGCGTGGCTCTACGACATGAATTGGGTCCCGCTGTCCCGCTACGCGATGCTCCTCCAGATCCTGCCCCGCGACAACGGCTGGGAGCCTGCCGAGGTGCGCGGACGACAGGCAGCCTGCGAGAAGCGCGCCCGCGACTACGGATTCGCTCACGTCGGGACGAGCGTCCAGACGTACGAAATGGCCGACGGCTCCCATCCGCAGCCCGAGTGGTTCGACCTGAGCGGGGTCAACCGGAGCGTGATCTGGGGCGACAACGTCGCGGCGCAAGGGGCCGTCGAGTGGAAGCGATGGACGAGCTGATGCCGGCGGCAGACGTTGAGCGAATCTTGAGCGGCATGCACGAGCTTCTCCTCATGGACGAGCAAGGACACATCGACTCCGAAGCGCTGATGCTCGAGGTCACGCGATACCTCGCGGCGGTGGATGCCTTCAGGACCGAGAGCTGTGAGCCGATGTGGCTGCCCGAACTCGTTTCGATTCGAGCCGCAGAGAGCCAGGCGTTGGCTCTGGACGCTACCTCGCTGACGTCCGGCCAGCACCTCCACTAGTCGCGCGGACTGCGCACTCCCTTCGACTTTCGGCGCTTCGGCGCCGAAAGCGCCCTGGAGAATCAGCGCGGTCTGACTCGCGCGAATTACCGATCGCGAAACGAGCGTCGTTAGCGATTGGTTGGTGAATTGTGACCGCGCGATTTGTGCCCTCCCCGAGCGTGATCGGCAGGAACTCGATCACCCGGAAAGGAGGACACGATGCACCAGGTCAAGCGCATGCACCGCACGCTCGTCGTGCTCGCAGTCGGCCTGCTCGCGCTCGCTGCTCCGCTCGTCGCGTATGCAAACGACGGCGGCCCGAAGCCGGGCTAAATGCAAGAAGTTCAGGAAAACTGCCTCGCGAAGGCCCGCTCGACGGGCCTTCGCGCTTCTCACGCGAGCACCAGGGCCGCCTTGAGCTCATTCGCACGACACGCCCCGACAGTGTTTCCTTTTTGCTCGTACAGCTCGGTTGCCTGGTGGAAGGCGTGGATCGCGTCATCCTGCCGACCAGCCCGACCTAGCACCTCACCGAGGTTTCGATGAACTGCAGCGCGACGGTTGAGGTTGTCCGTCGTTTCAGCGAGGTGGAGTGCCTGCTCGGCAAGGAGTACCGCGGTTTCGAAGTCCTCGTCGGCGGCGGCGATCATGGCTCTCACCGATCTCCACAGAGTCTGGGCACCCAAGTCGTCGGGCGCGGCCATCAGCTCGCCTCGCCGCGTCCACTCGTCCGCCTCGACGACCTTCCCCTGCAGCCAGAGGGCTTCCGCGAGGTCGCTCGCCTTCGTTGCGAGAGGCCCGGACATCTGCAGGCTTCTGAGGTCATCGCATACCGCGCGCAGGATCACCTCTGCCGCCTGTGCGTTGCCCGCGAGAAGCTCGATGTCTCCACGCATCCCATCGCAGCCGGCGACGCTGGTGAGTTGTCCGAGGTCCCAGAAGAAGGACCTGGTCGATTCGAGCACCGTTCGCGCTCGTTCGAGATCGCCGCGCTGCGCGAGCAGGCCGCTGAGAAAGGCGTTGATGTTGGCCTCCCGCGCAGCGTGCGAGGGCTCATCCTGTAGAAGCTGCTCGCAGCGCTCGATCGCGCGGGCGACCGGAGTCGGCCCGAAGTAGAGCGCCGCCGCAATCTCGCCTACCGAGGTCTCGGTTGGCCAAGCGCAGCGCTTGTAGTGGCCGAGAGCCCTTTCCGCCGCATCGAGACGTGCCTCGTTCCGGCCACGAACGCTCCCTTCGGCGAAGCCCACGTACAGCCACGCCCGACCGAGCGAGCGATGATCCTCGACCGATTCGAAAACGGGGATGGCTTCGGCTGCGATGTCGAGGAGCGTGTCGGTCGTCTCTCCGGGCTCCGTGTCGATCCGGACGTACGCGAGCTCGATCCTCGCGCGCAGTTCCGATGGTCGGTCGCGACTTTGCTCGGCACCGCGTATCCCTTCAGCCAATACCAGCTTCGCCTTTTCCGCGTCACCACTGGCGAGCAGGGCGATGCTGAGCTCTGCGAGCAATCGGCTTCTGAGCGCAACGCGTGGGAGGAGCGACGTCGCGCGCTCGAGCAGGTTGACCGTAGCGGGCATGTCTCCTCGCTTGAGAGCGCGAATGCCGGCCTCACCGAGGCGGAGACCACCGTCCTCCGCAAGCCGTTCGGTTCGTCGATCGAACTCGCCGAGCTCGCTTCGCAGCCGATACGCGCGCTCGAGGTGGTAGCCGACGAACTCGTCGAGCTCAGCCAGATCCGAGGCGGTCTGATCGAGACGGTCGGCGAAGCGTTCGTGCAGCTCTGCTCGGAGTCGCTTCGGCGCCGAGCGGTAGACGGCGTCCTGGACGATGACGTGGCGGAAGCGGAACGCGTTCTCGACCGGCCGGAGGAAGCCGCGCGCGACGAGCGACTCGAGATGCGTAGCGACAGTAGGAGCGGCATCGGGCTCGAGCAGCGCCGTCACGTCGTCGTGCGTGAACTCGCGGAGCACGATCGAGCCACGCTCGAGAACAGCTCGCTCCCCCGGCCCCAGCCGGTCGATGCGTGCTGCCAGCAGCGCCTGCACCGTTGCCGGCAGTGTCTGCTCGGCCAGACCTCCTTCGAGCGCGAGGGCGAGAAGCTGCTCGACGAAGAACGGGTTCCCCTCCGCCGTCTCGGCGATACGCGCCCGCTGATCCGACTCGAGGATCGCGCCGCCGAGCCCGTCCAAGAGAGCATCGGTGTCCTCGGCCGAGAGCACATCGAGCACCGTGCGCTCGACGTTCGACCGATCCTCGAGGAACGATGGCCTGTCTTCGAGCAGCTCGTCCCGCGCCAGGCAGACCACGAGGATTCGCCCCTGACCACGGTCTGCGAGCAGCTCGATGAGCTCGAGGAAGGTCGGCTCCGCCCAGTGGACGTCGTCGAAAACGAGAACCAAGGGTTGATCGGCCGCGATCGACTCGCAGAACTGCCGGAAGATCCAGGCGATCTCGGGCGTCGGCGGCGGCGTGTCGGCGTCGAGGGCCGCGAGTACTGCGTCCCGTTCCGCGCACGGTGGCGCCTGCTGCACGACCTCTCGAAGCGGCCAGTACGTGATGCCCTCCCCGTACGAGAGGCAGCGGCCCCAGAACGTCGTCGCGTTCTTCGCACGCCGGGTGAGCTCGGCCGCGAGCCGCGACTTGCCGACGCCAGGCGGGCCGGTGACCACGGCGACGCGCACCGACTCAGCATCGATCGCGCGCTTCAACTGCCGGCGCAGTGCAGCGAGATCGCGCTTCCGCCCGACGAGAGGTGCGTCCAGTCGGCGGTCGAAGGCAGGCGCAACGTCCGCGAGCTCGAGCAGCCGGTACGCGTGTACCGGATCCTTCCGTCCTTTGATCGTGAGCTCGCCGAGCGGCTCGAGGCTCGCCGCGTGGTCGATCAGCCGTCCCGCGAGCTCGCCGACGAAGATCTCGTCCGATCCGGCCGCCTGCTCCAGCCGGGCGGCGATGCCGACGGCCTCGCCGGTGACGAGCCGCTGGCGGGCATCCGTCGCGGCCGCGACGACCTCGCCGGTCTCGAAGCCGATCCGTACCTCGAGCCCGATCCCGTGCTCCTCGACGAGCTGCGCGTCGAGAGCAGCGATCCCCGCACGGATGTCGAGTGCGGCGCGCGCTGCGCGCAGCGGGTCGTCCTCGTGAGATACGGGCGTGCCGAAGACCGCCATCACGGCGTCGCCGGCGAACTTCTCTACCGTGCCGCCGTGACGAGTCAGCACCGCGGAGACGGTCTCGAAGTAGCGCTGGAGCACCCGGCTGAGCGCCTCCGCGTCGAGCGCCTCCGCAAGCGCCATCGACTCGACGACGTCGACGAAGAGGATCGTGGCGAGCCGGCGGAACTGCATCGCGGGCTTGACGGCCGCGGTCTCGGGCAGGAGCAGAGACTCGTCCTGGCGCAGGATCGCGGCCTCGAGCGCCTTGAGCTCCGGGCCGGGGTCGATGCCGAGCTCCTCGACGAGCGTGTCGCGTGCGGCTCGGTACGCCGCGAGCGCGTCAGCCTGGCGCCCGGAGCGGTACAGCGCGAGCATGAGCTGCGCCCGAGGTCGCTCACGCAGAGGCTGAGTTGCTACGAGGGCCTCGAGCTCGGATACGAGCTCGACGTGGCGGCCGAGCGCGACGTCCGCCTCGATGCGCTCCTCGACGGCCACGAGCCGGAGCTCTTCGAGCCGCGCGATCTCGGTCTGTGCGAATGGCTCGTAGAGGAAGTCCGCGAGCGCCGGCCCTCGCCAGAGCCCGAGCGCCTCGCGGAGCGCACTCTCGGCTGCTCCGGCATCCCCGCCTGCGAGCGCCGAGCGCCCTTCGCCTGCGAGGCGGACGAAGCGATGGACGTCGACGCGCTCGGGCTCGAGCTCGAGGACATAGCCCGGGGCACGCGTCACGACGGTTTCCCCACCGAGCGCCTTGCGAAGCTGGGAGACGTAGACCTGGACTGCATGCGCGGCGGTTTCGGGCGGGTCGCCGGGCCAGAGGCTCTCGACCAGCTGGTCGACCGAGACGACCCGTCCGGGCTCGAGCGCGAGCACGGCGAGGAGCGCGCGAGGCTTCTGCCCGCCGAGCGCGACTGGGTCGCCGTTCTTCAACGCCACGAGCGGTCCGAGGAGCTCGAGCTCGATCTCGATCTGCGTGTTTCCGGTCCGGCCGGCCCTGCCCATTCCGGTCGGAGCTTCGCACGGGGCCGCCCGGGTGTCCACGCCCCGGTTTGAGCATCTCTTGAGCGTCGAGCTCGACGCTTCGGCCATGCGGAACCTCTGTCCGAAAGGAGAACTTCATGGCTGCGTTCGTCGTCGTCGATCCTTCTGCACCCTCCAGCGTGCCCTTGACGGGGACGAGGCTCGGCATCTTTCCCGGTGCCGCCTCACCATCGGTGTTCCGCGCCGGTGCCGCGTTCTGGATCGGCTACGGCTTCATTCCCGAGCCTGCCGCGGGTGGAGGTAAGCGAGCGCTCGAGCCCGACACGCGCTTCGAGCTCGCGGTGGACGGGGAGCTCGTCGAGCTCGTCACGGACGTCGAGAGCTCCGACGGGGACACCGTGCAGAAGCAGAGCGTCGCGACCTTTCCGGCAGGGCTTCCGGCAGGCTGGCATTGCTTTCGGGGACGCTGGTACGTCGCGGGAAAGCTTGTTCTCTCCAGCGACCGGTCGATCGAGTTCGTCGAGTGACGGGCGCTCGGCGGGGGAACCTCCCGGTTCCCCGATACCCCCTCCACTGGTCCGCTGCGCGGACAAGTCGCTCTGCGACTTGAGCGTTTCTTGAGCGCGCCACCCCAGGCTGCGGGCAATCGATCGGGGGTACGGCACCTGTCCGGCCCTTCAGGAGGTGACAACGATGTCCCAGTACGTGAGGCCGCGCAGCGTCGTCGTCTCGGCGCTCGTCGCGACTCTTGCAAGCATCGTCGTCGGGTCGGCGTTTGCAGCGAGCATCGTCGGCACGGCGAAGAACGACACACTCCGTGGAACCGCCAAGGCCGACCGGCTCCTCGGCCAGGCCGGGAACGACAAGCTCTACGGGCTCGGCGGCGGCGATGTGCTCACCGGCGGGCCCGGGAACGACCTGCTCGTGGGCGGGCCTGGCTCCGACAAGCTCGCGTGCGGGCCGGGTCGGGATACGGCCATGGCAGACGCCCAGGACAAGGTGGCCGGGGACTGCGAGGCCATCAAGGGCCTGCCGAAGCCGGAGCTCTCCGTCGCCGACGCTTCCATGCGGGAAGGCAACGCCGGAGTGCAGCCCATGGCCTTCTCGGTGACCCTGGACAAGGCGAGCCCGCTGCCCGTGACGGTCTCCCTCGCAACGGCCAACGGCACCGCAGCGGGAGGCAGCGACTACACGGCCTTCGCCGGGCAACTCGTGTTCGCGCCGGGCGAGAAGCGCAAGCAGGTCATGATCGCCGTCGCCGGCGACACCGAGTTCGAAGCCGACGAGACCTTCTCGCTCGGGCTCTCGAACCCCGTGAACGCGACACTCGGCACTGCCAGGGCGACGGGCACGATCCAGAACGAGGACGTGCAGAAGCCCAAGGCCGGGCGCTACGCCGGCACTTCGGGGCAAGGGAAGCCGGTCGCATTCGACGTGAATGCCGAAGTGACGGGACTGACCGCGGTGAACGGCTCCGCGGACCTCACGTGCCGCGAGGCGCCGATCATGTTGCGGAACTTCCCGATCGACCTTCGAGGGTTCGCTGCCCTGACCGCGGACTGGCGGTTCACCATCGCGGTCTCCGACACGGACTCGGACGGCGACACGATCAGCATCGGCTTCAACGGGGCTCTCGCGGTCGGCGGTCCGGCAAGCGGAACGCTTCGCGTCGACATCCTGATCAACACGTCGGCAGGCCCCCTGAACTGTTCGTCGGGCGACGTCAGCTGGACGGCATCGCCGCCGGCCTAGCCCGAAGCCGGGGAGAGGGCGTGAAGAGGCCCGTTTCGGGGGACGGGCCTCTTCCCGTTCCCAGCTGCGGCGTTGAGCGTTTCTTGAGCGCCTCGACGCAGGCTCCTCGTCGAAACCAACCGAACGCCGGCACGGAAGCCGGCACGAAGGAGGAGAGATGAACGCACGAAGGTTCAGTCGTCCGAGCCCCGCTCTGATCGTGGCGACGGTCGCGCTGTTCGTCGCGCTCGGCGGAACTGCGGGCGCAGTCGTGACCGCGGCGGTTCCGCTCGCGAAGCGCGCGCTCGTCGCAGACAATGCGAAGAAGCTCGGCGGGATGACCTCCGCACAGATCGCGTCGCAGGCAGCGCGAGCGCCCGGGCCTGCCAGCTCTGCCGCCGGTCTCGTCAGCGTGAAGACGGGGAGCTGGTCGCTCGGCCCGAACGGCGAGTCCGACTTCACGATCGCCTGCGACTCGGGCCAGAAGGCAATCGGAGGCGGCTGGGAAGATCCGGGCGGCTTCGGGCACGGCTGGGACGACCGGCCGTCGCCCGACGGTTCCGCGTGGAGGGTGTACATGACGATGTCCGAGAACGCTCCAGGGAACCAGACCGGCCCGCTGTACGCGGTCTGCCTCAGGTAACGCGGCGACGGTGCGAGGACTCTCCTTCACCGCTCGTCTCGTCGCTTCGCGCGGCGGCCGGCACGTGCTCGTCACGGTGCCGGCCGCCGCGCTGGCGGCCATCACACTCGCGATCGCGGTCGGCTCTGGCACCTCGCACGCGCCGGGCGAACGCCCGCTCATGGCTCGCTCGTTCTCTCCGCACGCGAGCCTTTCCCCGGCCCGGCTCGCACGCAGCACGATCACCTGGAACGGCGGGCCCACTGTCGCGAGCACGGGCGAGACGGTCAACGTCTTCGTGTCGACGACCCTGGCGCCCGAGCACGGAACGGCGCAGACGTGGGCCGACTTCATCGCCGGATTGCTGCACGGCTCGGAGCTTCCGCGCCTGACCGCCTACATCGCGCCGTTCGCCGAGATGCAGAGCATCTGCGGTGACGACGCGTTGGGGTGTTACGGGGCGAACAGGATGGTGTCGATGGGCGAGACGAACTACGGAGTCTCGGCGGAGGAGGTCGTACGACACGAGTACGGCCATCACATCGCTTTCAATCGCCTCAACTCGCCATGGCTGGCGGTGGCCTGGGGGCCGAAGAACTGGGCGTCTGCCAGCAGCGTGTGCCGTCGAGCCGCCGAGGGAAGCGCGTACCCTGGGGACGAGGGCGACAACTACAGGCTGAATCCCGGCGAGGCATGGGCCGAGACGTATCGCCTGCTGGTGGAGCGGAAGGCGGGCGTCTCCGGCTCGAGCTGGGAGATCATCGACTCGAGCTTCTATCCGACCGAGGCAGCACTCGCCGCGGCGGAGCGAGACGTCGTGCAGGCATGGGTCTCGCCGACGACAACCGTCTCGTCTACGCGCTTTCGTAGACAGGGCCGACGGTCGTGGACAGTTCCGGTGCGAACGCCGCTCGACGGGAGCATCGACATTCAGGTAAAGCTCCCGCAAGGCGGGCTCCACGACGTCGTTCTCCTGAAGAGCGACCGCAAGACCATCCTCGCTCGCGCGCTGTGGTCCTCGACCTCGACGAAGACGCTCAGGACCACGGTCTGTGGCGACCGCTCGCTCGCTCTGCGCGTCACGCAGAAGGGCCGCTTCGGCCCGGTCAAGGTCGTAACTCGCGCGCCCTGAGCTACGGCACCGCGGGCTCTGCGGCGGCAACCTCGGCATCGACGTCTCGATGCCGAAGGACGATCGCGGCGAACACGATCGCCATCCAGGTCGTCCCCGCGACGACCGCGGTGAAGAGCGGCACGACTCCCCAGTGCTCGAGCACCTGACCCGCGACGAGGAACCCCAGCGGGGCTGCGAGCGTATTGATGGAGATCACGGAGGTCATCACCATCGCCCGCAGCCCCTCCGGCGTCCTCGCGGTGAGCACCGCGACGATCGGCCCGTTGATCAGCGGCGTGAAGAACGTCGCCGCGAAGAGCGCGACGAACACGACCGGCCAGGGCGGGAGGAACGGCAGCACCCAGAGTGGGACGACGAATGCGAGCATCGCAAACCCCGACAGGCGGAGCGGCGTGACCCTTCGCACGGCCGCGACGGCGACCAGGCTGCCGACGAGCGCACCGGCGCCCAGAGCGGCGTAGAAGAGCCCGGCGATGCGGGCGTTGCCGGAGAACTCCTCGTAGGCGTAGAACGGGAGGCCGGCGGTGAGCCCTGCCCCGAGGAATCCGAAGGCGACGACCGCGGCTGCGAGCGGGCCGAGCAGCCGGTCGCTGCGCAGGAAGCGGAGCCCTGCCAGCACGCGCTCTCGCGCCGCCGCCGCGACCGGCTTCCGCTTCGGCACGAAGGTGAGCACGAGAAGGAAGGCGACGAGATAGGTCGCGGCATCGAGGTAGAGGACGTTCGGCGCCCCGAGAAACGGGATGAGCAGGCCGGCCAGCGCAGGCCCGAGCAGCGCGGCGAGGGCGGCACCGCCTTCGATCAGGCTGTTGCCCTGCGACATCAGGCGCTCGTCCTCGCCGACGAGCTCGGGGAGGATCGTCCGCTGGGAGGCGAAGTACGGGGCCATGAAGCACCCGAGCAGCGCGACGAGACCGAGCAGGAGCCCGAAGCTGAGCATTCCTAGCGCGTGCAGCAGCGGGATCGATGCGAGGATCGGGGCGCGCGCGAAGTCCGAAACGAGCATCGTTGTCCGCGAGCCGAGGCGTTGCACCACCGCGCCGCTCGGAATCCCGAGGATCGCCATCGGCGCGATCTCGGCGGCGAGGACCAGCGCCATCTTCCCCGGCGACCCCGTCGTCACGAGGACGAACCACGGCAGCGCGAGGTACGTCATCCGCGTTCCCAGCACCGAGATCACCTCGGCGGTGATCAACGCGCCGACGGCGCGCTTCTCGACTCTCTGCGGCTCGCTGCTCATCGAGCCGACAATATAAAACGTCCGTACGGTTTTGTAAAGTAAAGGTGACATGCCGAAGATCTCCGACGAGCGCAAGACCGAGCGGCGGGAGCACATCCTCGCCTCAGCGCGCCGGTGCTTCGCCGAGCACGGCTACGAGGGCGCGACGGTCGTGCGCCTCGAGGAGGCGACCGGCCTCTCACGCGGTGCGATCTTCAACTACTTCGGCTCGAAGGAGGACCTCTTCATCGAGCTCGCGGTGGAGGACACGGCGCGCATGTCGGAGCTCTGGGTCACAGAGGGCCTCGAGGCGGTCGTGCGCGAGATCGTCGAGCTCGACCCGGACTGGCTCGGCGTCTACCTCGAGCTGATCCAGCGCGTACGCACGGACCCGGATTTCTGCGCACGGATCGAGGAGCGGCAGAAGGACGTCATCCCCGTGAACCGCGCCCGGGTGGAGGAAGCGCAACGCTCGGGCGAGTTCCGCGACGATCTCGAGCCGAGCGAGATCGGGATGTTCGTGAACCTCGTGCTCAACGGGCTCGCGCTCCAGCGCGCACAGGGAGACGAGTCGCCGCGGGTCGAGCTCGTCGTCGGGCTGCTCGAGGACGCTATCGGAGGCCGAGCTCGGCCGGATACGCGTCCGCGTAGACGTCCCGCAGGCGCATGACCTCGGCGACGTAGCTCCGCGTCTCGGGGAACGCGATCCCCGTCCCGTCCTCCCGCCAGCGATCGACGTTCCCCTGGCCCGCGTGGTACGCGGCGAGGACGAGCCTCATGTCCTGGTAGCGCTCGCGTAGGTGCTCGAGGTACCAGGAGCCGTAGCGGACGTTGATCTCGGGATTGCGCAGATCGTCGACGACGAAGCGGTCGCCGCCGGTGCGGAGAGCGATCCCCTTCGCCGTGTCGGGCAAGAGCTGCATGAGGCCGATCGCTCCGGCCGGAGACTCCGCATCAGGATCGAATCTGCTCTCGGCGTAGACCACCGCGGCGAGCAGCGCCGGGTCGAGGTCGTAGTTGCGTGAGTGCGCGCGAACGATGTGCTCGTACTCGAGCGGATAGCGAGCCCGGAGATAGACGTCCGGCTCCGTCTCGACCACCCAGGCGGCCACTGCGGCCACGGCCAGAACGGCGACGGCTATCAGAGTTAGGAACCGCATGCACTTGTAGGGGCGAGGCTCGCCTCGCCCTCGTCCGCGGCGAACGATGTAAGGGCTAGGCAAGCCTCGCGCCCTACGGGTTTTCCGCGGACGTCAGGGTAGCCATCACCTCGCCGACCCAGGCATCGAGCTCCTCGGGCGTGCCCGTGTTGACGTAGACGAAGTCTCCGCGCTTGGCCTTCTCCTTGTCCGGGAGCAGCCGGGCCTCGCGGTCGTCCTTCCGTCCTCCTCGACGGGCCTCGCGGAGCTTCGCCGGGGCGGTGATCACGACCACCTTGTCGAACCGGGTCTCCGCTCCGACCTCGTACAGGAGCGGAACCTCGGTCACGCATACGCGCGGCGGAGTCGGGAGCGCGGCGAGCTGCTCGCGCCAGGTGAGGTACTCGCGGGAGACGAGGGGGTGGAGAAGCTGCTCGAGGAAGTCGAGCGCCTGGCGATCCTTGAACACGCGGAGCGCGATGCGCTCCCGGTCCGGTGCTCCGTCCGGCCCGAGAATCTCCTCCCCCAGTCGCTCGACGAGCGCGCGCTTGACTTCGGGATCGGTCGCGAGGAGATGGTGGACGATCTCGTCGCTCGACACCGTCGCCGCGCCGTGGCGGCGGAAGCTCTGGAGCGCGCTCGACTTTCCGGCACCGATGCCGCCGGTGATCGCAACCGCGACCGGACGCTGCAAGGAGTTAGGGGCGTGGTGTGAGATCGGAGCCGCCGCGGCCGCGGAGCGGCCGCCTTCAGGGATCGTCGCGCGATCGGAATCCGCGCAAGCGGATTCTGATCTTGCGCACAATTACTCGAGCTCGGGCTGTGCTTCGGGCTGCTCTTCGACCTCGGCCTCGGCGGCTTCGGGCTCCTCGCCGGCCTCCGGCTCGTCGAGCGGCTCGGCGGCTGCCTCGGGCATCTCGATCGGCTCGGAGGGTGCCTCGGCCTCCTCTGCCTCGTCGCCTGCCTCCGTCTCGGGAGCTTCGGCCTCGGCGTCGGCCACCGCGACGGCCCCACTCGCCGGGAAGGCCTCCTCCGAGAGCACCAGATTGGGCGTCTCGTGGACGGACTCCGCGCCGTCCGCGCGAGGAACGGGTTGCTCACCTTCCTCCACGCGCTTGAGCGAGAGCGAGAGCCGGCGTCGGTCTCCGTCGATCTCGAGGATGCGGACGTTCACGGCCTGCCCTTGTGCGACGACCTCGCGCGGGTTCTCGACGTGATGCGCAGCGAGCTCGGAGATGTGGACGAGGCCTTCGACTCCGGGGAGGATCTCGACGAAGGCGCCGAACGTGACGACCTTGGCGACGCGGCCCTCGACGACGTCGTCCTCGCGATACGAGTCGAGCACCTGTTGCCAGGGATCGCTCTGGGTCTGCTTCAGCCCGAGCGAGATCCGCTGGCGGTCGCGGTCGATGTCGAGCACCTTCACCTTGACGGTCTGGCCGATGTCGAGCACCTCGGACGGGTGGTTGACGTGGCTCCACGAGAGCTCCGAGATGTGGATCAGCCCGTCCATCCCGTCCAGGTCGACGAAGGCCCCGAAGTCGACGATGTTCGAGATCTGGCCCTCGATGACGTCGCCGGGGCTCAGCCGGTCGAGAATCGCTTGCCGCATCTCCTTGCGCTCGTCCTCGAGGACGGCGCGACGGGAGAGGACGACGTTGTTGCGCGAGCGGTTGAGCTCGATGACCTTGCAGCGGAGCTCGCGGCCGAGGAACTCGTCGAGATCCTGGACGCGTCTGATGTCGACGAGCGACGCCGGCAGGAAGCCGCGCACGCCGAGATCCAGGATCAGGCCACCCTTGACGACCTCGATGACCTTTCCGTTGACGGCCTCGCCGGACTCGGCAGCGGCCTCGATCTTCTTCCAGGCGAGCTCGAAACGTGCGCGCTTCTTGGACAGGATCAGCCGGCCGTCTGCGTCCTCCTTGGTGAGAACGAGCGCGTCGATCTCCTCGCCGAGCGCAACCTCGTCGGCCGGGTTGACCGAGCGGCGGATCGTGAGCTCGGCGACGGGGATGACGCCCTCGGACTTGTAGCCGATGTCGACGAGCACCTCGTCCTTGTCCACGCGCACCACCGTGCCGTGCACGACTTCGCCCTCGTTGATCTCGGGAAACGAGGATTCGTAGTCCGGGACGAGCTCCCCGTCGGGGCCCGCGATCCAGACACCTTCCTCGACGGCTGCCGTCTTCTCCACGGTGTCGTTGGCCATTCGGAGCGCGGAGTATAGCCAGGTTGTGGAAAACCCACGTCTTTGCGACGTTCTTCCTAGCTCTTCGCCTCCGCCCAGTCGTCTCCCACTCCAACGTCCACCGCGAGCGGGGGATCGAGCGGGTACGCGCCGACCATCTCCTCCCGCACGAGCTCTCGGACCGCCGAGACTTCCGTCTCCGGCACCTCGAGCAGGAGCTCGTCGTGCACTTGCAGCACAAGCCGCGCTCCGCGACCTTCGGCGCGCAACCGGGAGTGGATCGCGACCATCGCGACCTTGATGATGTCCGCGTTCGAGCCCTGCATGCAGAAGTTGACGGCCGCACGCTCTCCGAAGCCGCGGGTCTGGCGGTTCGAGGCACGAAGCTCGGGCACCGGGCGACGCCGGCCGAGGAGGCTCGTCGCGTAGCCGTCTTCACTGGCCTGCGCGATCGTCCGCGCGATGAACGCCTGCACCTTCGGGAAGCGCGCGAGGTAGGCGTCGATGTACGCCTGGGCCTGCTCCTTCGGGATGTCCAGGTTCTCGGAGAGGCCGAACGCCGAGATCCCGTAGACGATCCCGAAGTTGATCATCTTGGCCACCGCCCGCTCGTTCTTCGTGAGGCTGACAGGCTCTTTTCCGAGGACCTCGGCGGCAGTGGCGGTGTGGATGTCCTCGCCGCGGAGAAACGCCTCGCGCAGCTTCGGCTCGCCCGAGACGTGAGCCAGGATCCGGAGCTCGATCTGGGAGTAGTCCGCAGAGAGGAGGCGGTGACCGGGCTCCGCGACGAAGGCGGAGCGGATCTCGCGCCCGAGCTCGGTGCGGATCGGGATCGCCTGCAGGTTGGGATTCGACGTCGACAGGCGCCCGGTCGCGGCCACGTGCTGGTTGATCGTGGTGTGCAGGCGCCCGTCCTCGCCGATCAGCGTCGGGAGCGGCCCGAGGTACGTGTTCACGAGCTTGGTCAGCTCGCGCCACTCCTCGACGATCGGGACGATCTCGTGATCGGCACGGATCGCGCGGAGCACCTTGCCGTCGGTCGAGTAGCCGGTCTTGCCCTTGCGTCCAGGCGTGAGCTCGAGCTTCTCGAAGAGGATGCGGCCGAGCTGCATCGGGGAGCCGATCACGAACTCCTCGCCCGCGAGCTCGTACGCGCGCGCCTCGAGCTCCTCGACCCGATCGGAGAGACGGGCGGTGATCTCCCCCATCCGGTACGTGTCGATCCGCACTCCGGCGTCCTCCATCGCCGCGAGCACCGACGAGAGCGGAAGCTCGATCTCGTCGTAGAGCCGCTCGAGGCCGCGCTCGCGAACCTTCTCGCGCAGGAGCGGCGCCAGCCGCAGGGATGCCTCGGCGTGGCGAACCAGCGCCGCGGTCTCGTCCTCGGTCGCGGGATCAGGCTCCAGCTCGAAGCCGTACTCGGCGGCGAGGTCGTCGAGCAGGTACTCGGCACGGCCCGGATCGATGAGATAGGCAGCGATCAGCGTGTCGTCGGCCGCGTCGACGCGGAGCGCCTTCGCATCGTGCACGGCGAGCAGGGCGTCACTTTGTGGCTCTGAGCCACTTGGGCGCGGGGCGACGATCACCTCGGCGCCCGTCGCAATCGCAACTCGATCGGTGTCCGCCGCGTAGCCGACCCGGCCGCGGAGCTTCGGCAGCTTCCCCTCCCGCCAGGCGACCGTCTGTGACTCCGCCTTCGGCCGCTCCGCCGCGGGGAGCGCCTCGTCCAGCGTGTCGATCCTGCCGAGGAGCGCCCGGAACTCGAACCGACGGAAGATCTCCTTCAGCTGCGAGCGGTCCGGCGGCCGTGAGACGACGTCCTCGAGGTCGATGTCGAGCTCGAGATCACGCCGCATCGTCGCCAGGAGCTTCGACGCACGCGTCTGCTCCGCGTGCTCGGAGATCGCCCGCGACCGTGCAGGCGAGAGCTCACCTGCGTGCTCGAGCACGCCTTCGACCGAGCCGTACTGCGCGACGAGCTGACCGGCGGTCTTGTCCCCGATCCCCGGAACCCCCGGGATGTTGTCGCTCGTGTCTCCCTTGAGCCCGATGAAGTCCGGAATCTGGTCTGGGCGGATCCCGTAGCGGAGCTCGACACGCTCCGGTGTGTACACATGGACGTCGGCGACGCCGCGCGGGGTCATCATCAGGCACACGTTCTCCGAGACCAGCTGGAACGCATCGCGATCAGTGGAGACGACGCAGGTCTTGATCGCGGCATCATCCGCACGTGTCGCCAGCGTCGCGATGACGTCGTCCGCCTCCCAGCCCTCGAACTCGAGGTTGCGGTAGCCGAACGCCTCCACGATCGGGCGGAAGTGGATGAACTGCTCGCGGAGCAGGTCCGGCATCGGGCGGCGCTCGGACTTGTACTCGGCCGAGATCTCCGTGCGGTGGACCGGCCGCGTGTCCCAGGCGACGGCGACGCCCCGGGGCGCGTAGTCGGACAGGAGCTTGAAGAGCATGTTCGTGAACCCGAGCAGCGCATTGGTCGGCTGTCCGTCCGTCGTCTGCAGCTCCTCGGGGAGGGCGAAGAACGCGCGGTAGGCGAGGTTGTTGCCGTCGACGAGGAACAGCTCGGAGTCGCGCGCGGGGCCGTCGTCGAGCTGGAGCTCCTCGCCGGTCAGCGTCTTCGGCATGACGCAACTCTACGCTCGGGTCACGCTTCAGCGTGCTGCCGGGCGAGACGCTTCAGCCGGGTCTGGCTTGAGCCAGACCCCACACTGCGCGCGATTGATTGGATGAACGTATGCGCCGTGTTCCGCTGCTCTCCGGCTCGCGCATCGTCCTGGTGCCCGCCGGGGACGATGACGTCGTCATTCGGCCTCCGCCGCCGCCCGAGCGGGTTGTCGACGTCCCGGCTGCGGTTCGGGACGCGCTCCGCTTTCCGCTGTCGGGACCCTCGCTCGAGAGCTTGGCACCGCGTGGTGCGCGGGCAACGATCCTGGTAGAGCCGGCGGCCTTGCCGCTACCCGGCGCGCCGCAGGACGCCCGGAAGTCCGCGATCGCGGCGACGATCGAGGAGCTCGAGCGCTGCGGCGTGCCGGACGAGCGCCAGACGATCCTCGTCGCAGGCGGGCTCGCCCGCCGCCTCGGCCAGCGCGATCTGGAGCGGCTCCTTCCTCCCTCGCAGGCGCGCGAGTTCCACGGCCGGGTCGTGGTGCACGACGTGGAAGACGACGCGCTGGTCGGCCTCGGGCGAGCGAGCCGCATCCATCCCGATCTCGTCGAGACCGACCTCGTACTGACCGTCACAGCGGCAGAGACCGTGCTGCACGGAGGCCCCGGAGCGCTCATCGCGGCCTGTGACGCAGCGACGATACGCGGGGCCGCGGCGGCCGACTCACTGCTCGAGGCGGCCGGGTCGCCGGCCTGGCGTCTCGGGCTCGAGCTCGAAGCTGCCGTGGCCGCACGCACCGCGCTCATCGGGGTCTCACTCGTGCTCGATCTACCGCGCCTGACCGGGACCTTCCGCGGATATCCGGACGATCCCGCGGCGGTCGCACGGGTCGCGCGCTCTCCGCTTCGCGCGGCGTTCTCGCTCCTGCCAGACGCGCTCCGGCGGGACATTCTCGGAAGCCAGGGCCGCCGGATGCAGGCGACCGGCGCCTTCGGGGGTCCGCCGTCCGTCGCGCACGCCGAGGCGCTGCTGCGCGGGATCGCCCTACGCGGTTCTCGGCTCGCCGAGCCCGTGGACGCCCTCGTCGTCGGCGTGCCGTGGATCGGGCCGCACGTGCCGAGGGAGTCGCCCAATCCCGTCACCGTCGCCGCGGTCGCGCTCGGCCTCGCTCTCCGCCTGAGACGTGACGCGTTTCCCATCCGGCCGGGCGGGTCGCTGATCCTGATCCATCCGCTCACACGCTCGTTCGCGCAGGTCACGCAGGCGCCGTACTCGACGATGTTCAATGCGCTGCGGACGGCGCAGGAGCCGGACGAGCTCGCCGAGGCGGAGCGCACGGCATCCGGGGACGAGCGCGGACTTACCGCCTACCGCGCCGGAAAGTCCTGCCACCCCCTGCTCCCGTACGCCGACTGGGCCGGATGCGCTCCCGCCCTCTCACGGCTCGGGCAGGTGATCGTCGCGGGCTGCCGCGATGCGGTGGCCGCGCGAGCGCTCGGGTTCGTACCGAGCCACGGCATGGGGAGCGCGCTCGAGATGGCGCACGGAGTCGCCGGCGGCCGCGCCCGGCTCGGGATCCTCCTCGCTCCGCCGTACGCGCCGCTGCTAGTTGGTTGAGGAGCGGCGATGCCTGCGGGGCTGCAGCAACGAGGCGACGAGCGCGACCAGGACGATCACGCCGCCCGTGAAGATCGCGATGTCCGCGACGTTGAAGGCGTTCGGCCCGTTGCGGATGAAGTCCGTCACCAGCCCGAGTCGAGCGCGGTCGACGAGGTTGCCGAGCCCGCCGCCGACGAGGAGCCCGAACCCGATGAGGAGCGGCACGCGCGCGTGACCTCTGCGAGCGAGCAGCTCGTACAGGCCGAGCACGAGGAACATCGCGAGGACTGCGAGCGGAAGCGCCTTCGACTGGAGCCCCCCGCCGGCCACGCCGAAGTTCTGGACGTGGTGGATCGAGTACGAGCCGAAGAGGTGCATCCCCTCGCCGGGCTCGAGGGTCGAGCGAACGCTCTCCTTCAGCGCCTGGTCGACTGCGAGAACGGCGAGCGCGATCACCGAGAGCGCGGACCAGCGCAACCCGTCCCTCGCCGTACGTGCCCCCTCTGCCCGAGCTCCCATCGACCCCATATCGATCCGAACCCCCTCCTTGGCTCAGTATGCCCGAAAGGCGCGGCCGAGGTCTCAGCCCTCACCGAGGTACGTCTTCCGAACCTCCTCGTTCGTCTTCAGCTCGCTCGCCTGGCCCTCGAGCACGATCCGCCCCGTCTGCATCACGTACCCCCGCTGCGCCACTTCGAGCGCCATCAGCGCGTTCTGCTCGACGAGCAGGATCGGCGTTCCTTCCTTGTTGATCTCGACCACCGTCTCGAAGATCCGCTCCACGAAGATCGGCGCGAGCCCCATCGAGGGCTCGTCGAGCATGAGGAGTTTCGGCCGCGCCATCATCGCCCGGCCGATCGCGCACATCTGCTGCTCGCCGCCGGACATCGTCCCGGCCTTCTGGGTCTTGCGCTCCGCGAGGCGGGGGAAGAGCGTGAACACATGGTCCATGTCCTCCTTGATCTCCGCCTTGTCATGGCGCTGAAAGGCCCCCATCTCGAGATTCTCGACGACGGTCATGCGCGAAAAGAGCTTCCGGCCCTCGGGCGACTGCGAGATCCCCATGCGGACGATCTCGTGCGCTGGCTTGCTCGTGATGTCCTCGCCCAGGAACCGAATCGTGCCGGTGCGTGGAGAATTGAGCCCGTTGACGGAGCGGAGGGTCGTCGACTTCCCGGCCCCGTTGGCGCCGATGAGCGTCACGATCTCGCCGTCGCGCACCTCGATCGAGATTCCCTTGAGCGCCTCGATCGTCCCGTAGAACGTGTGGACGTTCTGGAGCTCGAGGATCGTGCCGCCGTTCTCGTTCATCCGATGGCCGCCGTTCCCAGGTAGGCCTCGATGACCCTCGGGTCCTGCTGGACCTCCTGCGGGGTCCCCTCCGAGATCTTCTCGCCGTAGTCGAGCACCGTGATCCGTTCCGACACGCCCATGACGAGCTTCATGTCGTGCTCGATGAGCAGGATGGTGAGCTTCAGCTCGTCGCGCACCTTGCGCACGAAGCCGACGAACTCCAACGTCTCCTGCGGGTTCATCCCGGCCGTGGGCTCGTCCAGCAGCAGAAGCTTGGGCTGCGTCGCGAGCGCGCGAGCCACTTCGAGGCGCCGCTGGTCACCGTAGGGCAGGTTGCGCGCGTAGTCGTCACGACGTCGCTCGAGGCCGCAGTAGTCGAGCAGCTCGGCAGCCCGCTCATGCGCCTCACGCTCCTCGCGCCTCACCCTGCGCGCGCCGAGGATGCTCCCGATGATCCCGCCCTTCAGGCGGCAGTGCATGCCGACGAGAACGTTCTCGAGAGCCGTCATCTGTTGAAAGAGCCGGATGTTCTGGAACGTCCTGCCGATCCCGCGCTCGGTGGCCGTGTGCGGCGGAGAACCGGCGATGTCCCTGCCATCGAACACGACACGTCCAGACGTCGGCTTGTAGACGCCGGTGATCATGTTGAAGAACGTCGTCTTGCCGGCGCCGTTCGGGCCGATGAGGCTCACGATCGCGCCCTCGGGGATCGTGAGATCGACGTCGTTCACCGCAATCAGGCCACCGAACTCCTTTCGCAGCGCGTTTACTTCGAGCAGGTTGCTCGCGTCGTTCATGCCTCGACGTCCATCAGCGGCTCGTCGTGGACGCCCTCCTCGATCTCGCGCTTGCGACGTTCCTCCGGGATCAGGCCTTGCGGCCGGAAGAGCATGGCCAGGACGAGAATCGAGCCATAGATGCCGGTTGCGAGCAGCGGCGCATTCAGGCAGCCGGCGCTGATCGGCCGCGACGGATCCTGCCCGCCCGGCTCACACGCGAACAGGACGAAGTCGCGCTCGTTGAACCAGCCCGCGACGTTCGAGAGACCCTCCTTGTCGAGATAGGTGAGGAAGGCGGCGCCGGCGATCGCGCCCCAGACGTTGCCCATCCCGCCGAGGATGACCATGCAGAGGATGAAGATCGAGAAGTTGAAGAGGAAGTCGTCGGGGAAGACGCCCTGCTTGAAGGATCCGTACCACGCTCCGGCGATGCCGCCGAAGAACGCGCCGCTCGCGTACGCCCAGGTCTTCGTCCGCATCAGCGGAATCCCCATCGCCGCGGCGGCAACCTCGTCCTCGCGGATCGCGATCCACGCGCGGCCGAGTCGCGAATCACGCAGCCGGAGGCTGCAGAAGATCGTGATCAACAAGAGCCCGATCGCCGACCAGTAGACGAGGCTGACGAAGTTCACGTAGGAGCCGTTCTCGACGATGAAGTTCGCAGGCAGGCCGAGCTTGTCGGACAGCCAGCCTCCGAAGCCGGGCGGGTCGACCGGGTTGATGCCGAACGCGCCGTTCGTGAGGTTGAAGTCCGTCTCGGTGTCGAGCAGCGCGCTGATTCCGTCGGCGTCGCCGTTCAGGGCGCCCCGGTAGATGATCTCCCCGAAGCCCAACGTCACGATCGCGAGGTAGTCGCCCCGCAACCGCAGCGTGGGTAGGCCGATGAGCACACCGGCAACGGCGGTGATGACCGCCGCGATGATCAGGACGAGCCATATCGAGATGTGGAACCCGCCGATTCCCTGAGGCACGCCGACTGCTCCGAGCTCGAAGTCGACCCCGTTCGCGGAGAAATGCGGCGAGGCGAACCAGGCGGCCGTATAGGCGCCGATCGCGTAGAACGCGACGTAGCCGAGATCGAGCAGGCCGGCGTAGCCTACGACGATGTTCAGTCCGATCGCCATCATCGCGAAGATGACAATCGCGACCATCGTGTCCATGTTTGGGAACGCCTTGAACACCGGAATCTCGAACAGGACATTCGTTCCGTTGAGCTCGTTCGCCCACAGGATCGGATACGCGACGGCCGCCCCCAACACCGTCAGCGGCAAGGCGATCCGCCGAATGCGCGGTGGTATTAGGTAGAGGACGTACACGACCACGAGCAGCGCGAGCAGCGTCGGGTGGGGCGGCACCCCCGCCAACCACGCGAGCAGGAGCACCAGCGCGGCGATCACGAGCGGTGGCACGGCCCTCTGCAGGAACGGCGACTGCGACTCCCAGCGTCGGCGTGCGTCCTTGACGCCGACGGCCTCTAGCGCGCGCCAGAACCAAGCTTGTACTCGCCTCCGCACGTCACCCTCCCTCTGGGGTCTGCTCGCCGAGCAGGCCTTCTGGCCTGAAGACGAGGATGACGATGAGGATCGTGAACACGATCGTCACCGTCCAGCCCGGTCCCGGCGAATGCCACGAAAGACCCTCGACGAAGGCCTGGATCAGGCCGATGAGGAGCGCACCGAGGACTGCGCCGGAGAGATTTCCGATTCCGCCCAGCACCGCCGCCGTGAAGGCGATCAGCCCGATCGTGAAGCCCGTGTCGTAGCGAATCGTCTGGAAGTAGAAGGCGAACAGGACACCTGCAGCGCCTGCCAGCGCGCCCGCGAGCAGGAACACGAACCCTATCGTCCGGTTGACGTCGATTCCCATCATCGCCGCCGCGTCCTTGTCCTGCGCGGTGGCGCGCATCGCCTTTCCCCGCCGCGTGTAGACCACGAGCCAGACGAGGCCGACGAGGACCGGCACGGTGATCAGGACCGGGAACAGGCGGTTCCACGTGTAGACGACGCAATCCGGGCAGGTGCCGACCGTGAAGATCGCGTCGTCCGGGAGCGACCGCGGCATCGCGACCGGCGCTGAGCCCTTCCAGATCAGCGCGACGTTCTGCAGGATGAAAGAGACGCCGATCGCCGTGATCAGCGGCACCAGACGCGGTGCCCTCCGGAGCGGCCTGTACGCGACGCGCTCGATAGTCGCGTTCAGCAGGGCGCAGCCGACCATGGCCAGCAGAAGCGCCACGAGGATCGCCGGAATGAGCGTCCCCAGCGCCGGGTCTTCCTGCAGGCTGAACATGCTCAGGGCGGCCGTCGCCGTGATCATCCCGCCGATCATGAATACGTCGCCGTGGGCGAAGTTGATCAGCTCGAGGATGCCGTAGACGAGCGTGTAGCCGAGCGCGATCAGGGCGTAGAGCGAGCCGTTCGTCAGCCCGATCAGGAAGATCCGGAAGAACTGGTCCCAGTCCTTGGCGAGGTTGATGCCGAGCCAGGCGACGACGATCGCGACGAGCGTCAGGCCGATCGCCGGGACGACGACGTTGGAAGCCCGGATCCGCCGTCTCAGCGCGACGGCCTGCGCCTGAACCTCGGTGATATCGGCCTCCGATTCAGCGGGAGTAGGAGGAGAGCCCCCGAAGGGGCCCTCCTCCTACGTCGGTTCTCGCAAGCGACTCGCCCGCGCTAGTTGCCCACTCTCTCGACGACCGCGTACACGGGGACGCCCGTCTTTCCCCGCAGCTGGTCGAAGCTGATCCACTTGTTCGGAACGATGTCGCCGTTCTTGTCGAACCGGAACGTGCCCATGATTCCGTTGTTGACTCTCGTCCTGAACATCTCCCTGACCACGGACCGACGCGTGCCGTCCGAGCGCGCGATCGCTCCGAGCATGATCTGTGCCGCCTGGGCCTGGTAGACCGGATATGGAGGCATCTGGCCCTTGATCTTCGCGTAAGCCCTGAAGTCCTTGATGAACTTCTTGCCCGTAGGACCGAGCCTTTCGAGCGGCTGGCCCGCGTAGCTGATGTACATGTTCTGGGCCGCCGAGCCGGCACCGAGGGTGGCGGAGTACGGGGTCCAGCCGTCGGGCCCGACGAACACGATCTGTGGCCCGAGAACGGCGCGGAGGTCCTTGAGCAGCTTCACGCCGTTGTTGCAGACGATGCCGCCGAGGTACACGGACTGCGCGCCCGTCTGCTTGATCTGCTCAGCGATCGCCTCGTAGCTCGTCGCCTTCGCGTCCCACGGGAGGAAGCCGAGCACCCTCATGCCCCTGGCCCTTGCCCTGGCCTGGAACGCCTGGGCAACGCCTTTTCCGAAGGTCTGGTTGTCGTGGAGGACGAAGACGGTCCTGATCGGCCTGAACGTCCTGCCCTGGGCCAACTTGAACGCCTTGCTCTGGAGCATGGCGACTGCTGCCGGGCCCTGGTAGTCGTCAGACGCCGCCACGCGCGCGTAGTTCCTCACGCCCGTCGGGTAGAAGATCCTGGGCTCGCCGGGACTGTTCCACGGCGCGTTGTGAGTCAGTCCGACGTTCGTGTTCGCCGAGCTGAGCATCGCAACCGCTCCGCCCGGAGCCCGATTGAGGATCGGAAGGATGAGCTTGGCGCAACCGGAGTTGAACGTCCCCAGCACCCCGAGGACCTGCCGGTCCGCGGCATAGGCGCGTGCGTTCGACGAGCATTTCGCCGGGTCCCACGCAGCGGTCTGGGCCGTCGCGTCATCGCAGCCCTGGTAGCCGACCGTGAACCTGCCGGCCTTGAAGTTGAACTGCCTCTCGAGCACGAACTGGACGGCCTGCTGCATCGCCGTCGTTTGCGCGCGCTGCGCTGACGTGAGCGGCAGATCGGTGGCGATGAGGTATTGAGGGCTCCCGGAGCCCTTGTAGAACACCGGACCGCACGAGGCCGAGGGCAAAACCGACGTGCTGCTCTCGGAGAGCGGTCCGGCACCGGCCACCGCGCCCATCGCGAGCCCGACGACGGCCGCGATCGCACCGGCGACCAAAAGCCTTTGTCTCACTTGATGTTCCCTCCTCTGCCGTTCATTGATTGACGCCGCACGCGCAGGGCGGTCCTGCGCCGCTTGCGGACCGCGCAAGTATCACGCCTCGGGCTGCGAGGTTCAAGTTACGTCGGTCGCTCGTGCGACCTACCCCGAAAGCTCGGACAGGGGGAACGAGCGGTGAGCGCGTGGCGGAACGAGGAAGTTCTGCCGATGCGTCGTTGCGAGAATCGAGTTGAAGCCTCTGCCACGGCTCCCCGGCTCGAAGACGAGACGAGGCCCACCAGGCAGGACTCCGTCCATCGCCAGCCTCGTTCGCCGGAAGTCGTCGCTCGTGGGGTTGAACACCACGAAGTGGAGACCTGCGGCCGGCTCCTCTGAGAGCACGTCGCCGCCGGGGTCGGCCGACCAGAAGAACGGGTTGTCCAGGGTGTTGAAGTCCGCGCGCTGGGGGACCGCGGTTCCCTTCGGATAGCGCGTGCCGTCGGGACCGACGACATCGGCGGCGAGGCGTGACGCGGTCTGAATCGACCCCGAATGGCCGATTCGCCGGTGACGCTCGTAGTCGCGCCGGACGTGCTCCACGCCCTGGGCGTCGCTCGATCCCTGGGCCACCGTCTGCGTCGCCTGCGGAGCGACGAGGCCCGGCCGGAAGGTCGTGTCCAGCCGTTCCTGGAAGTCGAAGATCTGGTACCAGGCCGCTACGTCCTCGAACAGGTGCGAGAGGTGCAGATGCGTTCCCTGCGCGAAGTAGTCGCTCGGGCCGAGGTCGGCGTAGCCGAGCGTCTCGAGATTCGCGATCCTCGCGGGACCGAGCCCCGCCTTCTGGGTCGACGTGAACCCGAGGAAGAGCTGCGCGCCATCGGGGATGAGCTCGGCGCCGTTGATGCCGGCGGCCAGCGCCATCTGCTTCGGAAGTCCCGGGCCGCCCTCCAAGCCGCCTCCGACGAAGCCCTTGCGGATGCTCGTCACGCGGAACACGTCGTCGAGCTCGTCGAACAGCACCCTGGTTCCCTCCGCGATGTGCTCGAGCGAGTCGCTGCGAAGCACGATCGCGAGGTCGTTCTTCTCGAGTTGTGTGGTCTCCGGGTCGCTCGGGAAGCGGATCGCGTCCTCGAGCACCCGTACCGGGCGGCCCCGCGTGGCGGTAGCCCGCAGGTCGAGAGGAAGATGCTTCTCCGTCTGAGCCGGAACGTAGCGCATGAAGTAGGGCAATCCCCACGCGACGGTCACGCCAAGGCCGCTCGGGGTCGGATCGAAGCGCTCGTCGAGCCTCTGGAGCGCGTTCTCGAGCTCCTGTCGAGCCTCGCGCAGCTCCGCCGCGCTCTCACCCGCGCGCACCGGGCGGTGACGACCTGGTGGTGCAGGGGCGGTACGGCACCTCGACCCCGTTGTCGCGCACGACGCGGATGCCGTCGAGCAGGTGCTGCTCCGGTCGCAGCGACCCTGCGATCTCACGCGCCGGCGGGGCCGTCAGCTCGTCGACCAGCTTGTAGATCCCGCCGGCGGCGAGCACCGACACCGCGGCGCCGCCGACCAGCTGCGTGCGGGTCAGCCGCCTGCCGAGCTAGGTGGCGGTGGGTTCGACATGCACGAGCTGGCGCATCATCCGATCGAGGTGCGAGATAACCTGGTCGTACGAGTACGGCTCGGAAACGTGCTCCGAGAGCGTGTACAGGGAGCCGTTCCTGCGCCACGCGTAGAGGACGTGCCACATGTCGGCGCCCTGGTTCGCCGTGTAGACCGTCGCCGTCACGCCGCCCAGCCGCTTCTTCCCCTGGCGGTCGCTGAAGCAGGGAATCTTCTTCTCCACCGTCTTCCCGCCGACCGTGAGCGTGTCTTCGCAAATGGGGATACGCGTCGATCCCGGATAGCCGCGGAGGTTGACGTGGACCTCGCTGACGAACCCCTGGCCCGCTTCGAACCAGACGAAGCTCACGAGATACGAGCGATCGGGATCCACGGAGCGACCGTTGAAGAACCTCCCGCTGAACTTCCCGACGAGCGGCTGGGGAAGCCAGGAGGGGCAGTACACGGGCGCCTTGATCTCGTTGCGAGCTTCTGCCA
>CAVRLT010000006.1:0-19714 GCA_963721795.1 uncultured Actinomycetes bacterium
GCCGTCGAGATGGCGCGGAACTCGCAGATCGGGCCGTACGTCTATCCGGCTGTGCCGGCCGAGTTCTCGAACTGGAGAGACGAGCAGGTGGCCTGGCGCGAGACGTCCGCGCTCTTCGACCAGTCGCACCACATGCTCGACCTGCAGATCGAGGGCCCTGACACGATCAAGCTCCTCTCCCGCCTCGGCGTGAACGCGTTCGAGAACTTCGCGGCAAACAAGGCGAAGCAACTCGTCGTCTGCAACCACGACGGGTACGTCATCGGCGACGCGATCCTCTTCCACCTGGAGGAGAACAAGGTCAGGCTCGTGGGCCGACCCTCCGCGCACAACTGGGTGCAGTACCACGCCGAGACCGGGGACTACGACGTGCAGGTGTCGAGGGACGAGCGCACCGCCGTCAACCCCACGGGCGGGCGTGAGCTCTACCGCTTCCAGGTGCAGGGGCCTACGGCGATGCAAGTGCTCGAGAAGGCGAACAGCGGGCCTCTGCCCGAGATCAAGTTCTTCAACATGGGCGAGCTCACGATCGGCGGGCGGAAGGTGCGCGCTCTGCACCACGGAATGTCGGGCGTGCCCGGGCTCGAGCTGTTCGGCCCGTGGGAGGAGCGGGAGGACGTCAGGGGCGCGATCGTCGAGGCCGGCGCGGACTTCGGGCTTCGTCAGGTCGGCTCACGCGCGTACGCGACGAACACCCTCGAGTCGGGCTGGATCCCGTGCCCGCTCCCCGCGGTGTTCACCGGCGACGAGATGAAGGCCTACCGCGAGTGGCTGCCCGCCGACGGGTACGAGGGCACCGGGTCGCTCGGGGGCAGCTTCGTCTCGGACGAGATCTCGGACTACTACCTCACTCCCCACGATCTCGGGTACTGGCCGTTCGTCAAGTTCGACCACGAGTTCGTCGGACGAGAGGCACTTCTCGAGATGGCCGACCGGCCACGCTGGAAGAAGGTCACGCTCGCGTGGAACGGGGAGGACGTCGCTCAGGCGATCGGGTCGCATTTCGAGAAGGGCGATCCCGTGAAGTACATCGACATCCCGCTCTCCAACTACGCGACATGGCCATACGACAGTGTGCTCAATGACGGCGAGAAGATCGGCGTGTCGACCTTCTCCGGCTACAGCTACAACGAGCGCTCGTACCTGTCGCTCGCGATGGTCGACGTCGACGTCGAGATCGGCACCGAGGTCACCCTCGTCTGGGGCGAGGAAGGCGGCGGATCCTCGAAGCCGGTCGTCGAGAGACACCGACAGGCTGAGATCCGCGCGATCGTGAGCCCTTGCCCGTACTCGGAGGTCGCGCGCAGCACGTACCACGAAGGCTGGCGCACGAAAGCCACGGCGGTCTAGGGGCGCCAGGCGGGGTCAGGCGGCCGGCAGCCGCAGCAGGGTCGAGCCCGGAACGCGCTCGAGGAGCTGACGGTTCTCGAGCGCGATGTCGAGGTTCCGGCGTGCGATGCGCGCGTGCTCTCGTGCGATCGCGTCCGCACGCGCTCCCTCACGCCGGCTGATCGCGTCGATGAGCGCGTGGTGCTGGTGCTGCGCCACGAGCAGGATCTCCCACGACTCGGGTAGCGCCGAATGCACCATCAACAGGGCGCTCGGCGGCGCGAACGGGAGCGCGAGCACGTGCTCGAGCGCGCGGTCGAGCTGCGCGGCTCTTCGCCAGCTCGCGAAATCCGTGGTGGAACTCCTCGTTGAGATGGAGGTACTCCATGAAGGTCTCGATGCTCTGCGTGCGAACGATGGCGTCCAGCCTCCGACAGCAGTCGCGCAGAGGCTCGAGCTCGTCCTCCGACTCGAGCCGTTCCGCCGCGAGGCGCGCCGCCGTGCCCTCGAGCACTCCGCGGAGCTCGATCGAGTCGTCGATGTCGGTACGGGTGAACTCGCGCACCACGAAGCCGCCCCCGGGAGCGTCTCGAGGAGCCCTTCGTGCTCGAGTGTCATGAGCGCGATCCGGAGCGGTGTCCGGGACACGCCGAGCTCCTCGACCAGACGGAGCTCGGGAACCCGCTCGCGCGGCTTGAACGCCCCGTCGAGCAGGAGCTCACGGAGCCCGAGCGTCGCCTTCGTCGTCTGCGAGTTCGCGTGATTACCGCGTGGCACAGTCGTCGCCCACCCTACTCGCGAGACGGTTGCAGGGGTCTGGCCGCGTGCGTCGGCGGGAGCCGAAGAGCCGGTCGAACAGCGCGACGAACGGGTGGACGACCCCGCGCCTGAAACCGAGGAAGATCACGATCACGAAGACGCCGTAGAGGACCTCGCGCAGCTCGAGGCTCGTCGACAACTGCTCGTCCAGGATCGCGAACACGGCCGCGCCGATCACGGGGCCGAGCAACGTGCCGAGACCGCCGAACGCCACGAGCACCAGGACGCGAACGTCCACGTTCTGGAAGGCGTACGTGTCCGGACTGATGAAGCCCGAGCTGAAGGCATAGAGAGCGCCGGTCAGGCCGATCATCGCCGAGCCCATCGTTGCCGCGTAGATCCGGTAGCGCGCGACGTCGACACCTGCGAGCTCCGCAGCCACCTCGTCGTCGCGGAGGGCGCGGAACGCCCACCCGATGTGCGAGCGCTGCAGCACGCGGAAGACGATGAGGAACGCGACGACGACGCCGGCGAAGAGGTAGTAGGCGCCGACGTCGATCGTCGGCGAGCGACGCCGGCGCCGCCGTCAGGACGAGACCCGTCTCGCTACCCGTCAGGTCGCGCTCGCCGAGGAGGAAGGCGCCGAAGGCGAGGGAGAACACGAGCGTGACGATGCCGATGAAGATGATGCCGAGTGAGCGTCGCACGGCGATCCAGCTCAGGAGCCCTCCGATGAGCGCCGCGCTCGCCGCCGCGACTGCGATTACCGCCACGATTGGAAGCGAGGTTCGGTCGGCGACGATGGCGGTGGTGTAGCCGCCGATGCCGGCCAGGGCGCCGACGCACAGGAAGAGCTGGTTCGTACACCCGAAGATCAGGTTGAACCCGATCCCGTACGACGCGAAGACGAGGGCCTTCACTGCCAGCGACGTGGTGTACGGAGAGTCTCCGAACCAGAGCGAGGGGAGGACGACGAGGATCGCCGCCACGGCGACGATCGGCAGGGCGGCCCAGCCGACGTCGAACAGCCTCCCTTTGTCCCGAATCGCTCTCACCGTCCGAGCAACCCGCGCGGCCGGACGAGGATGGTCAGGGCGGCCGCGCCGAGGAGGATCACGAAGGTGTAGTACTGACCGATGTAGTGGGCGCTCAGTTGACTCACGACTCCCATGAGCACGCCGGCGAGGAACGCTCCCGCGATGCTGCCGAGGCCGCCCACGACGGTGACGATCAGCGCGAAGGTTGTCAGCGCGAAGCCCTCGTTGACCTCCAGCGGCCCGTTCATCGATCGCGTGATGGCCACGATTCCAGCGAGCGCGCCGCTGAGCGCGAAGATGACCGTGCGGACGAACGACGGGTTGATGCCTACGAGACGCGCGCCCGTCTCGTCCTGGATCACGGAGCGGACGCCGCGCCCGAATGTCGTGGCGCCGAAGAACAGGAACAGGGCCGCCCCCACCGCGAGCGCGATCACGGACGCCCAGATGCTCCCCACCGTCATCGGCACGCCGAGGATCGAGACCGGCTCGCCGACGATGCTGACGAACAGCGCGCCGGCGGGATAGCGCCAGACGAGCAGTCCCCCGATGACGAACGCAGCCCCGAGCGTCAGCAGGAGACCCAGGAGGATCCGCTCCTCGCCGTGCTGGCGGTAGACCGGCCGCATCAGCGTGAGGTCGAGCAGGACGGAGACGCCGGCCGCCGCCAGCACGCCCACGACGGCGGCTACGAGCGTCGACACGCCGTCCTCCATCAGGAGCGAGGTGACGATCGCTCCGACCACGACGATCTGGCCATACGCGAGATTGATGACGCCACCGAGACCGTAGACGAGTGTCATCCCGACGCCGAGCAGGCCGAACGCCAGCCCGAGCACGATCCCGTCGAGGACGACCGCTGTCATGCGACACCCAGGTACGCGCGGCGCACCTCGGGGTTCTGGTCGAGCTCCTCCGAGGTCCCGCTCAGCCGTATTCGGCCGTTCTCCAGCACGTAGCCACGATCGGCCACGGAGAGCGCGAGCGGCACCTGTTGCTCCGCGATGAGAAGCGTCATTCCCTCGTCCTTGAGCCCCTCGAGCGCCGCGAACGCAATCTGTGCGATCTTGGGCGCCAGGCCGGTCGTCGGCTCGTCGAGCATGAGCAGCCGCGGCCGCGCCATGAGCGCGCGAGCCACCGCGAGCATCTGCTGCTCCCCGCCGCTCAACGTTCCGGCCTGCTGGCGCTGGCGCTCCTGCAAACGCGGGAAGAGCGTCGTATACGAGCTCCAGCGTCGTGGCGTCGGGGCGCCTGCGGATACGCACCGAGGACGAGATTCGTCTTGAGAGTCATCGCCGGGAAGAGGTGCCGCTCGGCCGGAACGTAGGCGATTCCCGCGCGCGATCTGCGGTGGGCAGAAGTGCGTGTCAGATCCTTCCCGTCGAGGACGACACGACCGTCGATCGTCGGAAGCAGCCCTGCGATTGCCCGGAAGAGCGTCGTCTTGCCGGCGCCGTTCGAGCCGATGATCGCCACGGCCTCACCGGTGCGGACCTCGACGTCGATGTCGTCGATGACCCGCTCTCCGAGGTACCCGGCGGCCAGCCCGGCGACCTCAAGCAACGCGGGCCTGCCCGAGATACGCGTCGACGACCTGCGGGTCCCGCATGACGACTTCGGGCGCGCCTTCGGCCAGGACCTTGCCGAAGTTGAGGACGACCGCCCGCTCCGCCAGCTGGATCACGGCGCTCATCACGTGCTCGACCCACAGGATGGCCGTTCCGAGCTCGTCGCGGACGTTCCGCACGATGTCGACCGAGGCGGCGAGCTCCGCCTCGTTGAGACCCGCCATCACCTCGTCGAGCAGCAGCACCTTGGGCTGTCCCGCGAGCGCCTTCGCCAGCTCGAGGAACCGCAGCTGGTGGAGGTTCAAGCTGGAGATCGGCTGGTCGGCGCGCTTCTTCAGCCCCACGAACGTCAACGACTCCGCCGCCCGCCTCCTCGCCTCTCGCTCGCCGAGGACGCCCTCGATCGACGCCGAACATCGCCCCGAGGGCGACGTTCTCCAGCACGGTCATCGAGCCGAAGGGGAGCGGACGCTGCATCGCCATCGCGATTCCCTTGCGCCTCACGCGATGCGCGGTGAGGCCGTCGATCCTCGCACCGTGCAGCCGCACGGCGCCGTGTGTCGGCCTCTCCAGTCCGACGATGATCTTCAGGAGCGTGCTCTTGCCGGCCCCGTTCGGACCGACGACGGCGACGATGTCGCCGTCGTCGATCCCGAACGTCACGCCGTCGACGGCCGGGAGACCGCCGAACCGCTTCGTGACCGCATCGACCTCGAGGAGCAGTCTTCGCCTCCACGGCTACGACGGACGGTACGGGGTCAGCGGCTGCGACTTGAACACCACCCTCGGCCAGAAGGTGGGCGAAGCGGTGTTCAACCCGGGCTCGGGCGGCGCGCCGCGGGTCAGGATCGCGAACTGTGGCCGCGCCCCCACCAGCTCACCCCACGCCGTCCACCTGAGAGGCCACGCATACCCGGGAATGTTGAACGTGTTGGCATGGACGTAGGCCGCGATCCTCTCCCGGTTGGCCCCGACCCGGCTGATCGCCTCCGCGACGATCTTTACGTACGCGTAGCCGGAGATCGCGTCGTCCTCGAAGAACTCGTTCTGCGGGAACGCCCGCAGGTAGCGCTTCGCGAGCGCCTTGTACCCCGGGGTCGCCGTGGCCATGCACTTGAAGTCGCTCCAGCGGCCGTACGCCGCCGCTCCGGCGTTCTTCGCCGTGAGCGAATACGGCGTTGTACGCGCCCACCACGGGCGCCTTCATCCCGAGCTGTCCCGACTGCGCCAGGATCAACCCGGAGCCCGGCGGATGACCCGTTGCCACGATCAGCGAAACGTCGCCGAGCGCACGCAGGTACGGCGTGAAGTTGGTCGTCGGAAGCGGCGCAACCTGGATGCTGAACCTGATGTTCGGCGCCTTCTTGGCCTCCTCCTCGAGCGCCGACTTGAACGACTGGCCCCACGCGTAGTCGGCGATGATCACGCCCACGCTCCTGATCTCCCGCTTCTGCGCGAGCTGCACGACCGAAGGACCGACCATGGCAGCAGCGGGCAGACAGGTCCGGAACGTGTACCGGTTGCTCGTGGTCAGGATCTCGCTGTTCCCCGCCTTCGTCAGGAACATCGGCACCTTTGCCTCCTCGGCGAGCCGCGACGGTCGCCAGCGCGATGGGGCTGCCGATGATGCCCCCGACCGAGACGACGTTCTCCTGCTGGGTCAGGCGCCTGAAACCCTCGACGGCCGCGGTCGTGTTCGTCGACTGGTCGTCGGCGACGACGAGGTTGAGCCTCCGCCCTTGCCCGCGCCCCTTCACGCCGCCCGACCGGTTGATCTCGTTCACTGCGAGCGTCGCCCCGGCGCGCACCTGGAGGCCCCATGGCACGAAGTTGGAAGCACCTGGAGTAAGCGGCGTGAGCACGCCGATGTTGATCGGGCTCGCCCTGGGCGGTCCCGCTCGACCCGCCGTATGCGCTCGACCCACTCAACGCGGCGGTGAGCATCGCTACGGCGCCCACGGCCACAATCAACCGATACCGCTTCACAACCATCCTCCTTCCGTCATGCCTGCGTAACGACCAGGCTGGCTACGACGGGACGTGCTCGTCCCGCCGAACCGGTCAGCAACACTCCGACGTGCCGAGCTCCGACGTGCCGCGTGACGACCGGCCGAGCCCGCGCTCGACGAGAGCGTCGCGAGGACATCGGCGCATGTATACAACACCCACCTTGTCGAGTCCAGCAAGCCGCTGGTCGCGTGGGGTTCGCGCTGTGTTTGCATACAAGCCCGGTTAGGCTCCCTGCTGATCAGACGACGAAAAGAGAGTGACGAGTGGCGATTGCGCGTAGCCCCATCGAGCCCGAGGAGGCGGTGTCGACCATCCGCTCGGGCGACACGGTGATGGTCGGGGGATTCGGGCTCGTCGGCGCGCCGCTCACGCTCATCGACGCTCTCGTAGAAAGCTCCGACGCCGACGAGCTGACGATCGTCTCGAACAACATCGGCGAGCCGGGTCGTGGGCTCGGGAAGCTGCTGCGCCAGGGACGGATCAGGCGCGGGATCTCGTCGTACTTCACGTCCAACCCGGAGGCCGTGGCGGCAGTGAACGCCGGCGAGATCGAGGCGACACTCGTCCCGCAGGGGACGTTCGCCGAAGCCATCCGCGCGGCCGGTGCCGGGATCGCGGGCTTCCTGACGCCGGTCGGCGCCGGCACGCTGCTCGCCGAGGGGAAGGAGGAGCACATCGTCGACGGCGTCCCGCACGTGCTCGAACGGCCGATCCGTGCGGATGTCGCGCTCGTGTACGCCGCGCGCGGCGACGAGCTCGGCAACCTCTGGTACCGGCGCACCGCGCGCAACTTCAACCCGTTGATGGCGACAGCCGCGCGGGTGACAATCGCCGAGGTGGGAGAGATCCTGTCAGCGGGCGAGCTCGAGGCGGAGTCGATCCATACGCCACACCTGTACGTCGACCAGTTGGTGCTCTCGCGATGACCGGCGACGTGAAGACATCGATCGCGACACGCGCCGCGCTGGAGCTTCGACCCGGCGAGATCGTCAACCTCGGCATCGGGATCCCGAATCTCATCCCCGGCCTGCTCGGCGACGCAAACGTCTTCCTGCACACGGAGAACGGGCTCCTCGGCGTTGGGCCGCGACCCGGCGAGGACGAGCTCGATCCCGACCTCATCGACGCGGCGAAGCGACCGGTGACGGCGCTCCCCGGCGCCGCCTACTTCGACAGCGCGCAGAGCTTCGCGATGATCCGCGGCGGTCACATCGACGTCGCCGTGCTCGGAGCCCTCCAGGTCTCGATCGCGGGCGACATCGCGAACTGGGCAGTTCCCGGGAAGGACGTTCTCGGGGTCGGCGGTGCGATGGATCTCGTCGTCGGCGCGCGCCGCGTGATCGTGACCATGACCGCGACGTCGTCGACGGGCGAGCCGAAGGTCGTCCCCGAGTGCACGTACCCCCTCACGGCGCGCGGCGCCGCCGACATCGTCGTCACCGAGCTCTCCGTCTTCCGCCTTCGAGACGGAGCGCTCGTCCTCACCGAGCTCCTGGGTGACGCCACCGTCGAGCAGGTGCGGGCGGCGACCGGCGCTCGCTTCGACGTCGATCTGGAGGATCGCCGTGCGGCCTGAGACCGCATTCGCCCGCGTCTCCGGATGCCGCTCTGACCGAGACCGATCCACCGCTTCTCTATCCCGACTACGTCGGCACGCGGCTCCGCGCACCGAAGAACCCCTTGGTCCTCCTTCCAGCGTCGGTCTCGGAGCTGACCGGCCCCGTGTACGGCGACGGCCCGCTCCGCGAGACGGACGCCGACCTCACACGCCAGCACGAGGGCGAGCCGCTCGGTGAGCGGATCATCGTGACCGGACGTGTCCTCGGCTCGGACGGCAAGCCTCTGCGCGGACAGCTGGTCGAGATCTGGCAGGCGAACGCAGCCGGGCGGTATCGGCACGCGGTCGACACGCACGACGCGCCGCTCGATCCGAACTTCACCGGGTGCGGGCGCTGCCTGACGGACGACGACGGCGCATACCGCTTCGTCACCGTGCTCCCCGGCGCCTATCCGTGGGGGAACCACCCGAACGCCTGGCGGCCGAAGCACATCCACTTCTCGCTCTTCGGCCGCGCGTTCCCGGAGCGACTCGTCACCCAGATGTACTTCCCGGGCGATCCGCTCTTCCCGTTCGACCCGATCTTCAACTCCATCCGTGACGAGCGCGCGCGACAGCGGCTGGTCTCGAACTTCGAGCTGGAGCTGACGCAGCCCGACTGGGCACTCGGATTCCGCTTCGACATCGTGCTCGGCGGCCGCGAGCCGACGCCACTCGAGGAGCCGCATGACGACTGAGGCAGTGCTCACTGAGGCCGGGCTCACCCCCTCGCAGACCACCGGGCCGTACCTGGAGATCGGGCTCCTCGGCGGCCCGATCTCGAACCAGCTCGTCGACGAGTCCGACCCGCGCGCGATTCGCATCTCCGGCGTCCTTCTCGACGGCGCCGGAGATCCGGTCCCGGACGGCATGATCGAGATCTGGCAGGCGAACACCGCGGGTCGCTACGCGCATCCCGCGGACGATCGCGAGGAGATCCCGCTCGAGACCGGCTTCACCGGCTTCGGGCGGTCGGGGACCGAGAGCGACGGCAGCTTCGCGTTCGTCACGGTGAAACCCGGTCGCGTCCCATGGGTGGACGGGCGACTCCAGGCGCCGCATCTCCTCGTCGGCGTCTTCGCCCGGGGCCTCTTGAAGCGCGTGGCCACCCGCATGTACTTCCCCGACGAGGAGACCGCGAACGCCGAGGACCCCGTGCTCCTCGGGCTCGAACCGGCGGAGCGGACGACTCTCGTCGCGCGCGCGGAGGACGGCGCGCTTCGCTTCGACATCGTCCTCCAGGGCACCGGCGAGACGACGTTCTTCGCGGTGTGATGCCCTTCTCGGCCATCTTCGTGCCGGAGGAGCTGCGAGAGGCGGTCTCGGATCGCGCGTGGTTGCAGGGAATGCTCGACGCGGAGCGCGCTCTCGCGAAGGCAGGCGCCGCAGTCGGCCTCGTCCCCGATGACGCCGCCGCTCGGATCGGAGAGGTGTGCCGCGCCGAGCTCTACGACCCGGCCCGCCTTGCGGGCGACGGTCGCGCGGTCGGGAATCCGGCGGAGCCGCTCGTTCACGAGCTCCGCGCCGCAGCCGGCGACGAGGCTGCCGACTACGTCCACCTGGGTGCGACGAGCCAGGACATCGTCGACACGGCCGCGATGCTCGTCTCGCGTCGCGCCGTGGCGCTCGTGCTCGCGGAGCTCGACCGGCTCGCCGACGGATGTGCCGCGCTCGCCCGTGCCCATCGCTCGACGCCGATGGCTGCGCGCACCCTCCTCCAGCAGGCGGTGCCGACGACGTTCGGGCTCAAGACGGCAGGCTGGCTCGTCTCGGTGCTCGAGGCGCGTGAAAGACTCGCCGTAGTGCGAGACGAGCGGCTCGCAGCGCAGCTCGGCGGCGCCGCGGGAACCCTCGCCGCCCTCGGAGACGAGGCACCCGAGGTCGTATCGGCGATTCGCTCGGGCGACACGGTGATGGTCGGCGGGTTCGGGCTCGTCGGGGCGCCGCTCACGCTCATCGACGCTCTCGTGGAGAGCTCCGATGCCGACGAGCTGACGATCGTCTCGAACAACATCGGCGAGCCGGGTCGTGGGCTCGGGAAGCTGCTGCGCCAGGGACGAATCAGGCGCGGGATCTCGTCGTACTTCACCTCGAACCCGGAGGCCGTGGCGGCGGTGAACGCCGGCGAGATCGAGGCGACACTCGTCCCGCAGGGGACGTTCGCCGAGGCCATCCGCGCGGCCGGTGCCGGGATCGCGGGCTTCCTGACGCCGGTCGGCGCCGGCACGCTGCTCGCCGAGGGGAAGGAGGAGCACATCGTCGACGGCGTCCCGCACGTGCTCGAACGGCCGATCCATGCGGATGTCGCGCTCGTGTACGCGGCGCGCGGCGACGAGCTCGGCAACCTCTGGTACCGGCGCACGGCGCGCAACTTCAACCCGTTGATGGCGACGGCCGCGCGGGTGACAATCGCCGAGGTGGGAGAGATCGTGTCAGCGGGCGAGCTCGAGCCGGAGTCGATCCATACGCCACATCTGTACGTCGACGAGCTGGTGCTCTCACGATGACGGGCGACGTCAAGACGTCGATCGCGACCCGCGCCGCGCAGGAGCTCCGACCCGGCGAGATCGTCAACCTCGGCATCGGGATCCCGAACCTCATCCCCGGCCTGCTCGGCGACGCAAACGTCTTCCTGCACACGGAGAACGGGCTCCTCGGCGTCGGGCCGCGACCGGGCGAGGACGAGCTCGACCCCGACCTCATCGACGCGGCGAAGCAACCGGTGACCGCGCTCCCCGGCGCCGCGTACTTCGACAGCGCGCAGAGCTTCGCGATGATCCGCGGCGGGCACATCGACGTCGCCGTGCTCGGCGCCCTCCAGGTCTCGATCGCGGGCGACATCGCGAACTGGGCAGTGCCCGGGAAGGACGTTCTCGGGGTCGGCGGTGCGATGGATCTCGTGGTCGGCGCGCGCCGCGTGATCGTGACCATGACCGCGACGTCGTCGACGGGCGAGCCGAAGGTCGTCTCCGAGTGCACGTACCCGCTCACGGCGCGCGGCGCCGCCGACATCGTCGTCACCGAGCTCTCCGTCTTCCGGCTTCGAGACGGAGCGCTCGTCCTCACCGAGCTCCTCGGTGACGCCACCGTCGAGCAGGTGCGGGCGGCGACCGGCGCTCCCTTCGACATCGATCTGGAGGATCGCCGTGCAGCCTGAGACCGCCTTCGCCCGCGTCTCGGACGCCGCTCTGACCGAGACCGATCCGCCGCTCCTCTACCCCGACTACGTCGGCACGCGGCTGCGCGCACCGAAGAACCCCTCTGGTCCTCCTTCCAGCGTCGCTCTCGGAGCTGACCGGCCCCGTGTACGGCGACGGCCCGCTCCGCGAGACGGACGCCGATCTCACGCGCCAGCACGCGGGCGAGCCGCTCGGCGAACGAATCATCGTCACCGGACGTGTCCTCGGCTCGGACGGTAAGCCTCTGCGCGGACAGCTGGTCGAGATCTGGCAGGCGAACGCCGCCGGGCGCTATCGCCACGCGGTCGACACGCACGACGCGCCGCTCGATCCGAACTTCACCGGGTGCGGGCGCTGCCTGACGGACGACGACGGCACGTACCGCTTCACGACGGTGCTTCCCGGCGCGTATCCGTGGGGAAACCACCCGAATGCATGGCGGCCGAAGCACATCCACTTCTCGCTCTTCGGCCGCGCGTTCCCGGAACGACTCGTCACCCAGATGTACTTCCCGGGCGATCCGCTCTTCCCGTTCGACCCGATCTTCAACTCCATCCGTGACGAGCGCGCGCGACAGCGGCTGGTCTCGAAGTTCGAGCTGGAGCTGACGCAGCCCGACTGGGCACTCGGATTCCGCTTCGACATCGTGCTCGGCGGCCGCGAGGCGACGCCGCTCGAGGAGCCGCATGACGACTGAGGCAGGCTCACTGAGGCCGGGCTCACCCCGTCGCAGACCACCGGGCCGTACCTGGAGATCGGGCTCCTCGGCGGCCCGATCTCGAACCAGCTCGTCGACGAGTCCGACCCGCGCGCGATTCGCATCTCGGGCGTCCTTCTCGACGGCGCCGGAGATCCGGTCCCGGACGGCATGATCGAGATCTGGCAGGCGAACGCAGCGGGTCGCTACGCGCATCCGGCGGACGATCGCGAGGAGATCCCGCTCGAGACCGGCTTCACCGGCTTCGGGCGGTCGGGCACCGAGAGCGACGGCAGCTTCGCGTTCGTCACGGTGAAACCCGGTCGCGTCCCGTGGGTGGACGGGCGGCTCCAGGCGCCGCATCTCCTCGTCGGCGTCTTCGCTCGGGGCCTCTTGAAGCGCGTGGCGACCCGCATGTACTTCCCCGACGAGGAGACCGCGAACGCCGAGGACCCCGTGCTCCTCGGGCTCGAGCCGGCGGAGCGGACGACCCTCGTCGCGCGCGCGGAGGACGGCGCGCTTCGCTTCGACATCGTCCTCCAGGGCGCCGGCGAGACGACGTTCTTCGCGGTGTGACGCCGTTCTCGGCCATCTTCGTGCCGGAGGAGCTGCGAGAGGCGGTCTCGGATCGCGCGTGGCTGCAGGGGATGCTCGACGCGGAGCGCGCCCTCGCGAAGGCAGGCGCCGCAGTCGGGCTCGTCCCGGAGGACGCCGCCGCTCGGATCGGAGAGGCGTGCCGCGCCGAGCTCTACGACCCGGCGCGCCTCGCGGGCGACGGCCGCGCGGTCGGGAACCCGGCGGAGCCGCTCGTTCACGAGCTCCGCGCCATAGCCGGCGACGAGGCTGCCGACTACGTCCACCTGGGTGCGACCAGCCAGGACATCGTCGACACGGCCGCGATGCTCGTCTCGCGTCGCGCCGTGGCACTCGTGCTCGCGGAGCTCGACCGGCTCGCGAGCGGATGTGCCGCGCTCGCCCGTGCCCACCGCTCGACGCCGATGGCTGCGCGCACCCTCCTCCAGCAGGCGGTGCCGACGACGTTCGGGCTGAAGGCGGCAGGCTGGCTCGTCTCGGTGCTCGAGGCGCGTCGGAGACTCGCCGCCGTGCGAGACGAGCGGCTCGCAGCGCAGCTCGGCGGCGCCGCGGGAACCCTCGCCGCCCTCGGAGACGAGGCACCCGAGGTCGTCCGGCTCTACGCAGAGGAGCTCGGGCTCGCGGAGCCCGTGCTCCCGTGGCACACGAACCGCCAACGTGTCGCGGAGCTCGGCGCGGCACTGAACGGAGCCGCGGGCGCGGCCGCCAAGGTCGGCCGCGACATCGTGCTCCTCTCGCAGAGCGAGGTGGGCGAGGTCGCAGAGGCGGCGGGCGGACGGTCCTCGACGATGCCGCAGAAGCGCAATCCCGTCCGCTCCACGCTCGCGGTGGCGTGCGCGCGCCTGGCGAACGCGCACGCTGGAGTCCTGCTCGGCGAGCTCGCTCACGAGCACGAGCGCGCGGCGGGCGGCTGGCACGCCGAGTGGGAGGCGCTCTCCGGAGCGCTCGCGTTCGCCGGCGGAGCGGCAGCGGCCGCCGCGGACGCCGTCACCGGCCTCGAGGTGGACGCCGAGCGGATGCGGGCGAACCTCGACGCGGGCGGCGGACTGGTCGTCGCCGAGCGCATCTCGTTCGCTCTCACCCCCCGCCTCGGGCGCAGCCAGGCGCACGCGGTGGTCGCGGAGGCCGCGCGCGCGGCGTCGTTCCGCGACGCGCTCCTGGCCGACGCGCGGACGGGGCTCACCGCCGACGAGCTCGACTCGCTGCTCGACCCCACCGGATACCTCGGAGCAGCCGAGATGCTCGTCGACCGTGCGCTCCGCGAGCACGAGGACGCCCAGGGATGACGCTCGGATGACGCTCGATCACCGCCTCCACGGCCCCGAAGGCGCGCCGGTCGTCGTGCTGTCCAACTCCCTCGGCACGACACAGGAGCTATGGGAGCGGCAGCTTCCCGCCCTCGCCCAGCACTTCCGCATCCTCACCTACGACCATCCCGGCCACGGCTCGTCGCCGCTCCCGGAGCTGCCGTGCACGGTGGAGTCGCTCGCGCACACTCTGCTCGCGCTCCTCGACGAGCTCGAGGTCGAGCGCGTCTCGCTGTGCGGAGTCTCGCTCGGCGGGATGGTCGGGATGGCGCTCGCGCTGGCGGCACCCGAGCGGGTCGAGCGTCTCGTCCTCGCCTGCACCTCCGCGTACCTCGGACCGCCGGAAGGATGGACGGAGCGCGCGCGGATCGTCCGCAGCGAAGGGATGGCGGCGATCGCGGACAGCGTGGTCGGCCGCTGGTTCACGCCGGCGTTCGCACGCGACGAACCGGAGACGGTCGCGCGCTTCCGCGCGATGCTGGCCGCGACAGCGCCGGAGGGCTACGCGCGCTGCTGCGAGGCCATCGGTGCGTGGGACGCGCGGGAGCGCATCTCCGCGATCGCCGTGCCCGTGCTCGTCGTCGCGGGCGAGGACGACCCGGCGACGCCGGTCGAGCACGCCGAGCTCATCGCAGCGCGCGTCGCCGGATCGCGACTGGTGGTTCTCGAGGGCGCAGCGCATCTCGCCAACGTCGAGCGGTCGGACGCCTTCACCGCGGCCGTGCTCGAGCATCTCGGACAGGAGGTGGTGGCAGCGTGAGCGACGACGGCATGAAGACGAGACGGGAGGTGCTGGGGGACGAGCACGTCGACCGGGCGATCGCCGGCACGACCGACTTCACGGCCGACTTCCAGGACCTCATCACCCGCTACGCCTGGGGCGAGATCTGGTCGCGGCAGGGCCTCGACCGCCGCACGCGGAGCTGCATCACGATCACGGCGCTCGTCGCGAGCGGCCGTGAGCACGAGCTCGCGATGCACGTGCGCGCCGCGCTGCGTAACGGGGTCACCCCGGACGAGATCAAGGAGGTCTTGCTGCAGTGCGCCGTCTACTGCGGGGTGCCCGCGGCCAACGGCGCGTTCGCAATCGCCCAACAGGTCCTGGAGGAGAGCCCGAACGCGTGAGCCGCACGCGCACGCAGGTGGGCATCGTCGGCGCCGGGCCGGCCGGGCTCACGCTCGCCCACCTCCTCCAGCTCGAGGGCATCGACACGGTGATCCTCGAAGACCGGAGCCGCGAGTACGTCGAGGCGCGCATCCGTGCAGGGGTCATCGAGCAAGCGATCGTCGACCTCCTCGTGGAATCCGGCGCGGGCGAGCGGCTGCAGCGCGAAGGGCTCGTCCACCACGGGATCGAGCTCCAGTTCGGCGGGCGAACGCCACCGGATCCCGCTGAGCGACCTCGCCGAAGGGCGGGCGATCGTCATCTACGGTCAGACCGAGCTCGTCAAGGACCTGATCCGCCTTCGCCTCGAGGCGGGTCTGCCCCTCCACTTCGAGGCGGCGGACGTCTCGGTGCACGACCTCGAGACCGAGCGTCCGCTGATCCGCTACGGGCACGAGGGCGGCGACGGTGAGCTCGAATGCGACGTCATCGCGGGCTGCGACGGGTTCCACGGGATCTCCCGCACGAGCGTTCCGGCTGGCGTCTTGACCGAGTTCTCACGCGAGTACCCATTCGGCTGGCTCGGGATCCTCGCAGCCGTCGCGCCCTCCAGCGACGAGCTCGTCTACGCCCACCACGAGCGCGGGTTCGCGCTCCTCAGCCTCCGCTCCCCGGAGCTCGGCCGCCTCTACCTTCAGTCCCGACCCGACGAGGACCTCGCGGAGTGGCCCGACGATCGCATCTGGGAAGAGCTGCAGATCCGCCTCGGCCTGGAGGGGTGGACGCTCGCGGAAGGGCCGATCCTCGAGAAGGGTGTCACCGGCATGCGGAGCTACGTCTGCGAGCCGATGCGCTACGGACGGCTCTTCCTCGCCGGCGACGCAGCCCACATCGTGCCGCCCACCGGCGCGAAGGGGCTCAACCTCGCGCTCCACGACGTGCGCGTGCTCGCCGAGGCGCTCGTGGACTGGTTCCGGTCGGGAAGCACCGCCGGTCTCGACGCCTACTCCGACACCTGCCTGCGGCGTGTCTGGCGGGCCGAGCACTTCTCGTGGTGGATGACGCACATGCTCCACCGCCCTGAGGGCCAGGACCCGTTCGACCTGAGACTCCAGCTCTCTCAACTGCGATACGTGACGACCTCCCACGCCGCCGCCACGTCGCTCGCCGAGAACTACGTCGGGCTCGAGATCGTGTAGACAGTGCTTTCAACGGAGCTGGCTTCACGACGCCACGACCTCGGCGCTCGACCGCCGATCCCATAGGAGTAGGATGGTTGAACTGGCCCTGCTGCCAGAACCCCGGCCGAAAGCCCGCAACCTCCCAACGCGCTACGGCGCGCGAGACGTAGGAGCCCAGGCGAACAGGATTCGACTTCAGGGCCAGCTTTCGTTGTCTCGAGCAGGCGTTGAGTGGAGCGGACGGCTCGGAGGGTCACCATGAGCAAGAGTTCCGACAAACCAAGGAAGCAGCAGAAGCAGAAGCCGCAGAAGACGCTCAAGGAGCGCCGCGGCGAGAAGCGCGCGGCCAAGAAGTTCGGCTCAGGGCCCCTGCTCCCGGCAGACAAATAGAGACCCCGAGGGCTGCTGCCTCAAAGAGGTTCATCGGGTCCTTCTGCCGGCGGAAGTTGCCGAACTGCACGGGCTGAGGGATCATTCCACGGTGGACGACTACGAGGTAGTCGCTCAGGAACTGAGCGAGCTCGCGGAAAAGATGCGCGACCTCGAGGAGCGCGTGGCCGAGGTGGAGAGAGTGAACACGCGACTCGAGGAAGCCGCCCTGACCACGGCCCGTGCCCTGGGAGAGGTCTCACGTCACTGGGACGCCGTGTACGACGCTATGCGCCGCGCAGACAGACTCGACCGCGCGATCGCGTCCGAGCGCGACCACGAGGCGGCTAAGGCGCGTCGCACGTAGCGCACCAGCAGCAGCATCCCCGCACGACCGAGGTCGCTAGCTTTGATCTACGAAGTAAGGCGCGACTGTCACGCGGGAAGTTGGATCTCCGGCGCGAGCGTGTTCGAGGCTCGGAGCGCATGGAGGCTTCGAAGGGTGCCGACATGTCGTGCAAGCCGCTGACGCTCGTCGCTCAGCTTCCTGAGTTCGCGCATCTCAAGCTTGCTCAACGACGGCCAGCTACGGAAGAGAAGCGACATGCGATCGTCACGATCGAGTCTCGCTTTGCCCAGCTCGGTGTCGTCGAGCACTGAGAGGTTCCGTGGAAGGTTCTCTATCACCTGGGCCGCAAATCCATCAGCGGCCCCATGCGCCGGCGCCGTACGGCACTTTGGCCGGCCTCTTGCCGAGCAACCCCATCCACTTCCGGATCCTCGCGGAAAAGCTACGCGTGACCTGCATCAGCACCTCGCTTCCACCGCCCTCGGCGCAGTGGCCAGTGAGGTCAACGCGGAAAGAGAGGCTCGGGACGCAAGGGTAGCCGATCGCCCGAGGCTGCGGCTCGGTGGCTACAGCACCACATGGTGGCGAGTGTTCAGGAACCTCGCTTGAACACAGATGCGCGCCTTCACGCTCGACAGCTTCGACAGTACCACCGGTTTCCGCGACGATCTGCCGATACCGACGGTCGGGGCCGACGACGTACTCGTTCGCGTCCAAGCCTCATCGGTGAACCCCGCCGATGCAGCGATCGCGTCCGGAATGCTCAAAGGGATGGCCGAGTACGAGTTCCCGGGAGCCATTGGCGAACCGCAAATTGCGGGGCTCAGCGCCAGTCGATCGAGACGACGTCCATCGGCTCGGAGATTCCCTTGAGCGTGACGGTCCGCGGCTCCGTCGTCGCGTACTGCGAGGCGGATCCGACTGTGGCCTTGCTCGCGACGATCTCGCCGCCCTCCGCCAGGGCGGCAATCCGCGCCGCCTCGTGGACTCCCTTGCCGCGGAAGCCTCCCTGCACTTGCGCCGCTCCGGATGCGTGCAGCCCGATGCGGACCTGCGGCGCGAATCCGTGCTGCTTGCGGTGGTCGGCGAGTCGGCGCTGGATGGCGACGGCGCACGCCATCGCCTCGTCGGGGCTGTCGAACCCGACGAAGAAGCCGTCTCCCGTCGTGCCGACCTCCTCGCCCGAGTGCGCGGCGAAGGCCGAGCGCAGCGTCTCGTCGTGCCAGCGCAGCAGCTCGAGCCAGGCGTCGTCGCCCATGGCCTCTGCGAGATTCGTCGACTTCACGATGTCCGTGAACATGAACGTCTTGAGGACCCGTCGGTCGGGTCCGGTCTTCCCGCGGAGCTGCCAGGGCAGGAGCGCCTCGACCTCCTCGATCTCGATCGCGTCCGTGGGGCACGACATTGCGGCCTCTCGGAGGAGCTCGGCCTCGACGCTGTCCGGGTCGATGACGTCCGCCTTCCCGAGGTCTCCCTTCAGCCAGTCGAACGCCGTGGGTGCGACCGTGATGCAGTTGCCCGCGCCGATGCAGCGATGGCGGTCGACCCGCGCTCGCAGCACCTCACACCATCCCTTCCCTGAAGGCGAGGACCGCGGCCTCCCCGCGCGAGGAGACCCCGATCCGGGCGTACATCTCCGCGAGCCGCCTCGACACGACGTCCTCGCCGACGTCGAGCTCGGAGGCGATCTCCCGGTTGGTCTTGCCCTCGATGAGGAGCCAGAGCAGTCTTGTGTCGTCCTCGCCGAGGTCGGCGGCCGTGGGGATGTCCTCCACCTCGTCGATCACGTTCTCCCCGTGTGAGCTCCCCGTGAGCCTGGACAGCTCGCGGCCGAGGGGCCCGCGGAACCACTGCACGCGAACGCCCTCGTCCGTGATCCGCTGTGCGATGAGCGCCGCGGTCAAGGTCAGTCGAGACCGAACCAGCTCGCGCTCCTCCTCGGTGCCCGAGACGAGAAGGACACCTGCGGCTGCCAGGACGACCCGGAGGAACACGTCCTCGAAGTGCGCATCCTCGAGCGCGGCGAAGACCGAGCGCGCAGCCTCGGCGGCCGATTCCCGCTCGCCGCGCGCGAGTGCCACTCGGGCGAGCGCCGCGTCCGCCTCGGCTCCCCACGGCGGGTGGCCGGGCAGGACGCGCATGAGCTCTTTGGCCTCCTCCGCGGATCGTTCCGCCAGCGCGAGTAGCTCCTCGTCGGCGCGCTCGGCGCCGAGCTCCGCCGCCTCCAGGGCGAGCATGGCGAGCGCCTCGCAACGCGCCGCGGGGCGACCCTGTTCCGTTGCCAGTCGAACCGCTCGCCCCAGATGCTCACGCATTCCCGCTGCATCCCCGGCTGCGGCGCGGCTCATTCCGCGTGTCGTCTCGAGCTGACGTGCCCGAAGCGGAGTAGGGTCGACGGCCGCCGCCTCGGCGGCACGATCGAGCCACTGCTCTGCCTGGTCGACCGCGCCGAGCTCCAGGTGCGTCAGCGCGAGCCCTTTTGCTGCGGCGAACTCGAGTGATCGGTCTCCCAGGAGACGCGCGTGGCGGTGGGCCTCCTCGCCGCGGGAGAGAGCAAGGTCGGGGACGACCTTCGCGCGCGCGAATACCTGGGCGCCGAAGAGCATCTGCGCCTCGACCGTGGCACGTTCGCT
>CAVRLT010000007.1:0-126282 GCA_963721795.1 uncultured Actinomycetes bacterium
TGCTCGCGTTGTCGATCGACGGCCCGAGGGCGTTCGCGGACGAGCTCCTCTATTTCGACACCGGGAGCTCGATTGCCGAAGGAGACGGCCTTGCGTTCCGCGGCGAGCCGTACCGCTACGCCCCGCTGTACCCGGCGCTGCTCGTCGCCGTGCACGTGATCACGGCCGACCGCGAGATGGTGTACGAGCTTGCGAAGGCGATGAACGCTCTTCTCTTCGCGCTCACGGCGGTCCCGGTCTTCCTGCTCGCGCGTCGCGTCCTACCGCCCTGGCCGAGCGTTGGTGCCGCAGCGCTCGCCGTCGCCGTCCCATCGGCGACGTACGTCTCCGTCGTCATGACCGAGTCGCTGGCGTACCTGGCCTCGGCATGGGCCTGTTACGCGATCGTTCTGGCGTTGGAGAGGCCGAGCGCCCGCCGACAGCTCGCCGCGCTCCTGGCAATCTGCGTCGCCTCGGGCGTGAGGACACAGTTCCTGGTGCTCTTCGGTGTCTATGTCATGGGCCTCGTGCTCATGCCGATGCTGGTTCCGGCGCGTCGAGATCGCTTCACGGCGATGCTTGCGCGCCTTGCTCCGACGGCGTGCTTTCTCGCACTGGGAGCGATTGCCCTGCTCGTCTGGTCACTCACAGGGGCTCGACGCGGTCCGCTCGGCGACTATGAGGCGCTCTTGCGCTCGTACGACGGCGGTGAAGTAGCTCGCTGGCTCGTTTACCATCTTGCCAACCTCGAGCTCTATCTCGCAGTTCTGCCCTTTGCGGTCGCGCCGATCGCAGTGGTGCTGCTCTTCGCCCATGCGCGCTCTGGATCCGAGCGCCACGCAGCGTTTCTGGCGCTCTTCTCGGTTGCGAACGTGCTCCTCATCGCGCAAGTCGCCACCTTCAATTCGACGGAGTTCGCACAGGGTCTGTTTCACGACCGCCCGCTGTTCTACGTCGTCCCGCTCTGGCTCGTCGTCTTCTTCGTCTGGATCGTCGAAGGTATGCCGCGACCACTCGTCGCCGCGAGCCTCGGTGCGGCAACCGCGCTCGCACTTCCGCTTCTTCTGCCGTACTCCGACTACACGAGGGATGATCTCGGGCAGGAGTTCGAGGCCGTTCCGACGGTGCTGTGGGTGACCATCGACTCGCTCGGCGCTGCCGGCCGCGGGGTTCTCGTCACCTTCGCGGTGCTCCTCGTGTTGGCTGCGCTCCTGCTCCCGCCCAGGCTGAGGATGGTTCTTCCCGTCGTAGTGCTGTTCGTCTTCGTGCTGACCGCGCAGCTCGGTTGGCTGTCGGCCAGAAGCTGGTCGGGCATTCGCGCCGAGGCCGTTCCCGCCGCAGAACGACGCTGGCTCGACGAGCGAGTTCCGACGGACCGTTCGGTGACCTTGCTCACGTCGCTGAGCCCATGTGCTCGCTTCGCCTACGACGGCTTCTACCTCACCGAGTTCTTCAACACCTCGGTCGAGCGCGTCGCCCATCTCGCTCAGACTCCGGATCACTTCACCAGGAGGTCTGGTGTCTCCGGCAGACAGGTGCTCACTCCGTCGGGCGGGCCACTGGTCGCCGACTACGTCGTCGCGCAGCCCGGCATCGACCTCGCGGGCCGGCGTGTCGCAGAAGGCACGCGCGCAGGGCTCGTGCTCTGGGAGGTGGGTGGTCCGGTGCGGTTCGTTCGCAGCCCGCGCTCTGCGAGAGAGCTGCGGCGTCAGGCATGCGCCGCGGCTCCACGCTAGTGCGGTCGTGCTACGACGACGCGACGAACGCGTACGGCAGCGGGGTCGTCGCGGACTGCGCGGCTGCGTAGGTGCCGCCGACGGCAGGCGCCGTCGCCAGCGCTTGCAGGCTGTGGCCGCCGTCCAGGAACTCGTGGCCCGACACGAACGGGCGCCAGGAACCGCCGCCACCGTAGGACACCGAGACCCGCTCGAACCTGAACGCGAACCGGTTGCACGCACCCCTGCCGCCGTTCCAGCTCTCTGCGGTCGCGATCGGCGCCCAGCGCCCCGACGAGCCTTTGATCCGGAGCGGCTTCGTGGCCGGGCTGCCGTCGACCCAGACCCGCCACCAGTCGGTCTTCCCCGACATCTCGAGAACAGCGACGCGATGGCTCTCGCCGACTCGCAAGTCCTCGCGGAGCAGCATGAACTGCGGTTGGCGTCCTTCGCGTGCGATCTCCGCGTACAGGAACGGCTGCGTCGCCTCGACCGACGCGATGCCGACCTGGAGCCACGCGTCCTCACCGTTCGCGCCTTGGCCGGGGCCGCCGACGCCTACCCAACCCGCGACGTGCCCCGCTGCGACGTTCAGCGTTCGCGTCGGCGTGATCGTCGCGCGCACGCCGTGCCCGGTATGGCTCGACTGGTGCCCCGCGTAGGTGTAGCCGTTTCCGTCTGCGTCGAAGCCGCACGAGCTCGTGCTTCCGGCGGTCGCCGTGCCCGACTCGCCGCCTAGCGCGGCAAGGACGAGCCCAGCTGTGGCAACAGCGAGGAGATATGCAGGCCGCACCTCGACTTCGTCGGCGGAGCGGCTCCCGGCGAGTGATCCCCCGTTCACGCGATCGGACCGCTCACCCGGACGGGGGTAGCACGTGGCCACCTGGTGTCTGGCTGAGCCAGACGCGCCACGTCGCTGCCGACCTACAATGCGCGCGATGGCGACGACCGAAGATCGCGACACCTCCGGCTCGGTCTCGGCCTGGCGCGAGGAGGTCTACGAGCGCGCGCCCGAGCGCGCCGACGAGCTCCTCACGACGATCTCGGGGATCGAGCCCGAGCCGGTCTACGCCCCGGACAACACCGAGCTCGACTACTCGCGCGATCTCGGCTACCCCGGCGAGTATCCCTTCACCAGGGGCGTCTACCCGTCGATGTACCGCGGCCGCCTGTGGACGATGCGGCAGTTCGCGGGCTTCGGGACCGCGGAGGAGACGAACGCCCGCTTCCGCTACCTGCGCGACCACGGGCAGACCGGCTTCTCGACCGCGTTCGACATGCCGACGCTGATGGGCTACGACTCGGATCACCCGCGCTCGCTCGGCGAGGTCGGGCGGGAAGGTGTCGCCGTCGACTCGCTCGCCGACGTCGAGACGCTCTTCGACTCGATCCCGCTCGGCGAGGTCTCCACGTCGATGACGATCAACTCGCCCTCGGCGATCCTGCTCGCGTACTACGTGTGCGTCGGCGAGCAGCAGGGAGTGCCGCGCGACCGCCTCCGCGGCACGGCGCAGACGGACATCCTCAAGGAGTACATCGCCCAGAAGGAGTGGATCTATCCGCCCGAGCCGTCCATGCGGCTCGTCGTGGACATGATCGAGTTCTGCGCGCGGGAGATGCCGCTCTTCCACCCGATCTCGATCTCGGGCTACCACATCCGCGAGGCGGGCTCGACCGCGGCGCAGGAGCTCGCGTTCACGCTTGCGGACGGGTTCGCGTACGTCGAGGCGGCGGTCGAGCGCGGCCTCGACGTCGACGACTTCGCGCCCAGGCTCTCCTTCTTCTTCAACGCCCATCTCGACTTCTTCGAGGAGATCGCGAAGTACCGCGCGGCGCGGCGGATCTGGGCGCGAGAGATGCGCGAGCGCTTCGGCGCCCGCTCCGAGCGCTCCCTGCTGATGCGCTTCCACACGCAGACGGCCGGCGTCTCGCTGACCGCCCAGCAGCCGGAGGTCAACATCGTGCGGACGGCGCTCGAGGGGCTCGCCGCGGTGCTCGGCGGGACGCAGAGCCTGCACACGAACTCCTTCGACGAGGCGCTCGCGCTCCCGACCGAGGAGGCTGCGCGCCTCGCGCTCCGGACACAGCAGGTGATCGCGCACGAGTCGGGAGTCGTCAACACGATCGACCCGCTCGGCGGCTCCTACTTCGTCGAGGAGCTCACGTCGACGCTCGAGGCCCAGGCCTACGAGTACTTCGACCGGATCGAGAAGCTCGGCGGCGTCATCCCGGCGATCAAGGACAACTTCTTCCAGCGCGAGATCGCCGAAGCCTCGTTCCGCTACCAGGCGGAGGTCGAGTCCGGGAAGCGCGTCATCGTCGGGCGTGAACCGGTACCTGCACGAGGACGAGACGCCCGATCCCGATCCTCAAGATCGACCCTGCGCTCGAGCAGAAGCAGATCGACCGGCTCGCGGGCGTGCGCGCGCGCCGGGACTCGGCCGCGGTCGAGGCGCGCCTCACGTGCGCTCCGCGAGGCCGCGGCGAAGGACGGCGTCAACCTGATGCCGCTGATCGTCGACGCGGCCCGCGACTACGTGACGCTCGGCGAGATGTGCGACGCGTTCCGCGAGGTGTGGGGCGTGTGGCGCGAGACGCCCGGTCTTCTAGGACTCCGAAGCCGCTCGTTCGAGAATGTGCACGCGTCCGACGCGGTCGACCTCGACGAACCCGAGCCGACGTAGCAATCGCTTGACCGAGGCGAGCGTCTCCGGCGGCGAATAGCCACCCGAGGGCAGGACGTCGAGGTCGCGGTAGACGACGAACCGCACACGCTCCGCGCGCTCGGCGAGCTCGGCGGCCGTGAGCGACGTGCCCCACTCGGCGGAGAGAAACGGCTCCGGGAGCGAGTACACGTCGACACGGTGACTCAGGTGCGCGACGAGGCTCCAGGTCGCCGCGACCGGGGCGTCCTCGGGGATCCGTTCGAGCGCGCGCTCGATCGCCGTGGCCTCCTCCGGGATCGAACGACCGAGAGGCTCATGGACCGAGCGTCCTACGCCGATGGCGACGAGTGCGGCGACCGCCACAAGAGCGTACGCCGGGATCCGTCGCCTTCCGCTGAGCTGCTGAAGCCGCCCGACCCCGACGGCCGAGGCGACGAAGAGGCCGGTCAGCGTTCCGAGGTGATAGTGGTGGACGAGATCGTGCTGCACTCCATATGCCGACAGCGCGTTGTGCAGCACCGTAGGGAGCGAGAGCAGCATCCACGAGGGTGCGAGCAGCGCGAGGCCGCCCGTCGAGATCAACAGGAGCGCGAGATCGCCGAGGCTGTCGACCGCGATGTCGCCGAGCAGCTCGAATGGGTGCTCGAGCATCCACACGAACGCATCGCCGACCGAGTCGCCGCGGTCGCCTGCGAACCGGCGCCCGAACGCCTCGTTCGAGCCGCCGAGGAGGTTCATCGTCGTGACGGCGGCGACGTACCACGCCGCTGACGCCGACGCGAGAATCACCCCGACTCGGCGTCTTCCGTGGAGAAAGAGCAGCAGCCCGAGCATCACGTAGGTGAGTGAGATGTCCTCCTTCAGGCCGAGCGCGAGGACGGTCGTGACCACGAGCAGAACGTGACGCCCTTGCAACCCGGCGAGGACGCTGAGGACGATGAGCGCCGGTGCGAACGGGTCGGGCCGGAACTCGAAGAGATTCGCCGATGCCACGAACGGACAGACGAGCCAGAGGAATGCGGGAAGCGCCGCCAAGGCAGGCGAGGCTCCCGCGTGGCGCGCGAGAGCGAAGAGCGCGGGAGCGGTGAGGGCGAGCCCGATCGACTGCGCGGTGAGCAGGCCCGGTACGCCGAGATCGAGCCAGTACAGCGGGGTCAAGAGAACGAGCGCCGGCTGGAAGTGCGCCTCCAGCAGCGGCCGGGTGATGACCGTCGAGAAAGGCTCGTGCCCGTGGGCGAGCAGCCACAGGAGCTGGTCGTAGATCGCAAGATCCCACTGCGTCTCGAACCTCCTGTACTCCCGAACGGACTCGACCGAGAGCAGGACCGAGTACAGCGCCGCGCCGAGCCAGACGGCGACCGCCCACGCCGAGCGACCCGACACCCGCGAACGCGCAGTGGACAGCGGCGACGCGACCGAGTGCGTGCTCATGGCAGGGGACGTTCCAGAACGTGAACGCGGCCCGACACGCGCGATCTCGACGAACCCCGACCGAAGCAGCAGCCGCCGCACCGAGGGAAGATCCTCGGACGCCGAGTAGCCCCCTGACGGCGAGATGTCCCGCTCGAGGTAGGCGACGAAGCGCACGCCCTCGGCGCGCTCGGCGAACTCGGCGGGAGTGAGGGAACCACCCCAGTCGAGCGGGACGAACGGCTCCGGAAGCGAGTAGATCTCGGCTCGCTGACTCAGGTGTGGGAGCAGACTGGGGGTCGCTGCGACGGACACGCCGTCCGGAATGCGCGCCAGCGCGCGCTCTGCGGAAGCGGCATGACTCGGCCGCGGGTGCGCGAGGTCCTGATGGACGGAGAGCCCTCCGGCGAGAGCGGTGAAGAGTGCCGCGAACATGACGACGAGCACGGCGAGTCGCGCCGGTCGGCCCAGGCCGGGAACGCGAGCCGCGCCGATCGCCGCGGCCACGAAGAGGCCGGTCAGCGTCCCGAGGTGGTAGTGGAAGTGGAGCTCGTGCTGAGGGCCGTGCGCGGAGAGCGCATTGTGGAGCGCCGTCGGCAGCGACAGGAGCATCCAGACGGGTGCGAGCAGGGCGAGGCCGCCCGTCGACACGACGAGCAGCAGCAATCCGCCCAGGCTGTCTCGGACGAAGTCCCCGAGCGTGTCGAACGGATGCGTGACGGCCCAGACGAGCGCGTCTCCGACAGAGTCCCCACGCTCGCCCGCGAACCGCCGCCCGAAGGCCTCGTTCGCGCCACCGGAGGCGTTGACGACCGCTGTCGCAACGACGAACCACGCGGCTGATCCGAGTGCGAGCAACCCGCCGACCCGTCGGAATCCCTGGAGCGCGAGGACGATCCCGAGCATGACGTAGGTGAGGGAGACGTCTTCCTTCAGGCTGAGCGCGAGCAGGGTGGTGACGGCGAGCCACACATACCGACGCTGGACCGCGGTGAGCACGCTGATCACGATCAGCGCCGGCGCGAACGGATCGGGACGAAACTCGAACAGGTTGACCGACGCGACCCACGGGCAGAGGAGCCACAGAAACGCAGGCGCCGCGGCCAGCGGAGGCGACGCACCGTACGCTCGCGCGAGCGCATAGAGGGCGGGAGCGGTGAGAGCGAGCGCGATCGACTGGGCCGTGAGCAGGCCGGGGACGCCGAGATCGAGCCAGTACAGCGGCGTGAGCAGCACGACGCCCGGCTGGAAGTGACCTCCGAGCAGCGGTCGCGAGATGACCGTCGAGAAGGGCTCGTGTCCGTTCGCGAGCAGCCACAGGAGCTGGTCGTACACCGCGAGGTCCAGGAACGTCTCGAAGCGATGGTGCTCACGCACGGCCTCGAGCGACAGCACCACCGCGTAGACCGTCGCACCGACCCAGACCCCCACCGCCCACCAGGAGAGGCCGAAGACACGGCTGCGAGCTCCCGGGAGCGGCTCGGCCAGAGACGGGAAGCTCACGCGGTGGCGTCCTTGCGTTCGAGATAGCGCTCGAGCTCGGCGATGCCACCGGGCGACCCGGCTTCGTAGAAGCGCGTCGTCGTCTCGAACGCGGCGAGATCGCCCCGGAGGCTGAGCTTCCGGTAGACCTCGCCGAGATCGACGACGGATCCGCGAGGGATGTCCTCGATCACCTCGTGCGAGAGCACCGTCAGGCCGTAGTCGATCCACGCCATCCGTGCAGTTCGCTCCTCGTGACGCTTGTCGTACAGCACCACGACGTCGTCCTCGACGATCGCGTTCGACCGGTCCCAGCGATCCTCGTTCCGGAGCACGGTCATGAGCGCATGTCGTCCCGACGCGGCGAACGCCTCCCACACCGGGCCGAGCTCGATCGGAAGGTACGAATCGCCGTACAGGACCGCGATCGGGTCGCTCAGCGCTCCCGCGTCGAGGGCGTAGCGCAGGGCACCGCCGGTCCCGTGGAGCTCCTCGCCCTCGTCGACGTACCCGACACTCAGCCCGAACCGGCTTCCGTCGCCGATGGCCGTACGCAGCTTCTCTCCGCGAAATCCGATCACGAACACGACCTCGCGCACGCCCTGGCCCGCGAGCAGGCGCAGCTGATGATGCGCGAATGGCTCTCCTGCGACCTCGACGAGCGCCTTCGGCAACTCGCCCACGCGGTCGCTCATGCGGGTCCCGAGCCCGCCGGCGAGGATCACGACCAGGGGTGGCTCGACTGTCTTCGGCTCAGGCACGAACGACGATGCTCGAGCCGTCGTGGTCGAAGCCGAACCTGACCTCGGCGAGCCCCTCGGCGCTCATCGCCGCGCGAAGAGCCGCTGGGTCCTCCGCCAGGAAAACGAGGAAGCCGCCTCCTCCTGCGCCCGTGAGCTTGCCGCCCACTGCTCCGTTCGCAACTCCGGCCTCGTACCAGCGGTCGATGTCGGGATTGGACATGCCTTGGGAGCGCTCGCGCTTCTCGAGCCAGTGCTCATGCATGAGCTCGCCGAACCGCGCCGTCTCACCCGCCTGGAGCGCGTCGCGGATGCGGAGCGCGATCTCCTCCACCCGGCGCATGCTCTCGATCATCGACTCGTCTCCCTCCTCGGTTCGGCGGCGCTGGTCGTCCAGGATCGCATCGGCAGTTCTCGAGCTCCCCGTGAAGAACATGAGGAGGCGCTCTTCGAGCTCGTGCATCGTCGACGTCCGGATGTCGAGGGGCGCGACCGGTACGCGACCGTCTTCGTGGAACTCGAAGCAGGTGACGCCGCCGAACGCGGCGATGTATTGATCCTGCTTCCCGACCGGTCTGCCCAGGAGGTCGATCTCGACTCGGCAGGCCTCGTCAGCGAGGTCGCCGGCGGTCACATGCTCGCGCTTCCACGCGTAGAGCGCGCGCAACAGGCCGACGGTGAACGAGCCCGACGAGCCGAGACCGGTTCCGGCGGGGATGTCGGCGAGACTGACGATCTCCACGGACGGCCCGATGTCGTGCAACTGCAGTGCGGTACGGATGATCGGGTGCTCGATGTCGTCCGGGCGAGTGACACGCTCGAGCGCCGAGTACTTGAGGAAGTAGTCGTCGGTGAACGTCCGGTTGAGGCCGATGTAGACGTACTTGTCGATCGCCGCCGAGATCACGAAGCCGGGGCGGCGGGAGAAGTAGGAGGGCAGGTCGGTGCCGCCGCCTGCGAGCGTTACTCGTAGCGGCGTTCGGGTGATCAGCACGGGCTCGGAGACTAGCGAGGCGTGCGGCGCGAGCCGTCTCGCCGACGCGCTACCGTGCTGGCGGGATGGCCGTCGGCGAGACGCGGACCGTGGCCGCCGGGCACTCTGCCGGCGATGGGCTCGACCCGGACGTTCGGCTCCTCGTCCCCGCGAACGACGTCGCCGAGCCCGAGCTCTCGATCGTCATTCCCGCCCTCGACGAGGAGATCACCGTCGCCGAGTTCGTCGACTGGTGCCGGCAGGGTCTCGACCTCGCAGGCGTCGTGGGCGAAGTGCTCATCGTGGACAGCTCGACCGACCGGACAGCGGAGATCGCGCTCGCGCACGGCGCGCGGGTCCTGCAAACGCCGAGGCGAGGTCTCGGACGCGCATACCTCGACGCTCTCCCGTACGTTCGCGGGCGCTACATCCTGATGGGCGACGCCGATTGCACCTACGACTTTCGCCTGCTCGCGCCGTTCGTGGAGAAGCTCCGCGAGGGCTACGAGTACGTGATGGGATCGCGCTGGCGTGGCTCGATCGAGAAGGGCGCGATGCCCTTCCTGCACCAGTACCTCGGCACTCCGGTCACCACCTGGATCCTCAACCTGCTCTACGGCAGCTCGTTCTCCGACATTCACTGCGGCATGCGCGCGATCACCCGGGATGCGCTGATCCGCATGAACCTGCAGTCGCAGTCCTGGGAGTACGCGTCCGAGATGGTGCTGAAGTCGGTGCGCATGGAGCTTCGGACGACGGAGGTGCCGGTTCGCTTTCTGAAGGATCAGGAAGGCCGTATGAGCCACCACAAGCGGGCCGGCTGGTTCGCTCCCTGGAAGGCGGCGTGGATCAACCTCCGCGCGATGTTCGTCAACGGCGCCGACTTCTTCGTGCTGAGGCCGGGCATCGTGCTGCTCGCCATCGGGCTCCTCATCACGCTGCCGCTCAGCTTCGGGCCGATCACGATCGGCCCGGTGACGCTGTCCCTCTACTGGATGCTCGCCGGCCTCACGCTGACCGTGGTCGGGCTCCAGTACCTGTACTTCGGCGCGCTCGCCCAGGTGCTCTACGACTACACGGGCAGCGCGAGGAGACGTTGGCTCGCCCTGTTTCCCTACAGCCGGACGGTCGCCGGCTGCGCCTTCGCGTTCCTGCTCGGGATCGCTCTCACGGTCCCCCTGATCGTGGACTACGTGAGCGAGGGGCTCTCGCTGCCGACGGATCCCGGTCCGGTGCACCACCTCGCCGTGACAGGGCTGCTCGCGATGATCGTCGGCTTCACGACCTTCGCGTTCACGCTGATCCTGCACGCGGCGGCGCTCAGCGAGCGGCTGAGACGCGATGTCTGAACGGTCCGAGCACGTCCGGGACACCGCATTCGGCCAAGACCGCACGCTGTCCTCGGTCGATCGCTTCGGTACCTGGCTCTCGGCGCGCGCGATTCGGCGCCGCACCGGAAGCCTGGCGGGGAAGCGACTCGGCGACTTCGGCTGCGGCTATGACGCTCGGTTCGTGCGCACCGTCCTGGACGAGCTCGATTCGGCGGTCCTCGTGGACGTGGCTCTGGCGCCGGACCTGGTCTCCGACCCCCGGGTTACGGCGATCCAGGGTCGCCTCCCCGAGTCGCTCGAGCAGATCGAGGACGACTCCCTCGACGTCGTCCTCTGCATCTCGGTGCTCGAGCATCTCGCCGCGCCGCTCGACGCGGTGCGAGCCTTTCATCGGATTCTTCGCCCCGGCGGCATCTGCCTCCTCAACGTCCCCAGTTGGCGTGGGAAGCGCTACCTCGAGCTGTCCGCGTTCCGGCTGCACCTGAGCCCGCCCGAGGAGATGGACGACCACAAGCGCTACTACGACCCCCGCGATCTCTGGCCGCTGCTCGTCGAGGCCGGTTTCCTACCGAGTCGGATCCGGTGCTATCGGCACAAGTTCGGCCTCAATACGTTCGCCGTCTGCCGGAAGGAGGACGGCGCGCGATGACGTCGTTCTCCGAGACGTACCTCGCGGAGACGGCCGAGATCGCCGGACGGCTCGACGCTGCGGCCGTCGAACGCCTGGCTCTTGCGCTGTCGGCGATTCGCGACGGCGGCGGGCGGCTCTTCGTTCTCGGCGTAGGCGGGTCCGCCGCGCACGCGTCGCATGCCGCCGCGGACTTCCGGAAGCTGTGCAGGCTGGAGGCGTATGCGCCGACGGACAACGTCGCCGAGCTGACCGCGCGAATCAACGACGACGGCTGGGACGGCGCGCTCGCGGCCTGGCTCGAGGGCTCTCGCGTCGCAGAAGGAGACGCGGTACTCGTCTTCTCGGTCGGCGGTGGGAGCGAGGAGCGGGGAGTATCGGTGAATCTGGTTCGGGCTCTGGAGACAGCACACGGCGCCGGCGCGAGGGTGTTCGGGGTGGTCGGCCGCGACGGCGGCTACACGCGCGCGGTCGCGGACGAATCGGTGCTCGTTCCGGTTGCGAGCGAGGAGCGGGTGACTCCGCACACCGAAGGCATGTGCGCCGTCGTCTGGCATCTGCTGGTGAGCCATCCCTTACTTCAGGCTCAGACGGCGAAGTGGGAGTCGCTCCACTGAGCGACAGACGTGCGGAGCACGCTCGCTGGCTCCTCGTCGGCGGTGCGGGCTTCATCGGCGGTCATCTGGTCGACCGCCTGCTGTCGGATCCCTCCGTCGAAGGAGTGACCGTCTACGACAACTTCTCGTCGGGGCGCGAGGTTCACCTCGAGCGACGCGCCGACGACGGGCGCCTCGCGGTCGTTCGTGCGGACGTCAAGGATCTGGTGACGCTCACCGAAGCAGCCCGCGGTCACGACGCCGTCGTGCACCTCGCCTCGAATCCGGACATCGCGCGGGCTGCGACCGAGCCGAGCATCGACTTCGACGAGGGGACTCTGCTCAGCCATCACGTGCTGGAGGCGATGCGCGTCGCGGGTGTCGAGAGGATCCTGTACGCATCGGGAAGCGGCGTGTACGGCGACCTCGGCGAGACCGAGGCCGATGAGGACTGGGGCCCGCTCGTCCCGATCTCGACCTACGGCGCCAGCAAGCTCGCGGGCGAGGCGCTGATCTCCGCCTACAGCTTCATGTTCGGTCTCTCAGGGCGCGCCTTTCGCTTCGGGAACGTGGTCGGGCCACTGCAGACGCACGGCGTCGGCCTCGACTTCGTGCGCGCGCTGCTCGCAGACCCGACGCGACTTCGCATCCTCGGCGACGGAACGCAGAGCAAGTCCTACGTCCACGTCGACGACGTCATCGAGGCCATGTTCGCGGCGAACAGCGAGGAAGGCCCCTACGACGTGTACAACGTCGCCACGGGCGACTACATCACGGTTGCGGAGATCGCCGACCTTGCCGCGGAGTGCGTCGGCCTCGACCCGAAAGACGTTCGGTACGAGTACACGGGTGGCGAACGCGGGTGGAAGGGCGATGTACCCGTGGTTCGGCTCTCGATCGAGCGCATCCGTGGTCTCGGCTGGGCACCGTCGCGAACGTCCCGGGAGGCGCTGCGTGAGTCGATGACTGCGCTCGTCGCGGACGCACGCGCCGGATTGTTGTGAGGCGGGTCGACAGGGGAGCCGTCTTCCTCGACCGTGACGGCACGCTCATCCGCGCACTCGTGAACGACGGTATGCCGGGCTCGATCCGAGACCAGGAAGAGCTGGAGCTCGAGGCAGGTGCGGTCGATGCATGTGACGCACTCATGGCTCGAGGATTCCCGCTCATCGCCGTCACGAACCAGCCGGATATCGCTCGCGGTACGCAGTCGGCCGCAGCGGTCGAGCGGATCAATAGTCGTCTCCGACAGCTGCTCCCCCTCACCGAGGTGGTCGTCTGCCCGCACGACGACGACGACGATTGTCCCTGCCGCAAGCCCAGGCCGGGAATGCTCGTCGACGCGGCGGAGCGGCACGACCTCGATCTCGCGGCCAGCTACATGGTCGGCGATCGCTGGCGAGACGTGGAAGCGGGGAGACGAGCCGGCTGCACTACCGTCTTCCTGAACCGGGAGTACAGTGAGACGGTGCCCGAGCACCCGGATGTGACGGTGCAAACGATCGGCGAGGCGGCGGCCTGGATCCTCGCGCAGGAGAAGCGGTGACGGTCACTGTCGACTCGCTACGGGTCAAGATCTTCGCCGACGGCGCCGATCGCGCGTCCGTCGAGCAGCGCTGCCGCGAGCCCTGGATCAAGGGCTTCACGACCAACCCGACGTTGATGCGCGCGGCCGGGGTCGACGACTACCCACGGTTCGCGAAGGAGCTTCTCGGGCTCGTGCCCGATCTTCCGATCTCGTTCGAGGTCATCGCCGACGACCTGGGCGAGATCGAGCGGCAAGCGCGTGTGATCGCGGACTGGGGCGAGAACGTGTTCGTCAAGGTGCCCGTCACGAACACGCGGCGCGAGTCGATGGAGCGAGTTGCACGACGCCTTGCCGGAGACGGGATCAAGGTGAACGTGACGGCCGTGATGACCGTTCTTCAGGTCGAGGAGGCGGCGAGCTGGCTCGCAGACGGCCCCGCGGGCTACGTCTCGGTGTTCGCGGGACGCATCGCGGACACGGGGCGCGACCCGATACCGATCATGACCTCGGCGCTGGAGGCCTTGGCGCCGTATCCGCGCCTGGAGCTGATCTGGGCCAGCCCGCGCGAGCTCTTGAACGTCGTCCAAGCCGACTCAATCGGTTGCCACGTCATCACGGTCACCGACGGGATCCTCGCGCGACTACCAGGGCTCGGCTACGACCTCGACGAGTTCTCGCTCGACACCGTGAAGATGTTCCACCGAGACGCCGAGGCCGCGGGGTACACGCTCGACGCCAGAGATGCTCGGCGCTCGGCGGCGTAACGCTCAGCGCAGGAGCCGGACATCGCGGATGTCCTGGGCAGTGCTCGATGAGAGGTAGAGCCTGTCGGAGTCATAGCCACGCCACTGGGTACATGGGCCGACGCGAACTCGGACGACACTCTCCTCGCGATCCAGCGTGTTGAACGAGATCATGCGCTGAGACTGGAAGTGGCGCTGAGGTCGTCGGCGATCTCGAAGTGGCCTGGCGCAGGGGCTCGTCCGTGCGTATCTCGACCCAGCGGTAGCCGGTCTGCGTCGCGTGGCAGTTCCAGTGCGAGCGGCACTTCGACTCCAATCGACTCGACCGCGCCTCGATCAGGATCCGAGACGAGCGCAACACGTCGCCCGTCGAGCTCGATCCTCGCAGTCACTATCGGCTCGATCGGCTCGGCTTCCGCCTCCATCCGATCCACCGGGAAGAGCTGCGTTGCTGCTCCGAGACCGCATCACGGCATAGACGCGAATCCGTTCGAGGTCCGCGTCGGACGGGCTGCGGACGGTAGGACGATCCCAAAGCCGGAATCGCGATAGGCGGTGGCGCTCAGCTCATACGCCACGTCTGGGCGACGCTGGTCGGGTCGTACTCGGGCAACGACCTCTCCGTCACGGGTCGACCACGAATCGTCTTCGCGCCGCGCTTCGTGGTCGGATCGGCTGCCCAGCCGCGGATGCGCAGCACGCGATCGAGTGGGCGGAACGGAACCTCCTGCGCTTCGGCACCGGGCGCGAGGCGCAGGTTTGAAGAAGTTCGGGGAATGTCCCCAGTCGCATGCGGCTACGTGGAAGTACAGCTCCGGCTTCGTACGAACGTCGTCTTCTCGACGGCGCATCAACACGAAGGTGTGTGATTCGAGCACGGGCACGTAGCGATCCAGCAGGTACTCGCTCACGTCGTAGTGACGCACCTGGTTCGCCACCTTGTCCCAGATCGACGGCGACCCGGCGAGGCCCGCGGCCGAGAACACGATGACCCTGGGCCGATCCTTCTCGAGCAGCCGAATGAGATCGGTCTGACTCCGTTGCCGAATCGCGATGCTGATGTGGTAGTAGCGGTTGCTCGCCGGCCGATCGGCCAGGTAGTGGAAGAGACCCGGCGTGTTCGAGAAGTCGAACACCGCCTCTCCCGGCTCGAGCAACGAGTCGAGCGCGCGATCGACGTCGCGAAACATCTGGATGTTCTCGCCTTTCCTCGCGTACCCCAGTCGATCGAGCTCAGGCTCTCTGTGACCTCTGGCTGCGAAGTGGCGGGGAACGTCGCGGAAGACGTCGGCGAGGGCAACGGGCGCAGAAGCGAGCAGGACGAGTAGCAACGGCAAGGTAATCGCGTGGCGCAACGGGAACCACGACGCGCCACGCGATTCCGCGCCGTCTTCGCAAGCCGTGCCTCCGCGAACGTCACGGCGCGATAGACCACGTAGAGAAGCACCGGGACAGCCATCGCAAACGAGTGGAACACGTGATCGGTCCGGCTGAGGAACTTGCCGTAGTACGGAAGCACGTAGGCAATCGCCGCAAGCATTACCCAGTCCTGAACCGCGAACGGCCGGCGGAGCCGTGTCCGCGCGACGAAGAAGAACATCGCGAGCAGGATCAGGAGAACAGGCGCGAGAATTCCGATTTCCTCGTAATGCTCGCCGACGTTCCCCGGCTGGAGAACGGCGCGGTAGGTTCCCAGTGGCACACCGCCGGTGAGCTGGTGACCGGGCACAAACGCGCGGTAGCTGAAAACGAAGTCGTCCAGCGCGCTATTGGCCAACAGAAACGCGGACCAGCCGACCGCGAGCAACCCGGCGCTCGCGAGGACGAGCCATGTGCGGCGGAAATTCTCCGTGAGCCCTCGGCCGTGGTCACGGTAGTAGAGCTCGAAGATCAGTACGACGAGCAGGTACATCGGCACCGCCCACAGCGCTTCAGGCGTAACGATCGCCTGGAGGAAGAGAAGCGCCGTGAAGGCGAACGCTCTCCCGACGGTCGGACGGTGTAAGAGCGCCGCCAGCAACAGGAGGACGAGCGGAATAAGCGCGAGGCGGTAATGGATGACGAAGATCTGGCCTGTGATGATGAGGAGCTGTGTCCCGAGGAGGAACAGCCAGTTCGCTCCGAAGAGATAGACGCACAGGTAGTACAGCGCCACCCATGAGAGCGGAAGGATCAGGAGTTGCTCCCCCGCCGCGACACCCCAGCGACTGTCCTCGATGACTGCGGAGCCGAACAGGCCGGTGCCGACGTCGTGGAGAAGTCCGTGGACGACAAACAGATCGCGCCAGGGAAACGCCCCATCGCTCGTGAACTCCGCCGCGCGAGTATCTGACCTTCCTCGAACAGATTGATGTTTCCGAGATCGCCCGGGAGGAAGGCAACGAGAAGGAAGAGCGCGACGGGCGCAGTCACGAGCAAGAGCGCACGCGCTCGTCGTCCGATGGCGATGGCCTCTCGAGCGTGGGTGCGCCGAAGAGCCCGCGGCCGAGCCACGCCAGGACACAGGCGGTCAACGCTGACGGCGAGCCACAGCGGAAGCCATGGGTAGTTGTGCACTGCATCGGTGGCGCGACCGTGACCTGCGTCGACTCCGAGACCGCATACAGCAGCGCCACCGTCAGCCCTGCTGCGACCGTGTTCACCGGCGGAGGACACCGAACAGGTCGCGCGCACTAGCCGTGACGCTCCCCAAGCGACCAATGGGTGACCAGGGCGCCGTAGCCGAGCATGCTTGCCGCAACAGCGCGGGGTGGTTCAGCGCTCCCGAGGATGATTGCCGCCTCGAGACCGAGAACGACACCGACAAGGAGGGTGCGCCCAGCCGCCACGAGGCGGCACCCGCCATCACGCGACCGGAGGCACCTCTTCGACTTGCTCGAGCGGCGGCAGGACGGGGCCTCGCGGGCCGTTCGAGCGCGCGAAAATCCGGGTCAGAGCGACGAAGATCCCGAACATGAGGAGCGGGAAGAGAACAACCGTGAAGCCGTACGCCCAGAAGTAGCGATTGACGTTGAAGTTCGCGTACGTCGGGTAGCCGACGATGTCGGTCCGAATGTCGAGGTCGGCCGGGGACGAGCTCGAAAGCAAGGAGCGAGAGCAGCGCCGCGCCGTTGAGCGCGATACAGAACCGAACGGCAGGAACTACGCACGAGCGTTCTCCTGCGAGGAGCGCGGAGCTCGCGCTACTGCGACGATCTGCCAGCCGTGACGCGACAACCTCGTATTCGAGCGCAGGAGCATCGCGAACGTACCCATAGCCGCCCTCGCGACGAGCTGACGGCTTCCTCGGAGCCAGCAACATCGATCAGGCGGTTTCCGAGTGCCCGCATGAGAAGACGGTAGAGATTGAAGACGGGAAAGCCCGCACCGTCGCGCGAAGCACGTCGAATCCCGCTCGCCCGGAGCACGATCCGCGAGCTCGCGGGGCTGGAAGTGCCTGCGATGCCCGATGTGACGGTCGTACGCGGTCATCGGCCCTCCGGGAACCGTGACGACCAGACGGCAGCCTGGAGCGAGGTATCCCCTGCTCACCTCCAGCAGCAGGCGCGGGTCGTCGACGTGCTCGAGTACCTCGGAGCAGACCGCGTGGGTCGCCCAGCCGCCGTGCTCGGGTGGAGGAGGCTCGGCTTGCGTCAGATCTCGCTGGAGGAAGACTGCATCGGGCACCTTCTCGCTGCGCGCTCTCGATTCCCGATCGGCTCAACTCGATCCCGCGTAGCTCGGCCCGTGGGTACTCGGTACGAAGGGACGCCAGCAGATCGCCAGTGCCCGAGCCGATGTCGAGGATGCGTCGCGGTTCCTCACCGTCCGCGAGCAGCCGCGTCACCAGCCGGCGCCGGAAATCCTGCGCCGGATTCCTGGCGGCCGATCGCTCGTACTCGTTCCAATGGTGTTCCCAGTTGTCACTCTGCGACACGACTCACTGCCAGGGTAGGGGCCGACGCCGACGACGGGGGGTGACACTCCGACCGTCGTCCGTGTCTATTCGCCGAGGGACGACGACCAGGGGATCCCTCCATTCGAGGGGGAACCGACGTCCGCGCCCTCCGGGCTGGCTCGAACCTCCGCCGCGGGCGCTAGGTTCCGTCAGTGCCCGTCGGGCTCTCGATACTGATGCTTGTCCTGCCCATTGCTTGAGCCGAGCACCGTGACTCTCTCTGCGTGACCGGCGTCTCTCTCTCCTTCCTCGCAATGATCCTCGTCGCCGGGACGGCGCTCGCCCTGGCGACCACGCTCCGCTTCGAAGACCTACCGCGATTGATCCTCGGCGTATACGTCCTCGGCCTCGCGGATGTCGTCGGGCTGATGCTCCTTCTATCGGCTTTCGGAGCGGTGACGCGATCGGCGATCCTCGCCGGTCTGGCCGGCCTGTTCGGGGCTTCCGTCGCGGCCTGGATTCTCTTCGGGGCGCCGGAGGTTTCCCCTGATCCAATTTCGGCGTGTCCGTGACGTTCCGCGCCGCCCTGTCTTCCTCGCACTCGCGGGGGGAGTCGGGCTCGCGTTTCTCTATGTAGTCGCGCTGATCGTCGGCACGCCTCCGAACAACTGGGACGCTTTGACGTACCACCTTGCCCGAGCGGCGTTCTGGCGACAGGAGGGAGCAGTCGGCTACGTCTTCGATCCGTACGACGAGCGCCTGAACGTCAACCCGCCGAATGCAGAGGTCGCCTTGACCTTCCTGCTCGAGGTTGGGCGACACGAGCGACTGGCAGGATTCGTCCAACTTGTCGCGGCGCTCGCAATTGCCGTCGGAGTGTTCGCGCTCGCGCGGAAGCTCGGTAGCGCTCGTTTGCACGCCGCCTTCGGCGCGCTTCTCGTCCTCACGCTGCCTATCGTGCTCTTGCAGGCCTCGACTGCGCAGAACGACCTCGTCGCAGCCTCGCTCTTGGTCGCTGCGACTGTTTTCGTTCTCGGCGACTCCAGCCGCGATCTGATCATTGCCGCACTCGCGACTGCACTCGCGATAGGCACGAAGATCCCCGCCGTGTACGGGCTACCCGTGCTAGCCGCGGTCGTGCTAGTTGCTCCTCCGCGGTCGTACCTCCCGCGGCGACTCGCTGCGGCCGCGGCGGGGGCGTGCATCGGCTCGTACTGGTACGTCGTCAACATCATTCGGACCGGCCACATCCTCGGAGATCATCCGAGCTCCTCGGATCTCGTCGCGTTTCTCGAGCCGACGGAGAACCTCCTGGCCACACTTGCGCGTACGCTCGATGCGTTCGACCTCTCAGGAGCGCGTGGAGCCGACCTCCTCGTCTACGCGATCGTCGCGGCAGGGGTCGCGCTCGCTCTGCTCGTCGCGCCAAGCAGTCGAACCGGCGGCGTCGTGTCCGCGGTTGCCACCGGAGCGCTGATACTCGCGCCGCTCGTCTTCCTGCCCGTGGGCTATGCACTTTGGCGTGTCTTCGCGAAGCTCCACGATGTTCTCGGGAGTCCTGACGGCGCCCTACCCGTGAGAGGCTGGGATGCGCAGACGACAGCAAGCGACAGCCTTTCCTGGTTCGGCCCTCTCGGCTTCCTGCTCGTCGTCGGCGTGGGTGCTGCCTCCGTCGTCCTCGTCCGGCGAAGATCGCTACCGCCGCTGGCGCTCGTGTTCGCGGCTGCGCCGGTGGCGACGTTTCTGCTTCTCGGCCTGAGCCTCGGCTACGACGAGTGGCAAGGTCGCTTCTTCATATTCCCGGTCGCGCTCTCGGCCTCGTTGTGGGGGCTCGTTCTCGACCACCACCGCTATGCCGTGGCGACGGTCGCGATCGCTCTCACGACGACCGCCTTGTCGCTGGTGAACTTCACCGAGAAGCCCTCGGGCCTTCGTCTACTGGAGGGTCCTGCTCCTTCTTCGATCTGGGGAACGGAGCGCTGGCAGGCCGTGTCGGTCATCCGTTCGGAGCTGGGGCCTGTTCTCCGCTTCGTCGAGAGGGAGGTTCCTGCCGACGCCGTTGTCGCCGTCGCGGCCGGCGAGGACGACTTCGTCTACCCCTTGTTCGGCCCTCGCATCACACGACGGCTGCTGCTCGTGCCGGACGAATCCGATGGCCGCGAGCTGAGAAGCGCGCAGTGGCTGGTCGCCAACGCCGAGCGGGTCTCCGAGATCGACCGTGGCTGCTGGCGGCTGGTCCACGGCGGCCGGGATGCATGGGGGGTTTTCCGGCGCGCCCGGTGCTAGACCTCGAGCTCGAGACCATCGTACGCGAGCTCGTACTCCTCGGGCGTTGCGAGCTCGCACGGCCGGTGCGTCACGAGGAGACGCCTCGCGCCCGAGGCTTCGAACGCATCCACGGCTTCGTCCAGCGAAAGGTGCCCGCGCGGCTGGCCGTCGAGCTCGCCCCGTAGAAGCGTCGCCTCGCACACGAAGAGGTCGGCGTCGCGCGCGGCCTTGACCAGCTCCTCCGACGGCCCCGAGTCTCCCGAGTAGACGAGGGCGCGGTTGTCGCCCTCGACCCTGAACGCGTAAGTCTGAAGCGTGTAATGGGGAACGCGCGTCGGGATCACCGTGAGCGGGCCGATCGTGAACGGCGTATCCGGCTCGTACTCGCTGAGCTCGAAGGTCCGCTCGAACATGTCCGGAAAGCCCAGACGCTCGCCGAGCCCGGCCAGGAACTCCGATCCGCCCGGCTGCACCCAGAGCTGGGGCTTGGGCACCGGGCCGTTCGTGGAGAGGTAAAAGCTTCCCCAGACCCAGGGGACGAGATCGCCCCAGTGGTCGAGATGGAAGTGCGTGATCGCGATCGCGTCGATGCGCGGCCAGAGCTCCGTCTCGCGCAGCCGGCCGAGCACGCCGGGCCCGCAGTCGAGCAGGACGCGCGTGCCGATGGCCTCGAGCATGTAGCCCGAATGGGCGCTTCCCGGGTTCGGCCACGCGGGGGAGGACCCGATGACGTTCAAACGCACCGCGGTATTCTGCCGATGTGCCGGACAGGAAGATCCGGGTGGTGATCGCGAAGCCGGGCCTGGACGGCCACGACCGCGGCGCCAAGATCATTGCGAGGGCGCTTCGCGACGCGGGCATGGAGGTCATCTACACCGGTCTCCATCAGACACCGGAGCAGATCGTCGAGACCGCCATCCAGGAAGACGCCGATGCCGTCGGCGTCTCGATCCTCTCGGGCGCGCACATGACGCTCGTTCCTCGCATCGTCGCCGGGCTCGAGGAGAACGGAGCCGAGGATGTGCTCGTAGTGGTCGGCGGGACGATTCCGCCGGACGACGCGGACGAACTGAAGCGCGGCGGCGTGGCGGCGGTGTTCGGACCGGGCGCGACGACGGGTGAGATCGTCTCCTTCCTTCGCGGAGCCGTCGCGAGCTAGTGGTCTTGCGAGCGACCGTCGCGTCGCGGCGTAGACCAGCGGCAGGCGTGTGGGCCGCTACGAGACCTGCGTGTCCCTGTCGGGCGGCGCGAGCTTCGCTCCCTGAATTCGCCGGTCGACCCGGAAGACCGTGATCTCGTCGGGAGCGCCTTCGGCGTCGGCCCAGGGGAGACGCTCGATCGGGTAGATGTCGAAGAGCCCGACGAAGGGGCTCGTCGCGTTGCCGAGCGGGGTGAACTCGATGTCGGCCGAGACGATGTGCGACGGCACCTCGACGACGCCGTTCCCGAGACGCGGCAGCTGCACGCATGGGAGGTACGGCACGATCGGCGGCAGTACGAGCGACCGTGACTCCTCCGGTCTCAGCTCGTCGACGAGCGGCTTCGGCGCAAACGTCACGGGGGCCGTCACCAGGGGCGAGCCGTCGCGCTCGGCGCCTTCCACGCGCACGATCCGAATCACGTTCGCCTGGGGATGGGGTCTCGGCACCTCACTCGGACCGAAGAAATGCTGCGTCGAGGTGTCGGAGTACACCTCCTCGACGACGTCCGGCCGCAACGCCGTTCCCCCGAGACGGTCCACTTCCATTCCAGTCGAGCGCCCGGACTCGACGACGAGACGTTCGTCGTCCCCGATCGGTAGCGCGGAAAAGACCACGAGCCCGTAGCGGCGGTCCGCCGGGAGGCGTAGCCACGGGGTTCGGTCGATACCTCCCGGCCCCAGAAGGTCGAGGACGAACGGCGGGCGTCCCTCGACGGGCCCCTGCGATGCAGCGACTGGAAGCGCGCGCAGCGTGCTTCGGTCGGCAACGAGCTCGTGGTCGGCGAGGCCGCAGCCGAGGTCGCCGCGGAGCGTGTCCAGGTTCTGCCGTGTCAGCGTCCAGCCGTCGGTCTCGAGCGCATCGGCAGCGAGGACGGTGGCGGTGAAGGCCATCAGCGGGACCGCGAGAACCGGCGCGGTCCACGCGGCCACGCGCCACGGCGTCTCGTTCCGTCGCCGACCTCGCAGGCGAGCCGTCAGGAGCGCGCCGGCGAGGAGAAGCAGCGGCAGGCCCACCGCGAGCGACTGGAGCGGGAGAGAGTCCTCGACCGCGAGCGTCCACCCGAGCGTCCGCAGGTCGAGTGGATTCCAGCCGTGCCGTGGCGACCACGCCCAGGCTGCGGCGAGCGTCGCCGCGCCGAGCACGATGAAAAGGCCGCGCCCGCCAGCCGGTCGAGCTCTCGGCCGTTTCGCGCAGGCGAACGGTCTCGGCTGCGACCGCGATGGCGGCGATTCCGAGGAGCGCACCGAACTGGAACGGGTGGCGGCTCGGAGTCGCGAGCTGGAGGACGAGCATCAGGCCGAGCGAGGCGGACGGGAGGTCGAGCAACGCCAGCCCGTTCCGCCGGCGTCGGAGGAGGAACGCGAGCACCGCGAGCCCGACCAGGGCCACGAACGCACGGCGCATCGGAGTTCCGTACGCGTAGTCCTGGAGCAGCGAGTAGCGCAGGAACTCGTCCCGCCAGTCGGCATGAGGCCCGTAGGTGCGGGTCCACTGGGCGTCGGCGCGGCGCTGGGTGAGATCGGAGCCGACGAACGCGAGTACCGCGAAGAGCGCGAGGCCCGACGTGAGCAGCGTTCCCGCGACGGCGACGTTTGCTCGAGCCCAGCGGAAGATGCTCGGTGTCGACACGAGCAGCGGCCCGAGCGTGAGGACGCCGGCGGGGTGGCCGAGGATCGCGAGAGGGACGAGCACCGTTGCCAGAGCGAGCGGCCCGGTGCTCTCACGCTCCCGGAAACGAACCGTGCAGGCAAGCACGGCGACGACGAAGAACGCGGTCACCGGCTCGGGGCGGAGAGTCATCCCGCCTGCAAGAGCGCCTGCGAGAAACGTGGCCGCGAGCGCCCAGAGCGCCGGCGAGCTCGGCGCTGCGAGCCGCGAGAACACCCATCTGCAGAGCACCCACGTCGCCGCAAGCAGGGCGAGCGAGGGGAGGCGCAGCACGAGGAGCGCCTCGACGCTCTGCGTCAGCCAGTGCTGAGACCACTCGAGCCAGTAGGCGACCGGGAGGAATCCCGCGAGTGAGTCGTAGTAGTTCGAGAAGCCTCGCGCGGATTCGAACATTCGCTCTCGGGTCGCGACCCAGCCGTCGTCCCAGAACGCGGGCGACAGCACCCACCAGCCGACGAGCACCAGCCCGACGACGGCGTCGACCGGGCGCGCCTGCTTGGCTCCGCGCCGGACGAATCCGGTCGGACGCCTCGCCCGGCCACCGAAGGCAACCAGGACAAGCGCGCCTCCGAGCGCCAAGACGGCGACGATCCACGCGACCGCTTGACGCGAGATCGTCCGGCTGGCATGGACACCGGTGTCGACCACTATCGACGGCGCGGCCCCCTTTTCGAGGTCGAGCTCGGAGAAGAAGCCCGTCACCATCGGCATCTGCTCGAGAGTCCCCGAGTCCCTCGTCCGTCCGGTCTGCGACACGAGCGACCACCGCCCTCCGGCGAGAGTCAAGACGTGCGGGCAGCCCTCTCCTGAGATCTCGGCGAGCACATTCTCGCCGATCGCTATCTCGAGCTGCTCCGCTCGTCCCGCTCGGCGGATAACCGACAGCCCTCCCGCTCGTTCGGGGTATCGCGCCGTCGCAAGCACGGTGGCCTCCGGACCTGCTCCTGCGAGAGGCGGAGACAGCATGCATGGCAGCGTCGCCGTCAGCGTCTCCGGCCGATGACGCGAGAGGAGCAGCGGCGCGTACCAGAGCTTCGTCGGCGTCCCTTCGGGGAGCGTCGTCGGCGGCCAGGAGTACGTCGTGCGGATTCGGTCCGCGGGGCCCAGGGCGCCGACGAGCGCGGCGACGAGCCCGACGAACGCGAGCACCTCCGCGACGCGCACGCGCCTACTGGTCATCTACGCGCGTGCGGAGACAGTCGCGGAACTGCGTCGTTCGATCCAGCGCCGATGCCAGAGCTGGAACACGAAGAGCGTCCAGAGCGGCTTTCGGTGATCGCGGCGTCCGGTCATGTGCTCGGAGATCAGGCGCTGACATGCGGCGGGCTCGAAGATCCCCTGGTCTCTGATTCGGGACGGGGAGAGCTCGTCCTGTAACGCTTCGCTCAACGATCCCTTGAGCCACTCTGCGACCGGGATTCCGAACCCCTTCTTCGGCCGCTCGGCGATGCCCGGCGGAAGCACCTCTTTCAGCGCGCGCTTCAGCAGCTCCTTCGTTCCGAAGCGGTGCAGCTTCAGCCGGGACGGAACACGCCCGAGAAACTCGACGAGCTCGACGTCGAGGAACGGCGCCCTGACCTCGAGCGAGCACGCCATGCTCGCGCGGTCGACCTTCACGAGCACGTCGTCCTCGAGGTACGTCTTCGCGTAGAGGTAGATCAGCCGCTCGACGCGGTTCGTCGTCGGCGCGCTCGCGAACACGCTCCGCTGCTCCTCGTACGGGTCGGCCGGTCGCGCGTGGAGCAACGCCTCCTGCTCGGCAGGCGTGAACGAGCCGAGCCATGTCGGGTGGCGGACGCCGGCTGGGGAGCCGGCGCCACGCAGAAACCGCTTGAGCTTGAAGTCGAAGCTGAAGTTCTTCGTGGACACGGGCAGCCGGTCGGCGAGGGGGATCACGATGCGCTCGTTCAGCTGACCGGGGAATCGGGTAGAGGCTCGCGAAGCGGTCGGCTACGAACGTCGGATAGCCGGCAAGGAGCTCGTCGCCTCCGTCTCCGCCGAGCGCGACCGTGACCCCGTCGCGGGTGAAGCGGGAGAGCAGGTACGTCGGGAGGATCGACGCGTCACCCAACGGCTCGTCGAGGAAGTCGGCGACCGTCGGGAGGACCTCGGCCATGGCTTCCGGCGTGAACACCTCTTCGTGGTGGTCGGTCCCGAAGTGCGCTGCCACGCGTCGTGCGTGTGGCGACTCATCGAAGCTCTTCTCCGCGAACCCGATGGAGAACGTCTTCACGTTGCCGACAGGGAGCGCGTCGACCATCATCGCCACCACCGAGCTCGAGTCGATTCCTCCGCTCAGGAACGCACCGAGCGGCACGTCGCTCACGAGCCGCCGGCGCACCGCTGCACGGAACCGCTCGCGGAACTCCTCGACGTACTCCTCGTCGGGCCGGTTGCGTTCTAGGGGCCCGAACGAGAGGTCCCAGTATCGCTCGACCTCGCACCGTCCGTCCCGCCAGACGAGGTAGTGACCGCCGGGCAGCTTGCGAACGCCCTCGAAGATCGCATGTGGCGCGGGGACGTACTCGAGTGCGAGGTAGCGCGAGAGACTTGCGGCGTCCAGCTCGCGCGGGCAGAGCGGATGCTCGAGCAGCGACTTGAGCTCCGAGCCGAAGAGAAGCGTGCCCCCGATGTCCGCGTAGTAGAGCGGCTTCTTCCCGAAGCGGTCTCGCGCGAGCAACAGCCGCCGCTCCGGCTCGTCCCAGAGCGCGAACGCGAACATCCCGTTCAGCCGCTCGACGCAGCGTGGACCGAGGTCCTCGTAGAGGTGGACGATCACCTCGGTGTCCGTGCTCGTCGCGAAGCTGTGGCCGCGTGCGACGAGGTCCGCGCGCAGCTCGCGGTAGTTGTAGATCTCGCCGTTCTGGACTACGTGGACCGAGCCGTTCTCGTTGCCGATCGGCTGGTTCCCGGTATCGAGGTCGATGATGGACAACCTGCGGAATCCGAGCGCAACGCCGGTTCCGTCGTCGTACTCGGCGACGTGAAATCCCTCGTCATCAGGCCCGCGGTGCTCGAGGACGCGGGTCATCCGCGCGAGTGCGTCGCTGTCGACCGGGCCGGATCCGGCGATCCCACAGATGCCGCACATGCGGAGCTGGCGCGGTGCGACCGTTACGAGGCCGCGGTGTCCTCTTCGAAGTTGCGCCGCTCGCGGACGAGATACACGGGCTTCGCCTCGGACTCGTGATGCGTCCGCACGATCAGCTCCGCAAGCAGCCCGAGCAGGATCAGGTTGAAGCCGATGGTGAAGAGGAACACGCCGACGATCAGCGACGGCTGGCGGTAGACGTAGATGCCGTTGAAGATCTTCTCGTAGGCGGTCCAGGTGACGAACGCCGTGCCGAGCAGGCACAGGATCGCGCCGCAGCCTCCGAAGACGTAGCTCGGCTTCGTCGACCAGACGGACAGGAACTTCACGGTCAGGAGATCGAGCAGCACCTTGAAGGTCCTGCCGAGGCCGTAGCTCGACTTCCCGGATGCCCGCGGACGATGGTTGACGGGAATTTCGGTGATACGCGCACCTGCCTGGTGCGCGAGCGCGGGCAGGAACCGGTGCATCTCGCCGTACAGGCGCGTCTCGCGGACGACCTCGGCGCGGTAGGCCTTGAGGGTGCAGCCATAGTCGTGCAGGCGCACCCCGGTGACGCGGCCGATGAGCCAGTTCGCGATGCGTGAGGGCAGCCGGCGCGTGAACCCGTCCTGCCGGTCGCGCCTCCAACCGCTCACGACGTCGTAGCCCTCGTCGATCTTCTCGAGCAGCGCCCCGATGTCCGCCGGATCGTTCTGCAGGTCGCCGTCCATGGGGACGATGACCTCGCCCCGGGCGTGGTCGAACCCGGCTGCCATGGCCGCGGTCTGACCGTAGTTCCTCCGGAGCTTCACGAGCTTCAGGCGAGGGTCGCCCGCCGCGAGCTCCGTCAGCCGCGCGTACGTCTCGTCACGGCTGCCGTCGTCGACGACGACGACCTCGTACGCGCGCCCGAGCGAATCGAGAGCGTCGCGCAATGCATCGTAGAGCGGGCCGACGTTGTCCTGCTCGTCGTGCACGGGGATGACGACGGAGAGCGAAGGAACGTCACCTCGGTCGGGGTCCGCAACTGCCTGAAGCGGTTCTTCCGTCGACCAATGCGAGCTTCCAATGGCCATCCAGTAGCTCAGTATGCGGACCGATCCGGCCGAGGGTCCTAGCCGGATGGCTAGCGACGTCCGGGAGGGCCGTCCGTATCATCGACGCGATGACGGCTGCTGGCGAGGCGCCGACGCGCGGGCACCTGCTCCCGGGCCTCTCCTACTTCGAGTATCAGCGGGTCGTCTGCCGAGACGTCGTGATTCCCTGGCTCCAGCAGCACGTGGAGCTCGGGGGGAAGCACGTGGGCGACTTCGGGGCACATCACGGCGGGATGGTCGACGCGCTGCGAGAGTCGGGCCTCGTCGGCGGCGCGGTCGGCCTGGAACTCAGCGAGGAAGTGGTCGCGTCCTCGCCGCTCGTCCGAGACGAGCGCTTCCGGCTCGAGGTCGCCGACCTGCTTCGCCTCGAGGGCGACCGCTTCGCGTTCGACCTGGTCCTACTCCACGACGTGCTCGAGCACATCCCGGACTACAAGGCGGCTCTCGACGCGATACGCGGTTCGCTGGCCCCGGCGGGACACGTGTTCATCTCGTTCCCGCCCTACTACTCCGCGTTCGGCGGCCACCAGCAATACGCGCTCGGGCGCGCTCGTTGGGCGCCATTCGTCCATCTGCTGCCGGCGAGGCTGTTCTTCCGCCTGGCGCGACCCGGTGAGCAGGAGTACATGACCGCCGAGGGAGCTCTCGAGGACATGCTCTCGGTCCGTCGGACCAAGCTGACGCTCGGCGCGGCCGAGCGGGCGTTCGCGAAGACGGGCTTCGAGGTTGCGGCGCGACAGCTCTTCTTGGTCAGGCCGGAGTACACCGTCCGCTACGGGCTGCCGGCCCGCGGCGCCCGGGCTCTCGGCAGGCTCCCGGCCGCACGGGAGTTGCTCGTGAACGGCGCGTTCTACCTCCTGCGCCTCACAGGAGGAAGCAGCGCGGCCGATAACTGAGCGCTGATGGCGGCAGTCGAATCCGGACCCGCAGTCGCGCGAGGCGCTCACGTCGGCGTGGTCACCTCGAGTCGGCTGTGGATCGGTGCGGTGTGGGTGGGAGCGGCGGTATATGCGCTCCTGCTCGCACTGGAGACGATCGGAGACCACGACGCGTTTCGGACCGGGGTCGACCTTGCGTTCTACGACCAGCAGCTCTGGCTGCTCTCCCACGGCCACGAGCCCTTCTCGACGGTCGTCTCCCGGCCGCTCCTCGCCGACCACTTCCAACCCGGGCTCCTTCTCTTCACGCCGATCTACTGGCTCGGTCTCGGCGTGCCCGGGATCCTCACCGCCCAGGCGATCGGCCTTGCCCTCGCCGCGCCGGCGGTCTTCGCGCTGGCGCGTGCGTCCGGGGCCTCGCCTGCGATGGCGTCGATCCCGGCGTTTCTCTGGCTCGTCTGCCCGTGGGTCGCGACCATGAACCTCTTCGAGTTTCACCCGCTGGCGTTCTCGCCGGTTCTCGTGACTCTCAGCGTTCTCGCGTCGCTCCGCGAGCGCTGGTGGCTGCTGCTCGTGACCACGGTGCTCGCGCTGAGCCTCAAGGAGGACGTCGCGCTCATGTACGTGATGCTCGGCCTGCTGCTCGCGTACCGCGGCCAGCGTCGCGCGGGCACGATCCTGGCCGTCGGCTCAGCCGCGTGGCTGGTCGTGGCCACCACCGTCATTCGCACGTTGGGGGGCTCCTACGACGCATACGGACAGCGGTTCGCCGGCGATCGTGGCGACTCGATTCCGGAGGCGGTTCGCTGGATGCTCTCCCATCCGCTCGCGACGATGTCGGACATCGGCGACCTGAGCGTCCCCGGCGTGATCCTGATGTTCGTCTCGACCGGTTGTCTGGCCCTGCTCGCGCCGTCCTGGCTGCTACTCGCCGTACCAACAGCCATCCACAACGCCCTCTCCGCCTACCAGCCTCAGCACGAGCTGGTCAACCACTACCACCTCGGAACGCTCGTCGGCTTCTTCGTGGCCGCCGCAATCGGCGCGGGTCGGATCCACGCGCTCGGCCGGTCCGGCCGGCTCGCGGTGACGGGGACTGTCGGCGTCGCGATGGTGCTGGCCTTGCTCGGCGGTCTCTGGGCGCACCGCTTCTCGGACTCGGTGGCGCTCGAGCCGGAGCCGACGCGAGAGCTGCTCGAGCGAATCCCGCCCGATGCTCCGGTCGCGGCGGCGCGGACCCTGGTGCCGCACCTCACCCATCGCGTCGAGGTGCACACTCTCCCGGAGCCGTTCATCCCACTCGAGTGGGGCAGTCCTCTCACTCCCCAGGAGCTGGCGGAGCGAGCGGAGCGCATCCGGTTCGTGGCGTACGTCGAGGGAGATCAGATCGGAACGATTCTCACGGGGGAAGATGTCGAGCTCACCCCGGACGTGAGACCGACACTGCTGACGCGAGGGGTTCGTCGTGATCGCCCGTTCGGGCAAGGTCGAGATCTTCGAACGGCGCTGAGGACGCGCTACGGAGCCGGCGACACGCGCGCCAGACGGAGCGCTCCGACAGCGCCGACGATCGTTTCCTGCGTCGTCTTGCCCTTGGCCGTGAACGCGAGAACGGGAACGGGAGCCCGCACCGAGCGCAGCGCTGTGACGGAAAGGTCGCGAACGAGGGCTGGTGCGACGAGCGCCTCCTGCGGAACCTCGAGCTCCAGGGTGCGGGCATCGACGTCGAGCCAGCGTCCGCCGGGGTAGTGGCGTACACGGTCGACCTCCATCGTCAGCATTCCTGCGCCTGCCGCAAGCAACTCGCCGCGCAGGCCGAGGCTGAACTGTGACCCCGTCTTCGCTGCGAAGAGCGGCCGGCTCGCGCGCGTGAGATATGGGAACGGGTTCGTGTCCGCCCCTCCGCCCGGATGAACCTCGAAGTGCAGGTGAGGATTCCCGTTCGCGTCTCCGGAGTCCCCGTTCCACGCGATCTGCTCGCCCGCCGAGACCTTCGCGCCGTTCGGAACCGCGAAGGTGACGTCCTTGACGCAGCCGCCACGGTTGTCGTTCTTCGCGGTGAGGTCGTTGTTCAGGTGGATGTACATGTACATCGTCCCGCTGCGGCCGTAGAGGTAGAGCATGCAGCCGCCGAGACTCGAGTCCGCGTACGAGACCTTCCCGGCCTCGACCGCGACGACGGGCGCACGCCACGGGTTCTCCATGTCGATCCCTGCATGGCTGTGCGACCCGCGCGAGTCGCCGTAGTTGTCCCAGAGGTCGGTCTTCGCGACGAGCGGGAAGACGAGCCGCGGGACACCCGAGCTGCCGCTCGATTCGGCGCCTCCCGCGGGCACGATGAGCACTCCGGCCAGAAGTCCGGCGAGGAGTGGGAGGAGAATCCCTCGGGCTGTCGTCCGGTGGCGTCGCATGTGACGGTGGTGCTCCGGTTCGCGCTCGAAGGGCGGGACGCTAGCAGAGGGTGAGGCCGATTACCGCTCGAGCGGCGCGGCCAGGCGCGCCTTCGCGCCGCGCGTACATGCAGCGACCGCGACCGGGACGCTCGTGAGCGAGCGACAGTCGGCGACGCTGTCGGACAGTCTCGTCCGCGAGCGCGCCATGAGGGATCCGACCGCCTCGTAACACGCCAAGCGCAGGTCGCCGACAGTACCGTCGCAGAGGCCCGCCGCCTGCTTCCCGGACCTGTCGTTCTGCACCATGTCCAGCGCCGCGAAGCGGATGCACTCCCGCTCGCCGCCGTACGGTCTCGCGATCGCGCAGACCTCGCGGATCTCCTCGGGGTCGCGATGCGTCTGCCCGGCGACGTCCCGGCCGTACGACTCGAAGCACGAAGCGACCCAGTTCTTCTCGACCGAAGCGCACAGCTCGGCCGTCCTCTCCCAGTCCACTCCGATGACACGGAGGATCCGAGAGGTGACGAGCTGGTAGCAGGTCTGCTTGTCCTCCTCGGCAACGTCGTTGCACGGATAGACGGGATCGTCGTCGCGCACCCACGGGGACTGCCCGCCGTAGGACGTGAAGAAGTTCTCCATGAAGACGCCGCCGTTGCACGACGTCGCGTTCCACTTCCCTTGCAGGTGGTCGCACACCTCGAGCGATGTCGGCAGGTTGTATCCGGTCGTGATCATCAGTCCGTGCCCGAGCCCGTGGAGACACTGGTACTCGAGCTCCGCGAGCGCCTGAACCTCCTCGCCGGTGCAGAGCCCGCGCGCGACTGCGCCGAGCGCGCTCGACTCGTACGACTTGACGTTCACGAGCGCCCGCGAGAGCACGCCGTGGTAGTAGCCGGACGCGCAGGTCGACGAGCCCTCGGCGAATGTCCGCCCGACGTCGCCCTTGTAGCGGGCGAGCGAGGCGGAGCCGATGTTGTGCGCGATGCGGTGGCACTCGTTCGTCGCCGTCCCGATCTCCTCTTCGAGCGTGGTCAGGGCGGCTGCCGGGCTCGAGTGGTAGGCGATGTTCCCGTAGGCCTGCTCGAGGCAGGGCAGGTCGTCCGAGCAGTCCTCGCGCTTCGTCTCGTCAGGCTCGAAGTTCCCGGCGACGGGATGAAGCGGAGCAGCCGCTGTCGTCTGCGGGGTGCCGCTGCCGTCGTCCGCGATGACGGCGACCGCGAGGGCCGTGACGGCGAGCGCGGCGAGCGTGAGCAGCCCGAAGGCCGCGATCCGGCGAACTCGCATGCTCCCGGAATTATCGACACGGGTACGGCGGGCCGCAGCTGACCAAGTGGGGGGTTTGTTCGGTGGGAGTCGCGGCAGGCGCCGTCGATAGAGTCAGCGCCGATGAAGATCGCCGTCTGCGTCAAGCAGGTTCCGGACGCGACCGTCCACAAGAAGATCGACCCTCAGACGAAGCGGCTCGACCGTTCCGGCGAGGCGGCGCTGAATCCGACCGACCTGAACGCGGTCGAGGAGGCGCTTCGGGTGAAGGAGGCGCAGAGACGGGGAGGTGGTCCTCGTCTCGCTCGGCCCGGAGAAGGCGGTCGAGTCCCTGCGCAAGGCCCTGGCGATGGGGGCGGACCGCGCGGTGCTGATCTCGGACGCGGGCGCGGCCGGCTCCGACCTTCTGGGAACGAGTCGCGCGCTCGCCGCTGCGCTGGAGAAGGAGGAGGCGGACCTCGTCCTCTTCGGACAGGCCTCGAGCGACGGTGACGGCGCGGTGCTCTGGGCCGCGGTCGCCGACCGGCTGAAGCGCCCGCTGATCTCGCAGGTGGCCACGCTCACCGTCGACGGGAGCTCGGTCACGGGCAAGCGCCAGACCGAGCACGGCTACGACACGATCACGGCACCGCTGCCCGCCGTCGTCGCGGTCTCGGACGCGATCAACGAGCCGCGCTACCCCTCGCTCAAGGGGATCATGGGCGCCAAGACGAAGCCACAGGAGACGGTGTCGCTGGCGGATCTCGGGGTCGACCCGGGAGAGGCTGGCGAGGCTGCCGCGAAGACGACGGTGCGCGAGCTCGGTGCTCCTCCGGCACGCGGCGACTCGGTGAAGATCGAGGACGACGGAAGCGCGCCGCAGAAGATCCTCGACTACGTCGTGGAGAAGCGGCTCCTGTGAAGTTCCTCGTCTTTCTCGAGCACTACCACGGTGAGCTCGAGAAGGGCGGACTCGGCGTGCTCACCAAGGCGGCCTCGCTCGGCGAGGCGACCGGGGTCGTCCTCGGTCCCGGCGCGGCGGACGCCGCCGCGCGGGCCGGCGCGTTCGGCGCCTCGAAGGTCTACGCGAGTGAGGACGCTGCGCTCGAGTCGCCGCTGCCCCAGCCGCGGGTAGACGCTCTTGCTTCTCTCGTGGAGACGAGCGGGGCCGATGCGGTCCTCTTCGCCGCGTCGGTTCTCGCTGCAGACGTCGCCGCCGGGCTGGCCGCGCGTCTGGACGCGGGTCTGAACTGGGATCTCACCGATCTGGTCCTCGAGGGTGACGAGCTCGTCGGCAAGCGGCCGGCGCTCGGGGACTCCGTGCTCGTCGACGTCGGGTGGACCGACGCGCCGCGCCTGGCGATGGTGCGCTCCGGCGCGGTGGATGCCGCGGAGACGGGCGGCTCGGCCGAGGTCGAGTCGTTCGAGCCCACGTTCTCGGACTTCTCGACGCTCGCGACCCTCGTCGAGCAGACGCAGGAGGAGTCGAGCGGGCCCTCGATCGAGGACGCGGACATCATCGTCGCCGGAGGCCGCGGGCTCGGGGCTCCCGACGCGTTCTCGCTGCTCGAGGAGCTCGCCGCGGCGCTCGGAGGCGCGGTCGCCGCGACGCGAGCGGTCGTCGACGCCGGCTGGTACCCGTATGCGACGCAGGTAGGTCAGACGGGGAAGACCGTCTCGCCGAAGCTCTACGTCGCGTGCGGGATCTCCGGCGCGATCCAGCACAAGGTCGGGATGCAGAGCGCGGGCACGATCGTGGCCATCAACAAGGACCCGAACGCGCCGATCTTCGACTTCTGCGACTTCGGCGTCGTGGGCGACCTGCACCAGATCGTCCCCAAGCTGACCGAGCTCGTACGCGCGCACCGCGGGTCCTGACGTGGCACGACCGAGCGAGTTTCCGCCCCCGTTCGGCCCGATCGACGCGATCGCGGTGCCGACGGATCCGCCCGAGGAGCGGATCGAGGTCGGCATTCTCATCGTCGGCGGCGGGCCTGGCGGGCTCGCCTGCGCGATCCGCCTCGGGCAGCTGCTCGAGGAGCACCCGGAGGTCCGCGAGCAACTCGGTGACGTGCCCGTCGCAGTCGTGGAGAAGGGCAAGCAGCCGGGCTCCCATCTCCTCTCGGGCGCGGTGGTGAGCCCTCGCCCGCTGCGCGAGCTCTTCCGCGGCCGCCTCAGGATCGCCGACATGCCGACCTACGGCGAGGTACCCGGCGAGGCCGTGTACATGCTGACGAGTCGCTCGTCGTTCCGGATCCCGCCGCCGCCCACGATGTGGAACCACGGCAACGTGATCCTGTCCGTGTCCGAGCTCGCGCGCTTTCTCGCCGAGCAGGCCGAAGCACTCGGCGTGGCCGTTCTCCCGGAGACGGCCGCGGAGAAGCTGCTCGTCCAGCACGGACGCGTCCTCGGCGTGCGGACCGGCGATCGGGGGCGCGGGCGGCACGGCGAGGCGTTGTCCACCTTCGAGCCGGGATCCGACGTCGTCGCGGGCGTGACCGTGCTCGCCGAGGGGACGCAGGGCCTGCTGACGAGTGCCGCGATCGACCACTTCCGGCTCGAAGGCGACAACCCTCAGATCTGGGCACTCGGTGTGAAGGAGGTCTGGCGCGTCCCGCGCCCGCTCCGCAAGATCGTGCACACGCTCGGCTGGCCGCTCAGGACGTCCGCGGGCTACAGCGAGTTCGGCGGCTCCTTCATCTACCCCATGGGGGACGACCTGGTCGCGATCGGCTTCGTCGCGGGGCTCGAGGCACGAGACGTCGAGTTCTCGGTGCACGACGTCCTCCAGGAGTTCAAGACGCATCGGCTCGTGTGGGACATCCTGAACGGGGGCGAGCGTGTGGCGTGGGGCGCGAAAACGATCACCGAAGGCGGCTACCACTCGCTCCCGCGGCAGCTGCACGCGCCGGGCCTCCTGCTCGTCGGCGAGGGCGCGGGCCTGGTCAACGTGCCGCGACTGAAGGGGATCCACTACGCGATCGAGTCGGGGCGGCTCGCGGCCGAGGCGGCGTTCCGGGCGCTTCAGCGGGGCGAGGTTCCTAGCCGTGTCGGCGCGCTCGCGTCGTACGACGAGTCGCTACGGACGACCCGCATCTGGAAGGAGCTCTACGAGGTGCGGAACATGCGCCAGGCCTTCGACAGGGGCTTCTACGTCGGCGGCGCGCTGGCGAGCATGATGACCGTCACGAAGGGGAAGATGCCGAACGGGCGCTTCCCCACGCACCCGAACGACGAGGCGGCGCTGATCAAGACCGGTCGGGCGGCGCGGTATCCCAAGCCGGACGGAAAGTACGTCTTCGACAAGCTGTCCTCGGTCTTCGCGTCGGGGAACCGGACCCGGGACGACCAGCCGAACCACCTCCAGGTCGCCCATCGCGTTCGGCGCCCGGTCGCGGAGGCGTGGGCGTGGATGTGTCCCGCGCACGTGTACGAGGTGGGTCGCGACCTCGGCGACGGCATGGTCACGGTCGAGGTGACGCCGTCGAACTGCGTCCAGTGCGGGGCGATCTCCGCGAAGGGCGGGCGCCTGACTCCGCCGGAGGGCGGCTCTGGGCCCGAGTACACGCTGACGTGAGCTACGAGGTCGCGGCTTCGTCGAGTGCGCCGAGCACGGCCTCGACGAACGAGTCGCCGCCTCCGTGGCCGGCGTCGTCGAGGACCTGAAGCCGGCTCGTCGTCCAGCTTCGCGACAGTCGCCAGGCCGTCTCCGGTGGGCTGCTGACGTCGTAGCGGCCGTGAATGAGGACGCCGGGGATGCCGTTCAGCGTTGCCGCGTCGCGGATCAGCTGGTCCTCCTCGAGGAAAGCGGCGTGCCGCCAGTAGTGCGTGACGAGTCGTGCGAACCGGAGGCGGTACGCGGGGTCGTCGAAGCGGGGATTCGGGCGATGCCCGGAGTGAGCGAGACGTGTGCGTCCTCCCAGGCGCACCACTCGCGGGCGGCGTGGTCGCGTACGGCGGGATCCGGGTCGAACAGCAGCTCCGCGTAGGCGTCCACGAGCGGGAGGTGCCGCAACGCCTCGGGGACCCCGGCGGCGAAGCGTTCCCACTCCTCCGGGAAGATGCGCCCCACGTCGTGCGTGAGCCACTCGACCTCGCGGCGGGAGGTGGTGGTCACGAGGCCGAGCACCAGCGCGTCGACCCGTCGAGGATGCGCCTGCGCGTAGGCCAGGCCGAGGGTCGTTCCCCAGGACAGCCCGAAGGCCGTCCACTTCTCGATTCGGTGGAGCTCGCGCAGCCGCTCGATGTCGGCGACGAGGTGGGCGGTGGTGTTGGCGCTCAGATCGGCGGCGGGCTCGCTCGCCAGGGGCCGGCTGCGCCCGCTCCCGCGCTGGTCGAACAGGACGGCCCGGTACAGCGCCGGGTCGAAGAACCGCCGCTGGCCCGGCGTCGCGCCCGAGCCTGGGCCTCCGTGGAGATAGACGAGCGGTCTCCCGTCCGGGTTGCCGCAGCACTCCCAGTACACCTCGTGGCCGTCGCCGACGTCGAGCAGGCCGCTGTCGTACGGCTCCGTGGCGGGGAACACCTCAGCGGCCGTTTCGGGCCGCCCACGCCCGCGCCATCGCGACGCGGTCGGCGAGCGCCGGGTGCGTTCCGAGCAGCAGCTGAACCCAGGCGGGTGGGTCGGGATCGCCGAGCGAGGTCTCGGAGAGCCCGACCATCGCTCCCTCGACCGAGTCGGGGTCGCGGGACACTTCGAGCGCCTTCCAGTCGGCCTCGGCTTCCATCCTGCGTGTGACCCAGTTCGCGGCCGGCGCCGTCGCGAGCTGGAACACCGCCGCGACGATCAGCGCGAGCGGTATCGCCTCGGGTGCACCCATCCCTCCACGTCCCTTCGTCGCGAGCATGAGGACGAAGGCCCCGGGGACCGCGAAGACCGCGAACCAGCCGATTCCCTCCGGAAGGTGCTGCTGCGAGTGGTGGGCGAGCTCGTGGGCGAGCACGGCCTGCTGCTCTCCTGGGCCGAAGGGGTCGTCGAGCACGGTGTCCCAGAAGACGATCCGCCTCGTGGGCCCGAAGCCGTATGCGTACGCGTTCGCCTGTTCCGTGTCCTGACTCACCTCCTGGACGTAGGCGGGGACGTCCGGGAGGCCGAGCGCGATCTCGAAGCGGTCGGCAGCCTCGATGAGCTCCTCGTCGCGGAGCGGCTCGGTCGTGTAGTCGATGTACGGCGAGACGAAGGTGAAGAGCGCGGCGATGCCGACGAAGACGGCGGCGCCCGGGAGCCACCAGTTGTCGCCCAGCCGGCGCGCGAGGCCCATCACGATCAGGAGCGCGAGGCAGATGGACGCGAACTGCGCGCCGAGCAGCGTCCAGTCCGCGACGAGCCACGTGAGGTAGTCGGCATCGCTGATGTCGTAGCGGAGTGCCCACCAGTGCCCGACGAGCCGGAACGGCAGATTGACGAGCCACACGATCGCGAGCCCGAGCATGCCGAGGAGCATCCCCGTCCCGATCGGCCCAGCGGCGGACTCCTTCGTGAACGCCGCGCCTTTGCGCGCGTAGACCCACAACGTCGCGAGCAGCGCGATCTGCGAGAGCACCCACAGGACGTAGAGAAAGCGCTCGAAGCGCTCGGCTCGCTCGACCAGCTCCGCGCCGAATACCGCGCTCTCGTCGATGTCTCCGAGAACGAGGTCGTTCGGGACCGCCGTCGGCCAGAGGAGGACGACGCCGACGGCGAGCCCTGCGAGTGCGAGCACGCCGACCGCGGTTTTCAGGGTGGCGACCCAGCGGGTGCGAGCAATGACTCCGCCGCGGGCGCACGCGGCTCGAGGAGTGGCGACGCGTCCGGATAGCGCTCGGTGAGGAGCAGGAGGTACGAGTACGTCTGCGCCGTGTAGCGAAGGCACGAGACGCCGAGGTTCCTCAGGCCCTCGGGCATGCGTCCGGTCACCAGCGCGTACCACCAGCCGAGGAACGCGATGACGAACGCCACCCCGCCGAGTGCGCTGCGAGCAGCAGCGCCGGGATCGCGAGGAAGAATCGGAAGAGGGTCTTCCAGCGGCTCTGGTGAGTGGGCTCGGGAATGACGATGTCGATGCCGTAGGAGCCGGCTCGGCCCGTGAAGCCCGGGAACTTGCGACCGATGACGTAGAGGAAGGCGATCACGTGGGTCGCGTAGCGGACGTACGCGGCAAGGAAGCGGTGGAGCGCGGAGGGCACTCTCCCGGTGACGAGCGCGGCGAACCAGGCGACGATGACCGCCAGCGTGACGGGGATGCTCCAGAGCAGCAGCCAGACGAAGTGGGGAACCGCGAGCAAGAGGCGGAAGAGAACCGTGAGCCGGGACCGCACGAGCTCGTCGTCGACGGTGACCTGCACCGGATGCTCCGGCAGCTCCGCGAACGAGCTCGCAAGCGCCGGGTCGGAATTCGGATAGCGGCCGGTCAGCAGCAAGGCGTAGCCACCCGTCTGCGCGCCATAGCCGAGCGCGTAGGCCGTCACGTCCCGCAGGCCGCGCGGCTCACGCCCGAGGGCGAGCGACGAGAACCAGGCGAGGATCGCCGCGATCCCGGTGACACCCGATGACGTCGCGAGCGCGACGAAGATCAGGTAGACGCCGCCGCTCGCGCTCCACGTGAATCCGGCTCCGAGCGAAGCGGCGAGCATGATCGCGGGCGTCGCCAGCAGGAGCCGGAAGAACCCCGTCCACCGGCTCTGCCTCACGGGTGGGTCGATCTCGACGTCCACCGGGTAGCCCGGGCGGCCGCGAAAGCCCGGATACGGGTTCGCCGCGAGGAACAGGTACGCGCTCAAGTGCGTGGCGTAGCGCACGTAGCCGGCGACGAAGTCGTGGAGGATCTCCGGTGCCTCGGCGCTGATGAGGATCGCGAGCCAGAGGACGAACGCGACGACAGACGCCGCGAGCCCCCAGAGCATCAGCCAGATGAGGTGCGGGATCGCGAGAAAGAGCCGGAAGAAGACCGTGAGCCGGTTCCTCGTGAGATCGTCGTCGTGGACGACGAGGCGGATCGGGGGCTGGTCGATCGGCGGTTGCTCCTCGGCGAGGAGGTACTCGTCGGCCGCCAGGCCTTGCGCTTCGGGCGGTCCGGCGGGTCGACCATCTACCCATTCTGCTCGGCCCTCGTCGACGGCCGCGCGAATGCCTGTGTCAGACACCGAGACGGCAGCGCTTGATTCAGAGCATCGCCGCTCGAAATCGAGCCATGGCGGATTCCGGCACGTCTCCGAAGTACGAGAAGAGCCGACCTAACGCCAGAAAACCGGGAGCACTGATCGCCCCGACCGAGGCGCCGTAGCTACTCCATGCCCATTCGTCGGGGTGTGCGCAGAGCCCACTGTCGACGGGATTCCGGATGACATAGCGAAGCGTCCAGTACAGCTGCTCCGTCGACTCCTGGACGACGGCGCCAAAACGGTTCTTGAAGACGTGGGCGTCGCAGCCGTAGCGTTGGTTGAATCGGAGCGCGTACCCACCGTTGAGCGCCTTCATGGCGGGCGAAAGACGCTCATCGGGCGTCTCGACGACGAGGTGGAAGTGGTTTGTCATCAAGCAGTACGCGAGGCAAGCGAGCTCGTGTCGCTTGACCACCCGCTCGAGGCGGCCGAGGAAGTCGACGCGGTCGGAGTCGACCCTGAAGATCGCCTGCCGATTGCTTCCGCGCGAGTAGACGTGGTAAACGCCTCCGGCTGCGAAATCTCGTGGGGCACGAGGCATCGGTCGACCGTAGCCGCCAGGCAAGCGACAGACCCTCGCTGCGCAAGAAATGTGACGGTTTCGGCGCACTTGTGGTCTTGACCAGAAAATCTGTGTCTGACACAGGTTGAGACGACCGCGTGGCGACCGGGCCGACGCCGAGCAGGTTCCGCGTACGATCGGTCGGTGGAGTCCCTCGCTGTCGGCCACGAGGACGTCGAGCGCGCGGCTCGCGTCATCGCAGGCCGCGTCCACCGCACGCCGACGCTCTCCTGCCGGACGCTCGGGCCCGCCGTCTCACCTCAAGGCCGAGCTCCTCCAGCGCACCGGCTCGTTCAAGCCGCGCGGCGTACTGACGAAGCTCGCGTCGCTCACTCCAGAGGAGAAGGCACGCGGGGTGATCGCGGCGTCCGCCGGCAATCACGCGGCCGCACTCGCGTTCGGCGCCTCGCTCGAGGGAACCGACGCGCTCGTCGTCATGTTCCAGGGCGCGAGCGAGGTCAAGGTTCGTGCCGCAGAGGCGTACGGCGCGACGATCGATCTCGAGGCGACAGGGCCAGGCGACGTCTTCGAGCGACTCGCCGAGCTCGAGGAAGAGACGGGCCGCGTTCTCGTGCACCCGTTCGACGACCCGCTCGTCGTCGCCGGCCAGGGAACGGTGGGCCTCGAGATCCTCGAAGACGTGCCCGATGTCCGGCGGATCGTCGTGCCATGCGGAGGCGGCGGCCTCGTCTCAGGGATCGCGCTCGCCGCGGCGGACTCCGACATCGAGATCGTGGCCGTCGAGCCGGAAACCTCACGCGCGCTGCACTCGGCGCTCGAAGCGGGGACGACGACACGCGTCGAGGCGCGATCAGTGGCAGACGGGCTGAATGCGCCGTTCGCCGGAAGCTCTTGTGCTCGACATCGCGCAGTCGCACGACGTGAAGCCCGTACTCGTCACCGAAGACGAGATCGCGGCGGGCTTCCGTTTCCTCTACGAGCGGGCGAAGCTCGCGTGCGAACCGGCGGGCGCGGCCGCGGTCGCAGCGCTCGCTCGCCGGCAAGGTCGAGAGCGATCACACCGTCTGTGTCGTCTCGGGCGGGAACGTCGCCGCGCAAACCGCCGCTGGTATCCTGGCAACCCGATGAAGGCCGACATCCACCCCGATTACGTCCTCGCGCACGTGACGTGCTCATGCGGCAACGAGTTCTGGACGCGCTCGACGAAAGCCGAGCTGCACGTCGAGATCTGCGCGGAGTGCCATCCGTTCTACACGGGGAAGCAGAAGCTCGTGGACACGGGGGGTCGGGTCGAGCGCTTCCAGCGCCGGCTCGAGAAGGCCGGCGGCGCAAACCGCGAGCTAAGCCCGGTGGCAGTCAGCTACGGCGGCCAGGCCGTCCTCGAGGGCGTGATGATGCGCAGCGCGTCCAACTGGGCCGTCGCCGTGCGCACGCCCGAGGGCGACATCACCGAGGTCGTCCAGGAGATCACCTCGCCGATGTCGCAGAGGAAGCTCTGGCGGCTTCCCATCATCCGCGGTGTCATCGCGCTCGGCGAGTCGCTCGCGATCGGCTTTCGCGCGCTCGCGATCTCCGCCAACGTCGCGACGCAGGAGACGGACGAGGACGGCGAGATCAAGACCGTGATCACACGAGGTCAGATCCTCTTCTCGTTCGCCATCGCGATCGTCTTCGCGCTGATGCTGTTCAAGGTCGGCCCGGCATTGCTGACGAGCTGGCTTCCGATCGACTCCACCAGCACGTTCGTCGTCGTCGAAGGCCTGATCCGCGTCACGGTCTTCATCGGCTACATCCTCGTGATCTCGCTGCTGCCCGACCTGCGGCGCGTGTTCCAGTACCACGGGGCCGAGCACAAGACGATCCATGCGCTCGAGGCGGGCGAGGAGCTGACGCCTGCCAACGTGCAGAAGTTCAGTTTGATCCATCCACGCTGCGGAACGGCGTTTTTGCTATGGGTCATGGTCATCGCCATCTTCGTGTTCGCCTTCGTCGGCAGCCCGGAGTGGCACTGGCTGATCCTGAGCCGGATCGCGCTCTTGCCGGTCATCGCGGGTCTGGCCTACGAGGTGATCCGGTACGCGGGCAAGCACCAGGACAACCGCTTCCTCATGGCGATGCTCGCTCCGGGAATGTGGCTCCAGCGCCTGACGACTCGCCAGCCTTCGGACGACCAGGTCGAGGTGTCCATTCGCGCCCTTCGCCGCGTGCTCGAGCTCGATCAGGCGGAGACGCCCGAGGAGAAGAAGCTCGACACCCGCGTCGAAGTCATGGCCTGAGTCAACCGCTAGTGCCGCGAATCGTTCGCGAAGCCGACGTCGTCTGGGAAGGGACGACGGCCCGCGGTGCCGGGGTGGTGGAGGCGACGAGCTCCGGTGCCTTCGAGCTCCCGGTGACCATCGCGTCGCGGGTGGGCGACCCCGAGGGAAAGACCAGTCCCGAGGAGCTCGTGGCCGCGGCGCATGCGACTTGCTATGTGACGTCGCTGGGGAGCGAGCTGGCCCGCGCAGGGACGCCTCCCGAGCGGATGCATGTGCACTGCACGATCACGATGGACGAGGTGGAGGGAGTCGGCCACCGGATCGTCGCCTCGGAGATTGCGGCGACGGGCGTCGTCCCTGGCTGTGACGCCGCAGCATTCGCGCAGGCCGCGGAGGCCGCCGACCAGAGCTGCCCCATCTCGGGGCTCATCAGGGCCAGCGCGACCGTGACGATCGATGCGAGACTGGGATCGGATGGCGACTGAGCGAACTGCGCACGTGACCTGGTCGGGCTCGCTGCTCGAGGGAGGCGGGACGATCGAGCGCGTCGACAGCGGCGCGTTCGGCCCACTCGACGTGACGTGGGCATCCCGCACCGAGGAGCCCGAGGGACGGACGAGCCCCGAGGAGCTCATCGCCGCCGCACACGCGGCGTGCTTCTCGATGGCGCTCTCCCACGGCCTCGCGAACGCCGACACGCCACCCGAGCGGCTCGAGACGACGGCCACCATCACCTTCGTTCCGGGTGAAGGAATCACGAAGAGCGCGCTGACCGTGCGCGGGACCGTTCCGGGCATGGACGAGAAGGCGTTCCGCGCCGCTGCGGAGGACGCCAGGGAGAACTGCCCAGTCTCGAAAGCGCTTGCGGCCGTTCCCGAGATCACGGTCGACGCCTCGCTGACGTAGATCGGGGTCAGGCTCGAGCCTGACCCCCGACCGTTCCCGCTTGCCGCTCCCACAGCGTCGCATTGAGGAAGGCGGCGCCGGTGACGAGGCGGCTGAGGACGTAGAGCCAGACGAGCATCGTCGCGGCGGTTCCGAACGCGCCGTAGGTCTCCTCGGCTTCGCCGAGCTGAGGCGCGAAATAGAAGAGAACGACCAGCTGCACGAGCTGATGGCCGACCGCGACGAGCGGCGGCGCCGGGAAGAAGCTCGCGCGGGTGACTCGCCCGGTGAGGCAGGAACCACATCGCGCAGAGCGCGATCGCCGCGACTAGCACCGTCCCGGCAACGATGCCGAAGAGCGACGTCGCTCCTATCTGCTCGCGCAGCCACGCCTCGCCGGCGAAAGCCGCGATGCCGAGGAGAAAGAGGCCGTTGAAGAGCGCGATGGCGCGGTCTGGACGCCGGACCCGCGGTGGCTCGAGACCCCATGCCAGGGCGTAGGCGAGGACGAGCGCCCGCACGGCGCCGAGCGTGAACCACGCGAGTGCAACGAGCCCCACCAGGAGCGCGAGCCAGGCGCTGCGATCTCCCTCTGCCAGCGACTCGGCAGCTGCCTCCGCGGCGGCTGACCCTATGCCGAAGTTGCGCGCGGCCGACTCGAGCCCTTCCGGATCCTGCTCGCTCCAGAACGAGAGGACTGCGGCCGTGACGAGCCCGAACGGCACCAGCCAGAGAAAGAGGCGGAACGCGACGCCGCCCGCGATGAGCCCTCCTCCGATGTCGCGCTCACGACGCGCAACCTCGATGACGAGCGGGGCGCCCGGCAAGGTCTCGGAACGGGCGCGCAACACCTCGAGCCGCTCCGCCAGCGCGGCCGTTCGCGATCTCTCCATACGCCGAGCGTAGCCGCGTTGTCACTGCCACCAACACGCTGAGCCGTGACGCTTTACAGTGCCCGTGTCGTCAGCCGATACGGGGAGTCCCCCTGAGCTTCCGTCCACTGAGCGCTCGTCGATGAGCCCGCCGGTTCCCGAGACCGTCGCCGGGCTGATGCCGCAGCTGAAGGCCGAGCTCGCCGAGCTCGTTGCCATCCCGTCCATCTCCGCGCTCGGCTTCCCTGAGGAGACGCGACCAGCGCTGCTCGAGACGCGCGACAGGATCGTGGAGCTCCTGCGCGGTGCCGGCGTGGAGCAGCTCGACGCCCTCGAGCTACCCGACACGGCTCCGGTCATCCTCGGCGAGGTCCCCGCGCCCGCGGGCGCACCGACCGTTCTGCTCTACGGTCACTACGACGTCGTGCCGGTCGGCGACGAGAGCAAGTGGGAGTCGCCGCCGTTCGAGGCGAGCGAGCGAGACGGAGCCATCTACGGACGCGGCTCGGCCGACTCGAAATCGAACATCCTCATGCACGTCGGCGCGCTGCGAGCATGGGAGGGCAAGCCACCCGTCGGGATCAAGATCGTCATCGAGGGTCAGGAGGAGACGGGAAGCGCGTTTACGACCTTCCCGCCGACCCGGCCCGAGCTGTTCGCGGCGGACGCGATGGTGATCGGGGACATGGGGAGCATCCGCCCCGGCGTGCCGACGCTCACGATCGGCCTCCGTGGGATGGCAGTCGTCACCATCGAGGTGCGGACGCTGGCGGGTCCCAAGCACTCGGGCCAGTTCGGCGGCGCGGCCCCCGATGCGCTGCTGGCCGTGCTCCGCGCGCTCGCGTCGATCCACGACGAGCGCGGCGACGTGGCCGTGGAAGGACTGTGTCGCGAGGAATGGACCGGAGCGTCCTTCTCGGACGACGAGTTCCGCGAGCTCGCGGAGATCGAGGAGGGGATGCCGTTCATCGGCTCGGGCGGGCTCGGCGAGCGCCTCTGGTCCGGGCCCGCGCTCACGGTGACCGGCATCGACGTGCTGTCGGTCGACGGGGCCGTGAACGCGGTCGTGCCCTTCGCGCGTGCGAAGGTGAGTATGCGCCTCCACCCCGCGGAGGATCCGGCAGCCGCGCAGGCCACCCTCGTACGGCACTTCGAGAATCTGAAGCCGTTCGGGATCGAGCTAGACGTGCGTGCGGCCGAGACCGGCAAGGGCTTCTTCGCGGAGACGTCCGGGCCTGCTTACGAGGCAGCCCGCGCCGCCCTCGCGAGCGCCTGGGGCGCGGACACGGTCTTCGTGGCGACCGGCGGCTCGATCCCGCTCGTGAGCGCCCTGAGCGAGGCAGTGCCACACGCGGAGATCCTCATGTTCGGCACGACCGACGGGTTCGCGAACATCCACGCGCCGAACGAGCGCGTCCTCCTCGACGAGTTCGAGAAGGCCGTCCTCGCCGAGACCGAGCTCTTCGGGCGCTATGCGGCGTCCTTCGAGTCCAGCGGGGCAGCATCGTGACGAGCGCACCGGCAGCGATGCCCGAGAAGCAGCCGATGATGGTGCGCGTCCTCGGCGCGATCGAGCGCGGCGGCAACAAGATGCCGAACCCCGCGATCCTGTTCGTCTGGCTGTGCCTGATCGTGATCGTCCTCTCCGCACTGCTCGCCTGGGTGGGCATCAGCGTCACCTATCAGGTCGTCGAGCCCCCACCGGTCGCCGTCGAGGAGGTCGTCCAGGGCGGCTCCACGCAGCCCTCGGGCGGCCTGCCCGACGCGTCCGTGCAGGAGGGCGAGTACATCGTCCGGGAGGAGACGGCGGCGATCCAGAGCCTCCTCTCCGCCGACGGGGTTCGCTTCCTCTTCACGTCGTTCGTCGCCAACTTCCGCAACTTCGCGGCCGTCGCGATCATCCTCGTGGTGATGATCGGCGTCGGCCTCGCGGAGGCCGCCGGGCTGATCGGGGCACTCATCCGCAAGCTGGTCGCCGTCTCCTCGGAAGCGATGCTGACGCCGATCATCATCTTCATCGGCGTGCTCTCGAGCATCGCCTCCGACGCCGGGTACCTCGTGCTGATACCTCTCGGCGCCGCTGCGTTCAAGAGCGTCGGACGCAATCCGCTCGCGGGGATGGCGGCTGCGTTCGCGGGAGTCGCCGCCGGGTTCGGCGTCAACTTCCTGATCACCCCGCTCGACGGCGTGCTCACCGAGATCACGAACGACGCGAGCGCGCTCGTCGATCCCGACCGCTCGATCGACCTCGCGGCGAACCTGTACTTCGGTATCGCGTCGACGATCCTGGTCACGGCCGTCATGACGTTCATCTCCGTGCACATCGTGGAGCGGAGCCTCGGCAAGCACGATCCCGCGCTCGAGAGCGACGACGAGTCGCTCGACGCCGACAAGGGCCCCGAGGTGTCCCCGGAGGCCGAGGCGAGAGGACTTCGCTACGCCCTCTTCGCGACTCTGGCCGTGCTCGTCGGGATCGGCTCTCCTCACAGTGTTCCCGGATGCACCGCTGCGCGACCCCGTCACCGGCGACATCATCGGAGACTCGCCGTTCATGGACAGCCTGATCGTGATCATCACGATCATCTTCTTCGCGGCAGGGCTGGCCTACGGCCGTGGCGCCGGGACGATCCGCACGAGCGACGACGTGCTCGCGTCGATCACGAAGTCGTGGGCCGGCCTTGCGAGCCTGCTGTTCCTGTTCCTCCTGATCGCCCAGTTCATCGCGTACTTCAGCTACTCGAACATCGCCCAGGTGTCGGCGGTGAAGCTCGGCGACTGGCTGGAGGAGGCCGACATCGGCGCGGTGTGGCTCTTGATCGGCTTCGTGCTCGTGACGATGCTCGTCGACCTGATCATGCCGGCGGCGATCGCCAAGTGGGCGATCCTCGCCCCGATCTTCATCCCGCTCTTCCTGCGGCTCGACGTGGCGCCGCAGACCGTGCTTGCCGCCTACCGCGTGGGCGATTCGCCGTTCAACGTGGTCACGCCGCTGATGGCGTACTTCCCGCTGATCATCATCTTCGCACAGCGTTACCGCAAGGACGCCGGGATCGGCACCGTCGTCGCGATGATGCTCCCGTACGTCGTCGTCCTGTCCGTGATCTGGACGCTCTTCTTCGTCGCCTGGTACCTGATCGGAATACCGCTCGGCCCCGGATCGCCAGTTCACAACGAGTGACGCTCTCCTAGCGCTATCTCTAGTTGATGTCCACTCCGTTCGTCTCCACCGGGCAGCTGCCGCCCGCCGAGGTGGTCGGCCAGCTCGTGTCCGCTGCCCACGAGCGCTATCGACACGAACGGGAAGGAGCGAACTCGGACGTCTACCCGGCGCTTGCGCGGGCAGCTAGCGATCTGTTCGGCATCTGCGCCGTCTCGACGAGCGGCGAAGTGGCGGCTGCCGGCGACGCGGACGTCGAGTTCTCGATCATGAGCGTGTCCAAGCCGTTCGTGTTCGCCCTCGTCTGCCAGGTCGTCGGCGCGGAGGAGGCTCGCGAGAGGCTCGGTGCGAACGCCACCGGCCTGCCGTTCAACTCACGTGCGGCGGTGGAGCAGAGCGCCGACGGACGCACGAACCCGATGGTGAACCCGGGCGCGATCGCAACCACGAGCCTCGTGCCCGGTGCGAGCGGCGCCGAGAAGTGGACGTTCATCTCGGAAGGCCTCTCGCGCTTCGCAGGCAGAGCCCTCGCGCTCGACGAGGAGGTCTACGCCTCGGCCTCGGCAACCAACCACGTGAACCAGGATCTCGCGCGCCTGCTCGAGCGAGCGGGGCGGATCTACTGGGACGCGGCCGAAGCGGTCGAGCTCTACACGAAGCAGTGCTCTCTCGCGGTGAGCGCGAGGGACCTCGCCGTCATGGGCGCGACGCTGGCCGACGGCGGGGTGAACCCCGTCACCAACGAGCAGGTGGTGGACGCCGAGACCTGCCGCTACGCGCTGGCCGTGATGACGACTGCCGGCCTCTACGAGACCTCGGGCGACTGGCTCTACGACATCGGGCTGCCGGGAAAGAGCGGGATCGGCGGCGGGATCGTGACCGTCGCGCCTGGAAAGGGCGGGCTCGGCACCTTCTCACCGCCGCTCGACGCTGCCGGAAACAGCGTCAGAGGTCAGCTCGCTGCGAAGTTCCTCTCCCAGCGCCTGGGAATGGACCTCTTCGCGTCGAAACCCGAGGAGTGATCGGAAAACACACCGGCCTGGCGCTGCTCGGCGTGCTCGCGGCAGTCGCGCTCGGCTTTCCGGCCGTCGCGGGCGCCGACCTGGCGGACGAGACGGCGCTCGCCGCGAAGTACGCCCCGGTCGTGCGGATCGTCGAGCAGGCCCAGGCGTGCGGGTACGGCGAGAAGTACGGGCCGATCGACGTCGATCTCCTGTTCGACGAGCCGACCGTGGCGCTCCGCGGGCCCTGGAACGTCACCGACCTGGTGAAGATCGGCCCGCTCGCGACCGACCTCGGAAATCGCTTCGAGTACCACCTCGACTTCCCGGGCTCGACGCTCGAACCGGGATGCGACTACGAGCGCTGGACGCAGCGCCTCGTCCAAGGAAGCGACCCCGCGGTCTACGCACACGTCGCGACGGAGCCCGCACGTCCGGGGGAGCTCGCGCTCCAGTACTGGCTCTTCTACACCTACAACGAGTTCAACAACCTGCACGAAGGCGACTGGGAGATGATCCAGCTCAACTTCGACGCTGCCGACGCGGCCGCCGCGCTCTCCGAGGAGCCGGTCGCGGTGGGCTACAGCTCGCACGAGGGCGCCGAGCGCGCGGACTGGGGCGAGGACAAGCTCGAGCTCGTCGACGGCACTCACCCCGTCGTCTACCCGGGCGCCGGCTCCCATGCGAACAAGTACACGGAGGCGCTCTACATCGGCAGCTCGGCGGAGGCGGGCGTCGGCTGCGACGACACGCGCGGTCCCCATCTCGAGCTCCGTCCGGACGTGAAGACGATCCCGAGCGATGCTGATTCGGCGGTGGCGGCGTTCCCGTGGCTCGCTTTCGAGGGGCGCTGGGGAGAGCTTCAGCCGGCGTTCTTCAACGGCCCGACAGGGCCCAATCTGAAGAGCCAGTGGACCGCGCCCATCTCCTGGTCCGAGGAGTGGAGAGACCGCAGCTACGCGGTGCCTACCGGGGGTGTGTTCGGGACGAGCGCGACCGACTTCTTCTGCAGCGCCGTTGCCAGAGGCTCGACGGCGCTCATCAAGTTGCTGCGCGATCCCACGATCACCCTTCTCCTGCTCGGCGCGTTGGTGGCGCTCGTGATCTTCGTCGTGACCCGGACGTCCTGGCGGCCGGTGGCGCCGCTTCGCCTTGCGCGGCGCCGAACGGGTGGTCAGATCCTCTCGTCCGCCGGCCGGATGTACGTGAAGCATGCGTCGCTCTTCCTCGGGATCGGTGTTCTGCTCATCCCGCTCAGCGTCGTCATCTCCGTCGTCCACGGAGTGATCCTCGGCGGCTTCGGGCTGGCGGGAGTCGATACGACCGGAGAGTCCGCCGGCTGGCTCGTGCTTCTGCTCGTCGCCGTCGGAACCATGCTCACGCTCCTCGGCTTCGCGCTGGTCCAGGCCGCGACGGTGTGCGCGCTCGTCGAGATCGACCAGGGGCGGGACGTCGGCCCGATGCGGGCGTATCGGCTTGCCCTGAAGCGATCTCGCCCGCTTCTCGCCGGGCTCGCGGCTGGTGTCGCCATCTGGGTCGTGCTCTCTGCCACCGGGTTCCTCGTTCCCGTCGCGATCTGGCTCGCAGTGAGCTGGCTCCTCCTCGCCCAGGTCGTCGAGCTCGAGGATCGCTCGGCGCTGCAGAGTCTCCGCCGAAGCTCGGCGCTCGTCTGGGGTCGCTGGCTTCGCGTTGCCTTCATCGTCGGAATCGGCGCACTGCTGGCGCTCGCAGCAGGGCCGTTGCTCGGCGCGCTCATGATCTTCCTGACGGAAGCGCCGCTCGTGCTCCTCAACATCGTCGCGGGCGTCGTGTACGCGCTCGCGATGCCGTTCGTCGCCCTCACGACGGCGTACGTCTACTTCGACGCGAGGGTCCGCGAGGAGCTCGCGCCCGAGGGCCCGCCGGACGAGCTGCCGGCCGAGATCGAGCTGGCCTAGCGGAACGCCGAGAACGGGATCAGGCTGAAGCCTGACCCCTGCGAACCGAGGCTACGATCACCCCGTGTCCGCGATCGAAGAGCTCGTCGACGAGCTTCAACGCTCCTACGCAGAAGCGCAGGAGCTCATGTCCGATCCAGCGGTCTACAACGACCACCGCAAGGCGGCGGCGTCGGGACGCCGGCTCAAGGAGCTCGAAGGCCCGAAGAAGCTCGCGGATCAATGGCGGCAGGCGCGAGACGACCTCGACGCCGCTCGCAGCGATCCCGAGCTCGCGACGATGGCCGCCGACCTCGAGGCCGACGTCACGCGGCTCGAGGACGAGCTCCGGCTCGCGCTGGTCGAGACGGATCCCGCCGACGAGAAGGACGTGATCCTCGAGGTGCGGCAGGGAGTCGGAGGGGACGAGGCAGCGCTCTGGGCGGCGAGACCTCTACCGGATGCTCTCGCGCTACGCCGAGCGGCGGGGCTTCAAGACGGAGACGCTCTCGACCAGCGAGAACGAGGCAGGGGGCGTGAAGGAGATCGTCTTCGCGGTCAAGGGCCAGGGCGCGTTCTCCGTCTTCAAGTACGAGGGCGGAACGCATCGCGTGCAGCGCGTGCCGGAGACCGAGTCCCAGGGGCGGATCCACACGTCGACCGCGACCGTGGCGGTCATGCCCGAAGCCGAGGAGGTCGAGATCGAGGTCGAGGAGAAAGACCTCAAGATCGACGTCATGCGCTCGACGGGCCCGGGCGGGCAGAGCGTGAACACGACCGACTCTGCGGTTCGCATCACTCACCTTCCGACGGGGATCGTCGTCGCGATGCAGGACGAGAAGTCGCAGCTCCAGAACCGCCAGAAGGCGATGCGCGTCCTTCGCGCGCGGCTGTACGACGCGGAGCGCGCGCGGCAGCAGGCTGAGCTCGCGGCGACCCGTCGCTCTCAGATCGGCGGCGGCGAGCGCGCCGAGAAGATCCGCACCTACAACTTCCCCGAGAGCCGGATCACCGACCACCGGATCAAGCTGACGGCCCACCGGCTCGACCAGGCGCTCGAGGGCGACCTCGCGGAGTTCACCGAGGCGCTCCAGGCCGAGGAGCGCCGGCAGGCGCTCGCCGCCGCTTCGGCGTGACCACGGCTGCGGCCGCCATTTCCGACGTGTCGGAGCGGCTCGCCGCGGCGGGTTGCGAGTCGGCGCGCGTGGACGCCGAGATTCTGCTCGCCCATGTGCTCGGCACGACCCGGAGTGCCGTGCGGGCGGACGGCCGCCGCGAGCTGGACGCCGCCACGCTCGACGAGCTCGAGTCGTTGGTTGCACCGACGCGAGCGTCGCGAGCCGCTCGCCTACGTGCTCGGCGAGTGGGGGTTCCGGCGGCTGACGCTCACGGTCGACTCGCGTGTGCTCGTGCCGAGGCCCGAGACAGAGATCGTCGTCGAGCGCTGCCTCGCGCGGATCGCCGGGATGAGCGAGCCGCGGGTGCTGGACGTCGGCACGGGGAGCGGTGCGATCGCGCTCGCGATCGCCGACGAGCACCCCGGCGCGAAGGTCACGGCAACGGACGTGTCGCCGCACGCTCTCGAGGTCGCAGAGGAGAACGTCTCCAGGACGGGACTCGAGGTCGACCTCGTGCACGGCGACGCCCTCGACGGCCTTCCGGACGGACCATGGGACCTCGTCGTGTCGAACCCGCCGTATGTCGGACCCGACGAGATCGAGAAGCTCGACCCCGAGGTGCGCGACTGGGAACCGCGCGTCGCGCTCGTGGCGGAACATTCCCAAGTGGCTCTGAGCCACAAGGTCTCGGTTACCGATGCGGTCGCGCGGGCGGCCGCGGGGTTGCTGAAGCCTGATGGCGGCAATCGTGCTCGAGACCGCGGAGCGAGACGCAACGCGGGTGGCCGATCTGCTCTCGAGGATCGGATACGTCGACGTCCGACAAACGAAAGATCTCGCCGGCCGGCCGCGAGTGGTCGAAGGAACGAGATCCGTGTGACGACGACCGAAGTGGCGATCGCTGCGATCCTCGCAGGTGAGCTGGTCGTCATCCCGACCGACACCGTGTACGGGCTCGCGTGCACGCCGCACAGCGAGGAACCCGTACGAAGGCTGTCCGAAGTGAAAGGCCGTTCGCGAGATCAGCCGATCGCGCTCGATGGCGGCGAGCCTCGAGCGGCTGCTCGAGTCCGTTCCCGAGCTCGCCGGGATCGACGTCTTGAAGCGGCTTCTGCCCGGGCCGTACACGCTCGTCGCGTCGAATCCGGCGCGGCGATACCCGTGGCTGGCCGGCTCGCGATCGGAGACGATCGGCGTGAGAGTGCCGAGCGTCGCCGGGCACGGTCGCGAGATACTCGAGGCGGTCGGGGTGGTCGCGGCGACGAGCGCCAACGTCCACGGCGGGCCTGATCCGCGCCGCGTCGCAGACGTTCCGGAGGAGATCCGATCCGCGGTCGCCGCTGTCGTCGACGGCGGTGACTTGCCGGGGACGCCGTCAACCGTGCTCGATCTGACGGGCCCTGAGCCGCGCGTGCTCCGCGAAGGTGCCGTTCCGGCGGCCGAGGCCCTCGCGGCGGCGCAGTAGCATCCCGTCGATGGCCGTGTCCCAGCTGACGCTCGAGGACCTCCGCTCGGCCGGCCTCGCAGACGTCGACCCCGAGATCGCCGATCTCCTCCAGCGCGAGCTCGAGCGGCAGCGTGGCGAGATCGAGCTGATCGCGTCGGAGAACTTCACCTGGCCGGCCTTGCTCGAAGCGGTCGGCAACGTGGGGACGAACAAGTACTCCGAGGGCTACCCGGGCCGGCGCTACTACGGCGGCTGCGAGGTCGTCGACGAGATCGAGCAGCTCGCGATCGACCGCGCGAAGGCGCTGTTCGGAGCGGAGCACGCGAACGTCCAGCCCCACGCGGGCGCCCAGACGAACATGGCGGTGTACTTCGCGTGCCTCCAGCCGGGCGACACGATCCTCTCGCTCGAGCTCGCGCACGGCGGCCATCTCACGCACGGCCTCAAGGTGAACTTCTCCGGGCGGCTCTACCGGGTCGTTCACTACGGCGTGTCGCGCGAGACGAACGTCGTCGACTACGACGACGTCCTCGCGCTCGCGCGCGAGCATCGGCCGAAGCTGATCGTCTGCGGGGGCTCGGCCTATCCGCGAACCGTGGAGGCGGAGCGCTTCCGCGAGATCGCGGACGACGTCGGGGCCTTGCTGCTCTGCGACATGGCGCACTTCGCGGGCCTCGTCGCCGCCGGGATCCACCCGAGCCCGGTGCCGCACTGCGACTTCGTCACCTCGACGACGCACAAGACGCTCGCCGGGCCTCGCTCGGGATTCATCCTCTGCAAGGAGGAGCACGCCCAGGCGGTCGACCGTGCCGTGTTCCCCGGGATGCAGGGCGGTCCGCTGAACCACGTCATCGCCGCGAAGGCCGCGTGCTTCCTGATCGCAGCCTCGGAGCCGTTCCGCCGCTACCAGGAGCGCGTCCGCGCGAATGCCGACGTGCTCGCGGAGACCTTGCAAGCTGGCGGCCTCGACGTGCTCACCGGTGGCACGGACACGCATCTTCTTCTCGTCGACCTGCGCTCCACGGAGTGGACGGGAAAGGACGCGGAGGAGCGGCTCGCCGAGGTCGGCATCACCGTCAACCGGAACACGGTGCCCTTCGACGAGCGTGCGCCGACGGTTGCGTCCGGCTTTCGCGTCGGGACGCCCGCGCCGACGATCCGGGGCTTCGACGAGGAAGACTTCCGGGAGGTCGGGCGGATCATGTGCGAAGCGCTCGGGCCCGACCCCGATCTCTCGGCGCTCTCGGCGAGAAGCACCGCGCTGTGCGAGCGGCGGCCGCTGTACCCCCGCAAAGGCGCTTTCCCGACCTTCGGCCTGGAAAGCGCCTAGAGAGAGCATAGCGATGGATACGACCCCACATCTAGTCAGTTCGGGCACCGGGACGGTGACCGAAGTGACTCATCCGCTCGTGCAGCACAAGCTCGGGTTGCTGCGGGACGTCACCACCACGACGCAGATGTTCCGGCAGCTGGTGAACGAGCTCACGCTCCTGCTCACCTACGAAGCGACGAAGGATCTCGCGGACGAGGAGATCGAGATCGAGACGCCGCTCGAGCTGACCGCCGCGCGCCGCATCTCGGGCAAGAAAGTGGCGGTCTGCCCGATCCTGCGCGCGGGAGTCGGGATGCTCGACGCGGTGCTCTCGCTCGTTCCCGGCGCGCGCGTGGGCTTCATCGGGCTCTTCCGCGACGAGGAGACGCTCGAGCCCGTCGAGTACTTCGTGAAGCTGCCCGGCGACATCGCCGATCGCGACGTGATCCTCCTCGACCCGATGCTCGCCACCGGCAACTCGACGGCGGCGGCGGTCGAGACGGTCAAGCGGGCGGGCGCGACGTCGATTCGCCTCATCGCGCTGATCGCGGCGCCCGAAGGAATCGCGCGCGTGCACGGGGAGCATCCGGAGGTGCGCATCGTCGTCGCCTCGGTCGACCGCGGGCTGAACGACAAGGGGTACATCCTCCCGGGCCTCGGTGACGCAGGCGACCGCTTGTACGGGACGAAGTAACGGATCGTGCTGGACGAGCTCAGGGCGACGCCCGAGGTTCTCTACGGAGCCGCGATCGCGTTCGCGATCGTCGTGTTTCTCACCCCGGCGGTCGGAGGGATGGCGCGCATGCTCGGCGCGGTCGACCGGCCCGACGCGCGCCGCCTGAACCGCCGTCCGATCCCGCGGCTCGGCGGGCTCGCGATCTTCCTCGGGATCCTCGTGCCCGCGCTCGCCTTCCTCGATCTGTCAGGGGAGAGTCGAGGCGTGCTGCTGGGCGCGGCGATCGCGACGGTGATCGGCGCGATCGACGACTTCCGCGGGCTCTCGCCTCCGGCGAAGCTCGCCGGGCAGCTCCTCGCGGCAGCGATTCCACCCTCGTTCGGCGTCTGGATCGACCACTTCACGCTTCCCTTCATCGGCGTGGTCGACCTGCCCGCGTGGCTCGGCGTGCCGCTCTCGATGCTCTTCATCGTCGCGGTGATGAACATGGTCAACTTCCTCGACGGCCTCGACGGGCTCGCGGCCGGCGTATGTGCGATCGCCGGCGCCACGTACGCGACGCTCGCGCTGTCGCTCGGAAAGGCGGACCCCGCGATCCTCTCCGCGGTCGTCGCAGGCTCGTGCCTCGGGTTCCTCCGACACAACTTCTTTCCCGCGCGGATCTTCATGGGCGACTCGGGGGCGATGTGCCTCGGGTTCATCCTCGCCTCGGTATCGATTCAAGGCTTGCTGAAGACCGCGTCGACGGTCGTCCTCCTGCTCCCGCTGCTCGTCCTCGCCGTGCCGATCATCGACACCTCGTTCGTCGTCGCGCGGCGGCTGAAGCACTCGCGGCCGATCTACACGGCGGACCAGGGCCACCTCCACCATCGCTTCCTCAACATCGGCTTCTCGCAGCGGCGCGCGGCGGTGACGATGTGGCTCTGGTGCGCGAGCCTGGCGGGCGCGGCGCTCGCGACCCGCTTCGTCCCGTTCAGGGAGGGCGGCGAGTGGCACCTCTGGCAGACGGTCGCGGTCGCGGGGATCGCGTTCGCCGCAATCGCGTTCTCGATCTTCGTCATCTACCTGCTCGAGATCGTGAAGCTGATGAACCCCCGAATCCGCCGCCGAGAAAGCGAGCAGGCGGAGACGAAGCCTCCCGAGCGCAAGACCGCGTAAGCGCCTTGTGACACAGTGTCACAAGGCGTGATCTCGCAGCTCGGCTGACCTCAGCGCAGCGAGGAGATACCCGGGATGGCGGGATCCGATCGCGACCTCAAGACAGTTGACGCTGCCGTTCTTCACTCGGGCGGATCCTGGCTCGAGGCTGCGCGCTCCACGAAATCGGCGAGGCTGGTGTTGAAGTCCGGGTGACGCTGCGCGGCGTGGCCGTAGCCGGGGAGGACGACTCGCTCGGCGTGGAGCTCGCGCTCCAGCGTGTCGCAGATCGCGTCGAACGCCGGGTGGTGGGCGCCGGACACGATCAGCTTGGGAAACGCTGTCGCGGCGAGCAACGCGAGCGGGATCTCGGCCTCCCATGGGCCGCGCTCGACGGCGAGCGCCCGCGCGCCCTGCTCCAGCTCCGGCGGAAGCGGGGAAGGAGGCTCGAACGTGGAGCCGACCGCGCGCATGAACCTCCGCAGGAGACCCTCGATGTCATCGGTCTGGCCATCGGCATAGAGCGCGAGCCCGCCGGCCGCGAAAGCAGCCACGGCCGGATCGTCGATCGCGACCTGCGTGGCCGGTGGCTCGATCGCCGTCAGCGAGCGCAGCGACCCCGGCCGTGCTGCGGCTGCGAGCAGCGTGATCACGCCGCCGTACGAGTGGCCGACGAGGTGGTCGCCCGGCTCGAGCAGGCCGGCGACGAGCTTCGCGTCCTCGGCGAAGTCGACGCGCTCGACGGGAGGGTTCGGCGGGAACCCCGGACGTTCCAGCACCACCAGCTCGAAGCGCTCGGCGAGCGGGGCCTGTGTGCGCCACGTTCCCCGCCCGCCGACGACACTGCCGTGGACGAGGACGAGACGCTCCATCGACGCCGAATCCTAGTCGGGTCACGAACATCGCCGATTTTGGCTCTATGACGGAAAAGAGACTGTTACAAGCAGGTGGTATGCTCTCGCTGGAGATGACGCCGGACGCGGCTTCCTCACCTCACTCTCTCGCCACCGCCTCAGGGCTCCTCCTCGGCGCACTCCTCGGCTCGATGGCCGTTGGCGCGCTCGTCGGATGGGCCCTTGGCGGCTGGGAGATCGGCCTGCTCATCGGGGCCGTCGTCGGCATACCGCTCGGCGTGCTCGTCGTCTATCGCGTCTACTCGCGGGAAGGGACGACATGAGCGCCGGGATCTTCTCGACACCGCGCCCGCTGCCCAGCAAGCTCGCTCCGGCGATCGCGGGCGGATCGGTGATCGTCCTCGCGCTCCCGGTCTTCGTGGTGGCCGGGTGGCCGCTCTCGGGCTGGGCGCTGGCCGCCGTCCTGTGGGCTGCGGCCGAAGCGTTCGCGTTCGTACTGACGCGGCTCCCCGACAGCGCGGATAACCTCGCCGCGGCAGGGATGCGTGGCATCGGCACAACTTCTCGCGCGCTGCTCGTCGGCGTTCCGCTCGTCGCGGTGACGGTCACCGACGAGCGCGTCGGCATCGCCGCGGCGGGGCTCTACGCGCTTGCCTTCACGGTCGAGCTCGGGGTCGGGCTGGCGCAGTACTTCGCCGGGGAGGCGAAGGCGTGAAGCGTCTGGCGCTCCTCCTGCTCCTCGCCGCCCTGGCGCTGCCGGCGACGGCGCTCGCGCAAGAGGAGCCACCCTCGGTCCCCACAGAGGAAAGCGACTTCGACCCCGCCCACGAGTGGGAGCTCCAGACCTGGGGGCCGGAGCTGAAGATCGGGCCGATCGACATGTCCCTGAACAAGGCGGTCGCGTACCTGATCCTGGGGATGGTCGTCTCGATCGCGATCGGGATCCTCTTCATGCGCGTCAAGGTGGGCAAGGATCCCGATCGTCGCCAGGCACTCGGCGAGACGATCTACGACATCGCTCAGGTGCAGGTGGCCGAGCAGGGCCTGCCGACGAAGGCGATCGGACGCTGGTTCCCGTACGTCGCGACCCTGATGGTCTTCATCTGGGTCGTCAACATGCTCGGGTTCATTCCGCTCCCGCTCTCCGACGAGCGCTTCGAGATCGCCGGGATCGAGCTGCCGACGTTTGCGATTTTCGCGGCGACATCGACGCTCTCGGTGACGCTCGCGCTGGCGTTGATGACCTTCGTCTTCACGCACGTCGAGGGCATCCGCTGGAACGGCGCCGTGAAGTACTTCAAGAGCTGGATCCCCGATGTGCCGAAGGTGATGCTCCCGCTGATCATCCCGCTGGAGATCCTCGGGCAGTTCATGCGCCTGATCAGCCTGTCCGTGCGGCTCTACGCGAACATGCTCGCCGGCCACATGCTGATCCTGACCTTCATCGGGCTGATCTTCGTGCTCAGTAACGTCTTCCTCGCCGTCGTCGCCATCCCGGCGGCGACGCTCTTCTACCTCTTCGAGGTCGTCATCGTCGTCTCCATCCAGGCGTACATCTTCGCCGCCCTGTCCGCCATCTACATCGGCTCGGCCATCGAGCCCGAGCACTGAAAGGAGGACCCACGTCCATGTTTTCCTCGTTCACCTTCCTCGCCGCCGCCGAAGACGGCGCCGACGCAGGGAAGGCCATCGCGCTCGCGCTCGGCATCGGGCTCGGCTCGCTCGGTGCGGGCATCGGCATCGGCACGATCTTCGGCTCGATGATTCAGGCGGTCGCACGTCAGCCCGAACTGCGTGGTGAGCTGACCGGTATCCAGTGGCTCGGCTTCGCGCTGACCGAGGCGGTCGTGTTCTACGGCCTGATCGGCGGCCTGCTCGCCTACGTGCTCATCTAGGGGCTTGATAGTGACCACCACATACACCGCGGCCGCGAAGCGGACGCCTTCAGGGATTTTTGCGCGACCAGAATCCGCGCTAGCGGATGCTGGTCTTGCGCACAACTGAGTCGAATGTCGTCGTTCTTCTTTCTCGCCCAAGAAGCCCAAGAGGAGAGCTCCGGCGGCCTGATCGACGTCGTCCCGGGGCTGATGATCTGGACGCTCATCTGCTTCGGGATCACGTTCTTCGTCCTCAAGCGGTTCGCCTTCGGCCCGATCCAGAAGACGATCGACGAACGCCGTGACCGCATCCGGAAAGCCGTCGAGGAGGCCGACAACGCTCGCGCCGAGGCGCGCGACCTGCTCGAGCAGCACAAGCAGCTGATCGGCCAGGCGAAGGGCGAGGCGGCGGACATCCTCGCGGATGCACGCAAGGTCGCCGACGCGCAGATCGAGCGCGTGAAGGGAGAGGCCGAGGAGGAGCGGCAGCGCCGGCTCGAGGAGACCCGCCGGCAGATCGACGCGGAGACGAAGCGCTCGCTCGACCTGATCCGCTCGGAGGTCGCCGACCTGACGCTCGTGGCGACCGCCCGCGTCACCGGCAAGGTCCTCGACGCCGAAGACCAGCGGCGCCTGATCGACGAGGCGATCGCCGAGCTCGACTTCTCGGCTCTCGAGAAGGAGGGCTAGCCGCCCACATGGCCGTCGCGCATCGCATGTACGCCAGGGCGCTCTTCCAGGCCGCCCAGGACGAGGGCAGGCTCGACGAGGTCGCCGCGGACCTCGCCGCGCTCGCCGGCGCGCTCGAAGACGTCCCCGAGCTGCGCGCGTTCCTGCGCAACCCGCAGATCGATCCTCTCGAGAAGGCGCGCGTGGCGGGAGAGATCGCCGCCGGCGCAGACGAGCTCGTGCGCAACTTCCTCCGCCTCGTCGCCGACAAGGGCCGAGCAGGCGAGCTCGTGGAGATGAACGCCGAGCTCGAGGCGCTCGTCGCGCGCGCGCAGAACCGTCTGACGGTCGAGCTCACGACTGCGCACGAGCTCTCGGACGACGAAGCTCGCTCGATCGTCGAGAAGATCGAGCAGGCGTCCGGCCGAAAGGTCGAGGCGACCCGCTCGGTCGACCCGAGCCTCGTCGGGGGAGTCGTCCTCCAGGTCGGCTCGTACCGCGCCGACGGCAGCGTGCGCGGCCGGCTCGAGCGCCTCCGCCAAGAACTCGTCACCGCCCATTGGAGGGCGAGGCAAGCCTCGCCCCTACGCAAGGAGAGAATTTGAAACTCAGGCCCGAAGAGATCACCTCGATCCTCAAGGATCGAATCAAGGAGTTCGACGTCGAGACCGACCTCTCCGAGGTCGGCACCGTCCTCCAGGTCGGCGACGGCATCGCCCGCATCCACGGCCTCGAGAACTGCGTCGCTCTCGAGCGGCTCGAGCTCGAGCACGGCGTCGTCGGCATCGCGTTCAACCTCGAGGAGGACAACGTCGGCACCGCGCTCTTCGGGGAGTGGCCGAAGGTCAAGGAAGGTGAGCCGGTTCGTCGCACGGGCGAGGTCATGAGCGTGCCGGTCGGCGAGGGGCTGCTCGGCCGCGTCGTCGACCCCCTCGGAAACCCGCTCGACGGCCTCGGTCCGATCGAGTCGACGGAGCGCCGCCCGCTCGAGTTCAAGGCGCCCGGCGTGATCAGCCGCCAGCCCGTGAAGGAGCCGCTGCAGACGGGCCTGAAGGCGATCGACTCGATGATTCCGATCGGCCGAGGACAGCGCGAGCTGATCATCGGCGACCGCTCCACCGGCAAGACCGCGATCGCGATCGACACGATCCTGAACCAGCGCGGCGGCGACGTGATCTGCGTCTACGTCGCGATCGGGCAGAAGGGGTCGACGGTGGCCCAGGTAGTCGAGCGCCTCCGAGACGAGGGGGCAATGGAGTACACGATCGTCCTCTCGGCGCCCGCGCAGGAGGCGGCGCCGATCAAGTGGATGGCCCCATTCGCGGGCTGCGCGATGGCGGAGCACTTCCTCTACAACGGAAAGCACGCGCTGGTCATCTACGACGACCTCTCCAAGCACGCCGATGGCTACCGGCAGCTGAGCCTGCTGCTCAGGCGCCCGCCGGGTCGCGAAGCCTTCCCCGGCGATGTCTTCTACTTGCACTCGCGACTGCTCGAACGTGCCTGCAAGCTCACCGACGACCTCGGCGGAGGGTCGCTCACGGCGCTCCCCATCATCGAGACACAGGCCGGCGACCTCGCCGCCTACATCCCCACCAATGTCATCTCCATCACCGACGGGCAGATCTTCCTCGAGTCGAACCTCTTCTTCTCCGGCGTGCGTCCGGCGATCAACGTCGGGACGTCCGTCTCGCGCGTGGGCGGGAACGCTCAGCAGCGGGCGATGCGCAAGGTCGCCGGCCGCCTGCGCCTCGACCTCGCTCAGTACCGCGAGCTGGAGGCGTTCGCGCAGTTCGGATCGGAGCTCGACACGGCGACCCAGAACGCGCTCGCGCGAGGGGAGCGCATGGTCGCGACTCTGAACCAGCCGCAGTACCAGCCGTGGCCGTTCGAGGAGCAGGTCGTCGCGATCTACGCCGGCATCAACGGCTTCCTCGACACGATTCCCGTGCCGCAGGTGCCGCGCTTCCACGACGAGCTGCGCGAGCACCTCCGCACCGAGAAAGGTGTGCTATCGGCGATCCGCGAGAGCGGAGACATCCCGGACGACACCGAGGCGACGCTGAAGACCGAGCTCGACAAGTTCCTCAAGGGCTTCAACATTGAAGACGAGAAGGGGCTCGCCGGGTAGCGCCCCATGGCCTCGGTTCAAGACCTCAAGCGCCGAATCCAGTCGGTCCGTAACACGCGCAAGATCACGCGCGCGATGGAGCTCGTCGCGGCCGCGAAGCTGCGGCGCGCGGAGCAGCGCATCCGCGCGCTGCGGCCCTACGCCGAGACGATGAACGAGCTGATCGCCGGAGTGGGGCGGGCGTCGACCTCGGTGCGGCTGCCGCTCCTCGAGCAGCGAGATAACGTCGAGACGGTCGCGATCGTCCCTCTGACCGGTGACCGCGGCCTCGCGGGCGCATTCAACGCGCAGATCCTCAGGCGCGCGTTCGCGCTCGAGCGCTCGCTGCAGGCCGAGGGGAAGCAGGTGAGGTGGATCGCGGTCGGCAAGAAGGGCCGCTCGACGCTCCTCTTCCGTCGCCGCGAGCTCGTAGGCACGTACATGGGATTCACCGACCGGCCCGCGTACGAAGACGCGCAGGCGATCGCGCACCGGGTCTCCGAGCTCTTCGTCGAGGGCGAGGTCGACCGCGTGACCGTCGTCTACAACACCTACATCTCGGCCTTGACGCAGCGCGTGACCGAGCAGGACGTGCTGCCCATCTCTCCCGACATTCTCGAGACCGACGAGGAGGAGCGCGCCGCCGACACGTTGCGCGGCGACTTCATCTTCGAGCCCGAGCCGGAGGAGATCATGCAGCGGCTCCTCCCGGTCTACGTCGAGACCCAGATCTACCGCGCGCTGCTCGAGTCGACCGCCTCGGAGCAGGGTGCGCGGATGACCGCGATGCGGAACGCCTCGAAGAACGCGGGCGAGCTCATCGACTCGCTCACCCTGAGCATGAACCGCGCGCGCCAGGCCGAGATCACGCAGGAGATCCTGGAAGTGGTTGGTGGCGCGGAGGCGCTGACGTAGCCGCGGTGTGCACACCGCGGTCTGGCTGAAGCCAGATCCCGCTCGTCGTCTAAGAGCGCTCTAAGAACCGGCTAACAACCTGCCGCTGCGCGCGTAGAAAGAGAGCGCGATGGCGATTCAGTCCCCAGATAGCATCACGCCGGTGGAACCGGCCGTCGCGCAGAGCGAGGGAGAGCCCCAGGACTTCGAGCGCGCGAGCGAGATCGCCGACCGCTTCGTCGCGAACATCGAGACGGTCGTCTACGGGAAGCGCGCGGAGATCAGGCTCGTCCTGACCGCGCTCATGTGCGGCGGGCACGTCCTGCTCGAGGACGTGCCGGGCACGGCAAAGACCGTTCTCGCGCGCGCGATCGCGGGCACCGTGAAGGAGGCGACGACCTCGCGCATCCAGTGCACCCCCGACCTCCAGCCGACCGACGTCACCGGGCTCTCGATCTTCGACCAGCGCTCGCGCGACTTCGAGTTCCGGCCGGGCCCCATCTTCGCGAACGTCGTCCTCGTGGACGAGATCAACCGCGCGACTCCGAAGACGCAGTCCGCGCTGCTCGAGGCGATGGCCGAGCAGCAAGTGACCGTGGACGGCGTCACGAGAGAGCTCCCGTCGCCGTTTCTCCTGCTCGCGACCGAGAACCCGATCGAGTACGAGGGCACGTTCCCCCTCCCCGAGGCGCAGCTCGACCGCTTCTTCCTCCGCACCGCGCTCGGGTATCCGGAGATCGACGACGAGCTTCGCATCCTCGTGGAGCAGCGCTTCGCGCACCCGCTCGGCGACCTCCGCCCGGTCGTGAGCGTGGCCGAGGTGAACGTGCTGCGGAGCGCCGCGCAGCACGTGTACGTCGACGCCGTCCTCCACCGCTGGGTCGTCGAGCTGGTGCGGGCGACCCGCGAGAACGACTCCGTGGTCATCGGGAGCTCCGTCCGCGGCAGCCTCGCCCTCGAGCGGGCGGCGCGCGCCTGGGCGCTCGTCGACGGTCGCAGCTTCGTCGTGCCGGAGGACATCGAGCGGCTGTTTCTCCCCGTCCTCGTCCACCGCGTCGTGTTCACGCCGGGCTTCGTGGCGCGCGCTCGGGCGTCGGGGTGGGAGGAGTCGATCGAGGAGTTCCGGACGGCCTGCCTCGAAGTGGCGCCGCGCCCCGGCTCGGAAGAGGATCCCTTCTTCGAGCAGCCTCACTCTGCGTAGGGCAGAGGCGTGGCCCAACAAACGCGCCTGACGTTCCCGCTCGTTCCCCGCCGGCGGGTCATCGGCCTCTCCTTCGGGACGATGCGGAGCCTGCGCCGCGGCTCCGGCACCGATGTCGCCGGGTCGCGTCCGTACCGGCCGGGCGACGACATGGACTCGATCGACTGGGCGGCATCGGCGCGACTCTCGACCGCGAAGGGAAGCGACGAGTTCATCGTGAGGGAGCGCTTCGCAGAGGAGGCGCCGAAGGTCGTGATCGTCTGCGACCGACGGCCGCAGATGTCGTACTTCGCCTCTCCGCTGCCCTGGCTCGACAAGCCGCTGGCGATGCGTCACGTCGTGGAGTTGGTTCTCGCCAGCGCAGGCGTCGCCGGCGGTTTCGTCGGCTACCTGGACTACGCGGACGGCGATCCGCACTGGCGGCAGCCGAAGGGGGAGCGGAAGATGATCGAGCTCCGCGACCCACGGCTCTGGTCGTCGGAGTACGCAGGCCCGGCCGACTGGCTGGAGCGCTCGTTCGAGCACCTGGCCGCGCACACGCGCGCGGTCACGCCCGGGACGTTCGTCTTCGTCCTCTCCGACTTCCTGCCGTTGCCGCCCGATAGCGTGTGGCTCACCGCGCTCGAGCACCGCTGGGACCTCGTCCCGGTCGTCATCCAGGACCCGACGTGGGAGCAGAGCTTCCCGGACGTGAGCGGCATCGTCGTGTCTCTCCGCGATCCGCGCTCCGGCCGTGTCGTTCCCGTACGCCTGCGGAAGAAGGAGGCGCAGGCTCGACGAGCCGCGAACGAGGCGCGTACACAAGAGCTTTCCGAGACGTTCCGCATGCTCGACATCGACCCGGTGTTCGTGTCTTCGAGCGACCCGGCCGACGTACTCGAGCCGTTCCTGCTCTGGACCGGCCTTCGCCGAACGAGGCGGGTCATCGGTGCCTGACGTAGGCCGTACCCCGGTGCTCGTCGGGCTTGCCGTGGCCGCGATTGCCGGCGCGCTCGTCGTCTTCTTCGCGACCTGGGATCGTGGAAGCGACCCGGTCGTTGCGCCTCTGGAGGACCCGTCCGGGATCGAGGCGCAGGCGACGCTCGGCCCTCGAACCGTGCTCTTCGGCGACACGGTGCGGGCGGACGTCCACGTCGCGGTCGACTCGTCGCGCATCGATCCGGACTCGATCCGCATCGCCGCGGACTTCTCGCCCTGGTCGGTCGTCGGCAGGCCCGAGCGCGTTCGCCGCGACGCGGGAGCCACGTCGCACGTCCGGACCACCTACGTGCTCCGGTGCCTTTCCGGAGGGTGTGAGCTGTCCGGCCCTAGCGCGCCTCTTCAGCTCGACCCGGCGCGGATCTCGTACTCGGAGCGGGACGACCCCGAAGCCCGGTCGAACATCGCCGCGCAGTGGCCGGTGCTCCTCGTCTACTCGCGCTTCGCGGCGATCAACTACGACGCGCCGGACGACCAGTCGTCGGCCTGGCGTGCCGATCTCAGCTCGCTCCCGGCGGTGACGTATCGCGTTGCGCCGGGGATGCTCGTCGTGCTCTTGCTCGGCGGAGCGGCGCTCGCCGCGCTGGCCGCGGCGGCGCTCGCGTACGTGGCGTGGCCGAGACGCGCTCCCCCCGAACCGGAGCCCGAACCGGAGCCTGAGCCGGAACCGGTCCTGAGCCCGCTCGAGCAAGCCCTCGCGCTGCTCGAGGAGTCGGTCCGCTCGGATGGGGCTGCGGAGCAGCGCCGCGCCCTCGAGCTCGTCGCGGAGGAGCTCGAGCTCGCCGAGTGGGGAGATCGGGATCTCGCGCGGACTGCGAGGACGCTGGCGTGGTCCGAGGGAGTCCCGCCCGTCGACCAGACGAACCGGCTCGCCGCGAGGGTCCGGTCGGCGCTCCCCGAGATCGCCGCCGCCGAGGCCGCCGAGGGGAACGGAGGCTCGCGTGTGGAGACATAGCCGGATCGCGCGTCTGTTCTCACGGGGTCGCCGTGCGATCGACACTCACGACGTCGGCTCCTTCTCGAGCCCTGCCTGGCGCGCGCGTGTCATTCGCTTCGCGTTCGCGGGCGCGGCAGTCGCTCTCGTCGCCGCTGCGACGGCGACCGCGCGCGGCCTCGACACGCGCGAGGAGGGCCTGCTACCGAGCGGGACGACCGGTGTCGTCGTTCTCGACCTGTCTCTCTCGATCGCCGACGAGGACTACCACGCGGTCCGCCGCGCACTCCGCCGACTCATCGCCGAGGACGCCAGCATCGGCCTCGTCGTCTTCTCGGACGTGGCGTACGAGCTCCTACCGCCCGGGACGCCGGCCTCCGAGATGCAGCCGATGCTGAGACTGCTCATTCCTCCGAGGCTCGGCAACCCGGTCAATCCGTGGACGCAGACGTTCAGGGCGGGGACGCGGATCTCGACTGCTCTCGAGCTCGCACGCGGAATGCTCGAGCGCGACAACGTGAAGGCGGGCTCGATCCTTCTAGTCAGCGACCTGGAGACGGCGCCCGACGACGTGGCGGCGGTCGCGTCGACGGTCGACGCGCTCCGCCGGAGCTCGATCGAGCTGCGCGTGTTCGGGCTCGCCCCTTCCAGCGATGCGCGCGTGCTCTTCGAGGGGTTCCTCGACCAGGGCGCGTTCGCCGCTCCCGAGGGCGAGACCGAGGAGGCTGCGTCGGAGACGAGCATCGACTATCGCTTCCCGGAGTTGCTCGTGCTCCTCGGAGCCCTCTTCTTCCTCGCGCTCACCGCACTGGAGCGCTTCGGCGGCGGTCTGGCCGTCACCGCCGCCTCGAGGGGTCGCACATGAGCCGCCGTGAGCTCACGAAGCGTGTCGCGGCGGCCGTCGGCTGTCTCGTCTGCCTGCTGCTCGCGGCCGGTCTGGCTCTGCTCGCAGCGGACGTCGCGCGCACGCGCGACGCGCTCGCCGCCGGCGACGTTCGGTTCCGGGTCGCGCCGACCGACCCTCGTCTCTGGAACGCCCGCACCCGCATGCCGTTCCCCGCCGCGTCGGATTTGCTCGGGATCGCGGACGACGTTGCCTTCAGGCATGCGTTGCGCGCGATGGCAGACGCCCACCTCGACGACGAGGTCATCTCCGATCCGGAGCTCGCGGTCAGCCGAAGCGAGGCGCAGGCTCGCCTGGAGGCCGTCGTGACCGGCGACGGCGACCATGTGACTCGTTCGAGAGCGGCAAGTCTCATCGGCGTTATCGGGCTCGCCCGCTTCGTGTCGGAGACGGAAGGACGCGGCCCGCTCCTGTCGGCGACGCTCGCCAGCCTTCAGCTCGCGATCGGCATCGATCCCGAGAACGGCGAGGCGAAGTACAACCTCGAGTCCGCACTCCAGCGAGGGCGTGGGCTCGAGGTGACCGAGGGACAGGCCGGGACCGACCCAGCGCCCGGGGGCATCGGCGCGAAGGGGGCCGGTGCGAGCGAGCCCGGCAGCGGGTACTAGCCGATGGCGACGAGCCTCGTGTTTCTCTCGCCGCTCGCGGCTCTTCTCGCTCTCGGGGTGCTCGTGCCGATCGGCGCCCTCTTCCTCGTGCGACGGAAGGCGCGACGCGTGCGCGGCAGTCTCGGGCTCGTCGAGCCTCCCTCGTCGCGGCTCGTCGTCACGCTCGCGACGATGATCGCGGCGGGCACGTTCCTCGGAGTCGCCGCGGCCCAGCCGGTGGTCGAGCGCACGACCGAAGCGCATACGCGCACCGACGCGGAGGCGTTCGTCGTCGTCGACATCTCACGGTCGATGCTGGCCCGCCGTGGTGTGGACGGAGAGGAGCGCATAGAGCGCGCGAAGCGCATCGCCCGAGAGGTTCGCTCCTCCCTCGGCGACGTCCGGTTCGGAGTCGTCTCGCTGACGGATCGCGTGCTCCCACACCTCTTTCCGAGCACCGACGCCGACGTCTTCGAGGCGACGCTCGAGCGCTCGCTCGGCATCGAGCAGCCGCCGCCACGCTCGAGCCTGGCCACGAGCGCGACCCGCCTCGACGCGCTCGCGGCGATCCGCACGCTGCGCTTCTTCTCGCCGCTCTCGCGCAAGCGCCTGCTCGTCGTCCTCACCGACGGCGAGACGCAGCCGGTCTCGGGCGCGCGCCTGGGGGCGCTGCTGCGCCGGCCGCCGGCCATCGAGACCGTGTTCGTGCATCTCTGGGACCCGGACGAGCGCGTCTACACCGGGAACATCCCGGAGGCGCAGTATCGGCCCGACCTCGCGGCACGAGCGATCCTCGACGGGATCGCGAAGTCGATCGGCGGGAGCGTGTACGCGGAGAGCGACGTCACGCCCGCGACGCGGAAGGCCGAGGACCTCCTCGGCAGCGGGCCGACCGTGGTGCGAGGAGAGGAAGCCGGGCGCGTGCCGCTCGCGCCCTATCTTGCGGCGGCGGCGCTTGCCCCGCTCGCCCTTCTGCTGCGCCGGCTCGAGACGTAGGGGCGAGGCTTGCCTCGCCCTCGTTCATCCTGCGCATCGAAGGGCGAGGCGGCGTCGCCCCTACAGCGAGGGCTCCTCATCGGGGAACCACTGCGCGACGGCCTCGGGGAAGCCGTTCTCGTCCAGGTACGAGATCGCGCGGCTCGCGATCCAGACGGTCGCCTCGGGGCTCGCTCGCTCGAGGAGCACGCGGACGGCCTCGTCACCATGCTGGGGCCCTCCGCGCTGGCCGGCGAAGCCGCGCCGAACCCGGCAGAGGGCGAGCGCCGCGCGGTCGACGTCCGAGCCGTACTCCTCGTACCAGTCGACCCCGATCGCCTCCTCCAAGAGCCTTCCGGCGGCGTCCAGGGCAGCAGCGCTGTCGTCAGCGGCGATCGCGAAGTTGGTCTCGCGAGGATCATCAGCCCGGGGAATGCGCACGTTCACTCTCCCTTCTAACGAATTCGTTTCCGGAACGTCACAAGGTATGATCATGCACCCGATCGCGCCGTTCAGCGTGCTGTTCGAGTCGCGCCGAACTGTCGTGACGCGTGGATGACAGGACACCACCACACGGAGGGATACATGCGTAAACGTTCACTCTTGCTCGTGATGGGCGCACTCGTGCTCTTTACGAGCCTCGTCGTGGGCCCGACCGCCACGGCGACAACGGAGGGGGCCTCGGCCGGCACGGTGGTCATCGTGCACGACCAGGAGCCCGGCATCCTCAACAACTACCTGTCCGAAGGGAACGGCTACACCGTGTCGCTCGTGATGAACACCATCCTTGCAGGAGGTGTCATCTACAACGACAAGGTCAAGCTTCAGCCGTACCTCCTCACGTCGGTCCCGAAGCTCCTGAAGGCCGAGCCTCTCACGGCCACGGCCACCTACAAGCCGACCGCCCGATGGAGCGACGGCCGGCAGATCACGGGTGCGGACTTCCTGGCCACGTACCGGACGATCATGAACCCGAACTGGGACATCACGTCCCGTGAGGGTTGGGAGGACATCAGGTCGATCCGGGTCAGGGGCAAGAGCTTCACCGTCACGTTCAAGCCGAAGAGGGCGTACGCGGCGTGGGAGCTGATCCTCGGAGCCTCTCCGATGCCCGCACACAAGGTCGCAGGCCAGGACTTCAACAAGCTCTGGGCGGACTCGATCGACATCTCGAGCGGTCCAGTTCAAGTTCCAGAGCTGGCAGAAGGGCACGCAGCTCTCCATCACGAAGAACGCTGCGTTCCGGGCCGGCGCGTCGGCCAAGCTCGACCGGATCGTCTTCCGCTACATCGCGGGCGCTTCCCAGTTCCAGGCGCTCAAGAGCGGTGAGGGCGACGTCGTCGAGCCGCAGCCGCAGATCCAGATCGTCGACTTCTACAAGGACAGCAAGTTCAAGGTGCAGGTCGGCCCGAGCTACCAGTGGGAGCACCTCGACTTCCAGCAGGGCGCCAAGGCACATCCGGCCCTGAAGAAGAAGTTCGTCCGGCAGGCCATCGCCACGGGCATCAACCGGTCGCAGATCCGCGAGGTGCTGTACGTGAAGACCGGCCTGGTTGCGAACTTGAAGCTGATCCCCGTGCTCCAGAGCAACATCTTCAAGCCGTTCGAGCCGCAGTACAAGACGCCGTACAAGCGGTGGGCCTTCAGCCAGAAGAACGCGATCGCGCTTCTGAAGAAGAACGGCTGCACCGGCGGTCCGGATACGCCGAGCTCGAGCAACTCGAAGATCTTCAGCTGTCCGGGTGTCGGCGAGCTCAAGTTCGCCTTCACCACGACGTCGGGCAACCCGCTTCGCGCCCAGACGTACGAGATCATCCAGCGGCAGCTGAAGAGCGTCGGCATCGAGTTCACGGCGAGGTTCATCTCGCCCGCCGTGCTCTTCGGTGGTGGAACCCTCACCTCCGGCGACTGGCAGGTCGTGATGTTCACGTTCCTCGGCGGGCCGACCAGCGGTCCGACGTACTTCGGCATCGGTGGCTGCGGTGGCGACCAGAACTACGGGGCGTCTTGTAACCGCAAGGCTTCCGCGATGCTGCAGAAGGCGCAGTTCACGGCCGATCCTGTAGCACGCGCGAAGTTGCTGAACGACGCCGAGGTCATCCTGGCGGACGAGGTCTTCTCGATCCCGCTGTTCTCACGGCCCGCGTACCTGCTGAACTCGAACCGGGTTTCTGGTGCAATCAAGAACCCGACCCAGCAGGGCTCGACGTGGAATGCCGAGACGTGGAGCGTCACGTCGTAGGCACGTAACACCGTTACACGTGTCGGGTCTGCGCCTGACACGAGCCCAGTCCCGCCCCGGCTACTAGGCCGGGGCGGGACTTCGTTCTAAGATCAGGAGCGTAGAAGTGCTCACCTACGTCATCCGCAGACTGTTCTACAGCACCATCGTCCTCATCGCGGCGAGCATCCTCGTCTTCTGGGGCATGAGCATGGTGACGAGCCCGATCGGGTTCCTCCGCATGCAGCCGAACATCTCCGAGCAGACGATCCAGAACATCGAGGAGCGCAAGCACCTCACCGAGCCGATCTACGTTCGCTACGGCTACTGGGTCAAGGACGCGGTCACGAACAGGTTCGGCACCGAGACGGTGTCCGACCTGCCGATCTGGCCGGATCTCCAGCGGGCGATGGGCCACACGCTGCAGCTCATCGTCGCCGCCGAGCTGCTCGCGATTCTCCTCGCAGTCGCGATCGGGGTGTACTCCGCCTTACGGCAGTACAGCGGGTTCGACTACGCCGCCACGACTTTCAGCTTCGTCGGGCTGGCGATGCCTGTCTTCTGGCTTGCGCTGATGTTGCAGATCCTGTTCGTGAACATCTACCTCTGGTTCGACGTCCGGATCTTCTACGTCGCGAGCCTCAACTCGGTCGATCCGGGATCCGGGATTCATTTCGTCCTCGACCGCGCGCAGCATCTCGCGCTCCCGATCATCGTGCTCGCCGTGGCGAACATCGCCACGTACTCTCGCTTCATGCGGGCTGCGATGCTCGAGGTCGTCAACTCCGACTACGTGCGGACGGCACGAGCCAAGGGGCTCCCCGAGCGTCGCGTCACGATGAGCCACGCCTTCCGGAATGCCCTGATCCCGCTCGTGACCCTCGTCGCGTTGAACTTCGGCGGGCTCCTCTCCGGCGCCGTCATCACGGAGACGGTCTTCGCCCTCGACGGGATGGGCACGTTCTTCATCACTCGGCTCAACGCAGGAGATCCGTACCCGGTCATGGCTTTCCTCATGGTGAGCGCGGTGTTCGTGATCGTCTTCAACCTCATCGCCGACCTCGCCTACGGTTGGCTCGACCCACGCGTTCGCCTTGAGTGAGCGATCCGCACCTGTGTCCGACCCGTTCAGCCCTGCTCTCTCAACAGGGGGAGCGGTCGGAGGCGCCGAACTGGCGCACGAGTCGGGCCTCGAGGTAAAGGCGCGCAGCCAGTGGGCGTACGCGAGAATCCGCTTCTTCAGGCACAGGCTCGCCGTCGTGAGCCTCGTCATCCTGGTCGTGGCGGGGCTGGTCGCAATCTTCGCGGAGCAGATCGCGCCGTACGGCTACGACGAGTTCGACTTCGAGCACGTCGTCTCGCCGCCGACGACCGAAGGTTGGCACCTGTTCGGGACCGACCAGCTCGGCCGCGACTACCTGAGCCGCGTGATCTTCGGGCTCCGCACCTCGCTCTGGGTCGCCCTGCTCGTCGCCACTGTGGCGACCGCGATCGGGACGGTCGTCGGCGCCATAGCCGGGTACTACGGCGGGGTGGTCGACAACTTGCTCATGCGGCTCGTCGACCTGATCCTCGTCGTTCCGTTCCTCGTCGTCTTGCTCGTGCTCTCCCAGTATCTGGGACACGGCAAGCCCGCACGGGTCGGGATGATCGTCGCGCTGTTGATCTGGGTCGGGCTCGCCCGGATCGTCCGCGGAACCTTCCTTTCCCTCCGGGAGAAGGAGTTCGTCGAGGCGGCGAAGGCGGCCGGAGCAGGCGACCTGCGCATCATGTTCCGCCACATGCTCCCGAGCACGGTCGGACCGATCGTCGTCACGATGACGCTGTTGATCGCGACCGCCATCCTGCTCGAGGCGGCTCTCTCGTTCCTCGGGTTCGGCGTTCAGCCGCCGACGCCCGCGCTCGGGAAGCTCATCGGAGAGGGCGCGCAGGAGGGCTTCTCGTCATGGTGGTTGGTGACTTTCCCGGGCGTCGTGATCGTCGCGCTCGCCCTGGCGGTCAACTTCATCGGCGACGGCCTGCGAGACGCGCTCGATCCTCAGCAAAGAACGCGTGCCTGACCCCGTCCTCTCCATTCGGGAGCTCACCGTCGAGTTCCACACGGAGGACGGGGTCGTGCATGCCGTAAACGACGTCAACTACGACCTCTTCCCGGGGGAGACCCTCGGGATCGTCGGAGAGTCGGGCTCCGGAAAGAGCGTGTCCGTGATGACGATGCTCGGCCTGATCCCGCAACCGCCCGGCAAGATCGTCAAGGGCACGGCGATGTACGGCGATCGCGACCTCCTCACAATGCCGACGAAGGATCTGCGCGAGATCCGCGGAGGCGAGATTGCGATGATCTTCCAGGACCCGATGACCTCCCTGAACCCGGTCTTCACGATCGGCCACCAGATCTCGGAGGCAATCGTGACGCACAACTCCGGGATGAGCGACAAGGAGGCGACCAAGCGAACGATCGCGCTGCTCGACCTGGTAGGCGTGCCGTTCGCCGAGCGCCGGGTGAACCAGTACCCGCACGAGTTCTCGGGAGGCATGCGCCAGCGGGCGATGATCGCGATGGCGATCGCGAACCAGCCGAGGATCCTCATCGCCGACGAGCCGACGACGGCGCTCGACGTCACGATCCAGGCGCAGATCGTGGAGGTGCTCCGCGCTGCGCAGGAGGAAACCCACGCGGCGACCATTCTGATCACGCACGACCTCGGCCTGATCGCCGAGCTCGCCGACCGGGTTGTCGTCATGTACGCCGGCCGCGTGGTCGAGCTCGCGGGCGTCTACGAGATCTTCAACCACCCGAGACACCCGTACACGGTCGGGCTCATGAACTCACTCGCGCGGCTCGATGCCGACCTCGAGTGGCTCAATCCGATCCCCGGGCAACCTCCGAGCCTGCTCTCGCCACCTCCCGGCTGCGCCTTCCACCCCAGGTGCCTCCACTCGCAAGGCAGGGCCGTGTGTCGGACCGACATTCCGGAGCTCCGGCCGTTCGGCGAGGGCGGCAAGCACACATCGGCGTGTCACTTCGCCGAAGAGCTCGCGGCGCAGCAAGTCGTCGGCGCCCTCGTGGAGGAGCCTTCGTGACCGAGACCGAGACCCAGACGTCGACGGCAACGGACGCGGCGGCTGCAGCTTCGACCAACGGGGGCGACGAGCTCCTTCGCGTCGAGCAGCTCGTCAAGCACTTCCCGATCAAGTCCGGGGTGCTCAAGCACACCGTCGGGCAGGTGCAGGCGGTCTCCGGGGTCGACCTCACGGTCAAGAACGGCGAGACGCTGGGCATCGTGGGCGAGTCCGGGTGCGGAAAGACGACGCTCGGCCGGACGATCATCAAGCTGATCGAGCCCACCGCCGGGCGGATCATCTTCGACGGGAAGGACATCACCGACCTCAAGCGGCGGCAGATGCGACCCGTCCGCCGGGACATCCAGATCGTCTTCCAGGATCCGTACGCGTCGCTGAACCCGAGGATGACGGTGCGCGACATCGTGTCGGAGCCACTGCGTATCCATGACCTCTACAAGCGCGGCGAAGGCAACCGGCGCGTGGAGGAGCTCCTCCGTACCGTCGGCTTGAGCCCGGAGCACGCGAATCGGTTCCCGCACGAGTTCTCCGGAGGACAGCGCCAGCGGATCGGCGTCGCGCGAGCGCTCGCCCTGAACCCGAAGATGATGGTTCTCGACGAGCCCGTGTCCGCGCTCGATGTTTCTATTCAGGCGCAGGTGGTCAACCTGCTCGCGCAGCTCCAGAACGAGTTCGGGCTGACCTATCTCTTCATCGCCCACGACCTCTCGATCGTGCGCCACGTCTCGGATCGCGTCGCGGTCATGTACCTGGGGAAGATCGTCGAGGTCGGCACTCGCAAGCAGATCTACGAGTCGCCCATGCATCCGTACACCCAGGCGCTCCTGTCGGCGGTGCCCATCGAGTCTCCGAACCTCCGCGGAAAGCGCGGCCGGATCGTGCTGACGGGCGACGTTCCGAGCCCGGCCAACCCGCCTTCCGGATGTCGGTTCCGCACTCGCTGCTGGAAGGCGCAGGAGATCTGCGCCGTCGAAGAGCCCCCGCTCGTACCCCATGCAACCGGCGGGCAGCCGGTGGCCTGCCACTTCGCGGAGGTCATCAACCCGCTCGACATCGCCGAGCAGGCGGCCGTTCAGAACGCCGCGCGTCAAGCTGCCAAGGTGGCGGCCGAGAAGGCGGCCGCGCAGAAAGCCGAGCCGGCCGAGCCGGACTCCGAGGAGTCCGAGGTCGGCACCGCGCAGGATCGCTGATTCGCTCGTGCGGATTTTCGATCGCACAACGCCTAACTCGTTGGCGTTCACGTCGTCCAACCGAACATGAACGCGGTTCGGGCGTCGTTGGTGTGTCAGCGCATTCGCGAGCAGGTCTCGCTGCGACTGGACGACGAGCTCTCCCAGCTCGAGGAGAGGATGCTGTCCTCGCATCTCCACCGCTGCTCCGATTGCCGGATGTTCGAGCAGTCCGTACGAGAGTTCACCGACAAGCTTCGCACGGCGCCTCTCGAATCTCCTCGGCAGCCGATTCTCGTCCGGAGGGCTCGTCGGGCGTCGCTCAGCTTCGTTCAGGTGAGCGCCGCGGCGACACTTGCAGTCGCCGTGCTCGGGGTGCTGAGCCAGGTCGACATGCCGAGCACGCAGGATCCGTCTGCCCGCAGCACGACGGCGAATCTCTTCAAGACGGCGTGGCAGCCGGATCGTGAGATCGCTCAGATCGACAGCAACCTCCCGGGCACTCACCGTCCCGGGCCATATCCCGCGATCTAGTGCGCAAGATCGAAATCCGCTAGCGCGGATTCCGATCGCGCGGAAGCAGACCCCTTTATGTCAACGCACTAGGGATGTCGCGGGGTGTGAAGTCGGCAGCGTCTCAATCAGATAAGGCGTCGTCTACGAGAAGGTGCCGAGCGGCTCGCCGAGCTTCCGTGCGCCGGCGATGCACGCTGCGCGCGCTTCGGGGATCTTGAGCCTCGGGCAGCCAGAGCGCTCGAAGCGGCCGTCGGTGACGACGTTCAGCGTGCGCCCGAACCACCCGAAGCAGCCATTGCGGGTCGAGTTCGGCTGCCCGGAGCACGCCCGCAGCAGGCGGAGCTGTGCATAGCGGTCGCCGGTGAGGCCTGGGACGTTCACTCCGCGCAAGCAGTTCAGGGCGTCGCTGCCCGAGAGCCGGCCACAGACCCGTGCGTGGTCGACAGGCTCGCGGTAGCGGGCGAGGAGCAGCGACGCGCCCCCGATGCACCCCGCGCGCTGTGTTCCGGCGACGCCTTTGCAGAGCCGGGCGACGTCGCGCTGATCCGAGACGGTTGCGGATTGCTTGCGCTCCCAGAAGAACCGGTACCAGCACGGGCGCGGATACGCGTAGCTTGCGCAGACCGATCGTGGATTGGTGTCCGCCCTCGTGGGGCGAGTCGTACCGTCGCCGCCGCCGAGCGAGATCCAGTAGTCGTGGAACGCGCCCTGCGCGCAGTCCGGGGTATAGCGGGCGCCGAGCGACTTGCACGCGATGACGGCGCTCTTCAGCTGCCCGTGATACCCGCGCATGAATGCGTGTCCCGAGCCATGGAAGCACGTGTAGGAGCGAAAACGGGTCGGGAGCTGGTTGCAGACCGGCACCACCTCGAGCGGCTTCAGGATGAGCTTCGTGCCCAGGTGCATGACCATCCCCATGCCGAATCCCGCCGAGCACCCGGGGTCGTTCGACTTGGGGACGTAGCGGAACATCGTCTCGAGCGTCACCCCGTGCCGGCGTGCCCAGGTGCGTCCCACCTCGTGCATGAGGATGTGGCAGTTCGTCGCGAGATATCCCCCGCTCGTGCGAACGTTCCTGTCGATCCGCGGAAGCTCGTTCGCCGGGTCGCCGGATTTTTCGACCATCGCCAGCAGCCCGCGGACGTAGCAGGCGTTCTTCCTCGCCTCGGCGAGCGAGGCGCACTCGGGGAGGACGGTGCCCTTCTTGCCGATCGGGAAGTCCGGAACGGGGATGTGTCCACTCCCGCCCGCGAAGGCGTTCGTGAGGCCCCAGGCGCCGGCGAGGGCGCACGCGACCAGGACGATCGGCGAGATGCGCCTCATCACTCTCTAGGACGCGCGCCGGCAGCTTCGGTTAGAGCGCCGAAGCGCGGTCGAAGACCGCTTCTGCGCATGACTACGCCGTCTTCCGGGCCAGCGGTGGTACCTCGACCTCTTGCCCACGGAGCTCGGCGAAGATCGCGTTGATCGCGGTCCAGGACGGAAAGTCGAGACCTGCGGCTCCGGTGAGGATGTCCTCGAAGCCTGGCGTGCGAGCCTGATCGGCCGTTCCCTGCACCTCGCCGGCGAGGTTCGCGACCTGCTCGACGAGTCGCTCGTGCTGGTCCTCGAGCCCTTCCGGAGGGCTGACGTCGTCGAGGTCGCCCGCGGCGTCGTCGATCGTCTCCGCCGCTTCGTCCATCCGTGTCAGGAGCTCCTCGAGGGTCTGGGCTTTGCTCAGCCGGCCGAGGCTGAAGTCGATCCGGTCCCGTGTGTTGACGACGACGACCTCGTAGTCGGCTTTCGTGCTCGGCTCGCTGTCGCCTCCGAGCGCGAGGCCGACGGCGGCCACCGCGGTCACGGTGACGACCACGATCGTGGCCACCAGGAGCCATGTCCTCCCCGTCCACATTGGCGGCCAGGATAGCCAGAGTCGCGTTCAGCCCAGGTTGCCGCGGCCGTTCGAAGCGTCCCCAGATAGACTTCGTTTTCGGCCGCCGCAGACGCGCGCAGCCTCTGTCCTTCGCTCCAGGAGACGCATGTCCGACGACGGAAAGTCCACCACGAACACCGGCCGGATCATCGAGATCAAGGGCGTCGTCATCGACGCCGTGTTCACCGATCGGCTCCCGCAGATCTACACGGCGCTCGCCATCGACATTCCCCAGGACGACGGCTCCACGAGGACGCTGATCGCCGAAGTGCAGCAGCACCTCGGCGACGACCGCGTGCGCGCGGTCGCCATGGACTCGACCGACGGTCTCGCGCGCGGCGCGCTGTGCACCGACACCGAGGCGCCGATCTCGGTCCCGGTCGGGGCCGCAACGCTCGGGCGCCTCTGGAACGTCATCGGCGATCCCATCGACGAGAAGGGACCGACGCCCGAGGGTACGCAGCGCTGGGCCATCCACCGAGACCCGCCCGCGTTCCGTGACCTTTCGCCGAAGGTCGAGATCTTCGAGACCGGGATCAAGGTCATCGACCTGATCGCACCGTTCGTCAAGGGCGGCAAGGTCGGCCTCTTCGGGGGAGCGGGCGTCGGCAAGACAGTCCTCATCCAGGAGCTCATCCACAACGTGGCGCAGGAGCACGGAGGCGTCTCCGTCTTCGCCGGAGTCGGTGAGCGCACGCGGGAGGGCACGGACCTCCTGATCGAGATGACAGAGTCCGAGGTGATAGACAAGGTCGCGCTCGTGTACGGCCAGATGAACGAGCCGCCGGGCGCCCGCCTTCGGGTTGGCCTCTCCGGGCTGACGATGGCCGAGTACTTCCGCGACGAGGGGCAGGACGTGCTTCTCTTCGTGGACAACATCTTCCGCTTCGTGCAGGCGGGCTCCGAGGTGTCGGCGCTGCTCGGCCGCATGCCGAGCGCCGTCGGCTACCAGCCGACGCTCGCGTCCGAGATGGGTCAGCTGCAGGAGCGGATCACGTCCACGACGACGGGCTCGGTCACCTCCGTGCAGGCGATCTACGTTCCGGCCGACGACCTGACCGATCCCGCGCCGGCGAGCGTCTTCGCGCACCTCGACTCGACCGTCGTGCTCTCGAGGGCGATCGTCGAGAAGGGCATCTATCCCGCGGTCGACCCGCTCGACTCGACCTCGCGTGCCCTCCAGCCCGGCATCGTGTCGGACGAGCACTACCAGACGGCGACCGACATGCTGCAGGTCCTCCAGCGCTACAAGGACCTGCAGGACATCATCGCGATCCTCGGCATGGACGAGCTCACGGACGAGGACAAGCTCGTCGTGGGACGCGCGCGCCGCATCGAGCGCTTCCTCTCCCAGCCGAACTTCGTCGCCGAGCAGTTCACGGGAACTCCGGGCGAGTACGTGAAGCTCGAGGACACGATTCGCGGCTTCCGCGCGATCCTGGACGGCGAGCACGACGAGCTCGGCGAGGCGGCGTTCTACATGGTCGGGACGATCGAGGACGCGGTCGAGAAGGCACGGAAGACCGAAGCCGTGGCAGCCTAGAGCAGATGTTGGATCACACGGACATTGCGGCCGCGAAGCGGACGCCTTCAGGGATTTTCGCGCGTCCGGAATTCGCGTTAGCGGATTCGGGACTTGCGCAGAGCTAATGCCGGAGTCGCATCCGAAGTTCGACGTCTCGCTGGTGACGCCTGACGGGGCGGCGTTCGACGGCGAGGCGGAGATGATCGTGGTTCCCGGCGCGGCAGGGGAGATCGGCGTGCTGGCTCGCCACGCGCCGCTCGTGGCAACGCTGAAGGCCGGCTCGACCCGGATCCACCTGAGCCCGACGGAGATCCTCCAGTTCGCCACCGGCCCGGGGTTCTTCAAGGTCGAGCTCGACCGGGCGCTTGCGCTCGTCGACGACGCTGTGGACGTGCGCGAGATCGACGACCAGCGCGCCCGCGACCAGCTCGACGCCGCGAAGGCCGAGCTCGAGAAGGTGGAGGCGGGCGAGTCGCAGACCGACCGCTGGCAGCTCGAGCAACGAATCGTGCACGCCGAGAACCAGCTCGCCGTGTCCGGCCGCACGACCGGCTGAGCGAGTTGCCTTGTGACACTGTGTCACTAGGTCGGGTCGCGACTCTCGGCGATGCCGTGTGGGACGTGTCCGTGGCCGGGCCTCCTGGCTGCGTGAGACCTGCACTGGAAAAAGCCGTGCTGTGCGCTAGCCTTTGTCTACCCCGGAAAGCTTTGAACGGCAGCTTGGCGACCGGGTTACCAAACGCCTAAAGAGCCAGAGGGCCTTCCCGGCTCCCGACTCTCTAGGCGGGAGCCGATTTCGTGAGTGACGCCCGCACCCAGATCGAGAAGCTTCTCGCCGAGCGAATCCTCGTGCTCGACGGGGCCTGGGGCGTGCTCATCCACCGGCGGGGACTCTCCGAGGACGAGTATCGAGGCGAGCGCTTCCGCGGGCATCACAAGGACGTCCAGGGCGACCCCGATCTCCTGAACCTCACGCACCCGGAGATCGTCAGCGAGATCCACGACTCGTACTTCGCCGCCGGCGCCGACATCGCGACGACGAACACCTTCACGGCGACGCGCATCGGGCAGGGCGACTACGACCTGGGCGACGCGGCGGCCGAGATGAGCCTCGAAGGCGCCCGCCTCGCGCGCCTCGCGGCCGACGAGTGGACGAAGCGGACGCCCGAAAAGCCCCGCTTCGTGGCCGGCTCGCTGGGCCCGCTCAACGTCACGCTCTCACTCTCACCGCGGGTCGACGACGCCGCCTTTCGAGCGGTGACCTTCGACCAGGTTCGCGAGACGTACGAGGAGCAGATCGCCGCCCTGCGGGACGGAGGCGTCGACCTCCTCATGGTCGAGACGATCTTCGACACGCTGAACGCCAAGGCCGCGATCGTCGCCGCTGCCAACGTTGCACCTGAGCTCCCGCTCTGGCTCTCGTTCACCGCCGTGGACAGGAGTGGACGCAACCTGTCCGGCCAGACCGCGGAGGCGTTCTGGATCTCGGTCGAGCACGCAGAACCGTTGCTCGTGGGCGTCAACTGCTCGCTCGGCGCGACCGAGATGCGGCCGTTCCTCGAGGGTCTCGCAAACGTTGCGTCCACCTACGTCTCCTGCCATCCGAACGCAGGGCTCCCGAACGCGCTCGGGCTCCACGACGAAGAGCCGGGCGACACGAGCCGCTTCCTGCGCTCGTTCGCCGAGGACGGCCTCGTGAACCTCGTCGGAGGGTGCTGCGGGACCACACCGGAGCACACGCGGGAGATCGCTCGTGCGGTCGAGGGGCTCCCTCCGCGGCGCGTCCCGGAGCCCGCGCACCTTCCGCGTTACTCGGGTCTCGAGCCGTTCGTCATCAGGCCCGACACCGGGTTCGTCGTCGTCGGCGAGCGTACGAACGTCACCGGCTCCGCGAAGTTCCGGCGGCTGATCGAGGCCGACGACTTCCAGGGCGCCGTCGCAGTCGGCATCGAGCAGGTGCGTGGCGGAGCGAACCTCCTCGACGTGAACATGGACGCCGATCTGCTCGACGCGGAGCAGGCGATGACGACGTTCCTCAACCTGATCGCGACCGAGCCGGAGGCGGCACGGCTGCCGATCATGGTGGACAGCTCTCGCTTCTCCGCGCTCGAAGCCGGGCTCAAGTGCCTTCAGGGCAAAGGGATCGTCAACTCGATCTCGCTGAAGGAGGGCGAGGACGTCTTCCTCGAGCAGGCCAGGACGGTACGGCGCTACGGAGCCGGCGTCGTCGTCATGGCGTTCGACGAGCAAGGGCAGGCCGAGACGGTCGAGCGGAAGGTCGAGATCCTGGGCCGTGCGTACGACCTCCTGATCGGCGAGGCCGGCTTCCGGCCCGAGGACATCGTGCTCGACCCGAACGTGCTCGCCGTCGCGACGGGGATCGAGGAGCACGCGCAGTTCGCGAAGTGGTACATCGAGTCGATCCCGCTGCTCGAAGAGCGGTGCCCGGGTGCCTTGATCTCAGGCGGGATCTCGAATCTCTCGTTCGCGTTCCGCGGGAACGACGCCGTGCGCGAGGCGATGCACGCGGCGTTCCTCTACCACGCGATCCGTGCCGGCCTCGACATGGGGATCGTGAACGCCGGCCAGCTCGCGGTGTACGAGGACATCGAGGCCGACCTGCTCGAGCGGGTCGAGAGCGTGCTCTTCGACCGCCGGCCGGACGCGACCGAGCGGCTCGTGGATCGCGCAAGGACGGTGACGGGCGGAGCGACCCAGCGGGAGGTCGACCTCACGTGGCGTGAGGCCCCGGTCGGCGAACGTCTCGCGCATGCGCTCGTCCACGGGATCGTCGACTTCATCGAGGAGGACACCGAGGAGGCGAGAGCCGAGTCGGCGCGTCCGCTCGACGTCATCGAAGGGCCGTTGATGGACGGGATGTCGATCGTCGGCGACCTCTTCGGCTCCGGAAAGATGTTCCTCCCGCAGGTCGTGAAAAGCGCACGCGCGATGAAACGCGCGGTCGCGTACCTGGAGCCGTTCATGGAAGCGGAGAAGACGAGCGCCTCGTCGGCGACCCGGATCGTGCTCGCGACCGTGAAGGGAGACGTGCACGACATCGGCAAGAACATCGTCGGCGTCGTGCTCGGCTGCAATGGCTACGAGGTCATCGACCTCGGCGTCATGGTCACGGCCGACCGGATCCTCGACACCGCGCTCGAGGAGGACTGCGACATCGTGGGCCTCTCCGGCCTCATCACGCCGTCCTTGGACGAGATGGTCCACGTCGCGAAGGAGATGGAGCGGCGCGGGATCGAGCTCCCGCTCCTGATCGGCGGGGCGACCACGTCGAAGCAGCACACCGCCGTGCGAATCGCTCCGGAGTACAGCCGCCCGACGCTGCACGTGCTCGACGCCTCGCGGGTCGTCGGGGTCGTCGGCGCACTGCTCGACGGAGACCGGCGCGCGCGCCTCGACGAGGAGAACCGCGCCGACCAGGAGCGGCTCCGCGCCCTGCACGCGGACAAGAGCAGAAAGCCGCTGCTTCCGATCGGCGAGGCACGGGCGAACCGGACGCCGATCGACTGGCACGAGGAGGACCTCGCCGTCCCCGCCCGGCTCGGCCTGACGACCGTGGACGCCGACATCGCGGTCCTGCGCGACTACGTCGACTGGACCTTCTTCTTCCATGCCTGGGAGCTCAAGGGCCGCTTCCCTGCCATCCTCGACGATCCGGAGAAGGGCGCAACGGCACGAGACCTGTACGCGGCAGCGAACGAGCTTCTCGACGACGTGGTCGCCACCGGCTCGCTCCAGGCACACGGGGTGTACGGCTTCTGGCAGGCGAAGGCGGAGGAGGACGACGTCGTCCTCAACGGCGGCGAGCGCTTCCCGATGTTGCGGCAGCAGGCAGATCACGGGGACTCGCGACCGAACCGCTCCCTCGCCGACTTCGTCGCGCCCGCGGAGACGGGGCTGACCGATCACGTCGGAGCGTTCGCGGTCGCGATCCAAGGCGCCGACGAGCTCGCGGACCGCTTCCAGGCCGAGCTGGACGACTACCGCTCGATCATGGTTCGCGCGCTCGCCGACCGGCTCGCCGAGGCGTTCGCGGAGTGGCTCCACGAGCAAGCGCGGCACGAGTGGTATGCGCCGAGAGAGCGGCTCTCGGGTGACGCGCTCATCCGCGAGCGCTTCCGCGGGATCCGCCCCGCGTACGGGTACCCCGCCTGCCCGGATCACTCGGAGAAGCAGACGCTCATGACGCTCCTCGAGGCGGAGAGAGTCGGGATCCGCCTGACGGAGTCCTTCGCGATGACGCCGCCGCCCAGTGTCAGCGGCCTCTACCTCGGTCACCCGCAGGCTCGGTACTTCTCGGTCGGCCGGATCGGGCGTGACCAGGTGGAGGACTACGCCAGGCGGAAGGGGATCGAGCTCGGCGAGGCCGAGCGCTGGCTCCGTCCGAACCTGGCGTACGAGCCGTAGGGCCGTACCATGAGATGGATGCGCCGCCTGCTGCTCCTCGCAGTGCTTCTCGCTCTGGCCGGTTCGAGCGTCGCGCTCGCCGGCCGAGGCGATCCGCAAGAACGATTTACGCCCGCAGATCAAGCTCGGGCGAAGTCGATGCTTCTTCGCCCGGCGGATCTCGGAGCCGGTTTCAGCACGACACCCGTCACCGAGGGAGGTGACTCCTACTGCAAAGCGCTCGACGAGTCGGACTTGACGCTGACCGCCGAGAGCGTCAAGAGGTTCGCGCGCGGATCGGTCGGCGTCCTTTCTCTGGCGCAGGTGTACGAATCTCTGAGTGACGCGATTACGTCCTGGCGCCGCGGCAGGAGCAAAGCAGGTGAGACGTGCTTCGGCGACGCCCTCCGCAGGCAGCTCACGAGCGAAGGCGCGCGCGACGTCACATTCCAGCGCCTCGCCTTTCCTCGTCTTGCGCAACGGTCCGAAGCGTTCCGCCTGGTCGGGTTCGCACAGGGGGTTCCCGTCTTCGTCGACATCATCATCGTCCAGCAGTCTCGTGCGCACGCGGCGCTCTTCATGGCCTCCGTGCTCCAACCTGTCTCGAAGCCCGAGCAGGTCCGTCTCGCGCGCATCGTCGCCGGCCGGATGGCCAAGTCGATGCGCGGCGCGTAGCACCCCACTACCGGGCATGCCTGCACGGGACAAGCCACAAAGAGCCCGTAGAGGGAAGCCGAGGCAGGTGGTAGCGTCACCAGCGCCGTGGAGAGCACCCGCCGTCTAGGTCTCCTGCGCCGCTCGCCCGCGTTCGGGCTCCTGTTCTTCGCCTCGGCGGGATCCGGGATCGGGACGTACCTGGCGGCAACCGCGCTGACGCTCGACATCTACGCCCGCACCGATTCGGGCGTGTGGGTCGCGGCGCTCCTGATCGCGGACTTCCTCCCGATCGTCGTCGTCGGGCTCGTGCTCGGGCCGCTCTTCGACCGGCTTTCGCGCCGGCGCCTGATGATCGCGTCAGACCTGAGCCGCGTCGCGGTCTTCGCCGCCCTGCCGTTCGTGGACAGTCCGCTCGGGATCGTGGGGCTCGCGGCCGTCTCGGGGATCGCGACGGGCTTCTTCCGTCCCGCCGCGTACGCGGGCCTGCCGAATCTCGTGCCGGACGACGAGCTCACGAACGCCAACTCGCTCCTGCAGACGATCGAGAACGCGGCGTGGATGGTCGGGCCGGTCGTCGGTGGCGTCCTGGTCAGCGTGTGGAGCCCCTCGGTGCCGTACGCGGTGAACGCGGTGACGTTCCTCGTCTCCGCGGTGCTCGTCTCGAGAATCGGCGAGTCGCAGCTGCGTTCGCAGGAGTCCCTGACGAGCGGGCATTGGCGCGACGTCGCCGACGGCGTCCGGCTCGTTCTCCGGGCGCTGCCGCTGCGGACGGTACTCGTCGTCTGGAGCACGGTCCTCGTTGGGAGCGCAGCGGTCAACGTCGCCGAGGTGTTCTTCGTCAAGGACATCCTCGGAGCCGGGGACATCGGCTTCGGCGTGATGATCGGCGCGAGCGGGGCGGGGCTCGTGATCGGGAGCTTCCTCGCCGCACCGGCGCTCGGCAAGGTGGGCCTGCGCCGCCACTACGCGGGCTCGATCGCGCTGATGGCGATCGGCTGGGGCGGGGCCGCTCTGAGCCCGTCGATCTGGATCGCGGTGCCCTTTGCGATCGGAGGCGCCGCGGGGAACGGCGCGGCCATCATCTGCAACCAGATCCTCGTGCAGCGGGGTGCGCCGGACCGGTTCCGTGGACGTGCGCTCGCCACGATCATGAGCACGAACTACGTCGTCATCGGGCTCGGGATGGCGACGACGGGGCTGCTGCTCGGCTGGTACAGCGCGCGCTGGATCATGCTCTCGGCAGCGGCGATCTTCGGCCTGGGCGCCGTGATCGCTCTGCTCATGACGCGGTGGCTGCCCGTCACGAGCACGGACCGGGATCACCTGCTCGAGGCGTACGGCGAGGCGGCTGCCGGTGAGTTGATTGCGCTGAATGGCGGGGCGGTCGCCGCGCAGGTTGCCGTCGAGCCGCTTCCCCCTGTGCCCGTTGCGGCGGGGGGCGGCCTCGAGCGCATCGCCACCCTCCTCGAGGAGATCGAAGTCAGGCGCGAGAAGGAAGCCGCGCGTCGGGCCACGTGATCCACGGCGGTTAGGCTCCGCGATCGTGGCGCGGAAGGAGTGGGCTCTCGAGGAGCTGACGAGTGGCGTACGGGCGGGCGATCGTCGCGCGCTCGCGCGGGCGATCTCCCTGGTCGAGAACGGCGACCCGCTCGCGTATCCGGTCGTGAAGGATCTCTATCCGGAGACCGGGAACGCCGTCGTCGTCGGCGTGACGGGGCCGCCGGGCGTGGGAAAATCCTCGCTGATCGCGGCGCTCGTCGAGCACCTGCGCGCTCTGGACCGCACGGTCGGCGTCGTCTCGGTCGACCCCTCCAGTCCCTTCTCGCGCGGCGCGCTTCTCGGCGATCGCATCCGGCTCGCGGACCACTTCACGGATCCGGGCGTGTACATCCGCTCCATGGGCACGCGAGGGCACCTGGGCGGCCTCGCGGAGACGACGCTCCAGGCCGTCCTGCTCCTGGACGCGTTCGGCAAGGACATAGTCTTCGTGGAGACGGTCGGTGCCGGGCAGAGCGAGGTCGAGGTGACCGGGATCGCGGACACGGTGCTGCTCGTTCTCATGCCCGGCTCGGGGGACTCGGTGCAGGCCTTGAAAGCGGGGATCATGGAGATCCCGGACGTGATCGCCGTCAACAAGATGGATCATCCGGCCGCGAAGACGATGCTGAACGAGGTTCGCTCGATCATCGGGCTCGCCGAGCCCGAACGGCGGCCACCGATCGTCCTCACCGACGCCCTGCACGGTGAGAACGTGGCCGAGCTGTGGGAGAAGCTCGAGGCACATCGCGCGGCGCTCGAGCGGGACGGCGGGCTCGACGAACGGAGGCGGAGAAACCTCGCGCGCGAGGTGTTCGCCGTGGCTTCGAGCCGTGCGAAGTCGCACCTCGAGGTCGCAGTGGCAGACGATCCCGAGCTCCAGCGCCTGCTCGAAGCCGTGGAACGGCGCGAGCTCGATCCGCTGACGGCGGTACGGGAGATCATGGAGAAGGTGTTCAAGGTGCGAAGAAGGGGGGTCAGACCCGTGGGGTCTGACCCCGGCGCGGCCCCGACGCTCGCCGAGATCGAGGCAGCTCGCGAGCGTCTGGCCGGGGTCGCGCGAGAGACCCCGCTCTACCCGACGGAGACGTTCTCCCGTCTCTCCGGTCGCAGCGTCTTCCTCAAGGCGGAGAACCTGCAACGCACGGGCTCCTTCAAGATCCGCGGGGCGTACAACACGATCTCGACACTCTCTCCCGAGGAACGACGCGCCGGCGTCGTCGCAGCAAGTGCCGGCAACCACGGCCAGGCGGTCGCGTGGGCGGCACGCGAGGCGGGGATCGCCGCCACGATCTTCATGCCGGAGGACGCGCCGATGGCCAAGGTCGAGGCGACACGCGCCTACGACGGCGCCGTCGAGCTGGCCGGCACCGACTTCGAGGGGGCAGTGTCCGCGGCGCAACAGCACGTCGACAGCACCGGCGCCACCCTCGTCCACGCGTACGAGGACGTGCGTGTGATCGCCGGTCAGGGGACGATCGGGCTCGAGCTCGCCGAGCAGGTCCCCGATGCGAAGACGGTCCTCGTCCCCGTCGGCGGAGGCGGTCTCGCCTCCGGCATCTCGCTCGCGCTCCGCGCGAGTCGCCCGGGACAGCGGATCGTCGGGGTCGTCTGCCAGCAGGGCCTCACGATCGCCGACGGGATCTCGGTGAAGTCGCGCGGCGAGCTCGCCGGCTCGATCCTCGACCGGACGCTGGACGACATGGTCGAGGTGTCGGACGAGGAGATCTCGGACGCGCTCGTGCTCTGTCTCGAACGGAAGAAGCTCCTCGTCGAGGGCGCCGGCGCAGTCGGTCTCGCTGCCCTGCTGGCCGGGAAAGCGGGAGGCGACGACCCGGTCGCGATCGTGCTCTCGGGCGGGAACATCGACGCGACGACGCTCATCTCGGTCATGCGCCTCGGCTTGACTCGCTCCGGCCGCTATCTCGCAATCCGCATGCTGATCCCGGACCGCCCGGGAGAGCTCCGAAACGTCCTCGACCTCGTCGCACGCGAGCGCGGGAACATCGTCTCGGTCGATCACCATCGGGAGGGGACGACGCGGACGGCGCTCCAGACGGAGGTCGAGATCGTGGTCTCGACGCGTGACGAGGCACACTGCGGAGCGATCCTCGGCGCCCTCAGCGAAGCCGGCTATGTGGTGGAGCGCCTCGGCCCACCGGCGTAAGCTCACGCGACGACATGGCACAGGAGCGAAAGGTCGTCACCGTCCTCTTCTGCGACCTCGTGGGCTTCACCTCGCAGGCGGAGGAGATGGACCCGGAGGATGTCGCCGCCCTTCTCGGTCCTTACCAGGCGCGGCTCAAGGAAGAGCTCGAGCGCTACGGCGGGACGGTGGAGAAGTTCATCGGAGATGCGGTGATGGCCGTCTTCGGCGCGCCGACGGCACACGAGGACGATCCCGAGCGGGCAGTTCGCGCCGCACTGGTCATCCGCGATTTCGCGCGGGAGGGGGGAATCGAGCTGCGGATCGGCGTGACGACCGGTGAGGCGCTCATCTCGCTCGACGCCCGGCCCGAGCACGGTGAGACCATGGCTACCGGCGACGTGGTCAACACCGCCGCCCGCATCCAGTCCGCCGCTCCGGTCAACGGCGTGCTCGTCGGGGACATGACCTTTCGGGCAACGCGCAACGCGATCGAGTACGAGGACCGCCAGCCCATCGACGCGAAGGGCAAGTCGCGACCGGTATCCGCCTGGGAGGCGCTCTCCCCACGCGCCCGGATCACACTGGATCGCCTGCACGGCGCGTCGCTCGTCGGCCGCTCGCAAGAGCTGGCTCTGCTCGAGGGCGCACTGACACGTGCCCGGCAGGAGCGGTCACCGCAGCTTGTCACGCTCATCGGCGTTCCCGGGATCGGCAAGTCGCGCCTCGTGTTCGAGCTGTCCCAGGTCGTCGACCGAGGTCCCGAGCTCATCTCGTGGAGGCAGGGGCGTTGCCTGCCCTACGGCGACGGCGTTACCTTCTGGGCGCTCGGGGAGATCGTCAAGGCGCAGGCAGGCATCCTCGAGACTGACTCAGCGCTCGAAACGGAGCAGAAGCTGCAGGCCGCGGTTCCCGACGGCTGGATGCAGTCGCACTTGCGACCAGTCGTGGGACTAGGCGCCGAGCAGGAGCTCGGCACGGATGGACGCGGCGAGGCATTCGCCGCCTGGCGCGCGTTCTTCGAGCAGCTTGCGGACCAACGCCCGCTCGTCCTCGTCATCGAGGACATCCACTGGGCGGACGAATCGATGCTCGACTTCGTCGAGCACCTGGTCGAATGGGGCTCGAGTGTTCCTCTGCTGGTCGTCTGCACGGCACGGCCCGAGGTTCTCGAGCGTCGGCCGGGGTGGGGTGGCGGGAAGGAAAATGCGTTGACACTCTCCCTCTCCCCACTCTCCGACGACGACACCGCCCGCCTGGTGGGCGACCTCCTCTCCCGGCCAGTCCTTCCCGCGGAGACCCAACGGGAGCTCCTTGCCCGAGCGGGAGGAAATCCGCTCTACGCGGAGCAGTTCGTGCGCGTGCTGGAGGAGGGAGGTGACGAGGCGAAGTGGACGTTGCCGGAGACGGTCCAGGGGCTCATCGCCGCGCGGCTCGATTTGCTCGCGCGCGAGGAGAAAAGCCTCCTGCAGGACGCGGCTGTTCTCGGCAAGGTCTTCTGGGCCGGTGGGCTCGCTTCCCTCTCGGGCCACGAGCCCGGGATGCTCGAGGCGCAGCTGCACGCGCTAGAGCGGAAGCAGTTCGTGAGGCGCGAGCGGCAGTCGGCCGTCGCCGACGAGCACGAGTACGCGTTCCGCCACGTCCTCGTGCGTGACGTCGCCTACGGACAGATCCCGCGCGCCGAGCGGGCAACCAAGCACCGGCTGGCAGCGGAATGGATCGGCTCGCTCGGCCGTCCGGAGGACCAGGCGGAGATGCTCGCGCATCACTATCTCGCCGCGCTCGAGTTCGCCCGAGCGGCAGGACAGGAGACCGCGGAGATCGCGGAGGGTGCGCGCTTCGCGCTCCGCGACGCGGGCGATCGGGCGCTTGCCCTGGACGCCTTCGTCGCGTCTGCGCGGTTCTACGAGCAGGCGCTCGACCTCTGGCCGCCGGACGACGACGAGCGATCGCGCCTGCTTCTCGGGTACGGCCGCGCACTGGTCGCGATGAATGAAGGATTCGAGGCCCTGGCCGAAGCACGGGACGGCCTCCTCGCCGCAGGAGATGTCGACGGGGCGGCGGAGGCCGAGGCATGGCTCGGCCAGGTCGTGCGTCTTACCGGACGTGTCGACGAAGCGTCGCTCCACGTCCAGCGCGCGCGTGAGCTTGCCGAGGGCAGGCCGGCTTCACCCTCCATCGCATTCGTGCTCTGGACGCTGGCACGTGACAGCATGCTCGCGAGCGAGTACGAGAACGCCATCGAGGTCGGCCGACGAGCGCTCGCGATGGCGGAGGAGCTCGGCCTCGAGTCTGTGAGGGCCGGTGCCTTGACCGTCATCGGCACGGCGAGGGTTTCGAGCGGCGATCTCGAGGGAGTGCAGGACCTCGAGCGTTCGATCGAAGTTGCGGAAGCTGCTCGATCGATCGAGGCATTTCGCGCGTACGGGAACCTCGGCAGCCTGATGCTCGACCTGGGCGACGTCCGCCGCGCGCGCGAGCTGACGGAGAACTCGTTCGAGCTGGGCCAGCGCTTCGGGCACGCCGGCGCAGTTCGCTGGCAGCGTGGCAACCGCCTCGAGCAGCGGCTTGCATTGGGAGAGTGGGACGAGGCGCTCGAGGAGTGCGACAGGTTCTTGGCCGAGATCGATGCCGGATCGCCTCACTATCTGGAGCCGGGTGTCCGGGTCGTCCGGGCACAGATCCTCCTCGCCCGCGCGGACGTCCGAGGAGCACTCGCCGATGTGGAGCTCGGCCTCGCGCGCGCTCGAGACGTACGCGAGCCGCAGATGCTGTACGCCGTGCTCGGCGAAGCGGCGTTGCTCTTCCTCGAAGCGGGGCAGCGTAACGACGCCGAGGCAGTCACCGGCGAGATCGTCGCAGTGGGGCCTCACCCGGCCCACTTCGTGACGTTCGCGATCGTGCTCACCGAGCTCGGCCGTCCCGCTGATCTGGTGGCGGCAGCGGACGGCGCCGCGCTTCAGACACGCTGGGTGGACGCTGCCCGGGCGTACGTCCAGGGCGAGCTCGTCCGCGCCGCAGATCTCCTTGACGAAATCGGCAATCTCTCCCTCGAGGCGTACGTGCGACTCCGAGCAGCCGAACACTTCACCACCGAGGGACGGACGGACGATGCAGAGCGGGAGCTCGAGCGCGCCCTCGCGTTCTATAGGACAGTCGGTGCCACCCGGTATCTTCGGAGAGGTGAGGCTCTGCTCGCGGCGGCGAGCTGACCGTTCAGGAGCCGCAGCGGCGAAACTCGACGGTGGGCTTCCCCGCCTCCCGCCACGCGTCGACGCCTCCCTCGGCCACCGCACGTGCGTCGTACCCTCGTGCGGCGAGGATGCTCGCGGCGATGGCAGCCCGCGGGCCGGATTCGCAGATCGTGACCAGCGGCCGGTCGTTCGGGAGGTCCGCTGCGCCCAGGGCGAGCAGGCGGTACGGGATGTTGCGGCTGCCGGCGATGTAGCCCGAGTCCCGCTCGTCCTTCTCCCGGACGTCGATCAGCTCCGCGCCCTCCGCGAGCAGGGAGTCGAGCTCGTCGACCTCGACGAGGACGAGCGTCTTCGCTCCTCCCCCCAACACGTACCCGGAGATCTGGAGCAACCCCACCGAGCGCAGGCCCCGCATCGCCTGCGCCGCCTCGCTCTCCGACGCGGCGACGACAACGATCGTGCGGTCGGCATCGACCACGAACGCAGCCTTGGTCGAGAAGCTCGATCCGGAGACGGGAACGCTCACTGCGCCCTCGTGATGCCCGGAGGCGAAGGCGACCACCGGTCGCACGTCCACTATCTGAGCGCCGTCGACCGGGAGCGGAAGCTCGGGAGGCTCGGGCTGCGCACCGACGAAAGCGCCGCGATTCAGCTCCACGATGCGCTCCATGTTCGGCGGGCGCGGGGCGGACGTGCCAGCAGACTCGGCGACGAAGTCCGAGACATCCGTGCTCGCCAAGGCAGGGTTGAAGCGACGTTCGAAGCCGATCGTCGTCGACGCCTTCGAGCTCATCGCCTTGCCACATAGTGAGCCCGCCACGTGACCGGGGTAGACCTCGACACCGTCTCCGAGCTCGACGAGGCGCCGCAGCGAGTGGAAGAGACCCTCGGCTCCCTCGCGCGCGTCGACCGCGAGATCGGGCCGGGCGGCGTCTCCCACGAACAGCGAGTCGCCGGTGAGCACGAGCCAGGGCTCCGCGGCCCGCGAGCCGTCGACGACCGTGAAGCAGCAGTGCTCCGGTCGGTGACCCGGCGTGTGAATGCACCTGAGGACCACCTCGCCGAGGGAGATCTCGCTGCCGTCCTCCAGCGGATCGTGCGGATACTCCGCCTCCGCCGCGGAATGGACGCTGACGCGGAGGTCGTGCTCGAGCGCGAGCCGGCCATGGCCCGAGACGTGGTCGGCGTGGGTGTGGGTCTCGACCGCCCGAGCCAGGCGAACCCCGCGTCGCTCCGCTTCCTCGAGGTACTGCTCGATCGCGAACGCCGGATCGACGACGACTGCCTGCCCCGTGCTCTCGTCGCCGACCAGGTACGAAGCGCAGCCAAGAGCGTCGTCGACGAACTGCGTGAAGATCACGGGTGGTCTCTCCGGGGAGTCCGGCGCCGCTTGGCCGCGCGAAAACCGAGCAGCGCTAGGACGCAGGGAGCCCCGATATCAGTAGATATCGGGGCGACTGAGGACGACGCGATGCGAAGTGTTTGCAGCCGGCCAAGCGGTGTCGTACTTCCCGGGGCGACCACTTGTGCGACCGTAGCAGCGGGCTCCGCTATTTCTCTTGAAGTGGGCGGCCTCGGCGCAGCACGGCGATCGAGATGATCCCCGCGGTCACCAGCACGAAGATCCCTGCGACGATCGCCCACGTGACGAGCTGTGCGTCGTCGTCTTCCGGCGGCACGACGGTCACCGAGATCGGCCACGGGATTGCGCCGCCTCCCGGATAGAGCTGATTCGCCTCGAGCTGCACTGGGCCTGCCTGCGTCGCCTCGTCTACCGCGATGTCCAGCGCGAACGGATTGCCCGTGTTCGGAGCAAGGGGCCCGCCGCTCCACGTGACCGTGTTGTCCTCGACGACGCTCTCCCACTCCGCCTCGGACTCCGCGCCGAGGATGCGGAGACCGCTCGGCGCGGCGACTGTGAGCCCCGTCATCGGCCGGTCGAGGTCGTTGTGGACACTGAGGCGAACCGCCTGGGTGTCGCCCGCGACCAGGACACCCGGCATGGCGAAGATGTGCCCGAAGGCCGAGCCCGCCAACACGAGCATCGCGCTCAGGCCGCACGCTACGAGTCGCAGGAGAGGCACGCCGAGTCGTTACAGCCCGAGCAGCCGCGCGATGACCATGCGCTGAACCTCGTTCGTTCCCTCGCCGATCTCGAGGATCTTCTGGTCGCGGTAGAAACGCGAGATCGCGGACTCCTCCATGTACCCGTAGCCGCCATGGATCTGGAGCGCCGCGTCGACGACCCGATTCGAGAGCTCGCCGGTATAGAGCTTCGCCATCGCCGCCTCGCGTGCGAACTCGCGGCCCTGATCCTTGAGCCAGGCCGCCTTGAGTACCATCGCGCGGCCCGCTTCGATCTCCGTCGCCATGTCCGCGAGCTTGAACCGGATCGCCTGGAACGACGCGATCGGCTTGCCGAACTGCTCGCGCTCCTTGGCGTACGAGTACGCGAGGTCGTACGCGCCCTGGGCGAGGCCGACCCCCATTGCTGCGACCGAGATCCGACCGCCGTCCAGGATCTCGAGGAACTGCTGAAACCCGGCTCCCCGCGCGCCGAGCACGTTCTCCTCCGGAACGGTCGCGTCCTCGAACGAGAGCTCACGCGTGTCCGAGGCGCGCCAGCCGAGCTTCTTCATCGGCGCGGAGATCGTGTAGCCGGGCGTCCCGTTCTCGACAACGATGTTCGAGACCTCGTCCGTGCCGGTTCGCGCGGTGATCGTGACCCCCCAGGTGATGTCCGTCCCCGCGTTCGTGATGAAGAGCTTCGACCCGTTGACGACCCAGGAGCCGTCGCGCAGCTCTGCCGTCGTCCGCGTGTTGCCGGCGTCCGACCCGGCACCTGCCTCCGTCAGCCCGAACGCGGCGAGCCGCATGCCGGAAGCGAGATCCGGCAGCCAGCGCTGCTTCTGCTCCTCGTTCCCGAACAGGAGGATCGGCGACGTCCCGAGGGAGGTGTGAGCGGCGACGGTGATCGCCACGGACGAGTCGATGCGGGTGAGCTCCTCGATCGCGATGGCGTAGGAGACCGTGTCTCCGCCTGCACCGCCGTACTCCTCCGGGATGGGGAGCCCCATGAGCCCGAGCTCGGCGAGCTCCGCCACGAGCTCGTAGGGAAATCGTGACGTGAGGTCGAGCTCCGCGGCGACGGGTTGGACACGTTCCCGCGCAAACGTGCGCACGGTGTCGCGGATCAGCTCCTGCTCGGCCGTGAGATCGAAATCCACCGGCGAGGATCGTATCCGCGCGCTCCCTGAATCATTTACGCTCCCGCCGTCCACCTGGAGGGAGGCGTCGAGACGATGGCCAGCGTGCGGGAGTTCTTCGAGGGCTTGCCTGGCCGGGTCGATCCCGAGCGGATCGCCGGCATGAGCAACACATACCTGTTCGAGATCGAAGGCGCCGGCGCGTGGAGGGTGGCGGTGGCAGACGGGGCGATCACGGTCACCGAGGGCCCGGGCGACGCCGACTGCACGTTCTCGGCGAGCGAGGAGAACTTCGAGAAGATCGTCGCCGGCGAACAGAACCCCACGACCGCGTACATGACGGGGAAGCTGAAGATCAAGGGCGACATGGGCGCGGCGATGAAGCTGCAGAAGATCTTCTGACGGTTCGTCCGCTCCGGCCTGTTCGCCCGCTATAGGCTCAGCGACCGATGTTCTGGGTCATCCGCCTACTCGTCCTCTGGGGCATCAACGTCCTCGCGCTGATCGTCGTCGACTGGATGTTCGACGGTGTGCAGATCGGCCGCTGGGGGCCGCTCCTCCTGGGCGCGTTCATCCTGATGATCGGCAACGCGATCTTGAAGCCGATTCTCGCCATCCTCACACTGCCGCTCGTGATCATCACGTTCGGCCTCTCGTACTTCGCGCTCAACGTGCTGATGCTCGCGCTCGCCGAGTGGGTCGCGCCCCGCTTCTCGATCGACGGGTTCTGGACCTACGTTGGCGCGACGATCGTCGTGTGGATCGTGAACGTCGTCGTCGGCAAGCTCCTCGATCTCGTGCGGGACTAGGCATCGCTCGACATGACCTGGTACGAGCTCTGGCTCTTCCTCCACATCGCTGCGTCCATCGTCTGGATCGGTGGGGCCGTTGCTGCGCAGGTCTTCGGTGTGCTGGCGAAGCGCTCCGGCGATCCAGCTCGCGCCGCCGCGCTCGGAAAGGACCTGGCCTTCGTGGGGCCGAAGGTGTTCCTTCCAGCGTCGGTCGCCGTCGTCGTCACCGGCGGTCTGCTGACCGAGGACGGGAATTGGGGCTGGGACGAGCCGTTCATCGTCTTCGGGCTCGTGGGCTGGGCAGTGGTGGTCGGGACGGCGTTCGGATACGTCACGAGGGCGATGGGCAAGGCCGGGGCTCGTATGGCAGCCGAAGGGCCGAGCCCCGAAGCCCTGGCGGAGCTCAACCGGCTCGTGCTCATCGCCCGGATCATGATCCTCGTCCTCTTCGCGATCGTCTTCATGATGGTCGCGAAGATCGGCACGTAAGAGGAGGTTCGCCCGTATGTCGTGGTTCGAGTTCCTGCTCTTCACCCACATCACCATGGCCGTCATCTGGGTCGGGGGCGGGCTGATGATGCAGTTCTTCGGCATCCGCGCCTCGATGTCGGGCGACCCGTCACGTCTCGCTGCATTCGGCCAAGACGTCGAGTGGATCGCGAACCGGGTGTTCATCCCCGGCTCCCTGCTCGCGTTCGCGAGCGGCATCCTGCTGGTCGTCGAGTCGGACTTCTACGGGTTCGGCGACGACTGGATCGTGATCGGGCTCGCGCTCTACGCGACGACCTTCTTGGCCGGAATGCTGTTCCTGGGGCCCGAGGCCGGCCGTATCGGCGAGCTCATGAAGGAGGGCTCTCCGGACGCCGGCCACGCACCTTGAGGCTGATCATGCTCGCCCGTCTCGATCTCGTCCTTCTCTTCCTGCTCGTCTACGACATGGCAGTCAAGCCGGACTTCGGCGACGCGAGCTCCGTTCTCTGGGGTCTTGCCGGAGCGGCGGTCGCAGCCGGCCTCGTCTACTGGCGCTATCGAGTCGCCCTCTCGCAACCGCCGCCCGGGCGGCTGGCCGAGGATCTCTAACCCTCGAGCTCCACGAGGAGCGCGCCGCCGGCGACGAGATCACCGGTCGAGACGTGGACGGCTTTCACGGTCCCGGGGAAGGGAGAGTGCACGGGGATCTCCATCTTCATGGCCTCGAGCACGACGAGGGGCTGACGCGCCTGCACCCCGCTCCCCGCCTCGACCTCCACTCGAATCACCGTGCCCGGCATGGGCGCGAGGACGGTGCTCTCTCCGCCAGCCGGTCCGTGCGCGGCGATCGACGTCTCGACGCTCGGCGGTGACGCCGGCGCCGGCGCGGGCAGATTGAGTCGCCATGGTCGGTTCCACGGATCCGGCGGGCGAAGGAGCGGGAGCGGGCTGAGCGGGGGATTCTCGGTCAGGAACGCCGTCGTCGCCTCGCCGGCGCGGATCACCGGATGGGAGACGAGCCAGCGAAGGAACGGGAGGTTCGTCGTCATGCCCTCCACACGGGTTTCTGCGAGGGCGGCAGCAAGAAGCGCCAGAGCCTCGTCGCGGTTGCGACCGTGCGCGATGAGCTTCGCGATCAGCGAGTCGTACGAGAGCCCGATCTCGTCGCCTTCCTCGACCCCGGCATCGATCCGAATACCGTGGTTGCCGGACGCTGCTTGTAACAGACTGTTGCGAGGGAGGACGAGCCGGGTGATCGACCCGATCTGAGGGAGAAAGGTGCGTGGATCCTCGGCATAGAGGCGCACCTCCACTGCGTGGCCCTCGACCTTGCAACAGTCTGTTGCAAGCGGTTCGCCTGCAGCGACGCGGAGCTGCTCGGCCACCAGATCGAGACCCGTGACAGCTTCCGTTACGGGGTGCTCCACCTGGATGCGGCCGTTGAGCTCGAGGAAGAAGAACTCGCCGCCGTCGACGACGAACTCGACCGTGCCCGCGCTCCGGTAGCCGATCGCCCGGCCGAAGGCGACCGCAGCCTCGAGCAGCGCGTCTCGCAGCTCACCCGGGATCCCGGGCGCCGGAGCCTCTTCGAGCACCTTCTGGTGGCGCCGCTGCACCGAGCAGTCGCGCTCGCCGAGCGCCACGACGTTCCCGTGCCCATCGCCGAGCAGCTGCACCTCGACGTGCCGCGGCCGTTCGAGGTAGCGCTCGCAGTAGAGCGTCCCGTTACCGAACGCGGCCACGGCCTCGCGCTCGGCCGCCGCGAGCGCCTCGTCGAGCTCGGCCGGATCGCGGACGACGCGCATCCCGCGCCCGCCGCCGCCTGCCGACGCTTTGACGACCAGCGGAAAGCCGATGTCGGCCGGAGCGCCCTCCGGAAGCGTGGGAATGCCTGCCTCGCGCGCGATCCGCTTCGCGGTGAGCTTGTCTCCTCCGAGGCGAAGCGCCTCCGCGGGCGGACCGACCCAGGTGAGCCCCGCAGCTTCGACTGCCTCTGCGAAGTCGGCGCTTTCGGCGAGGAACCCGTAGCCGGGGTGAATGGCGTCCGCGCCGACCTGCTTGGATGCTCGGACGTGCTCCTCGGAGTGGAGGTAGCTCGAGATCTCGACAAGCTCCTCCGCAGAGCGCGCATGGAGTGATCCTGTGTCGTCCCGAGCGGCGACTGCGACGGTCGCGATCCCGAGCTCGCGGCAGGTGCGGAAGACGCGGACGGCGATCTCGCCGCGGTTCGCCACCAGAAGCTTCCGGATCGACACGAGGCGGAGCTTAGGTGGCGTTACTTCTGCAGGTCGCGACGAGATTCGCCTCCGCGACCGGCTGGAGGACGTAGCAGCGGAGCTCCTCGGACACGAGGTCGGCGCGCGCGTTGTTCTGAAACGGGGCCTATGGTGGATCGTCTCGCATCATCTCGGCGTCGAGTGCGGCCCACGCGCGACGCCGCGCCTCTCCCTGGAGCGCGTTGATCCGGGCGATCGCAATGTTGTATCTCGGGCGATCGAAGTACGCGAAGTTCGAGTTTCCGGTCGGACGAATCGCTCGCCCGTCGAGGGTCGGTAGGAAGAAGCTGCTCGCGTCCGGGTAGTGCGTGCCCCAACCGATGAGCGCGACGTCGAAGGGCTCGCCTCGAGTGCCGATCCTCTCCTCGAGTGGTACCGACGGTGAAGTACTTCACCTCGACGTCGATACAGAGCCGCTGGAGGTTGAACTGGAAGATCTGCGCGCGCACGGGAAACGACAACGCGTTGTACGTGTACAGGACGAGCTTCGTGGGTTTGAAGCGCGCTCTGGCGAGCAGCGCGCGCGCCCTGGCGAGGCTGCGTGGGGTGACCCCCACGAGCGGGTAGATGCTCGCGGGACGCGTCAGCGCAGGTGGGAGGATCTGATCGGTGCGTCTTACGGCGAGAGCGTCTCCGGCCCGAACGAGCGCGGGGCGATCGATCGCACAGTTGATCGCCTGCTTGAGCGGGATCTGGCTCGGCGATTCGAAGGCACGCCGGTCGTGATTGAAGACGAAGGCCTCAGTGCTGGACGTGGCGGTGAAGAAGAGCGGGCAGCGAGGCCTGTTGATGCAGAACCGCTCGACGTACTCGCGGGCGACTTGGGGGGAGGTGGCAGATAACAGTGCAGTAGTCCGCGTAGTTCTGCTCGACGGCCAGACCGGCACGCTTCGCGGCCCGTACCCACGGAGAACACGATGCGCGCGACGTGGGGCTTTCGCGGCCCGGGGTAGAAGCGATTACGCTCAACCACCAACTGGCGTCACGTACGCGAGACGCGATGTAGTAGGGGCCAGAGCGCGCAGGATCGTCGACCCTCAGGGTCGATCAGGGTGCAGGGCGGCAACGGACAGAAGAACGGCATGGACAGCAGTGCTGCGAGATCGCCGGCCCGACGGGTGGTTCGGATCAGAAGGGTGTACGGACAGACTGCCCTGACTCCGGCGATCGAACGAGCCTTTCCCTCGAGCACGGCCTCGCCCCGACGATGTGCGTCAAGTAGAACGCGCGGGCGACTGCATGTTGGGGTTCGCTAGTCGGTTGATCGCTGCGACGAAGCTTGCAGCGGTGATCTGGCCTCTGTGTGGAAACGGTAGGTGCGTCGCAGCCTGATAGTCGCAGTGCGTCCGTCTGGGAAAAGCTCGGAAACGCCTTTGCGACCTCGGGGACTATGCGGGCGCCTGGGGAGCGGGCCGGTCCGGATAGCAGTACAGCCTCGCGCAGACCGCGTACATGAAGCTCACGAGTTGGGCCGATACGCTAGCGCGGGGTCGACGGAGTCGACGTGGTGCGCGTTCCAGGAGACGAAGCGTGCCCCCCGACTGCGCATCGCTCGTCGACGCTACTCGGGCCAGTCCCGACAGGAGCAGCACAGCGGCGCCCGCGGAGGTCGCCACGAACAGAATACAGCGGCGCGCGCGCGGAAGGCCCATCGCCGCGATCGTAGGCTCGCCGACTCAGGACTGCAACAGCTCAGCGCCGCGCGTTGCCGGGACCGACCCAGACTGCGCGAAAGGCGGCGACGACGTCCGACGGCGTCGCGCCGAGCAGGGTAGTACGGACCTCACCGTGGGCGTGCACGCGCGACAAGGTGTCCTCGCGGCTGTTCGTGACCCACACGCCGTCGGCGGAGACGGCGACGCCGCTCGGTCCGCGCCACACCTCGGCGGTGTCGATGGTGTTTCCCGACTGCGGATCGAGCTTCCACAGCGTGTCGCTCGAGCTCGTCGCGTACCAGACGGCTTCGTCGTCGACGGCGACCGAGCTGGTCTCGCCAAACCACGGGGAATTCACCGGCGCGTCGGCGAGAGTGGCGCCGTGACAGCGTCGATCTTGGTCATGCACAGGCTTCGCGCCAGCCAGATCGCGTCGTCTTCGACCGTGAGCGACGAGACGCTCAAGACTTCCGCCAGCTTCGTGGTGCGACCGGAGCAGGGATCGATAAGCAGAGCGCGCGGACAGACGGGTCGACGGCAGACAGCTGCCACGCAGGGCGAGTCTCTGAGCGAGGGAAGGCAGATGTTGTAGACCGCCTCCGAAGCGGATAGTCGCGGAGATCACCAGCTCGGCCGATCTCGAGCACCTGGAGCGGTCGCCGCGGTGCACGGCGAGCCACACGCGCCTGCTCCGCCGCGAGACAGAACGGCACGACGCGGAGCTCCACTCCGAACCGGTCGGCCACCCGCGGGTCTCCGGGTCGATCTTCACGAGTGTGCTGCCGGTCGGGTACGCGATCCACACGAAGCCTCGCCGCCGCGATCAGTGGGGACTTGAAACAGACCTCGATGTCGTCGACGACCTGTGCGTCGGACGGGTCGACGACACGACGGCGTCGCTCCCATAGTGACGTCAACGCCGGTCGCGAGGACGACGACCGCGATAAGCGGCGTGGCGGCGGCGAGCAATGCCGCCACCGCCCGAGAGCGAGCTTCCGTCGGGGACGAGCCTGCGATACCGTACGCAGGGGCGGGAACTGGGCAGGCAACAAGTAGACGACGAGTTGCGTGATAGGCTCGGATGGTAGAAGTGCTTGAGCTCGTAGGTTCAGAGCGGCTTGAGCAGAACGCGTAGGGCACGTTGTCCGCGATGAGGCAGCGGGCTGCAGACGAGAGCAGGATCTGACCGCGTGGCCTGTGTCGCAGATCCGGGCGGCGCGCACTACGGGAATGCAGAGATAGCGGTAGCTCGCGAGTTCGGGCTCGCCGCGTGGACTCATATAAGGACGAGGGATCTCGACGTCTGCGGCCACTTGTGCGCGGCGAGCGCACGCTGGGCCGCTGCCGCGCGCGACCGCATCTCTGATGCGGCGGAACGTATAGAAGAACGAGTAAGCTTGCGAATCGACGAGTGGCATCTCTGCGCCTCGAAGGGTGCGGAGCAGGTGATGATGGTCGCGGATGATCTCGGTGTAGCGGCGTTCACGCGCTTCTGGAGGCTCGTCGATCTCTCGATGTATGTGAAGAGGAGGTTGAGGTGTTGGTGGGCAGGTTGGATATGTGATTATGATTTCGTGGGTATCTCGATGTAGTAAGTAGTGCGACGAGATCGGTACCGTCGAGACGATGCCCGAGGCGCACGCAGGCAGGCTCCTCGATCACGTCCACCTCCGCGTGGCGGACCTCGAGGCGAGCAAGCGGTTCTACGCGGGCGCGCTCGCGGCGCTCGGCCTGGAGCTCTCGGGCGAGGGTGATGGCTGGTTCTCGGCCGACGAGCTCTTCGTCTCGGACGACGGGCCGGTTACGACCGGGCTCCACTTCGCCTTCCAGGCGCCCGACCGCGAGACGGTCGACCGCTTCCACGCCGCCGCGCTCGCAGCGGGCGGGCGTGACAACGGCGCGCCGGGAGAGCGGTCGTATCACCCGGGGTACTACGCGGCCTTCGTGCTGGATCCCGACGGAACGAACGTCGAAGCGGTGTACCACGGCCCTGTCGAGCGTTCCGCGCCCTCGGTCGTCTTCACCTGGGACGCATAAGGGCGAGGCAAGCCTCGCCCCTACAGCCAGGACGGCGGGCGCTTCTCGAGAAAGGCCCTGAGACCGTCCTGTCCCTCAGCGCTCGTGCGGCGCGCAGCAGCGATCTCGGCTGTCTCCGGGCCGGCCGGCCGGTTCCGAACGAGCAGCTTCGCCTCGCGCACTGCTTCTGGACCGCCCGTCAGGAGCGCGTCGACGACATTCGAGACCGCCTCCTGCGGATTCGCCGCAACCTCGTGCACCAGCCCGATGCGCAGCGCGACGTCAGCGCCGAAGCGCTCTCCGGTGAGGAAGTAGCGACGCGCGGCCTGCCCGAGCTTGGGCAGGACGAACGGAGAGATGACCGCCGGGATGATCCCGAGGCGTACCTCCGTGAAGCCGAATGTCGCTGTCGGGATGCGCGACGGCGACGTCCGCGCAGGCGACGAGCCCCGACCCGCCGCCGAGCGCATGTCCGTGGACGAGGCAAACCACCGGAGCGGGGCAGGAGTCGATCGCCTCGAGCATCCGGTAGAGGCGCATCGCGTCCTCGACGTTCTCGTCGTACGAGAGGTCGATCGACGAGCGCTGCCACTCGACGTCGGCGCCTGCGCAGAAGCTGGCGCCGTCGCCGGCCAGCACGACCGCACGAGCGTCGCCGACATCCGCGAACGCCGTCGTCAGCTCGGCGATGAGCGCCGCGTCGAATGCGTTCCTCCGCTCCGGCCGGGCGAGGGTGACGCGGAGAACGTGGCCGTCGCGCTCGACCCGGAGAGCCTCCATCGCCGAGACTCTAAGGTTTCGGGGTGGCCGCGAAGCGCTTCACCGTAGAGCTCGAGCGCGTCGGCAAGACGGCGACGATGTTCCGCGTGCCGTTCGACCTGAAGGAGGCCTTCGGGCGCGCACGCCCACCCGTCGCGGTGACGATCCGCGGTCACACCTGGCGGACGACTCCCGGCGTCTACGACGGCGTGGGGCACATCGTCGTGAATCGCTCCGTGAAGGCGGCGACGGGAGTCGATGCCGGCGATCGGGTGCAGATCGAGATGGAGCTGGACACGAAGCCTCGTACCGTCCGTGTCCCGGCCGACCTCCGCGCGGCTCTCGCGGCCGATCCAGTTGCGAAGAAGGCGTTCGCAGACATGTCGTACACGCATCGCCGCGAGTACGTCGAGTGGGTCGAGGAGGCGAAACGTCCGGACACACGCGCCCGGCGGGTCGCGGGCACGGTCGAGCGCGTGCGCGCCGGCAGACCGCACCGCTGATGGCGTTGACGGGGACTCTTGCGGCGTCGGTGACGCCGCTTCGGGACGCGGGGGCAGAGCTCGACGAGGGCGCGTTCGAGCCGCTCGTGGACTTCTTCGTCGACGCCGGGCTCGACGGCGTCCTGGTGCTCGGGACGGCGGGTGAGGGGATCCTCCTCGAGGAGCGCGAGCGCCGTCTCGTCGCTGATCTCTTCTTGCAGGCCGCCGACAACCGGTTGCAGGTGGCCGTCCAATGCGGTGCGCAAACGACCGCCGAGACCGTGGCTCTCGCCGCGCACGCTGCGGAGGTCGGCGCCGACGCGGTCGTCGTCATCGGGCCGCCGTACTTCCGCCTCGACGAGCGGGCCCAGCACGCGCACTTCCTCGCCGCTGCGCTCGCCTGCGCGCCGCTCCCGTTCTACGTCTACGAGTTCGAGTCGACGAGCGGGTATGCGGTCGCGCCGGCCGTGCTCGAACGGCTCAGGGACGACGCACCGAATCTCGCGGGCCTCAAGGTGTCAGACACGCCGTTCGAGCGCTTCTCTCGCTATTTGTTACCGAATCTCGACATCTTCGTCGGCCCAGAGGCTCTGATCCACGAGGGCCTGGCGGCAGGCGCGGTCGGCGCCGTGTCCGCGCTCGCTTCGGCGTTCCCGCGTGAGGTGGCGGCGGTCGTCCGCGATCCGACGTCCGACGGCGCGGCGCGCCTCGCCGAGCTGAGGGCGTTCGTCGAGCGCTTCCCCAGGCAGGCGGCTCTCAAGCGCCTGCTCGGGCGTCAGGGTGTTCCCGTGCGCGAGGACGTGCGCGCGCCGCTGCGCGGTCTCACGACCGAGGAGCGCGACGAGCTCGACGCCTGGCACACCGCCCTTCCGGAGCTCGTCGATCGCGGTCGTTAGATGCGCCGCGTCGGACTTCATCACGTCGACATCGTCGTCACGTCCCTCGAGCGCGAGCCTGCCGATCTATCGCGAGCTGCTCCAGCCGCTCGGGTACACGTATGCAGACACCGCGGTGGGCGAGCGCGGGGAGACTCATCTGGTACCTCGACGGAGAAGGGGTCGGAGCTTCACTCGGTATCCGAGAGGCGCAGACGGTCGGCGAGCGGCGAGATCGATCGCTACGCGGTCGGGCTCCATCACATCGCGTTCGAGGCCTCGTCGCGGGAGATGGTGGACGAGCGCTTTCAGTGGGCGCGTGAGCGCGGACTCGAGATCGAGAACGAGCCGCAGGAGTGGCCGTATGTTCCCTGGGTACTACGCGACGTTCTTCCGGGATCCGGACGGGATCAAGCTCGAGGTCGTCTTCGTCCCATAGAGGGCCGGGCATGCCCGGCCCTCTACAGGTCGAGCTCGTCGAACTCCTCGGCGACGTCCGGCTCGCGGCCGATCAGCTCACGTGCTTGCGTCACGGCATCGGGGAGCTCGTCGCCGAACACGACGACGCCGAAACGCTCGCTCGCCTCGTTCCAGACCCACGCGCTCGGCGGCTCGAGCTCCTCGAGGACGCTCGCGAAGCTCCTCGATCGTCGTCTTCGAGTCGTAGAGGCTCCAGATCAGGATGCGAACGAGCACGGGCCGTGTTCGGAGCTCAGGCTCCGGTCACCGCCCATGTTCCGAAGCTGAAGAAGCCACCGGCCGCCGTCGCGTTCAGGAAGATCGTCGCTCCCGAGCGATTGACCTCGTTCACCTGTCCGCCCGCAGAATTGAACCGCTCGGTCTCGTACACGCAGAGGTTGCCCGCGGTTGCCTGCGGGAACGTCGCGTTCCCAGGGCACTGTGCGGGCGCTGCGGTTCCCTGGCGGATGAAGTGCGCCGTGGGGGCTGCTGCGAGCGGGAAGACGAACGAGACGGCGGTGTTCGCCAGGGCTCCTGCTGCGGCCGCGGTTCCGCCCATGTTGTAGGCGCCGCGGATCGTTCTTCCGGCCGGGAGCGCGTCCGGGAACGGACCCGCCGGCCCTGCCGGTCCTGCCGCACCGGCGGTCCCGCTGGTCCTGCCGGCCCCGCCGGGAATCTGGCCCGACGGCGAAGTCGGCTGCGAGCAGCGAGCGGTTTCGAACCTTCGCGCCGTGATGGCGTTGTTTCGCACCTTCGGGTTCGTGACCGCGTTGTTCTCAGTTGAGCCGTTCCCACGCTGTTTCGCGGGACCAGCTGCGTGACGCCGGCGACACTCGACTCCCGCGAGCGCGACGAACAAGGCGCAGCAGGCGACGATCATCGCGGGCGACGGTGCACGGAGCGATCGAAACATGACGTCTCCTTCCTGTGGCTGGCACACGTGCCGCAGGCCGGGAGTCTTGCAGCTGGCTACATGCGGAAGACGCCGAAGGTGGTCTCCGGCACAGGCGCGTTGGCCGCGGCTGCGAGCCCGAGCGCGAGCACCCGACGCGTGTCGAGCGGGTCGATGATCCCGTCGTCCCAGAGCCGCGCGGTCGAGTAGTACGGGTTGCCTTCTGCTTCGTACGTCGCACGAATTTCGTCCGGGTCGGTGTCGCCGACCATCGAGAGCACCGTGGCTGCCTGCTCGCCGCCCATGACGGAGATACGGGCGTTCGGCCACATCCAGAGCTGCCTCGGCTCGTACGCTCGGCCGCACATCGCGTAGTTCCCCGCGCCGAACGAGCCGCCGACGACTACCGTGAACTTGGGAACGTCGGCGCAGGCGACCGCCATGACGAGCTTCGCGCCGTCCCGCGCGATCCCGCCCTCCTCGTACTCCTTCCCGACCATGAACCCGGTGATGTTCTGGAGGAAGACGAGCGGGATCCGGCGCTTGCACGCGAGCTCGATGAAGTGCGCGCCCTTCTGGGAGGACTCGGCGAAGAGCACGCCCTGGTTCGCGAGGATCGCCACCGGATGGCCCTCGATTCGTGCGAAGCCGCAGACGAGCGTCTCGCCGTACAGCTCCTTGAACTCGTGGAGGCGGGAGCCGTCGACGATCCGAGCGATGATCTCGCGCGCGTCGAGCTCGTGGCGGAAGTCTTCAGGCACCAGGCCGTACAGGTCGGCGGGGTCGTGCTCCGGCGGCTCCGGTGATGCCAGTTGCCAGGGGCTCGGGGGTGGGGGATCGAGGTGACGGACGATCTCGCGGCAGATCGCGAGCGCGTGCTCGTCCGAGGTCGCGTAGTGGTCCGCGACTCCCGAGCGGCGCGTGTGGACGTCTGCGCCGCCGAGCTCCTCGGCAGTGACCTCCTGCCCGGTTGCGGCCTTCACGAGCGGCGGGCCGCCGATGAAGATCGTCCCGGTCCCGCGCACGATCACCGTCTCGTCCGACATCGCGGGGACGTAGGCGCCGCCTGCGGTGCAGGATCCCATGACGGAGGCGATCTGCGGGATTCCGAGGGCGGACAGCCGCGCCTGGTTGAAGAAGATGCGCCCGAAGTGCTCGCGATCGGGGAAGACCTCTGCCTGGAGCGGGAGGAACGCTCCGCCCGAGTCGACGAGGTAGAGGCACGGCAGCCGGTTCTGGCGCGCGACCTCCTGCGCGCGGAGGTGCTTCTTCACGGTCAGCGGGTAGTACGAGCCGCCCTTGACGGTCGCGTCGTTCGCGACGAGGACGCACTGCCGGCCCTCGACGATGCCGATGCCCGTGACGATCCCCGCCGAAGGCGCATCGCCGCCGTAGAGCTCCCACGCCGCGAGAGCGTTCAGCTCGAGGAAGGCGCTTCCGGGATCGACGAGCCGGTCGATGCGTTCCCGCGCGGTCAGCTTGCCGCGCGAGCGGTGCCGCTCGACGGCCTTCTCGCCGCCCCCGGCCGCAACGAGCGCCGAACGCTCGCGAAGCTCGGCGACGAGCGCCTCCATCACGCGCGACGGCGCTCGAACGTCTCGTCGCGGCTGACGTCGGACGTGAGCACGGCCACGGCGAGGAGCCTATCTCGCGCGGGTCACGAACACGCGCTACGCGACGTCCGCGAACGGCTAGGGGCGTGTCCCGGCTGGCGCACGGTGACGACACGGTCGACGCGAAGTCTCCGTCCTCGACGCGTAGATCGTGTCGGCGCGTCGACGAGATCGCCGGCGGTTCCACGCCTTGTCCTCACGTGCGCACGGAATCCGAGTCGTCCGGCGAGGGAGAGGAGCGCATGATGTCCGACCAGGTCAAGTACGTCCTCGACGAGAGCCGGCTTCCGGAGGCCTGGTACAACATCGCGGCCGACCTCCCCGAGCCGCCGCCGCCCGTTCTCCACCCGGGAACCGGGCAGCCGGTCGGGCCGGACGACCTCGCGCCGCTCTTCCCGATGCAGATCATCTTGCAGGAGGTCGCGACGGATCGCTTCATCACGATCCCCGAGGAGGTGCGGTCGGTCTATCGCCAGTGGCGGCCGACACCGCTCTACCGCGCCCGCCGCCTGGAGAAGGCGCTCGATACCCCGGCCCGCATCTACTACAAGTACGAGGGCGTCTCGCCCGCCGGCTCGCACAAGCCGAACACCGCGGTCGCACAGGCCTTCTACAACAAGCAGGAAGGCGTGACGCGCCTCACGACGGAGACCGGCGCGGGCCAGTGGGGATCGGCGCTCGCGTTCGCCGGCGCCATCTTCGGGCTCGAGGTCGACGTCTACATGGTCAAGGTCTCGTACGACCAGAAGCCCTACCGGCGCGGGCTGATGGAGGCCTACGGTGCGCGCGTCGTCGCGAGCCCCTCGGAAGAGACGAACTCGGGGCGCGCGATCCTCGCCGAGCAGCCTGACTCCTCGGGCAGCCTCGGCATCGCCATCTCGGAGGCGGTCGAGGCGGCGGCGCACGCGAGACGACACGAAGTACTCGCTCGGGTCGGTGCTGAACCACGTCCTCATGCACCAGACCGTCATCGGGCAGGAGGCGAGCGCGCAGCTCGAGCTGGCCGAGGACTACCCCGACATCGTCATCGGCTGCACCGGCGGAGGCTCGAACTTCTCGGGGATCTCCTTCCCGTTCATCGGCCGCGCGCTTCGCGGCGAGAGCGAGATCCGGGTCATCGCCGTCGAGCCGGCCGCGTGCCCGAGCCTGACGAAGGGGCTGTACGCCTTCGACTTCGGCGACACCGGGCATCTGACACCGCTCGTGAAGATGCACACGCTGGGGTCGACGTTCATCCCGCCGCCGTTCCATGCGGGCGGTCTCCGCTACCACGGGATGGCGCCGCTGGTGAGCCATCTGAAAGAGCTCGGCCTGATCGAGGCTCGCGCCTACACGCAGACCGAGGTGTTCGCGGCGGGAGTCGAGTTCGCGCGCGTCGAGGGAATCCTGCCGGCGCCCGAGGCGAACCATGCGGTCAAGGCCGCGATCGACGAGGCGGTCCGCTGCCGGGAGGAGGGAGAGTCGCAGGCGATCCTCTTCAACCTCTGCGGCCATGGCCACTTCGACATGCAGGCGTACATCGACTACTCAGCTGGCAAGCTGGAAGATCACGCGTACTCCGAGGACGAGGTCGCGATGGCGCTCGCCGGATTGCCGCCGGTCGCCGCGTAGCCGATCCGTCAACCTCCGACGTGCAGCGAGCGCTCCAACTCTTCGGAGCGCTCGATACGCGACGCGGCCACGGCCTCGGCGAGCCCGGCAGCGGTCGGCCCGGCGACAGCGGCGAGAAAGGCGGTCCCATCGATCGCAAGGCCGCTGACATGGGTTCGTGCCGTGACCGTCGCGGTGCGCGGCACGCGGTGCAGCAGCGCGATCTCGCCGACTCCCTCACCTGGCCCATACGTGCCGAGCGCGAGCGCGTCGTCGCTCACATCGACCTCGCCTTCGGCGATGAGCAGGTAGTGATCCCCGGGGTCGCCCTTCCGCATGACGACATCCCCCGGCGCGAAGGACACGGGAACGAGGCTCTCGGCGAGCCGGTCGAGCGCCGTGAGCGGCAGCGGAGCGAACAGCGGGTTCTGCCGGAGGAGGTCGAGGGCTCGATCGTCGACGGTCGGGCGGTCCGCTCTGCGTGTGATCGGTCTCCAGGTCAGGAGTGCGAGGAGCGGAAGGATTGCCCCGGCGACGATGAATGCTCCCCGCGCCCCGACCACTTCGATGAGGAGCGGCGCGAGCAGGCTACCTAGTAGGAGGCCGACCCCGAGAAGCCCTTCGAAGATGCCGAAGACCGCGACGCGGTCCTCGTTACGTACCCCGCGCTGCAACAGCGTGAAGCCCGAGATGTCGAGGGTCGCGTTCGCGACGCCCGTGACGAACAGCGCTCCTAGCGCGACCGCCGGAGCGACCCAGACTCCGATGAGCATCAGTGGGAGGCCCCAACACGCCAGGGCGAGGATGCACACCTTCCCGAGGTCGCTTCCACCACGGAGCCGAAGGGCAGCGCCCGCACCCACGAGCCCGCCGAGCCCGATCGCGGCATTCAGAAAGCCCACGCCGGTATCGCCCATGTCGAGGAGCTCGATCGACGCGACGACGATCAGCGTGATGAGCAGGCCACGCACGAAGATCTGCGCGACGAAGTCGCCGATCAGGATCGCCGATCTCGGGTACTTCAGGAGGATGTGTGGGGCGTCTCTGAGCCGAAAGCGAGCCGTCCGGTCGACTCCGATCCCGCCCCTGGCGTCGGCCGCGCTTTCGAAGCTGATGCCGGTCACGGCGGCGGCCGCACCGGCGAACGCGGCGGCGACGAGCAGGCTGGCGACGGCGGATCCTGTCGCCGCGACCAGCAATCCGGCCACGAGCGGACCGACGAAGGTTCCGATCCCCTCGCCGGTGCTCGAGGCGACGTTCGCGGCGACGAGCTCGCCAGGGGTGCGCGCGAAGGCAGGGAGGAGCGCGGACTGGATCGGCCGTATGAGCGACCCCGCGCCGGCCACGACAGCGGCGAGGGCGTAGGTGAGCTCGATCGGTAGCTCGGTGGCGACCACGAACGCCGTGGCGACCGCGGCGACGGCACGAACTGCGTTGATCACGGTGAGCACGCGGTCCCCGCGGTAGCGCTCGACAAGGGTGGTTGCAAACGGTCCGGCGACGATCCCGGGAACGACGCGCACCGCTCCGAGGATCCCGGCGGCGACCGCCCCTCCCGCGTCGTAGACGATCACGAGCAGGATCACGAGGAGCGCCCAGTCGGCGGCCGTCCCGGTTGTCCAGGCAATCTCGATCCGGCGAATCGAGCGGTTCCCGAGCACCTCCCGCACTGCCGCTCGGCCGACGCGGCCTGTCCGCTCATCGAACCCATTCTCTCACCCCTGCGACAGCCGTTTCCACGCTTGCAGGGAGGGGTATCTGCGCTGCGCGATGGCTCGGCGTGGGGGGTGGAGACGGCTCGGTCGACGGCGTTTTCGCTACGTGGACTCGCGCGAGCGTGCGATCACCGACGAGAAGGAGCTCGAGCGCATTCGCAGCCTCGTCATCCCGCCGGCCTGGACCGATGTGTGGATATCGCCGAAAGCCGGTGCCAAGCTCCAGGCGACCGGGCTCGATGCCGCAGGGAGGCGTCAGTACATCTACCACCCGAGCTACCGCGCAGCCCAGGAACGGGCGAAGTTCGATCGCCTGCTGCACTTCGCCGAATCGCTGCCGGCGCTTCGTGCTCGAACGTCGCAGGACTTGCGGCTCGGGCCTTACGAGCGCGACTGGGCGTGCGCCATCGCCGTCGGGCTCGTCAACCACGGGTGGTTCCGGGTCGGATCGGAGCGTCATGCGCGGGCGTCGCGCACCTACGGGATCACCACGCTGACGAAGCGTCACGTCGTGGTCTCCGGAAGCGAGCTCGAGCTTCGATTCCGGACGAAGAACAAGACACTCGTCCGGAGGAAGGTCGAGAACGCGACACTCGCGCGTGGGCTGGATGCGCTTCTCGCCCTTGAGAACGGTGCTCGGCTCTTCCGCTTCGAGCAGGAGGGTGAGATCGTCAACCTCACGGCGCCGGTCCTCAACGACTACATCGGGGAGCACCTCGGCAACGGATTCACGGCCAAGGACTTCCGGACCTGGGGAGGGACGTTGCTCGCGGCCGTCGAGCTCGCAAAGCAGGGCCCGCCCGAGAGCGAGACCGACGCGAAGCGCGTCCTCGCTCGGGTGATGAGGAAGGTCGCGAAGGAGCTCGGCAACACGCCGGCGGTCGCGCGCTCCTCCTACGTGAGCCCCGTCGTGGTCGAGCGTTATCTGCCGGGAGCACCATCGACGACTTCCGACGGAAGACCACGCGGCCGGCTCGCTTGCGGGCCGACGAGCGAGCGCTCCTGCGGCTCCTCCGCGCCGACCGCAGACGCTGACCCCTCGACGTTTCGACCTTCGGCCCGCGGGTACGTCCGAGAGGGTCAACAGAAGCGAGGAGGATGCATGCAGCATGTGGACGCAGGACAAGCTTCGTGACAAGCTCGCCGACTATGTCGAGGACGCGCACGCGCTCGAGGAGGGAGTCGTCGACAACCTCGACTCGATGATCGGCACGGTCGACGATCCGAAGCTGAAGGAAGTGCTCCAGCGGCACCGGCAGGTGAGCCGCCAGCACGTCGAGCGGCTCAAGCAGCGCCTCGAGCAGCTCGAGCGCGGCACCCCGGTTCGCAAGCGGATCGAAGGGATGGCGCTCGCGCTCATGAAAGGCGTGAGCGACGTGCTTCGCACCGACGCTGCCGGGAAGGTCGGGCGCGACGCGTACCTGCTCGCCCACACGCAGGTCGCTGCCTATGAGCTTCTCGGCCGGCTCGCAGACAGTGCCGGTGATACGCAGACCGCCGAGCTGGCGCGCGAGCACCTCGCGGAGGACAAGCGCTGCGCCGAAGAGATCGCGGAGCAATGGGACGCGTTCTTCGAGGTGACGCTCTCCGGCTGGCGCGACAAGATGGCCGAGAAGACCACCCGCGACCGTCTGAGAGAAACGAACTGACGACGTAGGCCCGGTTCGCGCTGCGAGCCGGGCCTGCGTGTCTCGAGAGCGCCTACCGCGCGTCGCTGAGCCGCCGTCTCCTCGTCGTGGTCGACGAGGTCGCCGGCCTTGTCCTTCGCGTCTTCCCAGACGTCGTCGACCTTGTCCTTGACCTCGCCCCACTTGCCCTGAATCTCGCCTTCGGCTTCACGGCTCTCGTCGCCCGTGATCTCGCCTTCGATCTCCTTCGCCTTGCCTTCGATCCGATCGGAATCCATCGTGGCTCCTTCGGTTGGGTGAGGCGTGGTTCCCGAACCCTCGCTCCGCGAAACGCCACGCGAAAGGTTTCTCAGCGCTCGTGGAAGGGAAAGCGTCCTCATCTGAGCAAAGGAGGCTTTCGTGGAGACCTGGGAATGGATCACCATCGCAATCGTCGTGGGCGCAGCCGTGCTGCTCGTCCTCGGCCTCGTCGCAGCCGCGACAAACGTCGACGGACAGCCCATCTGCAGGACCGCTTCGGCTCGGAGTACGATCGCGCGGTCTCCGACTCGGGCAAGGGCACCGCCGAACAACGGCTCGCGCGACCTCGATCAGAGAGCACGATGCGCTCGACATCCGCCCGCTGTCCGAGGCGGCGAGGGAGCGGTACCTCGAGGAATGGCGGCAGACAGAGGCACGCTTCGTCGACGACCCGAAGGACGCGACCCGCTCAGCGGAGCGAGTCGTGGAGCGCGTGCTCACCGATCGGGGCTACCCGACCGACGCCGATACGGAGGCGCAGGCCGTTCACGTGGCCGTCGACCACCCGGACGTGGTCGAGCGGTACCGCCACGGTCACGCGATGCTCGAGTCGGTCGACGGCGGTCAGGACACCGAGAACCTGCGGAAGGCCATGATCGACTTCCGCTCGGTCTTCGAAGAGCTCGTCACCGACGACACGCGCACAGCCGCGTAGTCGCACGATCTCTCCGAATGACCTCGGGTATGCCATCTCGAGCGAGGAGCACGCTCCTCTCGATCTCGTGCGCCACGCGCGAGCGGCCGAGGAGGCCGGCTTCACGTTCGCGCTGATCTCGGACCACTTCCACCCGTGGATCGACAGCGCAAGGGCAGAGCCCGTTCGTCTGGAGCGTGCTCGGCGCGATCGCCGCAGTCCACGGAGCAGCTGCGCGTCGGCACGGGCGTCACCTGTCCGACCATCCGCATCCATCCAGCGATCGTCGCGCAGGCCGCGGCCACCGCGGCGACGCTGATGCCGGGCCGCTTCTTCCTCGGCGTCGGCACCGGCGAGAACCTGAACGAGCACATCCTCGGCGACCGCTGGCCGCCGCTCGCGAGCGCCTGGAGATGCTGGACGGAAGCCGTCGCGGTCATGCGCATGCTCTGGGAGGGCGACTCCACGAGCTATCGACGGGCGAGTACTACGTCGTCGACAACGCTCGCATCTACACGCTTCCGGACGAGCCGATCGCAGATCGGTCGTCGCGGCCGCCGAGCCCGAGCGCGGTCGAGCTTGCGGCGCGCATCGGAGACGGTCTCGTCGAGCACGGCACCCGAGTCGAGAGCTGGTGCGAGGCGTATCTCGACGCCGGCGGAGCGGGGCCGCGCTACGGCCAGCTCACCGTCTGCTGGGCCGAGGACGAGGATGATGCGTTGCGCACCGCGACCGATCTCTGGCCGAACGCCGGCCTCGAAGGGCCCTCTCGCACAGGAGCTGCCACTTCCGCGACACTTCGAGGAGGCCTCCGCGATGGTCAGGCGAGGACGACATCGCGGAGATCGATCGTCTGCGGCCCGGATCCCGAGAAGCATGTCGCCGGCATCCAGGAGTTCGCGGACGCGGGCTTCGACCACGTGTACGTGCACCAGGTCGGCCCGGATCAGGACGGGTTTCTCGAGTTCTACGAGCGCGAGATCCTCGGGGAAGCTGCGTCACTCGAGGCCGCTGCGCCCGAGCAACTGGCACACGGTTGAACGCCGACCGCCGGCCCGTGACCACTACTCGCCCGCGGACAGGATCGCCTCGGCCTCGGCGACCGACTCGGCCGGTGTCGAGCGCCAGAGGAGCCCGTCTCGAAACACCATCGCCAGGATCATCGGGTCGTCTCGGAGAACGCGATCGTCGTCGATCGTGCGCCGCCGTCCCTCGACGACGACACGCTCTTCGTCCGAGGCATGAACTCGTCCGCGACCAACTCGATGAACTGGGTCGGCGATGTCGTTGAGAAATGCCTCGCGCTTCCTCTCGTCCGCGAGGATCTCGCCGGGGCGACGTCATCAGCACCCATTCGAGCTCCGGGTGGACCAGCTCGAGCAGCTTCGCTCTCTCTCCCTGTTGGTACAGCGAGAAGAAGCGGCGCGCGAGGCGCTCGCTCTCGGTCGTCGAACCCATGCTCGTGTCGGCAGCGATACTATGACATTAGATGTATGGGGTCGCCGCAGCGGGCGGGTCCCCCACCACCCGCTGCAGCTCCTGGTGCTCCACGAAGCGAACGCCGTGGAGCGGGCCGAGAGGCGCCGTCGGCGCCGTAGTCTCGATGCCTTGGGTTCCCTCGGGTCTGCAACCGCAAACACGCCTCTGTCAGCGCCGGGTTTCGCGCCTGCCGAGCGGGTACGCAAGGGCGGCGCACGCAACCAACGGAAGGAGACACCGTGACGCAGATGACCACTCCGAAGCAGCTCTTCGAGCACGAGCTGCAGGACGTGTACTACGCGGAGAAGACCATCGAGAAGATGCTGCCGAAGCTCGCCAGCGAGGCGACGACCCGCGACCTGTCCCGCGCGTTCGAGGCGCACCTCATCGAGACGCGGGAGCAGATCAAGAACCTCGAGCGCGTCTTCAGCAAGCTCGGCAAGAGCGCGAAGGGCGAGGCGTGCCCGGGGATCGACGGCATCAAGGCCGAGCACGACAAGTTCATGCAGGAGGAGTCCCCGACGAACGACGTTCGTGACATCTTCCTGACCGGCGCCGCGGCGCGGACCGAGCACTACGAGATCGCGGCCTATACGGGCCTGATCTCCATGGCTCGGAAGCTCGGTGAGAAGGAGATCGTGGAGCTCCTGGACAAGAACCTGCGCCAGGAGAAGGAGGCGCTCAAGAAGGTCGAGTCGATCTCCAAGAAGATCCTGACCGAGACGACCAAGGCGAACGGCGGCCGGGCGAAGACGACGACCCGCCGCAAGCAGACCGTCTCCCGCTAGCGGATGGCGAGGCGCCGTCGGCCGGGTCACGATCCGGCCGGCGACGTCCTCGACGTCGCGGCGAGTCGAACGATGAGCCGGTCGATCGTCGCCCTGCGCAGAGGACGCCGCCGACTGTCGTCGCTGCGAGCTCTGGAAGCTCGGCACGCAAACGGTGTTCGGGGAGGGCTCGCTGCGAAAGCTGATGCTCGTCGGCGAGCAGCCCGGTGACGTCGAGGATCGCGAGGGCCGGCCGTTCGTCGGGCCCGCGGGGCGGCTCCTCCGCGAGCTTCTGAGCGAGGCTGGGATCGACGAGAAGGACGTCTACCTGACGAACGCCGTCAAGCACTTCAAGTGGCGGCCGTCGGGGAAGCGACGGATTCACGACAAGCCGAATTGGACGGAGATGCGCGCGTGCGGCCATTGGCTCGCGCTCGAGCTCTCGGTCGTTCGCCCAGCGCTCGTCGTCTGTCTCGGAGCCACCGCGGCTCAGGCCATGCTCGGTCGTCAGGCACGGGTGGGGGCGATGCGCCGCACGCGTCTTCGGCTCGAGACCGGACAACCTGCATACGTCACGATCCACCCGTCCGCGGTACTCCGCGCGGGCGAGGATCGCGAGCAGCGCCGAGCCGAGCTGCTGGCCGATCTCGAGCTCGCGCGGAAGACGTTCGTGACGCTACGACAGCCGAGATCACAGCTCGAAGAACGCGAAGTCCTCACCCGTGACCTGAACGGCCACGTTGTGGACCGGCACCTCGCCGATCGCTCCCTTGGGCGAGCCATGATGAGCGTGCCCGTGCACGACGAGATCCGGCCGGTGCGCTCCGATCGGGCCGGCCAGGCGACCCGAGCCGAGGAACGCCCAGATCGTCTCCGGCTCGCCGACGAGCGTGTCCGGCACGGGCGCGTAGTGCAGGAGGACGACGGTCTTGTGGCAGCCGGCGATCTCCTCGAGGCTCCGCTCGAGAGCCTCCACCTCGAGGGTCGTCTCCCCGTAGACCTGGCGTAGCGCGGGCTCTCCGAAGTCGGCGATCTCTGCACCGGGGAAGCCGCCGACGAAGCCCTTCGTTCCGGCGATCCCCACCTCGGCGTCGCCGATCTCGAGGATGACGTGACTCCGGTCGAGGACGGTGACGCCCGCCTCCGTCAGCAGGTGGGCGATCTCGGCGGCGAAGCCGGAGTGGTAGTCGTGGTTTCCGAGCACGGCGACGACCGGGATCTCGAGCGGGCGACACGCGTCCGCGAGGACCGCCGCTTGCTCCGGGAGGCCGTGCGTCGTCGAGATCGCCGGCGAGCAGGACGAGGTCGACGCGCTCTTCCACTCCCGCGAACGCACGCTCGATCCGCTCGCGAAGCGGCTCTCCCGCATGGATGTCGCCTGCGGCCGCGATGCGAATGGTCGCGGTCATGAACAGCCTGATACCCGTCGGGCGCGTTCGCCGAACGCGGAAACGGGGTACCAAAGACCGTCTATGTCCTCCCAGACGAGAGAGAACCAGCACGTCCTGATCGCGACGATGAAGCAGGCGGCCGCTGCGCTCCGCGATGCGGATATCGAGTTCATGCTCGGCGGCGGGCTTGCCGCATGGGCGCGTGGTGGGCCGCCGACCGACCACGACGTCGACTTCTACATCCGCGCGGAGGACGCCGAGGGCGCAGTCGCTGCGCTCTCCGGCATCGGCCTCAAGATCGAGCGACCGCCCGAAGGGTGGCTGCTCAAGGCACACGACGGCCCCGTCCTCGTCGACGTGATCTTCCATCCTGCCGGTGGGCCGATCGGCGACGAGCATTTCGCGCGGGCGACGACGATGGAGGTCGGCGCGCAACCGCTGCCCGTTGCGTCGATCGACGACGTGCTCGTCACGAAGCTCCTCGCGATCTCCGAGCAGGAACCGAACTTCCAGCCGGTGATCGAGCTCGCCCGGGCGCTCCGGGAGCAGATCGACTGGGAATTCGTCCGTGTTCGCACCGAGGATTCGGCATTCGCGCGCGCGTTCTTCACGCTCGTGGAAGGACTCGGGATCGTGGAGGCCGAAAGCTCGCTGACTGCATGACGATCCTCCCAGGAAGTCCCTCCGAAGCGCCAGACGCCCACGTCGTCGTGACCCCCGAGCCGCGGGTGGTCCTGATCCGGCCCGCGACCGTCCTCGCGGTTCTCGGAATCGCCGTTCTCGTGGGTCTGCTCCTTGCGTTCGTCTACCTCGCCTGGCAGGTGCTGACATGGATCCTCGTCGCCGTCATCCTGGCGTGCGCGCTGAACCCGGCCGTCGAGGTCTTCGAGCGGCGAGGGTTGCGCCGTGGGTATGCGGCGAGCATCGTCTTCGTGCTCGCGCTCCTTGTGATGACGGGTGTCGGCTTCCTCGTCATCCCGCCGCTCGTCAGCCAGGTCTCCGACTTCGTCGCCGCCGTCCCCGACTTCATCGATGACATCACTGCCGGACGAGGGCCACTCGGTTGGTTGCAGGACGACTACCAGATCGTCGATCGCATCCGCGAGGCGATCGACGCCCAGGGGGCCGGCGGAGTCCTCGGGCTCAGCCTGCCGGTGCTCGATCTCGTGCGGAGCGTGGTGACCGCGGTCGTCGGCGTGATCACGATCATCTTCCTGACCTACTTCATGCTGCTCGAGGGCCCGCGAACGATCCAGGGTGCGCTCGGCCTGCTCGCCCCGCAGACGCGCGTGCGCTACGAGCGGGTCGGATACGACATCTACAAGACGATCAGTGGATACGTGACGGGGAACCTCCTGATCAGCCTCGTTGCCGGAGTGACCTCCACTGCGGTGCTCTTCGGCGTGGGGAGCGACTTCGCGATTGCGCTCGGGCTTCTCGTCGCGATCCTCGACCTCATCCCGCTCGCGGGCGCGACGCTCGCGGCGATCATCGTCTCCACCGTCGTCCTCATCGAGACCGACTGGATTCGTGCGCTGATCGTCATCGGCTTCTTCCTCGCCTACCAGCAGTTCGAGAACCACGTCCTCCAACCGCTCGTGTACGGGAGGACGGTCGAGCTGTCGCCTCTTGCCGTCCTGCTCGCGGTGCTGATCGGGGCACAGCTCGCGGGCGTCCTCGGCGCGCTCATGGCGATTCCGGTCGCGGGGACGCTACTCGCCATCGGCAGGGAGCTTTTGCATTACCGGCGTGAAGCCGCGATCGAGACGCCTCCCGGCGTGGATCTCGCTCTCGAACGGCCGGTCGGCGACGAGTGAAGAAGGGGTCTGGCTGAAGCCAGACCCCGTAAAGCAAAGCAAGCACTGAGGGTCTGGCTTCAGCCAGACCCTCAGTGCTTCATTCAGGAACGGCTCCGTCGCTAGACGGTGTCGTCCCAGTCGCGATGCGCCTGGCCGCCCGGCCCGTAGTACGAGCCCAGCTTGCCGCGGTACGCGTCGTCGCCGATCATCGAGTCGTCGAACTCGGGCGAGCTCTTGATCTCGTCCTTGGTCCGGTTCACGAAGATCTTCTCCTCGGTCTCGTCGATCGACTTGACGACACCCGCCGGAAGCATGACCTTCTTGCCGAAGATCCACGGGCCCGTGTCGACGACGACGTAGCTCGAGCCGACCTCGTACGTGGCCTCGTCGATCTTTCCGATTCCGCCGTCGATTGCCTCGACGTCGAAGCCGGTGATGTCGATGTTCGCGATGTTCGCGCCGAGGCTCGATGTCTCGCGATAGTTCCAGACATCCGTATGCATTACCCCTCCTTCTGTTGGGTTCGCTCCGGGGTTCGCTTGGGCCGTACCCCCACCTGACCAGGCGGAAACGCAACCCAAACGCTCACCTCGATCCGACAAACCGCCGATACTCTGAGGAGCCATGGACTGGAACGCGATCGACGGAGAACGGCTCTTCGACGCGATCCGAGAGCGCGGGCCGACAGCGGATGCCGAGCGCAGTGTCTGGGCGTTCGAGCGGGCTCTGGTGGCGGCTCGCATCGACGGGACGCTCCTCCGCCACCTGCTCGTCGCCTGCGTCTGCCTGGTCGCCCACGAGGAGAACGAGACTCCGCGCACCGTCCTCGACCGCGTCTTCCGACGCGCCGTCAGCGACCGGGAGTGGCGCGAGGAGTACGCCCCGCTGTTCCAGTAGTTTCCGGCCGTCACGAGGCGGGTATCGATCGGAGGCGTGCGTGACACGGCGGACAGCGATCGAGAGTCTGTGAGCCCGGAAGTAGAGAGTCCGGACGCCCGCAGCGAGGAGCAAGAGGTTGCGTCGGGCCGAACGGCGGCCACGCCGTTCGTCGCGCTCGGGAGTGTCTGGCTCGTCATCGCGTGCGCGGTCGTCGTCGTGGTCGCGCTCGTCGTGGTCGCGATGTATCTCGCGTAGGCGCAGGCCTGTCCTGTTTCCCTGAACTCCGTTTGGGGTACGGAGCTGCGATGTCGACTGCCCTTCTCTTCGAACGCGACCGCGTAGACGAGGTCGAGGACTGGCAGAGCTGCGTCGGCCGGCTCGGGCGGAGGTCGATTCTCTGGATCGACCTCGACAGTACGGACAGCGGGCAGATCGCCGAGCTCGTCGAGGAGCTCGAGCTGACGACCGAAACCAGGCAACGGCTCGAGCACACCGAGGGGAAGCCGTACTTCGGGGACTTCGGCTCCTACCTGCACGTCACCGCGGTCGTGCCCTCGAGCGACAAAGATTCCCCAGATCTCGTCAAGGTCGTCTGCCTCGTCTCGAAGAGTTGGGTCGTGACCGTGCACGATTCGCCACTCGTCGTCCTCGACGAGTTCCGGGAACGGGCCGAGGGCTCCGGCGAGGTCGGGAGGCTAGAAGGCCCCGAGTTTCTCGCCGATCTCCTCGACTGGGTCGTGTCCGGGTATCTGGCGGCCTTCGAGGACATCGAGCTCCAGCTCGAGGAGTTCGACACGCGCGCGATGAAGGGCGAGTTCGAGGATCCCGAGGACGAGCTCGAGTGCCTCGTCGCACACAGAAAGAGAATCGGCGTCCTGCGTCGTGCGCTCGTCTCCCATCGAGCGATGCTTCTGGCGCTGACCCGGCCCGAGCTGGACGACATCACGCGATCCGAGCACGCCGAGCGCTTCTGTGAGCTGCAAGAGAGACTCGAGGAGGCGGTTCAAGCCGCGCGGGACAGCCGCGACTCGGTCGTCGGCTCGTTCGACGTTCTCGTCGCCCGCACCGGCCACCGCACGAACGAGATCATGAAGGTGCTCACGCTCGGCACCGTGCTCCTGCTGCCGGGCGCGCTCATCGCCGGGATCATGGGGATGAACTTCAAGCTCGGAGTGTTCGAGGAGAATGCCTACTTCTGGGTTGTCCTCGCTCTCATCGCCGGGCTCGCCGTGCTGACGCTTGTTGCGGCCAAGAAGCGTCATTGGATCTGACGCAGCACGTTCCTCGGGCAGGCCGAGTCGTTCGCAGGCGTACCCTTTCGTCTCGGTGGCACTCATGAAGCTCGACAGCATCGTCGCCGCGGGCGGCCACGCGGATCGAAGTTGGGTCACCCGCTACGCGTTCGCCGTTGTCCTGACGACGGCCGGGGTGCTCGTCACCCTCGCGCTGACGCCCGACGACACGCAGCTCTACGCGGCGCTCGTCGGTGTCGCGGCGGTTACGGCGTGGTTCGGGGGGCTCGGGCCGGCGGCGGTTGCCCTCGTGTTGGGGTGGACGTTCCAGCTCCTCGAGCTCGTGTTCGTCTCGGACGACTTTCAGGGCATCGAGGTCACGCGCTGGCTGGCGACCCTCGGGATCGGGCTCGCCGTCGTGCTGGCCAGCGAGGCGCTGCGACGCGGTCGTGAGCAGGCGTCGACTGCAGCGTCGACCGCCGAAGCGTCGTTCCGCGACATGGCTGGGCTACAGGAGCTCTCGGCGACACTGCTCGACGCGGTGACACCGTCGGACGTCGCTCAGGCACTTGTCGAGCGCGTTCCCGCTCTCGTCGGAGCTCGCGGGGCCTCGTTCGGGCTCATCGACGGCTCGGACCTCGTCATCGTCGACCCGAGGATCCCAGGGTCGACGCACCAGCCGGGCTTTCGGCTGTCGTTGCAAGCCCAGGCTCCGATCACGCAAGCGGCGAGCCGGAGGGGCGATCGTTCACGTCGAGGATCGCGAGACGTTCGAGCGTGACTTCCCGGACGGAGCCGCGCTCACGCTCTACGCGCAGCGGGCAATCGCGGTGCCGGTGACCGTGGCCGGAGAGGTCGTCGGTGCGCTGAGCTTCCTCTTCGACGAGCCCGGATCGGCCCACGAGGAAGCCGGTGCGATCGCCGCGCTCGCGGCCGGTCTCGGCGGACAGGCGCTGGAACGCGCGCGCCTGTACGAGGGAGAGCAGGAAGCTCGACGGGGTCTCGACCGGATCCTCCGGGTTTCACCCCGTTTCCACACGGACAGCGTCGAGAGCGCCGCTGCGGCGATCTGCAGCGAGGCGGTGGCGACATTCGGGGCCGACACTGCGATCGCTGTGGCGGCTGCGAGGCCGCACGCTCGAGCTCCTCTGCACGGCGCCGACCGAGATCCTGCAACCGGGACTGGAAGCGGATCTGGAGGACTTCCCGACCCTCCTCGACGCCGTCGACGAGCTCCAGGTCTCGTTCGTGCCCGACGTCCAGCAGGAAGCACGCGGAGAGGGGCTCGAGCGCGTCCGCCGGCTCGGCCTGCGCTCGTCCTTTCGGGTCCCGATCGCGGTCGGTGGCGGCACTGCGGATCTCGTCTTGATCGTGTCGTGGACGAAGGTCATCTCCGAGCCCGACCCGTCGACCGTCGCGCTCCTCCGGCGCTTCGCCGACCAGGCCGGTTTCGCCTTCGAGCAGGTCGAGCGGCGACTTGCTCAGGCTGAGGCGGCGAGCCGCGCGGAGGAGACGCGCCGGCTCCAGGAGATCACCGCGAAGCTGTCACTCGCCTCCACGCCGACCGACGTCACCAACACCTGCCTCGAGTCAGCGCTCGAGGCGGTGGGGGCCGAAGCGGGGTTCATCGTGCTCGTGCAACCCGACGCGGTCGTCGTCGACATCGTCTCGAGCCACGGCTACTCCGAGGACGAGCTCGAGCGGTGGGGGCGGTTCGAGCTCGATGCGGACGTGCCCTTCGCGAGGGCGATCGCAGGCGGAGAGCCCGTCTGGGCGCTCACCCAGAGCGACATGGCCGACTTCCTCGGGATCGACGACGTGCTTCCCGATCGGGGATGGGTGGCGCTGCCCCTGCGGACACAGGCCGGCGTCCGCGGCGCGCTGCATCTCTCGCTCCGCCATGAGCGAGCGCTGAGCGAGCGTGAGCGCTCGTGGTTGGTGACGGTCGTGTCGCAGTGCGCGCAGGCGCTCGAGCGCAGCCGTCTGTTCGACCTCGAGCAGGCTCTTCGCCGCCGCAGCGACCGCCTCCAACACATGACCGCGGCGTTGTCGAACGCAGTGACCCGGGCGGACGTCGCCCAAGTCGTCGTCGACGAGATCGGCTCGGCGCTGGAGGCGTCTGCGACCGCGCTCGGGATCGTCCTCGACGATCGCCAGGTAGTGAAGCTGATTGCCTGGGAGGGCTACTCGGACGAGAGCGTCAAGCCCCGGCTCGAGGTCTCACTCGACGATCCGACTCCGGGGAACCGAGCCGTGAAGCGGCGCGTGTCCGCGTTCTACCCGAGCCTCGACGACGTACGCGAGGCGGTCCCCGACGTGGACGAGGTGATGGAGCTCGCCGAGCACGAGTCGTTCCTCTACGTCCCGCTGGTTGCCGGCCGGCGCGCGAACGGGCTGCTCGTCCTTTCCTGGGCGGAGCCGTACCGGCTCGCGACGGAGGACCGGAGATTCGTCGAGACCCTCGCCGGCCAGGCCGCACAGGCGCTGGACCGCGCGAGCCTCTTCGAGTCCGAGCAGACGATCGCCGAGACGCTTCAGCGCAGCGTCCTTCCCGCGTCGCTGCCGCGCGTCGAAGGCGTTCAGCTCGCCGCTCGCTACCTTCCGGGATCCGCCGGCGTCAACGTCGGCGGCGACTGGTTCGACGCCATCCGGCTGTCGGACGGGCAGCTCGGGCTGGTCGTCGGGGACGTCGTCGGCAAGGGCATCCAGGCAGCCGCGACGATGGCCCAGCTCCGAAACGCGCTCCGGGCGTTCGCCCTGGACCGGATGAAGCCATCGTCGACGATCACGCGGCTCAATCGGCTCGCCGAGGAGACGGAGACCGCGTTTGCCACCGTGGCGTACGTCGTCGTCGACGCGGATGCCGGAGTCTGCCGCTACACGTCCGCCGGACACCCTCCTCCTCTCGCAGCGTTCCCGGACGGTCGCATCGAGCTCCTGGAAGGCGGTCGCGGGCTGCCTCTCGGCGCGGGAATCGACACGAAGTACAGACAGGAGACGTTCGAGCTGCCCGTCGGGACCGTTCTCGTCCTGTACACGGACGGTCTCGTCGAACGGCGTGGTCAGACGATCGACGAGGGGTTCGAGCGCCTCCGAAGCGCGGTGCGCGAGGGACCTCGAGAGCCGCAGAAGCTCGTCGAGCATCTCGTGGAGCGCCTGGCCGAGGGCACGGAACGGGGCGACGACATCGCGCTCCTGGCGGTGCGTCTGCTCGCCACCGCGCCGCGGCCGCTCCTCCTACGGATTCCGAGCGATACCGGCTCGCTCGATCTCGTGCGGGACGCGCTTCGGAGTTGGCTAGCGGGAACGGAGCTCGGCCGCGCGGATGTTCAGGACGTGGTCCTCGCCGTCTGGGAGGTCTGCGCGAACTCGATCGAGCACGGGGCGAATGCACCTGCCGACGAGGTCGTCGTACGGGCGGAGCTGACGGATTCCCGGATACGGATCTCGGTCGACGACTCGGGCGAATGGAGCTTGCCGGTGGAGCGAGTGGACCGAGGGCTGGGGCTTCGGTTGATCCACGCGACGATGTCCTCCGTCGACATCACCTCCACCGCGGAGGGAACGCGCGTGACGCTCGAGAAAGGGTTCTCCTAAGCGATGCGCACGATCGGAATCCGCGAGTGCGGATTCCGATCACGCATCTGTGCTGGTCATGTCCGCCGCTAGAAGATCCAGATGAGCAGCAGGACGATGATGATCAGCGCGAGCAGTCCGCCACCGATGTACATGCAGGTCTCCTTCGCTCGTTGACCTTCGCTTGATACCCGCCGGAACCGTTCGCTCAAACGTGTTTGCAGGCTGATCGCAGGGGTACTGCAGGTGTCGTAGACCACCTGCGTCCGACGAGGAGGCCGACATGCCGCCACGAGGAGTCAAGAAGGGGACAAAGCGAGCGAGGCAGTACGAGCACATCAAGGACTCGCTGAAGGAGCAGGGGAAGTCGGAGGACACCGCCGAAGAGATCGCGGCCCGAACCGTCAACAAGGAGCGTGCGCGGAGCGGCGAGGCAGCGACCGCGTCGAGGCTCTCGAAGACGGACATCTCCTCCGGCCGGCGAGGTGGGCTCCGGAGCAACCGCAAGGGCCCGCGCGGCCGCACTCGCGACCAACTCTACGAGGAGGCCCGCGATCGCAACATTCGCGGACGGTCGAAGATGACGAAGGCCCAGCTTGCTCGTGCGCTGGGGAGGCGCTCCTAAGGAGCTGTCGACGACGTCCCGTCCCGTTTCGCGTCGGTCCGGGTACCGCACAGCGAACCGGGGCCGCTCGGGATGGCTCCCCGCCAGATACCGTCCCTGGCACTGTGCTCACGACTCGAGGAATTCGAATCCCGTGATGGAGCGGAACGTCGACGCGCTCCTCATCGCTTATCACCGCGACGGTGATCAGCAGGCACGTGACCAAGCGCTTCTCGAGCTCCTGCCTCTCGTCCGCGCGCTCGCGAATCGGTATGCGGGAAGGGGCGAGCCTCTGGAGGATCTCGTCCAGGTCGGGTCGCTCGGCCTGATCAAGGCCGTCGACCGCTTCGACGTCGACCGAGGCGTCGCGTTCTCGAGCTACGCCGTGCCGACGATCGTCGGGGAGATTCGCCGGCACTTCCGCGACAAGGCCTGGGCGATGCACGTCCCGCGGCGCCTGAAGGAGTTGAGCGTCCGCCTTTCCCGCGTGCTCGACGATCTCACCACCGAGCTCGGCCGGTCTCCGACCATCGCCGAGCTCGCAGAAGCGACCGGCGCAGACGAGGAAGAGGTGATCGACGCACTCGACTCCGCGAATGCGTACTCGACTCGATCGCTCCACGCGCCCTTCGATGACGGGGGTGACGACACGCTTGCAGAGAAGCTCGGCGTCGAGGACACCGGGTTCGAGGAGATCGAGGACGGGTCGCTCGTAGCGGCGGGGCTCGACGCGCTCGACGAGCGTGAGCGACGCATCGTGGAGCTGCGCTTCTTCCAGGAGATGACGCAGTCTCAGATCGCCGCGGAGGTCGGCATCTCGCAGATGCACGTGTCGAGGCTCCTCCGGCGCGCGCTTGCGATCATGCGCGGGAGGATCGAGGAGATGGCGCCGCAAAGTGAGTGACACGACCGTCCGACTCAGCTTCCCGGCAAAGCCCGACTACCTCCTCCTCGCGCGGCTCGCGCTCAGCGGTGTCGTCCGTGAGATGCCCGTCGGCCCGGAGCTGCTCGCCGACCTGAAGCTGGCGGTGACCGAAGCGTGCGGCAACGCCGTACGGCACGCCTACGACGATGGCGACGGCGTGGTGCAGGTCGCGTTCGTCGTTCACGACGATCGTCTGGACATGATCGTCGAGGACAAGGGATCGGGCATCGCGCTCCCCGTGCTCGAGCAGCTCCTGGAGGCGGAGCCGTCGCCGGAGCGCATGCCGATGGACGGCGGAATGGGGCTCGCCATCATCCGCGCGATCGTCGATGAGCTCGACGTTCGCGACGGCGACGACGGTCGCGGGACCGTCGTCCACATGACGAAGTACCTGTTCGGACCCGTCCGAGCCTTCCTAGGAGCGACTCGGCCAACGCCGCGTCGAGCGACGGTGACACCGGCAGCTGCCGGTCGAGCGTCGTGATCTCGAAGATGCGGCGAGCAGCGCCCTGGGGCAGGACGACGCGTGTCTCACCGCCCTCCCGGCCACGGTCGCGGACCGTCCGCACCAGGAGCCCGAGCGCGGTCGAGTCCATGAACGAGACGGCAGTCAGGTCGGCGACCAGGCGGTCGACCCCTTCCTGGTCGAGGGCAGCCGTCAGCTCGGGAGCGACGTAGGCATCGAGCTCACCTGCCGCTGTCACGACGACCGCTCGCGGTCGCTTCTCCACGGTGATGCGATGCACGCCGAGAACGAAATCAGGTTCGAGGAGATCCGGGGCCGCAGCGCTGCCGGCCCCGGACAGACGTTCCTACGCGGTCCTGCGATTGCTGATCGCGTTCCAGACGAACAGGATGATGATCGCGCCGACGATCGCTGCGAGCCACGTCGAGATGTCGAAGAACTCGTCGACCGGGTCGCCGAATCCGAGTGCGGTGGCCAGAAAGCCTCCGAGCATGGCTCCGACGACTCCGAGAACCGTGGTGATGATGATCCCGATTCGCTCCGCACCGGGCATGATCGCCTTCGCGATCAGGCCGGCGAGGAGCCCCAGGACGATCCAGGCGATGATGCTCATGCTCGGTCAGGCCTTGCTGTCGCGTTCGACGATGGTCGTGTTCTGACCGCCGCCGTCACGGGCTCCACCGAACCCGCCCCAGCTCGACCAGAAGACGAGCGAGACGAGCAGGCCGATGATGCCGACGACGAGCAGGATGATGCCGACGGCGGTGATGTCGACGCCGGAGACCTCGGCGCTTACGGCCCACGCGAGGACGGCGCCGACGGCGATGAGCAGGATGCTGAGACTGATGCCCATGTCACTCCTTTTCTCTATTTGCCGGCCAACCGTCCACCGGCGTGCCGAGAAGTACCCGCTCCCCTCGGCGGGGAAACATTCCCAGGGCTGTGCTACGACAGCGCCTCCGAGAGCTCCTCGACCGAGCCGCGGATCGTCGCAACCGTGGGGACGCCGACGATCTCGAGGGTTCGGGTGATCGGAGACTCGGGCTCGAGCACGAGCCCGAATCGTTCCTTGCCGAGCCGGCGCGCCATCCTGAAGAGGACATGCAGAACGGCGCTGTCGATGAAGGCGACACGGCGAAGATCGAGCACGAGCAGTCGACCCGTTCGGGCGAGACGAGCGATTCGAGCTGCTCCTCGAACTCAGCCGCGTTCGTGAGATCGAGCTCACCGCTGACGCTCGAGGAGAATCCGCTCGGGATCGTCGGTGTGCTGCGGGGCGAGCTCGAACGATGTCACGCGTTCAGTGGACACGACCCGCGGGGTGTCGTCAAGTCGTCGACCAGTCTGCGTTTGCGCGCGCTAGGGCAGGGGTAACGCCCGAGCACGATCGTGGACGATGAAGCTCACGCTGTGCTGAGTCCAGAACTTCCGCATCGACGAGAGCGAGCATGTCGGCGGAATGCAAGCGGTGGTGCTCGCGATTCACGGCGAGGCTGACATGAGCGTCGCCGAAGAGCTCGAGGACAGGCTCAGGCGAGGTGATCGACGAGACGCTCGTGGTCATCGTGGACCTCTCCGGACGTGGCGCTTCTCGACTCCACGGTGCTCGGCGTTCTGCTCCACGCGCTGAGGCGCTCGAGGGCGGCGGGAGGGCAGTTGCGAATCGTCGTCGCTCACGGGCGAGATTCGACGGATATTCGAGCTCACGCTCCTCGACCGCGTCTTCGAGCTTGGACGCGAGCCGGGAGCAGGCTCTGGCCGCGACCGCTACTGTCGTCCTGAGTCGGTGCCGGTCTACGCCCGAGATGCCGACTCGAGCGTGTCGTGCACCGGGAGCATCGTGTCGGTCGTGGCGATCTCGAGCACGCGCAGGATTCCCGGGTCAGTGGTGACGAGCGCGGTCGCTTCCGCCGGCGTCCCGCGCCGCTCGCGCCCGCTGGACGAGCACTCGAAGAGCGGAGGAGTCGAAGAAAGTGCAGCCCGAGAGGTCGACGACCACGTGGTCGGCGAGATCAGCGCCTTCGAGCGCGTGCTCGAGCTCAGGACAGGTCGACAGGTCCAGCTCGCCGTCGACTCGGACAACCGTCGCGCCGCCGTCGCGCGAGGCCTCGACCTGCACCTCGACGTCGCCTGGCCTTGCCACGGACGCGAGTGTAGGCGAAGGTGCAGCGTGCAAGCCGACATGACCGATCGGATTTCCCTCACCGTTCCCTCCCGGACCTCGTATGCAGGTGTCGCGACCCTCGTCCTCGGCGGGATCGGTAGCCGCCTCGAGCTGTCGTACGAGCGAATGGACGACCTCCAGCTCGCAGTGCTCAGCGTGCTCGAGGCGCGCGGGGACGAAGAGGTGACGGTCGAGGTGGAGGCGGCGGAGGAGCGCGTGTCCGTCTCCGTCGGCCCGCTCGTCGAGGGGAGCGGATCCGATCAGGCGCTCGCGCGAGTTCTCGATCCTCTCGTCGACTCGGTCGAACCCGTGCGCCGCGACGGTCGCGAGTGGCTCATGCTGCAACTCGAGCGCTAGCGC
>CAVRLT010000008.1:0-5382 GCA_963721795.1 uncultured Actinomycetes bacterium
CAAGTACCAGTCGAGGATCGCGTCCCCCGCGAAGAGGGCGATCACCGCTCCGAGCGCGAGAAACGGCCCCAGGGCGATTGCCTGCTTCCGCGCTGCGCGCCCGTGACGGATAAGCAGCACGACTGCCGGCACGGCGCCGGCGATGAAGCCGAAGAACAGGCCGACGATGACCGCGACACCCAGTCCCGCGCCCATGAAGACCGCGAGCTTCACATCGCCCATTCCCATTCCCTGCGGGTACGCGAGGACGATGAGGAAGAGCGCGAGGCCGGCCCCTAGGGCGCCGAGCACCCATACGACGCTCGGGTCGTCGACCGTACGCGCAACGACGACGAGGAGGGCGCTCGGCAGGACGATCCGGTCAGGGATCAGCCGATGCTCGAGGTCGGTTCGTGTGATCACCACGAGCACCCAGCAGAAGAACGCAGCGATTGCAGCCTCGAGCGTGAGGTCGAACGCGAGCCCGGACAGCGCTCCCAGGAACGCCGTTGCGGCGGTCACGAGCGGAAGCCGGTTCGAGAACGGAACGCTCCGGAGGAGCGGAGCGCCGATCGGCGCGTTGGTCGCGAGCCTGTCCGCGAGCGGCCCGATGGCCAGACCGACAAGGAGGCCGACGAGGCCCGCGCCCAGGTTCACCGCTCTCGATTCCCGCGTTGCACCCGGGTTCCTCCCACCGCTGGGCGGGCCGGTATCCCCCAACCGGACGACCTGCGATCGGCAAAGCCCGTCGCAAAGCGACCTTTTGGAGACGTCGTTCCCTCGAATCAGGGATGCCCGTCACTCGAACTGGGGGCGATGCGTCGAACAGAGACCAGTACGGTCGGAGAGACGACTGCGGCGCCCTTCAACGGGCTATCAACGATGAGGACGAGGTGAAGATCCGAGACAGGCGGCATCTGCGCGGAACGATTGCATGGGCCCTGTCTCTGGCCGCCCTCGTGTTCATCGGAGGAGCAGCTGCCGTGTCGCTGAACTCGGAGCCTGGACGTGTGGTCGGCGCGCTGATGCTGATCGGAATGCTCGCCGGCGCCTGCGGCGTCGCACTGGACCGGCAGCTCGCGACCGCACGGTCGGACGCGCTCCGAGACCCGCTGACCAGCCTTCCGAACCGCGTGCTGCTCGAGGATCGCATCGACCAAGCACTCCGCAACTACCAGCGCCGCGAGGAGGCGTTCACCCTCATCGTCGTGGACCTCGACGGGTTCAAGGACGTGAACGACGTCCGGGGACACAGCGCGGGGGACGCCGTCCTCCGCTCTCTGGCCAGGCGGTTCGAGGCGATCGTGCGATCGAGTGACACCGTCGCTCGGGTCGGGGGAGACGAGTTCGTCATCCTCTCGCTCCACACCGCTAGTGACGAAGAGGCTGCCGCGCTCGTCGGACGGCTCAGGCACGCTCTCCGCCGCCCCTTCAGGGTGGAAGGTGAAATCGTCGAGATCGACGGCAGCATCGGCTGGGCGGTGTTCCCCGAAGACGGGGCTACTGCGGACGAGCTGCTCTCGCGCGCGGACGGTCAGATGTACGCGACGAAGCGAGACTCGTCCGACGACTCACTCTTGCTCCGCCGCGGCATCGATGCCGGCGTGATCCGCGACATCGAGGGCGCCCTCGCTCAGAACGAGCTGGTCGTCCTCTACCAGCCCGTGATCAACCTGCAGAGCGGCGAGCCGCGCTCTGCCGAGGCGCTCGTTCGCAGGCTCCTCCCCGACAGCGGGCTCCTTCCTCCCGCAGAGTTCGTCCCCCATGTGGAGCGAACGCCTCTCGTCCGAGAGCTCACGTTCATCGTCGTCAGCGACGCCCTGCGCTCCGCGCAGATCTGGGCGGAAGCCGGCCACGATCTCGGTGTGTCGGTCAACGTGCCGTACAAGCTGCTCGACGACCCGCAGTTCGTCGAGGGGCTCGCCGGCCTGCTCCGTGACTCGAGTGTCCCCTCCGGCCTCCTCACCCTCGAGGTCGTGCCGGCCGGGCCTGGCGCCGGGTCGGAGGTCGACGAGGAGGTCCTGAGCCGTCTATGCGAGCTCGGCGTGCGGCTCTCGCTGGACGACGGTGGCCGCGCCGCGTCGTTTGCCGCGCTTCGCGTTCTCCCACTCGACGAGCTGAAGATCGACGCGGGTTTCGTGCACGGGCTCGGACGGAGCGCGACCGACGCCGCGCTCGTCCGCGGGCTGATCGCGATCGGGCACGCCCTCGGCCTCGACGTCGTTGCCGAGGGAGTGGAGACCCGCGAAGCCTGGAACATGCTCGGCGCCTGGGGATGCAACTACGCACAGGGCTTCTACGTGGCAACCCCGCGCTCGGCGGAGGATCTCGTCGAATGGCTACGCGGGCGTTGGCCCGCCGTCGCGTAGGAGGGGTGCCGTTTCGCCAATCCCTCCTGGGTCGTTACAGGATCGCCTGCACGGCGAACGTCACGCCTACGAGGACCAGCACGACCCCGAGAGCGACCCGCAGCACGTGCTCCGGTAACCGGCCGGTCGCGCGCGCCCCGAGCCAGCCGCCGGGAATCGCACCAACGAGCCCTGCTGCGAGCAAGCCCCATTCCACTCCCGACCCCGCCGCATATGTCGCGAAGCCCGCGCAGCCGAGCAGGAAGCCGACCACGAGGTTCGTGCCCGCCGCGCGGCGCACATCGAGGCCGACGGAGCGGACGAGCGCGGGCATGCGCAAGGTCCCGAGGATCACTCCGACCGCGCCGCCGAGGACCCCGATGGCGAACGCGAGCGCGCTTCCGCGCCCGACGCGCAGGCGTTCGCGTGGGCGCGCGGCTATCGGTCGAAACGCGAGGTCGATCCCGCTCCAGACGAGCACTCCTGCGATCAACCCGTAGAGGAGCGCTTCCGAGACGTCGTCTGCGACGAGCGCGCCCGCGATCGCTCCGGCGATCGAAGGCGGCGCCGTCCAGGCGACCACGCGCCAGTCGACGCGACCCGCCCGAGCGTGCGCGAGCCCGCCGGCGCCCGCCGCTGCTGCCGAGATCGCGATGTTCGTGCCGGCCGCTGCGAGCGGGCTCCCCGCTGCGAGAACCATGAAGGGCAAGCGCAGCGTCCCCAGCACGAGCCCCAGCATCGAACCGACGTAGCCGGCGACGAACGAGGCGATGAACGCTAGGCCGAGCTCCCAGGCTTCCAGAGCGGCTCCTCCCGGCCCTCGCCGGCATTGGCGGCCCTCGCAAGGATGAAGAGAAGATCCGAGAGGCGGTTCAGGTACGCGAGCGCGACCGGGTTGAGCTCGTGGGCCTCCGACGCAGTGAGCGCGTCGCGCTCGGCGCGGCGGCAGACCGTGCGCGCGACGTGGAGGCGCGCGGCGGGTTCGCTCCCGCCCGGCAGGACGAAGCTCTTGAGCTCCGGCAGGTCTGCGTTGAAGCGGTCGCAATCTCGCTCGAGAGCGTCCACCTGCTCTTGCGTGACCCGGAGCCTCCCGTCGCCCGCCAGTGGAACCGAGAGATCGGCACCGAGATCGAAGAGCTCGTTCTGCACCCGGGCGAGCACCTCGCGGATGTCGTCGGGGCAGTCGCCGGCGAGCACCACCCCGAGCGCGGCGTTCAGCTCGTCCACCGTTCCGTACGCCCCGATGCGGAGGTCGAGCTTGGAGACGCGCGCTCCGTCACCGAGCGACGTCTGACCCTTGTCCCCACCGCGCGTGTAGATCCGCGTCAGACGAACCGGCTCGTCTCTCTCTCGCGGCATGCGGCCTAGAGTACGACGATGCTCAGACGCGCGCGACCGGAGGACGCCGCTGAGCTCGCCGCGATTCTGCGGGCAGCCATGCGGGGGGCGGTCCCATCGCTTCCAGAGCTCCACACACCGGACGACGATCACCGGTTCCTCCGCGACATGGTCCTGCCGAACGAGGAGGTCTGGGTCGCCGAGATCGACGGGGCGCCGGTCGGCTTCGCGGCTCTCGGCTCACGCGGCGGCCTCGATTTTCTCCAGCACCTCTACGTCGCACCGGAGTGCCAACGGCGTGGGGTCGGCACGGAGCTGATCGAACGGGCGAAGGAGCGCCGCCCGAGCGGGTTCCGTCTGTGGGTCTTCCAGGAAAACGTCGGGGCACGACGCTTCTACGAGCGGCACGGCCTGCAGCTGGTCGAGCTCACGGACGGCAGTGGCAACGAGGAGCGCGAGCCCGACGCGCTCTACGAGTGGGTGCCTGTCTCCTGAGGGGTCGCGGCCGGCCCGTCGTGCAGCTGCCGGCCGAGGATCGAGCGCGCGATGACGAGTCGCTGAATCTCGCTCGTTCCCTCGTAGATTTCCGTCACCTTGGCGTCGCGGTAGAAGCGCTCGACGGGGAACTCCTTCGTGTACCCGTACCCGCCGAGGATCTGGATCGCCTCGCCGGTCTGGCGTCGCGCCATCTCCGACGCGAAGAGCTTCGCCTTCGCCCCTTCCTCGGTGTGCGGCCGCCCTTGCTGCTTCAGCCAGGCCGCGCGGTAGGTCAGCAAGCGCGCGGCGTCGATCGCGGTCGCCATGTCCGCGAGCTTCCACTGGATCGCCTGGAAGTCCGCGATTCGCCGCCCGAACTGCTCGCGTTCGAGCGCATACTCGCGGGCGACGTCGTAGGCGGCCTGGGCGATGCCGAGCGCCTGCGCGGCAATCCCGATGCGCCCGCCGTCGAGCGTCGCCATCGCGACACGAAAGCCGCGGCCTTCCTCGTAGAGGAGCCGATCCCGCTCGACGTGGACGTTCTCGAGGACAAGATCCGACGTCGTCGAGGAGTTGAGCCCGAGCTTCTCCTCCTCGCGGGTGACCGTGACGTGCGCGGCGTCGAGGACGAAACAGGAGACTCCTCGCGCCCCCGCCGTCCCAGGGTCCGTGCGTGCGAAGAGGACGAACGTCCCGGCACGCGACCCGTTCGTGATCCACTGCTTCGAGCCGGTGAGCTTCCAACCGTTCTCCACCGGGTCCGCCGACGTTCGCAGCGAGCCGGCATCCGAGCCGGATCCCGACTCAGTCAGGGCGAACGCGCCAATCTGCTCTCCGCGCGCCAGCGGCGGAACGAACCGTGACCTCTGCTCTTCCGTTCCGAACGTGAGAATCGGCAGGGTCGTCGCACTCGTGTGCACCGCGACGGTCACCCCTACGCCCGCATCCGCGCGGGAGAGCTCCTCGAGAACCAGGATGTACGAGAGGAAGTCCGCCCCCGCTCCGCCGTACTCCTCGGGGACGCACACTCCCATGAGGCCGAGCTCCGCGAGCTTCGGATAGAGGTCGTCGGGGAAGCGACGGTCGCGATCCCATGCGGGCGCATTCGGGACGATCTCCGCGAGCGCGAGCTCTCGCGTGAGGCTCTGGATCTCGCGTTGGTCGGCGGTCAGCTCGAAGTCCATCGCGCTTGACTATAGGGGTCAGGCTGAAGCCTGACCCTGTCCCCAGCCGGGTCTCG
>CAVRLT010000009.1:0-45411 GCA_963721795.1 uncultured Actinomycetes bacterium
CCCCGATCGCTTCAGCTTCCCATGCTTCTTCGCGTACCGCTCACCCCGGGAGAAGATCCAGAGGCCGAGCGGCACCGAGACGACGCCGATGATGAGCAGCGGCCAGATCTCGTCCCACATCGTCGAGAGCCCCTGGCCGTCGAGGATCGCGTCCCTCGCCCCGTCGAGCGCGTACGTCGCCGGCGAGATCTTCGCGAGCCACTCCATCCAGGTCGGCAGCACCTCGACCGGGTAGTACACGCCGGAGACCACGAGTAGCGTGCCCTGCGCGATCCAGCCGAGCTGCGTCCCTTTCTCCGGCGAGATGAGCGGCAGAACCGAGGTCATCATCCCGATCCCGAGGAACGAGATCGAGGAGATCGCGAGAACGACCAGGGCCGCCATGAACTCCGCGTCGGGAACCGACAGATCGAAGAACCAGACGCAGACCGTGAACAGGAACACCGCGCGCAGCAGGCCGTAGAGCACGGAGAAGGCGCCCATCCCGGCGAGGTGCATCGGCCGCGAGAGCGGCGCCATGAACGTGTACTCGATCGTCCCTCCCAGCGCTCCAGGCGACGGTCTCCATCAGGAACTCGAAGAGACGCCGAGGTAGGCCCAGACGACCGCACCGATGAGCAGGCTCGTCGCGACACGATTCACGTCGAGCTCGCCACCCTGGCCTCGATCCCCTTGGCGATGAAGACGATCGTGAGCGTGTTCGCGACGGTCCAGATGAACCAGGCGAAGTCCCACCAGATGTAGCGCTTCGGTGAGGTAGTAGTTGCGCTCGACGACGCCGCCCGCGCCGACGAGCTCTGCGCGCAGAGTGGATCCCAGGGTGCTCATGCCATCACCTCCCGGTCGTCGTCGTCCTCGTCCCCTCTGCCTCGAACTCCCGGCCGGTCGCGGCGAAGAACGCCTCCTCCAGCGTGGTCGAGTCATAGCGCCGCTTGAGGTCGTCCCGGCTCGAGCACGAGCAGCCGCCCGCGGTCGAGGATCCCGACCCGCTCGGCGAAGTTCTCGGCCTCGGTCAGGTCGTGGGTGCAGAGGAGGATCGTCGAATCGTGGTTCGTGCGGATCTCTCGGATGAATTCCTGGACATCGAGCTTCGAGCGAGGGTCGAGGCCGGTCGTCGGCTCGTCCAGCAGCAGCACGACCGGTGACGTGAGCAACGCCCGGGCGAGTGCGACCTTCTGCTGCATCCCACGCGAGAGGTTCTCCATCGACTCGTCGCGCCGATCCGAGGGGAAGCCGACCCGCTCGAGGATCGCCGGAATCTTGTGACGCGTCTGGCCCGCGGACATGCCGTAATAGCGCGCCGCGTAGCTCAGGTTCTCGGCCGAGGACATCTTCTTGAAGAACGACGCCTCGACGGACACGCGGTTCACGAGCCGGCGCACCGGGCGCGCGTCCGTGACGACGTCGTGGCCGAAGATCCGGGCGGTGCCACCGTCGGGGAGCAGCAGGGTCGAGAGCAGCCGGACCAGCGTGGACTTCCCGGACCCGTTCTGGCCGAGGATGGCGACGGTCTCACCGCGCTCGATCGTGAACGAGACGCCGTCGAGCGCGACGCGCGTCTTCTTGCCGAAGCGACCCTTCTTGCGGTCGGGGACCTGAACACCTTGCGGAGCTCGTGGACATCGACCGCCTGAACAAGGTCGCGGGGCACGATCTCCATGGGTGGTGCTTCGCGTACTTCCGTCATCTGATGCTCCTTCGTCCTGCGTAGCGAGAAACGGCAAGCCAGTGCCGGGCCTTGCGGGAGGCCCACGGCAACGGGTGTGTCAGCTACGAGCGAGGCGCATCAAGTCGCGCACGATAGCGGCACGACCGGCGGAGGTCAACAGGCGGCGTCGGCCTTGCCCCGGCGCCGCTTGACCGCTGTCCGCCATCGCGGCTACTGTGAGGCTAGGTCGGGGGCGGAGAAGCTTCCGCCGAGGCGACGTGGCCTCAGGACTCATTCGAGCCCTGGGGTCTTTTTGTTGGTCCGAAAGGAGGCGAGATGTCGGAAGTCGAGGAGCGGCATTACCTGCGGAACGGCGGCGAGACGCTGCCGGACGCCCGCGAGGCGCTCGAGTGGGCAGGAGAAACACGCGCGGCCATGGTTGATCTCAAGTTCTGCGACCTGCTCGGCACCTGGCAGCACGTGACGCTGCCGATCAGGGCGTTCGACGAGTCCGCGTTCGACGAAGGGCTCGGCTTCGACGGCTCCTCGATCCGCGGCTGGCAGGCGATCCAGGACTCCGACATGCTGCTCATGCCGGACGCCTCGAGCGCGATCCTCGACCCTGCGACCGAGGCGCCGACGCTCTCGCTCGTGTGCGAGATCGCGGATCCCGTCACGCGCGAGCCCTACGCGAAGGATCCGCGCGGGGTCGCCCGGCGGGCGGAGGAGCACCTGCGCGCGAGCGGGGTCGCCGACACCGCGTACTTCGGGCCCGAGTGCGAGTTCTTCGTCTTCGACGAGGTCCACTACGACCTCGGACCGAACTGCTCCCACTACTCCGTCGACTCCCCCGAGGGCTACTGGAACTCCGGCAAGCCGGGCCTCGGCTACACGGCTCGCCCCAAGGAGGGCTACTTCCCGGCGGCGCCGTCCGACCAGCTTCACGATCTCCGCACCGAGATGGTTCTGACGCTCGAGCGTCTCGGGATCCCCTGCGAGTTCCACCACCACGAGGTCGCGTCGGGCGGCCAGTGCGAGATCGACCTCCGCTTCACGACCCTGACGCGGATGGCCGATCAGGTCATGACCTACAAGTACGTCGTCAAGAACGTCGCCCGCCGCCACGGCAAGTCCGTGACCTTCATGCCGAAGCCGATCTTCGGCGACAACGGCTCGGGCATGCACACGCACCAGTCGCTGTGGATGGAGGGGACGCCGCTGATGGCGGACAAGTCCGGGTACGCGGGGCTCTCGCAACTCGCGCGCGCGTACATCGGCGGGCTGCTCGCCCACGCGCCCGCGCTGCTCGCGTTCTGCGCGCCGACGACGAACTCGTACCGGCGGCTCGTTCCCGGCTACGAGGCGCCGGTCAACCTCGTCTACTCGCAGCGAAACCGCTCCGCCTGCATCCGGATCCCGATGTACTCCGAGTCGGCGAAGGCGAAGCGGATCGAGTTCCGGCCGCCGGACTCGGCCGCCAACCCGTACCTCGCGTTCTCGGCGATGCTGATGGCCGGGCTGGACGGAATCGAGCGCGGACTCGATCCCGGTGCGCCCGCGGACTACGACCTCTTCGAGGACGCAGCGGTCGACGTTCCCCAGGTGCCGGCCTCGCTCGGAGAGGCCCTCGACGCGCTCGAGCGAGACCACGAGTTCCTGCTCGCGGGAGACGTGTTCTCGAAGGAGCTCATCGACACCTGGATCGCCTGGAAGCGGGAGAACGAGATCGACGCGGTGCGGTTGCGGCCGCATCCGGCGGAGTTCGCGCTCTACTACGACTGTTAGAGGCGAAACCGGGAGCCCTCGGCGGCGAGCGCCAGCACGACGATCGCCGCCAAGGCTCCCACCTGCGCCGTCGCCGTGATCTCGGTGCCGAGTGGGATCGTCGCAAGCGCGGCGACAGCGGCGATGAGCCGAATGCCGCTCCTCCCGATCCCGAGCGTGCGCCTGAAGCCAACCTCGCTGCCGATGAAGAGCGCCGTGCCGACCGCGAGCTCCAGCGCCACCCACGTCTCGAGCGGGTCGTACGGGTCGCCGACCGCCTTCTTGAGGCCCGCGGCCACGGCGACGATCGCCAACAGGAGCCCGTAGTGCCAGTAGCCGAACGCGGTCAGCGCGAGCCGTGGGCGGCGCTCGGCAGGGGCCTCGACCATCGCTCGCTCTACCGCGCCTTCGTCCGAGAAGTACAGCCACCAGAAGGACGCGCTGAGCGCGAGCGCGAGGAGGACGACGACCGCAAGCCCGAGGTCGAGCTCGAGCGTCGCGGCGGCGCCGATGACGACGATCGACTCGCCGAGCGCGACGATGATCACGAGCCCATGCCGTTCCACGAAGTGCTCCGCCGCGATCACGAAGCCCTCGGTCGACGTGAACCAGGGCGTGAACCAGAGCAGCGCGGCAGCGAATGCCCAGAGCGCCCACTGGATGTCCCCGCCGAACGTTCCGCCGACGAGGACGAGTGCGGCAGCTACGACGTTGAAGGGGACGATACGCAGGATCGCCCGCACTTCGGAGAACGACGTCCCACGCACGTACATCCCCGCATGCAGCGCGACGACCGCGAGGTAGCCGATCCCGAACGCGAGCCCCTTGCCTTCGTACGCTCCGGGAACCGCGAGCGCGATCACGAGGAACGCGCCCATGCCGCCGATGAGGAGCAGCCGATGCCGGAGGTGGTCCGTGGCGATGGCGTTCGTGAGCCAGGCGTAGCCGTCGTACATCCACCAGATCACGGCCAGCATCACGACGACTTGGGCGAGCGCGGCGAAGTCTCCGCCTGCGACGAGCACCGCCGTCAGCTGCGTGATCGTGAAGACGAAGACGAGGTCGAAGAAGAGCTCGAGCGTCGAGACGCGCTCAGTGCGATCAGGCTCGAGCTGAGACACGCGCGCATCATCACGGAGGGGTCAGACCCCACGGGTCTGACCCCTTCCGTCAGCCACCACCTAGCGGAGAGAGAAGGTGACGCTGATGCTCGCCGAGGTCTCCTGCTCGCCGGGGACGATCGGCGTCGACGGCATCCAGCGCCGCACGCTCTCGCGTACGGGAGCGGCGTCGCGGCCCCCGACTCGGAAATCGACTTGATCCCGCCCAGCGAGCGTCCCGCAGCCTTCGCGAGCACCTCGGCGCGAGCGCGGGCTTCGGCAACGGCCTTACCGAGCGCTTGCCGGTACAGCGCCTCGGCGTTGCTCGAGCTCAGCCCGGGCCCCGAGATCTGGTTCGCGCCGGCCTCGGCGGCCGCATCGATCAACCCCGCCGCATCGTCGATGTTCGCGGTGGCCGACACGCTGTTCGAGGCCGAGTAGCCGTCGACCGCGCCCATGTCGTTCGTGACGGGGTAGACGCTGACCCACTGCGTGGCGATCTCCCGTCCGCGGGCCTGACGGAGCGCGTTCAGGACCTTGCGCATCGCGTCGGCGTTCGCTGCAACCGCAGCCTTGGCGGTCTGCGCCCGGGTCTCGACTCCGAACGACATCTGCGCCTCGTTCGGGACGACCTCGACCGAGCCGACACCCGTGACGGTGATCGTGTCGCCCTCGGGAGCGTCCTGGGCGCCGGCGAGGTCGGGCAAGCCGACGGCGCCGGCGAGAGCGACGAGGGTGAAGCAGAGCGGCAACGGCGAGCAGCAGGCGCTTCATCGGATTCCTCCGCGGTAGGTGGTGTTGCACTGCGATACGTCGCAGCACCGCGGTCGCGTCACGCCATCGATTCCGATGCTTGACGAGTGATGCCGCATTCGCGGCCTCACCCTCACGTGCTTGGCTCGAACGTCTCCCGCTCGACGTCGCTCAACGGTCGCGAGCGGCCTGTTGTCCCGGTCACGCGCCACGATCACCGCCTCGGACTCCGCTGCGACCTCGCCGTCTCGCGTACGTATCTCCTCGCGCAGCGTCAGGCTCGAGGTTCCGATGCGCTCGAGGCCGATCGAGACGACGACCTCCTCGTCCTCGAGCCGAAGCTCGCGCCGAAAGTCGATGGCGACTCGAGCCAAGACGTAGTCCCAAGGGGTTCCGACATCGCCGAGCGTCTGCTCGAGCCACTCGTCGCGGCCTTCCTCGAGATACGTCGCATATACCGCGTTGTTGACATGGCGGTACGCATCCACGTCCCGCCAGCGGATCTCGATGCGCTTCTCGTGTGTGCTCACAGATCGTCCAGGAAGCGACGCCGAGCGTCCGCCAGAGCCTCGACGATCCCGCCGGGGCCAGGCGCGGGTCGCGGACGCGACGTGCGCGGCTTCCTGAACGTCCCCTCGCGCACTCGCACTGCGACCTGCTCGTGGGCGTCGCGGAAGGGCGTGCCCTTGCGGACGAGCGCCTCGGCAGCGTCGGTGGCGTAGAGCTGCGGGTCGGAGGCGGCCTTCGCAAGCCGCTCGCGGTCGACCTCGAGGCCGCTGACGAGGACGGTGAGGGCGTCGAGGGCGAGACGGACGTCGCGTCGCGTCGCGAACACCGGCGTCTTGTCCTCCTGTAGGTCACGGTCGTACGCGAGCGGGAGCCCCTTGACGGTCGCCATGAGCCCCGTGAGGCGGCCGATGGCCGTTCCGGCCTTCCCGCGCGCGAGCTCCGCCACGTCGGGATTCAGCTTCTGCGGCATCATCGAGGAGCCCGTCGCCGCGGCTTCGGGAAGCCGCGCGAAGCCGAACTCCGCGGTCGCCCAGAGGGCGATCTCCTCACCGATCCGCGAGAGGTGCGTGAAGAGCACGGCTGCTGCGTACAGGTAGTCGAGCGCGAAGTCGCGATCCGCGACCGCATCGATCGAGTTCCGCATCTGTCGCGGCGGCTGTGGCAGCTCGAGTGTGGATCCCGCGAGCGCCCCGGCGCCGAGCGGGCTCTCCGACGCCGCCTCCGCGGCAGCTGCGAACCGGGTCCGGTCGCGGTCGAGCATCTCGACCCAGGCGAGCAGGTGATGGCCCAGCGTGACAGGTTGCGCTCGCTGGAGATGCGTGTAGCCCGGCATGACCGTGGAGGCCTCGGACTCTGCGAACGAGAGGACGACGAGCGCAAGCGAGTCGATCGCATCGCGCGCTTCCGCACATCCGTCCAGCACGTAGAGACGGAGCGCGGCCGCAACCTGATCGTTCCGCGAGCGGCCGGCATGAATCTTGCGACCGACCTCGCCGAGGAGACGCTCGATTGCCGAATGCACGTCCTCGTCGGAGTCGAGGTACTCCTCCGGAGTGTGAGCGATCTCCGCCAGCCGGCCCTCGACTTCGTCGAGCTCGGCGGCGCTCAGCAGGCCCGCGTCGGCCAAGCGGCGGGCGTGCTCGGCCGTCGCCTCGCAGTCGTACGGGAGGAGCTCCGCATCGTCGGCGCGGAGGAACTCCCACACCTGGGGGTCGAGCTTCTGCCCGACCCGCCCTTGCCAGGTCGTCACGCGGTGATCTTCGCGCGTTTCCGCGCGGCGTGCAGCTCCGTCTCGAGCGAAGAGATCGCGATGAACCCCTCGGCGGCGTCGTGGGGGAACGTCTCACCGGTCGCGTACGAGGCGAGCTCGACCGCATAGAGCATGTGCTCGGAGCGCCTGCCGGTCACGACCGCGGCGTTCGGCCGCAGCTCGAGACGGACATCTCCGGTGACGAGCTCCTGCGTCGACGCGACGAAGGCGTCGATCGCCTCGCGGGCGGGGCTGAACCAGCGACCTTCGTACACGAGCTCGGTCCAGCGCTGCTCGAGCGGGCGCTTCAGGCGCGCCTCGTCCTTGGTGAGCACGACGTCTTCGAGCGCGGAGTGGGCGGTGATCAGCGCGATCGCCCCGGGCGCCTCGTACACCTCCCGGCTCTTGATGCCGACGGCCCTGTTCTCGATCATGTCGATCCGCCCGATCCCGTACGCGCCGGCAAGGCGGTTCGCCTGCGCGATGAGGGCTGCAAGCGGCAGCTCCTCGCCGTCGAGCAAGACGGGGATGCCCCGCTCGAAGCCGACGATGACCTCGACCGGAGCGGGCGCGCTCGCAGGATCCGAGGTCAGCGCGTATGGCTCTTCAGGCGGCGCGTTCCACGGATCCTCGAGGGCTCCCGCCTCGATCGCGCGGCCGAACAGGTTCTCGTCGATCGAGTACGGCGAGGCTGCCGTCTGCACGACTGGGATGCCGCGGGCTCAGGGCGTACTCGATCTCCTCGTCGCGCGTCCAGATCCGGTCGCGAAGCGGTGCGATGACCCGCACGCCCGGGTAGTGCGCCTTGAACGCGAGCTCGAAGCGAAGCTGGTCGTTGCCCTTTCCGGTGCAGCCGTGGACGACGGCCTCCGCGCCGAGCTCGATCGCGACCTCGGCGACCGCCTGGGCGATGACCGGTCGCGAGAGCGACGACACGAGCGGGTACTTCCCCTCGTAGAGCGCGTTGGTCGCGATCGCGCGCGCGCACTGCTCGTCGGCGAACGCGTCCTTGCGGTCGACGAGCAGAACGTCCTCGGCTCCTGCCGCATGCGCCCGGACGATCGACTCGTCGACGTCGAGCTCCTGGCCGACGTCGACGAGTACCGCAACCACCTCGTCGAAGCCGTACGGCTCCTCCTGGAGCCAGGCAAGGATGCAGCTCGTGTCGAGCCCGCCCGAGTACGCGACGACGGCGGTCCTGCTCACGCGACGCCCTGGAGGAGATGGCCGGAGAGCTCGTCCTTCAGAACGGCGGCAGGAGTGCCGTCGCGGGCGACGACGAGGATCGAATTGTCCCCTGCGAGCGTGCCTGCGATCCCGGGGTGCCCTGCTTCGTCGATCGCCTGCGCGAGGGCATTCGCGTACCCCGAGGGCGTGGTCACGACGACGAGCCCGCCCGCGGCCTCCAGGGTGACGGCGTAGCGCCGCATCGCCGCCCCCAGCGCGCGGAGACGATCGGTGTCGCTCGTTCCGGGGGGCGCGTACACGAGCCGGCCACTCGGTGCCCGTACCTTGACGAGCCCGAGGTCGGCGATGTCCCGGGAGACCGTCGTCTGCACGACCTCGAAGCCCGCGTCCTTGAGCGCGGCCGCGACCTCGGCCTGGGTCGAGAGCGCCCGCTCGCGAACGAGGGTCAGGATCGCGTTCTGACGCTCCCGGCGATTCATACTATGCCGCACCGTAGCAACATATGCGGATCACCGAGTCGAGAACGGACAGCGCTTCCGCGACCTCGTCCGCGCCGATCGTGAGGGGCGGAGCGAGCCGGACGACGTCGTCGCCGGCGGTCAGCACGAGCAGGCCACGCTCGCGGCAGGCGTCGACGACGTCGGCCGCTCGAGCGTCGACGACTGCGCCGAGGAGAAGGCCGCGTCCGCGCACCGAGAGAACGCCGGGCAGCGCGGACAGCCCCGCGACGAGCTCGGCTCCCCTCTCGACGACGTTCTCCAGCAACTCGTCGTCGACGGTGTCGACGACGGCGCACGCCGCCGCGCAGACGACGGGGTTGCCGCCGAACGTGGAGCCGTGGTCACCGGGCGAGAACGCCCCCGCCGCTCGGTCGGCGACGAGAAGGGCGCCGATGGGAAGCCCGTTTCCGAGGCCCTTGGCGAGCGTCGCGAGATCGGGCTGCACGCCGAGAGCCTCGAACGCGAAGAAGGATCCGGTACGGCCGACGCCGGTCTGAATCTCGTCGAGGCAGAGCAGTGTCTCCGGAAGCTCCGCCGCCACGGCAACGAACTCGGGGTCGAGCGGATGGACGCCGCCTTCGCCGAGGATGGGCTCGAGCAACACGAGCCCGACGTCGGCGGTCGCAGCTGCGCGGAGCGCGTCCACGTCGTTCGGAGGCACGAACCGCACCCCCGGCACGAGCGGTGAGAAGGCTGCGCGCTTCGCGGGCTGCCCGGTCGCGGAGAGCGCACCGAACGTCCGTCCGTGAAAGCTTCCTTCGAGCGCGACGACGCCGGGCCTCCCGGTGGCCTTGCGTGCGTACTTGAGCGCCGCCTCGATCGCCTCCGCACCGGAGTTGCAGAAGAACGCCTGGGCGCCACCGAAGCGATCGGAGAGCCGTGCCGCCAGTGCCTCCGCCGGCTCCGTGCGGTACAGGTTGGACGCGTGCCAGAGACGCTCGAGCTGCTCGCGTGCCGCGGCGAGCGGGGCCGGATGACAGTGTCCGAGCGAGACCACCGCGATCCCGCCTCCGAAGTCGAGGTACTCGCGGCCGCCGGCGTCCCAGACCCGCGACCCGTCGCCGCGCACGATCGTGAGGTCGGCGCGTGCGTAGGTGGGAAGGAGCCGCTCGAGACCTTGTGACACAGTGTCACTTGGGCTCGTCACGCGAGCACCTCGGTCGCACCGATCTCGGCGTGGATGCCGAGCCGGGCGGCACGGACGGCGGCGAGGAGCTTCGGCACGATGCCTCCTTCGAGCTCACCGGCGGTGAGGAGGCGGTCCGCGCGACCGGCGTCGATGCGATCGGCCAGGGCGCCCTCGACGTAGACGCCGGGAACGTCCGTCACGAACACGATTCGGTCGGCGCCGAGCCCGACTGCGAGGGCGCTCGCGGCTTCGTCCGCGTTCACGTTCAGCGGGCCGACCGCGATGGGCGCGACCACCGGGATGCGTCCCGCGGCGAGCGCTTCCTCGATCGCCGCCGGACGGCACGGGAGCGGGTCGCCCACGAGGCCGAGCCCGGGAAGCGGGAGCGCTTCGAGACCGATCTCGTCGCCGACGAGGGAAGCGCCGCGGGGCCGAGAGCGGCGGACACTTCGGCCCCGACGGCGAGCAGCGACTCGCGCACGACCGCGAGGGCCGTGTGGGCTCGTGACGCGACGGCCGTCGACGAACTCGACCGGGATTCCGCGCCGCCGGAGCTCGGCGCTGATCTGCGGCCCCGCACCGTGGACGACCACGACCTCGTGACCTTCGCGAGCGAAGTCGAGGGCTCGACCAGCGGAGGCGGCGGCGACGCTGCCTCCGAGCTTCACCACGACGCGCGTCACGTCGTGTACTCCGCGTTCAGCCGGACGTAGTCGTACGTCAGGTCCGACGCCAGATACGCCGCAGAGCCGGTCCCGAGCCCGAGCTCGAGATCGATCGTCATCGCAGGGCCCGACAGCACGGGCGCGAGGCCCGTGGGCGCGCCTCGCTCGAACACGGCAGTCCCGTCGAACGCAACGCGGAGTCGGTCCGGATCGAGCTGCGCGAAGCCTCCGTTCCAGGGCGCCGAGCCCGCGGCGGCGAGCACGCGACCCCAGTTCGGATCGCGGCCGAACGCCGCCGTCTTCACGAGCGGTGAGGTTGCGATCCTGCGGGCAACGGCCACCGCTTCGTCATCCGAGGCCGCCCCGGCGACACGGATCTCGAGCAACACCGTCGCTCCCTCCCCGTCCTCGACGATCTGGCGTGCGAGATCTGCGCAGACCCTGCGGAGCGCAGCTGCGAACGCCTCGTCGCGGGAAGCGTCTCGCTGGATGTCGCTCGCACCGTTCGCGAGCAGCACGACCGCATCGTTGGTCGAGCACTCGCCGTCGACCGAGATGCGGTTGAACGTCACATCGACCGCCGGGCGCAGGAAGGAGTCGACCTCCGCCGGCGCGAGCGGAAAGTCGGTGGTGACGACCGCCAGCATCGTTGCGAGCCGGGGGTGGATCATTCCCGCGCCCTTGGCCATGCCGCCGACGGTGAACCCGTCGCACGCGATCGTGCTCTCCTTCGGCCCGCGGTCGGTCGTGAGGATCGCCTCCGCAGCGGCGGCGCCTCCATCCGGCCGGAGCGAGGAGGCCGCAGCGCGCACTCCGCCGAGCACCTTCTCGAGCGGGAGCGGAACCCCGATGACGCCGGTCGAGAGGACGACGATCTGCTCCGGGCGAAGGTCGAGCACCGTCGCCGCCTCGGTCGCCATGCGCACCGCGTCCGCGATTCCGCGCTCGCCCGTGGCCGCGTTCGCGATCCCCGAGTTCACCACGACAGCCTGCGGCTGCGCGAGCTCGAGATGCCGGCGAGAGACGATGACCGGAGCGGCCTGGACACGATTCGTCGTCCATACCGCCGCGCCAACCGCTGGAGGCAGCGAGCGGACGAGAGCGAGGTCCCGAGACGAGCGTCTGATCCCGGCCTCGACCCCGCTTGCGACGAAGCCACGAGCTGCCGTCACGGACACGACTAGACCAGCACCCCGGAGAGTCGCAGGCCGGTGGTCTCCTCGAGGCCGAAGAGGAGGTTGACGTTCTGAACCGCCTGGCCGGCAGCGCCCTTGCCGAGATTGTCGAGGGCGCAGACGACGATCGAGCTGCCGGTCAAGCGATCGTCGAACACCCCGATCTCCGCGCCGTCGGTTTGCTGGATGCGCGCGAGCTCCGGCACGACGCCTTCCGGCAACACGTTCACGACGTGACTGTCGGCGTAGTGGTCGTCGAGCAGAGCGCGGAGGTCTGCACCGTCGGAGCGCACGTAGCACGTCGCGATCAGCCCCCTCCGCACCGGCAACAGGTGCGGGACGAACGCAACCGGAAACCCGAGCACCGAGGCGATCTCGGGCGCGTGCCGGTGATCGCCGACGCTGTAGGGGGCGACGTTCTCGAGCACCACTCCCGCGTGCGAGCTGGCCTGCGGCGAACGGCCTGCCCCCGTCATGCCCGACTTCGCGTCGACGACGACGCCTTCGCGCGCTATCGAGTCGCGGATCGGGGAGAGGGCGAGCAGCGCCGCGGTCGCGTAGCAGCCAGGGTTCGCGACGAGTCGTCCCGTCGGCGCACTCACCTCGGGAAGGCCGTACGACCAGGACTGGAGCGAGCCCGGATCCGGGTGCCCGAACCCGTACCACGTCTCGTAGATCGCGGGATCCACGAAGCGGTGCGCGCCGGAGAGGTCGACGACGACGCCTCGAGGAGGGACCTCGATCTCGGCTGACTCGCGGTGCGAGAGACAGAGGAAAACGACGTCCGCGCCGCAGGAGAGCGCAGCCTCGTTCGTGATGAAGCGGGGAATTCGGCGCGCCCCGTTCCGGCCGAGACGCGGATCGAGAGCGTCGGCGGGCTTCCCTGCGAGGGTGTTCGAGCCGAGCGCGTACAGCTCGAGGCCGGGGTGGGCGAGAACGCGGTCCAGTGTCTCTTGACCCGTGTAGCCGGACGCCCCCACGATCACTGCCGTTGCCATGATGCTTATTATGCATCAGATGGAGTAGTTATGCGTTGGAGTCTCAGAATCGCCCGGTAGCAGGCGGAAAGCGGCTGCTACGCTGCGCGCGCGGTGGAGCGGGTACTCGTCCTGAACGCAAGCTACGAGCCCTTGAATGTCTGCTCGCTTCGCCGTGCGCACGTCCTCGTGTGGAAAGGCAAGGCGGAGATCCTCGAGAGCCACGCGCGGCCGCTCCGGTCGGCGTCGAGCAACTTCTCCCGCCCCAACGTCATCCGCCTGAAGACCTACGTCCGCGTCCCACGCGGGGTGACGCGACGGATCTCGAGGCGGGTGCTGTTCGCGCGCGACGGCTGGCAGTGCGCCTACTGCGGCTCGGGATCGAACCGCCTGACGCTCGACCATGTCGTCCCACGGTCGCGCGGCGGCACGTCGGTGTGGGAGAACGTCGTCACCTCGTGCGCGCCTTGCAACCACAGCAAGGGCGACCGGCTGCTCGAGGAGACGAGCATGCGGCTCCGGACGACCCCGCGCCCCCCGACACCGGTGCTCTTCATTCGCCTGACGACGGAACAGATTCCCGACGTCTGGCGCACGTACCTGCCCGGGCTCGCTGCGTAGCGCGAGCGGGGTCAGGCTGAGTCTGACCCCAGGCGTTACCTCGCCATCGCGCGCTCGACGGCTTCCTGCTCCTCGGGCGACAGCGCGACCGACGAACGGCCCCGGTCGAGGTCCTTGACGTAGATGCGCGCGTAGTCGCGGCCCTGGATCGCGGTCATGATGGTGCCGGTACGGGTCGCGTCGAGCAGGGCGACCGACGCCGACTGCTGGCCGCCCGTTCCCTCGTAGGCGTCGTAGCGGACGACTGCGGTGTTCGTCAGCGACCCGTCGACCCGTCGGTCGACCCGCGAGAGCCCGGTCGCCACTTCGTCGACGGCGCGGTGCAGATCGTCGATCCGCGCCTGCAGGGAAACGGCGAAGTCGAGAAGGTCGCTCCGGCCGCTCCCGAGCACGACCGCCTGCACGGCCTGAACACGCGCGACGCGGCGCCACAGCACGAAGGCCAGCGCGAGCGCGAGCACTGCCGCCACGCAGGCCGCCACCGCTACCGCGAGCTCCGGCGTCAAAGCTGGAGCGTGAAGATGACCGGGTACTCGGCGGTGTTGTTGGCGGTGTTCGTCTCGCCTTGCACCGGATCGACGTCGACCTTGACCGAGACCTGCTCGCCGAACGGGACGAGCGACCCGATCTGGAACGTCACCGCCTTGGTCTCACCCGGATCGATGATCGGGATCGTCTTCGACTGCACGATCGGGTCGGGTTGGCTCGGGATCGTCAGCGTGACCTTGAGCTGCACCTCCTGGCTGTCGCCGGTGTCCTCGACGCCGACCTCGAACGCGAGCTCGTCCGTCACCAGGATCGTGGCCTCGGTCGTCTCGGAGAGGAGCTGGCCGCTCGGGAGCGCCTTCACATAGGAGATTCCGCTCCCGTGGAGCCCCGACGGCGTCCCGCCGGTCGAGGCGCCTTGGATGCGCTGCCAGATCGCAGCCAGGTCGGAGGGCGACATGATCTCGTCGTCGGCGACGAACTCCGACGTGGGTACCTCGATCCCCTGCACGTCCTCGGACTCGAGAGCCGTCTGCGCACGCGCGCGGAACGAGTCCGCCCACACGATGTCGCTGGCGAGCAACCGCTGGCCCTGCGCAGCGAGCTCGACTCCGGCGGCGGCGGCATCCGTGGCGTCGGCGGTCGTCTGGAACGCCGTCTGCAGGCCGCGCAAGCCGTTGACCCGGAATCGCAGTGCTTCGAGCGCTCCTTCGTGGGCGTCGTTCAGCGGTCCCGGCGCGCCGAGATCGTCCGCACGCTGCACCTGGTTCTCCGCCGTCTGCACGTAGCCACCGAGCTTCGCGTCGAGGTCCTCGAGCTTGAGGCCCGGAGTGGTCAGCGTGGTCGAGAGCTCCTGCCCGAGACGTGCGGACGCATTGCCGACTGCGCCGATCTCGGTCACGTAGTCGGTGTAGCGCTCGCGTTTGCGGTCGGTCGCGCAGCCCTCGACCCATACGGCGAGAAGCACCACGATCAAGATCGCGAGGGCGATGAGCCCGACGAGACGGAGAAGTGGGGTCAGGTTGCCGGGGGAACGGAAACGCGGACCCGCGCGGGCCTCGGTCTCGGGGTGGACCTGGTCCGCGCTCGGGTGGCTCCTCCCACGACGGCGGCTCCTCCTCGCCGAAGAAGTCGAAGTCGAGGATGTCTTCGTCGCGAGTCGTCACAGGCACCCGTTCCGTGGGCCACTCTAGACGAGGCGCAGGAGCGTACCGGGTGTCAGGCTCAAGCCTGACACCCCTTCGCGCGCGTCGGCCTTCGCAAAGGACTTCCCGCCGCCGCGGCCAAGAGGGCGCTACCCGTGTCGTCCGTCGCGATCGCCCCATCGACCCACGAGCTCGTCCTCGGCCGCTATCGCCCGGTGCGGCCCCTCGGAAGCGGCGGATCGGGCTCGGTCTGGCTCGCCTGCGACGAGCGCAACGGCCTCGACGTCGCGCTGAAGATCATCCCGCGCGAGGGCAAGGCCGCCGCCCGGGCGGAGCGCGAGGCTCAGGCGGCACGGCGGCTGCGCCACGAGCGCTGCGTGCGCGCGTACGACGTCGGGCACGACTCGAGCCACGTCTACATCGCCTACGAGTACGTCGCCGGCCGAACGGTGCGCGAGACGATGCGGGCGGAGGATCTCTCGGACGAAGACGCGGTCGAGATCGCAGCCCAGGTGCTCGACGCGCTGGCGCATGCTCACCGAACCGGGATCGTGCACCGTGACGTCAAGCCGTCCAACATCCTGCTCGAGCAGGGGGACGAGATCGCGGTCCGCCTGCTCGACTTCGGTCTCGCCCAGTTCGACGGCGCGGACACGTTGACCGCTGCCGGAGACGTGCCCGGGACACTCGCGTACATCGCACCCGAGCGCCTGGCCGGCGCGGAGGCGACGCCCGAGAGCGACGTGTGGGCCGTGGGCGTCCTCCTCTGGGAGGCACTTGCGGGAAAGCATCCGTTCTGGGGCGTCCCGCTACAGGAGGTTGCGCGCGCGATCGAGGCCGGCGCACCGCCCCTCGGAGCAGAGCGGCGCGATCTTCCGCGCAAGCTTCTCGCCACGGTCGACGGAGCGCTGGCCCGCGATCCCGAGCGGAGACCACGCGCGTCGGCATTCGCCTCCGACCTGCGAGCCGTGATCCGGCAAGCTCCCGCACGCGAGACAGCGCGCCGCCCGAAGGCCAGCGCGGCGGCGGCGACCGGGCGCCACCGGCTCGTCCACCGCGCCGTGCCGGTGGGTCTGGCTGCCGTCACTGCCTTGCTCGGCGCAACGCTTCTTCCCTTCTGGCCCGGCGCACTCGTCGCGGCGATCGTCCTGGGAGCCGGGCTCGCGGCGTGGATCGATCCCCGCGCGGGTCTCGCGATCGCACTCGCCGCTCCGATCTTCCCGCTCGGCAACCTCGCAGAGAGCGCCGCGGTGCTGTACGGGGCGATCGCCCTCGGCGTCCTCGCACTCGGCTGGCGCGATCCTCGCTTCGCCCTCGTGTTCGCAACGGGCCCGCTGCTCGCACCCCTGGGCCTGCTCGCGCTCGTGCCGCTCGTCGTGCAACCCGCGCGCGGGATCGTCCGTCGCGCCTCACAAGCAGTGCTGGCCGTGCTCGCGGCGAGCGTCGTCGCCGCCAGCGCAGACGACGGTCTCCCGCTCGCCACCGCTGCCGCAGAACCGCTCGGCGTCGCGCCGCACGATTCGGTCGGTGACGTAGGAGCGCGGCTCTGGGAAGCGGCAACCCTCGACCCGACCCTCGCATTCGGCGCCGCAGCTCTCGGGCTCGCAGCGGCGATCCTCCCGTGGGCGCGACGTCGCTCGCGCTACGGCGTTCTCGGAGTCGGCATCGCCATGCTCGCCGGATCCATCGCCGCCGGGACCAGCGTCGTCCCGGTGCTTCTCGTCGCGCTCGTCTGGGCATTCGCCGCCGCCATCGCGGCCAGAACCCGCCGCCCATCAACCATTTAGATGCTTGGTCGGGAATTCACGGCGGGCCGGATGGCGGCCACGACACGGCACCGGATCGCCACCCTCCCTCGCCGTCCAGGCTTACTAGCCTGCACGACGAGTGAGTGCGTCGCCCGGCTTGGTCGTGACCACCCCCGGCGGCGCGTCAATTCCCGACCAACCATCTAGACTCGCGGCAGCGGGTATACCCACGCGATGTCCGTGCTGCGCACGATCGAGTCCAAGATCGAGGGTCTGTTCGAAGGCGTCTTCGGACGAGCTTTCCGCACGCACGTCCAGCCGATCGAGCTCGCGCGGAAGCTGGTGAAGGAGATGGACGATCACCGAACCGTCTCCGTCTCGCGCGTCTACGTCCCGAACGAGTACACGGTCTACCTGTCACCGCAGGACCGGAAGCAGTTCGGAGGCTACGAGGACTCGCTGGTCGCCGAGTTGCAGGAGTACCTCGCCGAGCATGCGCGCCGGGAGCGATACGCGCTCCTGACGGCGCCGACCGTCCTCGTGACGACCGACGAGGACCTCGCGGTCGGGGAGTTCGGAATCGCAACTCGGCTCGTCCAGGCCGCCGCAGAGGCCGCGGCCGCGAAGGACCACGACCCGCCGCCGGTCGAGCTCCCACTCGAGCAGCCGGCGCAGACCATGGTGTACCGCCCGCCTGCGGTCGCGGCGGCCGTCGCCGCAGAGGCGCCGCCACCGCCGCCAGAGCGTGAGGTCGTGACGCTGACCGTAGCGGGCGAGAAGCACGAGATCACCTCGCCGAAGGTCGTGCTGGGACGCTCGCGTGCGTGCGACGTTCATGTTCCGGACGTCAACGTCTCCCGCCGCCACGCGGAGCTCCGGCAGGAGGGAGCCACCTACTGGATCGTCGATCTGGGCTCGACGAACGGCACCGTCCTGAACGGACAGTCCGTCGAGAGGGAGCGCCTCAAGGACGGCGACAGGATCACGCTCGGCTCGACGGAGATCGTCTTCGGGCGATCGATACCGTGACGGTCGGCGAGCTCGCAGCGGACGAGACACTCCTTATCCTGAAAATCGTGTTTCTCGTCCTCCTGTACGGCTTCATCGTCCTCGTCGTGCGATCGGCGACGAAGGACATCGGCGGCGCACCGCAGGAGAGCATCATCCTCGGCGCGGCAGAGGCCGACGCGCTGAGGGCGGAGCTCGGAGTGCGCTCGTCCCGCTTTCGCGTGCTGGGCGGCCCCGGGCTGCGCGCGGGGAAGACGTTCGACATCTCGTCCGCGACCGTGATCGGACGGGACGCCGGCACCGGGATACGCATCGACGGCGACGAATTCGCGTCGTCAGCACATGCCCGCCTCGATCCGCGGCAGGACGGTGTCTGGGTCGAGGATCTCGGCTCGACGAACGGCACCTTCCTGAACGGTGAGAGGATCACCGCAGAGCGCCTGAAGAAAGGCGACGTCCTTCGCGTCGGCCAGACGGAGCTCAGGCTCGAGACATGAAGATCGGTCGAGCAGCGGGGCTCACGGACACCGGGCGGCGACGGCTCCGCAACGAAGACGCATTCATCTGCGAGCCGCCGCTCTTCGCGGTCGCCGACGGCATGGGAGGTGCGCGTGCCGGCGAGGTCGCCGCCGGGCTGGCCGCGGCTGCGCTCGAGGAGGCAGGGAGCGAGACGCGCGGAGCGGAAGGGGTGGCTGCATTGATCGTCGAGGCGAACCGGCGGATCTGGGAGCGCTCGCTCAACGACCCGGAGACCGCGGGCATGGGAACGACCGTCACCGCGGCTCTGGTCGATCATGCCGGCGGCACCGTCGCGATCGGGCATGTGGGGGACTCGCGCGCGTACCTGCTGCGCGCTGGAGCCCTGGAGCAGTTGACCACCGACCACTCACTCGTGGCCGAGCTGGTGGAGAGCGGCGTCCTCACGCCGGAGGAAGCCGAGCGCCACCCCCAACGCTCAGCCATCACCCGGGCGCTCGGAACCGAGCCGACCGTCGAGGTGGACGCGTTCACGGTCGAGGCCGACTCCGGAGATCTCTTCCTCATTTGCTCGGACGGCCTCTCGGTCATGCTCTCCGACGAGCGCATGGCGGCAGCGATCGAGTCCGCCGAGCGGGACCCCCATCGGGCGGCCGACGCACTCGTCGCCGCGGCCAATGCGGAAGGCGGCGAGGACAACATCACCGTCGTCCTCTTCGAGATCGTCGAGGGCGACGCACCCGAGGCGGCGCCTCCTCCGGCGCCCGAGAGCGAAGAGACCGCGGTCGGCCTCGACCGTGACCGGTCCGGAGGCGATGGGCGCATCGAGGACGCCGCGGTTGCGCCGGTCGAGCCGAAACGCCACGGGGCGGGGGCGGGAAGTCGAATCGCCGCGCTCGCCCTCGTCGTCGCGCTGCTGGCCCTCTGCCTGGTCGTGCTCTACCTCGCCGTCAGATGACCGCCCGCAACAGGGAGCTCGGTGGCGTCCTCGTCGCCGGGGTGATCGCGGGGACCGCGCTCGCGAGCGTCACGATCGCGCGCGACTCCGTGGTCTCGGCGAGCGCCGTGACGTACGGGCTCGCGTTCCTGGGCCTCTACCTCACAGCCCACGTCGTCGTCCGGCGAACGGCGCCGTACGCGGACGGTGCGCTGCTTCCGCTGACCGCTGTCCTGACCGCATTCGGCCTCGCGCTGAACTACCGGCTCGATCCCGACGACGGGGGCCGCCAGGCCGTCTGGGTGCTGATCGGCGTCGGGGTCTTCGCCGCGACGCTCTTCGCGCTCCGCCACGACTATCGCGTACTCGAGTCGTACCGCTACCTGTTCGGCGTAGCGGCCGTCGTCCTGCTCCTCCTCCCTTCCGTGCCCGGGCTCGGCGAGCGGGTCAACGGCGTGAAGCTCTGGGTCGACATCGGGCCGCTCCAGTTCCAGCCCGGTGAGCTCGCGAAGATCTGCCTGATCCTGTTCCTCGCCGGCTATCTCCGCGAGAAACGCGAGGTGCTGGCCCAGGGCCGGTTGAAGGACTTCGGGCCGCTGCTCGCGATCTGGGGCGCCGCAATGCTCGTCATCGTCCAGACGAACGACCTCGGGAGCGCGCTGCTCAACTTCGGGATCTTCCTCGCGATGCTCTACGTGGCGACCGGAAGAGCGCTGTTCGTCGCCGCCGGGCTCGCGCTCTTCCTCGGAGGCGCGGCACTTCTCTACAACGCGCTCGACCGCGTGCACGAGCGGGTCACGATCTGGCTCCAGCCCTGGACCGACGAGCGCGTGTACTGCGCCCTGAACGGCAGGCTCGAGTTCCGGCAGGACTGCGCCTCGTACCAGCTCGTCAAGAGCCTGTACTCGATCGGGAACGGCGGCTTCGGAGGGACGGGGCTCGGTGAGGGGACGTTCACGTCGACCGACGGGACCACGCTCATCCCCGCGCTCAAGACCGACTTCATCTACTCGGCGATCGCGCAGGAGCTCGGGTTGATCGGCGCTGCCGCACTTCTGCTCTGCTACATGGTGTTCGTCGCACGCGGGATGCGGGTCGCCCTGCGCGCACAGGACGGCTTCTCCAAGCTGCTGGCCGCAGGGCTCACGTTCGGGTTCGCGCTGCAGACCTTCGTCATCGTCGGAGGAGTCCTTCGCGTGCTGCCGCTCACCGGGATCACGCTTCCGTTCGTGTCCTACGGGGGGACGAGCATCGTGGCGAACTTCCTCCTGCTCGCGGGCTTGCTCCTCGTCTCCAACCGGGCGAACTCCCCGCCGTGAACAGGCAGATCGTCAGGCTCACGTACGTCGCTCTCGCCCTCGTCGGCGTCCTCGTCGTCATGACGACGTACTGGCAGACCTGGGCCGCCGCAGGGCTCGCCGACCGCCAGGACAACGCGATCAAGCGCGTCGCCGAGTTCTCCGTCGACCGCGGGCTCATCTTCTCGTGGCAGCCCAGAAAGCGACTTGCACGAAATCGCGAGCGTCAGGTCGAGCGACGAACGCTCTTCTTCCGCCGTTACCCCTACCGCGAGCTGGCGGCGCACCTCGTCGGGTACAGCACCGTCGCCCGGTCGCGCACGGGGCTCGAGCGGTCGCTGAACGACTACCTGACAGCCTCGAACGCGAGCCTCTCGACGCTCGTCGACAAGGCGCTCGACGAGTTCCGCGGCACGCCGGTCGAGGGCGCGGACATCGTGACGAACCTCGACCTGGACGCACAGCAGGTGGCGCTCGACCAGCTCGGCACGCAGTGCGGCGCCGTCGTCGCGCTCGACCCGCGGACCGGGAAGGTGCGCGTGATGGCGTCGTCGCCCAGCTTCGACCCGAACCTGGTCGAGACCAACTTCAATCAGATCGCCGCGATCGAGGCCGACTGTCGACCGGCCGCCCCACTTCTGAATCGCGCGAGCGCGGGGCTGTACGTCCCCGGCTCGACGTTCAAGGTGATCACGGCCTCTGCGGCACTCGAATCCAAGAAGTTCACTCCCGAGTCGTCCTTCGTCGACCCCGGCTACTGCACGGTCTACGGAAAGCGCGTGAACAACTTCGACACGACCTCGCCCTTCGGCACGATCGACCTCCAGGACGCCCTCACGTACTCGGTCAACTCCGTCTTCTGCAACATCGGCAAGGCGCTCGGCGCGAAGCGCATCCTCGAGACCGCGAAGCGCTTCGGCTTCTACGAGCTGCCGCCCCTCGAGACCCCGTCCGACGAGCGCGAGGCGAGCGGCCTGTACCGGAATCGCCGCCTCTACTACCCGAAAGTGGATTCCGATGTCGACGCGGGGCGCATGGCCTTCGGGCAGGAGCGAATGCTGGTCACACCGCTGCAGATGGCCATGGTCGCCGGCGCGATCGGCGTCCGGGGCAGGCTCATGGAGCCCCACGCCGTCGACAGGATCGTCGGGCCCGGCGGGAAGGTCCTGGTCAGGCAGCGGCCGACACTGATCCGCCAGGCGGTGAGCCGGGACACGGCCGATGCCGTGGCAGCCATGATGCGGCTCGCCGTCGAGCGTGGAACGGGGACCGCTGCCCAGATCTCGGGCTACTCGGTCGGCGGCAAGACGGGGACAGGCGAGACAGGCGTCCCCGGCTCGAACACGACGTGGTTCATCGCCTTCGCCGGGCCAGACGAGGAGAGCCCCGCAGAGCTCGCGATCGCAGTCGTGCTCCAGAACCAGTCAGGCACCGGAGGGGCGACCGCGGCCCCGATCGCCCGCGCGGTCATGCAGGCAATCCTGTCGCAAAGGGAGAATCCCTAACCTCTACGGCTGATGGCGACGCAGAACACCCTCACCGGAACGCTCTTTGCCGGCCGCTACCGCGTCACGCGGAAGCTCGGCGGCGGCGGCATGGCAGACGTGTACCTCGCCGAGGACCAGGAGCTCGGGCGCCGGGTCGCCGTCAAGATCCTGCACGGGAGGTACGCGAACGACGAGCAGTTCGTCGAGCGCTTCCGGCGTGAGGCGACGCACGCAGCCGGCCTCTCGCATCCGAACATCGTCTCGATCTTCGATCGTGGGGAGACCGAGGGCTCCTACTTCATCGTCATGGAGTACGTCGAGGGTCGCACGCTGAAGGAGCTCATCCGCAGCCGTGGGCCCTGCCCGGTCCCGGTCGCGATCGCATACACGCGCCAGATCCTCTCCGGGCTCAGGTACGCACACCGAAACGGCGTGATCCACCGCGACATCAAGCCGCACAACGTCATCGTCGACCCGGAAGGGGTCGTCAAGGTGACCGACTTCGGGATCGCGCGAGCCGGCGCGAGCCAGATGACCGAGGAAGGCGCGATCATGGGCACCGCGCAGTACCTCTCCCCCGAGCAGGCACGAGGGGCGCCCGTCGACCAGACCTCCGATCTCTACTCGGCCGGGATCGTGCTGTTCGAGCTCCTGACCGGAGAGGTGCCGTTCACGGGCGATACGCCGGTCGAGATCGCGATGAAGCACCTCTCGGAGGTCCCCGATCCTCCGTCCGAGCTCCGGGCGGAGGTGCCCTACGACCTCGACAACATCGTCCTACGGGCGCTCTCGAAGGAGCCGGCGGAGCGATACCAGTCCGCGGCGGCGATGGACGCCGACCTCGAGACGGTCGCCCACGGCGGCCATGTCCCTGCCGAGACCACCGAGGCGGCGACGATCGTCCTCGCCGGCGGAACGGTGGACGACACGGGCGTGACGCAGGTGACGCGGCGCACGCGTCCCGGCGGCCCGGGCTACGCGCCGCCCTTCGACCCGACGCGGAAGAGGCGTGGCCCGGTCTGGCCATGGCTCGCGGGGGTTGGAGCGCTCCTCGCCCTGATGGTCGCCGGAGTGTTGCTCTGGGGGCCGATCCAGGACCGCATCGACGGCACCGATCAGGTCGCCGTCCCCTACGTCGTCGGGATCCCCGAGGCGCTGGCGGAGAACGCGATCAGAGACGAAGGGCTCGTTCCCAACGTCCGGCGCATCTCGAACTCGGATGTCGAGGAAGGGCTCGTCTTCGCACAGCGGCCCGTCGAGGGATCCCGGGTCGACCCGAGCTCGGTGGTGACGATCGACGTCTCGTCGGGCAAGCCGGAAGTGAGCGTCCCGAGCGTCGTCGGCCAGAGCCGTGACAGCGCTGTCGCCGAGCTCACGCAGCTCGGGCTCGACGCACAAGTGGCCGAGGTGAACTCGGAGCGCGACGCAGGAATCGTCGTGGCGCAGAGCCTCGCGCCCGGCACGGTGGTCGTCGAGGGAACTCGCGTCCGTATCAACGTCTCGAAGGGCCCGAAACCCGTGATCGTGCCGAGCGTCGTCAACATCCCGTTCGACGAAGCCGAGCGCCAGCTCCGAAACGCAGGGTTCGGGGTGGTTCGCGTGGACGTCGACTCGACGCTCGCCGCCGGGATCGTGACCGACCAGAACCCGAGCGCAGGCTCCGAGAGCTCGAGAGGCTCGACCGTGACGCTCGAGGTCTCGCGGGGCCCGTCGACGCTCGCGGTGCCGGACGTGACCACCCAGGACGTCTCCATCGCCCAGACCGTGCTGGAGAACGCCGGGTTCCGCACGAGGGTCGAGTTCGAGGATGTGGACACCCCCGACCTCGACGGAATCGTGATGTCGCAGGATCCGGTCGGTGGCTCGCAGGCCGAGGTGGACTCCGTCGTCACGCTGTTCGTCGGCCGCTTCACGGGCGGGGAGACGACCGAGACGACCGAGACGAACCCCTTGCCGTGACGCAGCGGCGCGTTCGCGTCGCGGTCCTCTCCGGCGGCCGCTCGAGCGAGCACGACATCTCGATCGCCTCTGCCCGCTCGGTCGTGGCCGCCCTCGATCCCGAGCGCTACGAGACGATCGCGATCGAGATCGGACGCGACGGGCGTTGGGAGCTAGGCAGTTCGGGCACGCCCGAACTGCCTAGATGGGACCAGTATCGAGACGTTGCCCGTCGTTGCGGACACCGCTCCGGCCGCTGCGCTCGGCACGCGTCGACGTCGTGCTGCCGATCCTGCACGGGCCGTTCGGAGAGGACGGGACCGTTCAGGGGCTCCTCGAGCTCGCCGGCGTTCCCTACGTCGGCGCCGGTGTCGCCGCGTCGGCTCTGTGCATGGACAAGGACCTCTTCAAGGCGGTGCTCCGCGATCGCGGGATCCCCGTCGCCCGGAACGTGACGCTCCGAAACGGCGACGCGCCCGAGCATCCGTTCTCCTATCCGGTGTTCGTCAAGCCGGCGCGCCTCGGATCCTCCGTCGGCATCACGAAGGCACACGACGAGGCGGAACTCGGCGACGCGGTGGCGCTCGCCCGGCGACACGACGACAAGGTCCTGATCGAGGAGCTCCTGGAGGGAATCGAGGTCGAATGCGGGGTCCTCGGCAACCGCGACCCGATCGCATCGCAGGTCGGCGAGATCGTCGCCAACGCCGAGTGGTACGACTACTCGGCCAAGTACGACGAGGGTGGGATGGAGCTCGTCATCCCCGCCCGGATCTCGCCGGAGGCGACCGACCGCGTTCGCAGCGTCGCGGTCGAGTCGTTCGTCGCCACCGAATGCGAGGGCATGGCCCGGATCGACCTCTTCGTGCGCCCGAGCGGCGAGGTCGTCGTCAACGAGATCAACACGATCCCGGGCTTCACGGCGACGAGCGTGTACGCGAAGCTCTTCGAGGCCTCGGGCATCTCCTACGGCGAGCTTCTGGATCGACTGATCGAGCTCGCACTCGAACGCCACGAGCGGCGGTCGCAGCTCAGGTACTAGACACCCGCGAGCAGGCGCTCGGTCTGAGCGCGATGCCACCCGAGGCCGAGCGTTTCGAAGAGGTCGTCCGCCCGTGCCAGCAGATCGTCGTCGTGGCGAGCGAGGCCCAATGCCCGGAGCGCGAACGGCTCGACGGACGTTCCTGCCTGCAGGAGCTCCGGCGCTTCCACCTCGATTCCGTCGCTGCGCCCGAGCGCGACGAGCGCGTCCATGCGGGCCGCGAAGATGCCGGGCCCCCAGACCAGCGCGCGCTCGACCGGGAGCTCTATGAGGGTCTCGAGAGAGTGGCGATCGCCGCGCTCCAGCGCCATACGGAGTCGCACCCCGCTGAGATAGCTGTCATACCCTTCGCCGGCGATACGCAGCCCCGCCCGTTCGAGCTCCCGCGCACGATGCTCGTCGCCGAGGCAGAGGTGTGCGAGGGCCAGCAGGAAGAGGTCGCGCGGATTGCGCACGCAGGGAGTCGCGAGGTTCGCCGCGATTGCGGCCTGTGCGCGATCCGTTTGCCCCGCGAGCTGGGCCCAGTCGCCCTTCGTGTCCGCGAGCTCGAGCTCGAGCGAGACGGAGTGGACACGATGGTGCGCGGAGAGACGCTGCGAAAGACCACCGTGCAGCTCTGCCAGCCGTCTGGCCTCGTCGAAGCGGCACACCGCGGCTAAGGCGGGAGACCCCGCCTCATAGGCCTCGCACAGGTGATCCGGGTCGTCGATCTGCGACATCAGTGCAAGCCGCTCCTCGCTGAGGGCGGCCGCCTCCTGGAAGCGCCGCTGATCGAACGCAGACTGCGTCCTCGCCCCCAGGGTGAACGAACGCAGCTCGACGCTGTCGAGCTCGTCGGCCAACCTCGTCGCCTCCTCGAGGACCTCCTCTGGCGCGCCGGTCAGCTCGATGTTGGCCAGTGCGAGGAGCGCACGCGTTCTCGCTTCGGAGCGCGGCGGCGCGAGCTCGAGCGCCCTCGTGGCCCACTCTTTGATGCGGTCCATGTTCAGCCGGATCGACCACATCGCCGACCTGATCGACGACTGGAAGGCGAGGAACGCGTAGGTGTCGGCTCGCTCGGCCTCGTCGAGCGGGCCCTCGGCGGCGCGCAGGAGCGCCAGCCGCATCCCTTCGCCGTCGTAGCGAAGCGCCTGCGCCTCGCCGATCGCACGCCACAGGAGCGCCTGCTCGTACGGGTCGTCCGAGAGGCTGACCGCGCGCGTGTAGAGCTCGACGGCTTCTTCCATCTCGTGTCGCCCGCGGGCCAGGCGGCCAGCGCGTGACAGCCAGTGCACCGCGCGCTCGCGCGCTCGCGCAAGACCTGCGGGGTCGGCCCGACCACACGAGGTCGGCCTGCTCCGGGTCCGCCGCCTCCGAGTAGTGGTACGCCAGCAGCGGAGCCCGCTCGTCCACTGCGGTGCCTCGCTCGAGCCACTCGGCGAATTCGGCGTGCAGCCGGCCCCGGCGGGCCTTCGGAATTGAGCCGTACGCGACCTCGCGCGTGAGCGCGTGCTTGATCGCGAACTCGCGATCGTCGCCCAGCGTCGACCCGCGGCGCTCGGCAACCAGGTCCCGCTCCTCGAGAATGCCGAAGTCCGGCTCGACGCCGTCGAGCAGGTGGACCACCGGCTGCCTCCAGAACACCCGCCCGACGACGGCGCCTGCCTGCAGGGCGGCCTTCTCCGTCTGTGGGAGGCGGTCGATGCGCGCCGCGAGCACAGCATGCACCGTGTCCGGCATCGGCAGCGTCGCCTCGGGCTCGCCGAGCACCCACGTCCCGTTCGACTCGACGAGCGCGCCGCTGTCGACGAGCTCTCCGATGAGCTCCTCGAGGAAGAACGGGTTGCCTTCCGCCCGTTCGACCACGGATCGCCGGACGTCCTTCGGCAGAGCTGCAGAGATCATCTCGTCGACCATGCGTGCAGCCGCGTCGGCAGGAAGAGGGGCGAGCCAGAGGACGGTCGAGTTCCGCTTCGCCGCGCCCCACGCCGGTCGCGTCTCGAGCATGTCCGGTCGAGCGGTGGCGAGGACGACGAGCGGAGCGCGCGCATCCGAGACGATGCGCTCGAGGAGATCGAGCAGATCTGGCTCGGCCCAGTGGATGTCCTCGACCAGCAGCACCGTCGGGCACCCGAGCGCAATCTCCTCGACGAACCGCACCGCTGCGAAGTGCAGCTGCTCCCGCGCGTCGAGCGGGTGGAGCTCGGGAGCGATGTCCAAACCGAGCGCGAGCCCGAGGATCTCACGTCCCTCGAGACCGCGCTCGAGCTCCTCGGCGGGCGCACCCTCACGGAGTGCGAGCTGCTCGCGCACGATCTCGCCGAGCGGCCAGTAGGTGATTCCATCGCCGTACGCGAGACAGCGGCCTGTCCGAACCATCGGCGTCGGCTCTTCGTCCGCGAGGACCGCGAGGAGCTCTCGCACGAGACGCGACTTCCCGACGCCGGGCTCGCCGACGAGGGTGACGAGGTGGGGCTCGGCGCCGGCTGCCGCGCGGCGATAGGTGGCGCGGAGCAGGTCGAGCTCGCCATCGCGGCCCACGAAGACCCGGCGGAGACCCGCAACGCCTCGCGGCCGCATCGTCCGGAGCGCGCGCTCGACGGGCACTCCGTCGACGCCTCCCGGCTTGCCCTTCGCGTCGACGGATCGTGCGGGGCCGAACTCGAACGCGCCCGCAGCGGCCGCGGCAGTTCGCTCTCCGACGAGCACCTGGCCCGGTTGCGCGGCCTTCTGGAGGCGATCGGCGACGTTCACGGCGTCGCCCGTGACGAAGGACCCTCCTTCGCGCGGCGCGCCGACGACGACGTCTCCCGTGTTCACACCGACGCGGAGCTCGAGCTCGCCACCGAAGAGGCCGTCCATCCGCTGCTGCATCGCCAACGCCGCATGCAGCGCGCGCTCGGCGTGATCCTCGAGCGCAGTCGGAGCACCGAACACCGCCATCACGGCGTCACCGGCGAACTTCTCGACCGTGCCACCCGTGAGCTCGATCTCCTCGCGCATCGCGTCGTAGAAGGGTTCGAGCTGTGCTCGCACGCGCTCCGGGTCGCGATCGCCGGCGTAGGCGGTCGAGCCGACCAGATCGGCAAAGAGAACCGTGACGAGCTTGCGCTCCTCGCCCGCGCGCACCCGGGGAGTCTTCCCGAAGCGGCCCAGCGCGCGCTAGCCGAGAACCGCTGCGAGCGCTTCTTCCCAGACGTCGAGCCCTTCGTCCAGCTCGCCGTCCGAGATCGTGAGCGGGCAGAGCACGCGGATGCAGTTCCCGTCGACACCGGCCTTCAGCAGGAGCAGCCCACGCTGGAGCGCCTCGTCGATCACGGACGAGGCCAGCTCTGGCGCCGGCGCTCTCGTCGCCGGATCCGTGACGAGCTCGATCGCGACCATCGCGCCGAGTCCTCGCACGTCCCCGATACGAGGCCAGCGCTGCTGCCAATCGAGCATCCGCGCGCGGAGCGCATCACCGATCGTTATCGCACGGGCGACGAGGTCTTCCTCCTCGAAGACGTCCAGAACCGCAGATGCGGCGGCCAGCGCGACTGGATTGCCGATGAACGTCCCTCCAATGGCGCCGCTGTGCGCGCCGTCCATGATCGCGACTCGCCCGAGGACTCCGGACAGCGGCAGGCCACCCGCGATCGACTTCGCGACGACGATCAGATCGGCTTCGACGTCGAAATGCTCCATCGCGAACATGCGGCCGGTTCGGCCGAAGCCGGTCTGCACCTCGTCGGCGACGAGGACGATGCCGTGCTCGTCGCAGATCCGGCGTAGCCCTTCGACGAACGCCGGCGGCGCAGGGACGAACCCGCCCTCGCCCTGCTGCGGCTCGAAGACGATCGCTGCGACGTTCTCGGCCGAGACGTGGGTCCGAAGCATTCGCTCGAGGGCGGCGAGCGCCGTCGGCGCATCCGGGCCGCGGTATGCGTTCGGGAAGGGCGCGCGGTAGACCTCCGGCGCAAACGGGCCGAGGCCCGTCTTGTAGGGATGCGTGCGCGAGGTCATCGTCAGCGCAAGCAGCGTCCTGCCGTGGAAGGCGCCGTCGAACGCGATGACCGCCTGCCTCCCGGTATGCAGGCGCGCCAGCTTGACGGCGTTCTCGACCGCCTCCGTTCCGGCGTTGAAGAACGCGCTCCTCGTACCACCGGAGATCGGCGCGAGCGCGCCGAGCCGTTCGGCGACCTCGACGTACAGCTCGTAGGAGACGACGGTGAAGTCGGTGTGGAGAAAGCGGTCGGCCTGGTCGTGGATCGCCTGCACGACCCGCGGGTGGCCATGGCCCACGTTGAGCACGCCTACGCCTCCCACGAAGTCGATGAACGTGTTCCCGTCGAGATCCGTGATGGTCGAACCTCGCGCCTCGGCCGCGACGATGGGGGCGTGAACGAGCAGCGGCTGGGCCACCGCCCGCTGCTCTCGTTCCATGATCCGTCGGGAGCGCGGGCCCGGAATCTCGGTCCGCAGCTCGATCACCCGGGTCGCGGCCACGCGCCGGAGCGTATCCGGCACGTCGTACGGATCAGGCTACGGAGCGGTGAGAGTGCCTTCGGTGTACACGCCCTCGGCGTTCCAGAGCAGGTAGCCCTTGGCTCCGGCAAGCCGCGCCGAGTAGATCTGCGCACGCACCTCGTCGACACCGTACTGCGTGGAGAAGCTGAAGTCCTGCACCCACGGGAGCAGGAGGGCATCGCGGCCGCGAAGCGCCTGTCGGAAGCGCTTGAGCGCACGCGCGACGGTCGCACCGGGGCTGGCACCGGGGTCCGCGAGCCCGAGCTCGCCGGGGCCGAAGAGGGACGGATAGGTCATTGCGTACACGGCGTGGAGGTTGGGTGACATCCGTCGCGGGATCTGCCCGATACCCATGTCGCGCACGGCGGACAGACCGAACACAGCCGCCGAGACGCGGACGCCCAAGCGGCTCGAGCCTGCGAGCCGCGTACTCGATGAATGCCGGCACCGCGTCGCCCTTCTTCAGCCCACCGCGATTCCGGTAGACCGCGGAGCCGACGTCGCCGTCGGAGGGGAACCGCACGTAGTCGAACATGATCTCGTCGAACCCGCCACGCGCAGCCGCTTCAGCGATATCGACGTTGTAGTCCCAGACCCGCCGGTCGTACGGGTTCGTCCAGCCGAGGCCCGCGCTGTCCTCCCAGACGGAGCCGTCGCTGCGCAGGACCGCGAGCTCCGGACGCCCGTGCGAGAGGACCGGGTCCTCGAAGACGACGATGCGGCCGATGAGGTACAGCCCGCGACCGTGAACGAGCTTCGCCGCGTCTTTCGCGGAGTAGAAGTCCCTCGCTGCTCCGACCTTCCGGGCGAGTGCCGGCGCACCGTCGGCGAACCCGACCTCCCCGTTCTCGTCCTTGACGTCCAGCTCGATCGCCGTCAGCCCGTCTCGCTCGAGGTCGACGTACTCCTCGAGCTTGCCCGGAAGCGAGGCAAGCGCCATGGTCACGTGGACGCCTCGAACCTCGACGGGAAGAGGTCTCGGGCCCGACGCCGATACGGGAGTCGCTTGCTCGAGTGCGTCCACTGCTCGGGACGCGGAAGGCTCGGAATCGGTACCGAGGAGCTGGGCTCCGAGCCCGACCGACGCGACCGCCACCAGCAGGACGCCGATCAGGGCGCCGCGCTGTCGACGCTTCCTGCGCCGTGCCGCTGCCCGCCGATGACGAAAGCGCTCGTTCGGCTCGATTGGTGGGAAAAGCATCGACACCGCAGGGGTGACCTTACCGCAGTCCTCCCGCCGACCAACCGCGTCCCGCGCTCACAAGTGACAACTTGTCACAAAGTCGGCGGCGCGGTTCGGGCCGGCCGAGGCTCGTAGAATCGCGGCGTGGTCCTCTCCGATCGAACCATCCGGCGCCTCATCGCCGAGGGCCGCATCGGCATCGACCCGTTCGAGCCGAGCTTGATGCAGCCGTCGAGCCTGGACGTCCGTGTGGACCGGTACTTCCGGGTCTTCCGGAACTCGCGCTACCCGTACATCGACGTGAAGACGGAGCAGGAGGAGCTGACCGAGCTCGTCGAGGCCGGAGACGAGGCGTTCATCCTCCATCCCGGCGAGTTCGTGCTGGGCTCGACGCTCGAGCGGGTCACCCTTCCCGACGATCTCGTCGCTCGATTAGAAGGGAAGAGCTCGCTCGGCCGGCTGGGACTGCTACACGAGGGGAGAGGGGGGAGGGCGTGAGGGGGGGGGAAGAGAGGGAAATCGAGTTTGGGCCGACTGGGATTGCTCATCCACTCGACCGCGGGCTTCATCGACCCCGGCTGGGACGGGCACGTGACGCTCGAGCTCTCGAACGTCGCCAACCTGCCGATCACGATCTACCCCGGGATGAAGATCGGGCAGCTGTCCTTCGTCCAGCTCACCGAGCCAGCGGAGCATCCGTACGGGTCCGAGGGAATCGGCTCCAAGTACCAGGGCCAGCGCGGCCCGACGCCGAGCCGCTACTGGCAGAACTTCGGCGACGACAACCCCTAATCGTCGGGGGTGCACGGCTCGGGCTCGCCGAACTTCTCGAGCAGCCCGGCGAGGCTCTCGAGCTGATCCGGGCCGAGACGCTCCACGAAGAACTCGTCGATCTGCCTGACGTGGCTCTGCGAAGCATTGCGAAGCTTCTCGAGACCCGCATCCGTGAGCACGGCGTAGACAACCCGCCGATCGCTCGCACATGCGGCTCGCTCGACGAAACCGCTTTGCTCGAGTCCGTCGAGCAGGCGTGTGATGCCGGACGCAGTCAGGAGGACCTGATCCGCGAGGTCGACGCGCCGCATTCGGCGGTCTGGTGCACGAGCCAGGCGTAGCAGCACCTCGTAGTCCGAGATCGTCAGACCGTGGTCAGCACTCAGCTGTGCGCTGAGACGCCGCGTCGCCGACGCCTGTGCCCGAACCAGCGCGGTGAACGATCGCACCGCTGAAGATTGCGCGCTCAATACTTGACTGGGCATCTTTCTCCTGCTAGATTGGTTGCGTGATCAATAATAGCGTACTCAAGGAGGAACTGATGACAATCGTTGCAGACACCCCGGTCACTGTCATCCCGAGCGGAACCTGGTCGATCGACCCGGTCTGGTCGGCTCTCGAATTCGAGGTGAAGAAGATCGGACTCGTCGCGATCAAGGGTCGCGCGCTGGGCTTCTCCGGCACGATCCGAGGCGGAGCAGACGCATCGATCGAGGGTCTGGTCGACACCCGCACCATCACGACCTTCGACGAAACTCGCGACGGGCACCTCCAGTCGCCCGATTTCTTCGACAGCGAGCGCTTCCCGGAGCTTCGCTTCGGGTCGACAGCCGTCGCGCTCCGCGGCGACGAGCTCGTGGTCGAAGGCGACCTGACCATCAAGGGCATCACCCGGCCGGTGGAGCTCACGGGCGAGTATCTCGGCGAGGCCGTCGACGTCGGCGGGAACGACCGGATCGCGGTCGAGCTCGCAGGGACCGTCGACCGCACCGAGTTCGATCTCGTCTGGAACGCCCCGGTGCCGGGGGGCAACCTCATGCTTCCGAGCGACGTCAGCCTGCACGCGACGTTCGCCGCAGTGAGAGCGGCGTAGGGATGCACGTCTTCGCGCTCTCAGGAAGCCTGCGAGAGGGGTCGTACAACACCTCTCTCGCACGGGCCGCGGCGATGCTGGCGCCGGCCGGCGTCGCGATCGAGCTCTACGAGGGGTTGGGAGAGCTCCCGCCCTACGACCAGGACCTGGACGAGGGCGGAGCCGATGTCCCGGCCTCCGTCGTCGACCTTCGAGAGCGCATCGAAGGCGCCGACGCGCTGCTCGTCGTCACGCCCGAGTACAACGGCTCAATCCCCGGAGTGCTGAAGAACGCGATCGACTGGGCGTCGGCTCGACACCGCGGCAGCTCGCTGCGGAACAAGACCGTCGCCATAGCCGGCGTGACCACGGGACAGTACGGCGCCATCTGGGCCCAGGAGGATCTGCGCAAGGTGCTCGGGATCAGCGGTGCGCGGGTCATGTCCGGCGACTTCCCCGTCTCACGTGTGGACCAGGTGTTCGACGCGTCGGGACAGCTTGCAGACCCGTTCGTCAAGGAGCGCCTGCGCGAGCATGTCGCGGCGCTCGTTTCGGAGGCCGCCCCTCTCGCAGTCGCGGCCTGACAAAGACGAAGGGCCGCACAGGCGGCCCCTCTTCATGAACGGTGACCAGCGTTGAAGTAGTAGAGGCGCTTCCCGGCACGGCGCTTCCTCGTGAGAAAACCCGTGCGGCGCGAGTCGCGAGCCCCCTACGCTGGCTAGGCGATTCCCGGTGGTCCCGGGGGCACGCCTCTACCCGCTGGTACCTCCGCTGCCCGTACTGTCATCGCTCAAGCCGGACCACCTCCTTTCCGCGGTACAGGCAGCATACGCACTTCAGGCGGATGGATGCGAGCGCAGCCGGTGCTCGTTCATCAGAATGAAACACAGGACGAGATGCCGTCACCGATCCGGAACATCGGCCAGGTCGCGATCAACACCCACGACGTCGCGCGTGCCGTCGCCTTCTACCGCGATGCGTCTCGGCCTCGAGTACCTGTTCGAAGCGGGCCCGCTCGCGTTCTTCATGTGCGGCGACGTGCGGATCATGCTCTCGGTTGCGGAGAAGCCCGAGTTCGACCACCCGAGCTCGGTCATGTACTTCCGCGTGGACGACATCCACGCGGCTCGCTCAGAGCTCGCGGAGCGAGGCGTGCCGTTCGACGACGAGCCGCACCTGATCGCGAAGATGCCGGACCACGAGCTCTGGATGACCTTCTTCCGCGACCCCGACGAGAACGTGCATGCGCTCATGTCGGAGGTTCGCTGAGCACGACGGTCAGCTCGAGGCCACGATCGAGCGGGAGGGTCACGCTGACCAGCGTCGGATCCGCCTGGCGCGCGGCCGAGTAGGCAGAGAGCGGATCCGCGTGGGAGAGGACGTTGTCGGCCACGACGAGCCCGCCGGGCTCCAGCAGCGGCCTCGCGAGAACGAACAGCGCCTCGTAATCGTCCTTCTCCGCGTCCAGGAAGACGAGGTCGAAGACGTCCTCGGCCTGGCGTAGCGTCGCGAACGCGTCGCCTTCGACGAGCTCGGCCCACTCCTCGAGCCCCGCCTCGGCGATGTTCCGACGCCAGGCGACGCACTTCTCGGGGTCGTGCTCGAGCGAGACCAGACGCCCGCCGAGAACCCGAGCGCCGGCGGCCAGCCAGATCGACGAGTAGCCACGCGAGCCGCCGATCTCGAGCACCTCGATCCCGGCCTGCGCCGCCGCGAGCGCGAAGAGGAAGCGGCCGGTCGTCGGCGCGACCTGGCGCGACCGGCGTTGCGCCGGCACGCCTGCCTCTCGCTCTGATCGATCTTCCTGCTCGAGCCGTTCCAGAACGGCGAGCACGCGATCGTCCAACATCGTTTCAGGCGCCTTCGACGTCGACGACGATCATGCCGTCACGGACCGAGACCGGGTAGACAGGCACTGCCTCGAAGGCCGGAAGCGTCATCGGAATGCCGGACTCGAGGTCGAAGCGCGACCCGTGACGAGGGCAGACGACGACGCAGAGGTCGGGCTCCCAGTCTCCCTCGCAGAGCGGCCCGTCGTCGTGAGAGCAGCGATCCTCGATCGCATGCAGCCTTCCTGCGCAGTTGTATACGCCGATGGTGAGCGCACCGGCGGGAACGAGCCGCATCGCACCGGGCGGAAGCTCCTCGAGCAGGCAGACCTCGACCTCTGCCACGGGCGGGAGCTCAGTCGAGCACGAGGTCGCGGGTGGACGTGCCCCATTCCTCGGGAAGCGGCGTCCCCCTGGCCTTGTGCAGCGCAACTTTGAGCACGCCCAGGCCGAGGATCGCGCACTTGAGACGGACGGGCGTGAGCGGGATCCCGAGCTCGTCGAGCAGCGCCTCCTTGGGCAGCTCCGCGACCTCGAGCGCGGTCTTTCCCTTCACGAGGTCGGTCAGCATCGACGTCGCTGCCTGGCTGATCGCGCAGCCGCGACCGTCGAAGCCCGACTTCCTCGATCACGTCGCCCTCACCGAGCCTCACCGAGACCGTCACCTCGTCGCCGCACAGCGGGTTCTGGCCCTCGGCGCGGGCGTCCGCGGGCTCCAGCACGCCGTGGTTCCGCGGGTTCTTGTAGTGGTCGAGGATCAGCTCGCGGTAGAGCTGCTCGAACTCACTCATCCCAGCGACTTCTTGACCTTGTGCAGGCCGTCGACGAGGCGGTCGATCTCCTCGGGGATCGAGTACAGGTAGAAGCTGGCGCGCGTCGTCGCGCTGACCCCGAGCTTCGCCATCAGCGGTTGCGTGCAGTGGTGCCCGGCGCGAACCGCCACGCCCTCCCAGTCGAGTACCTGCGCGACGTCGTGCGGATGGACGCCTTCGACGTTGAACGAGACGATGCCTGCGCGGCGCTCCAGCGGAGGCCCGTACACCTGGATCCACGGGAGCTCGGAGAGACGGCCCAGCGCGTACTCGACGAGCTCGTGCTCGTGACGCTCGATCGCGTCGAGCCCGATCTCGGAGAGGTAGTCGACGGCCGACCCGAAGCCGACGGCTTCCGCGATCGCCGGCGTGCCGGCCTCGAACTTGTACGGGAGCTCGTTCCACGTCGTCCGCTCGAGCGAGACCGAGCGGATCATCTCCCCGCCGAGATTGAAGGGCGACATCTCCTCCAGCAGCTCGCGCCGTCCCCAGAGCGCACCGATGCCGCTCGGGCCGCACATCTTGTGCGACGAGATGGCGAGGAAGTCGCAGCCGAGCGCCTGGACGTCGAGCGTCCGGTGTGGAGCGGCCTGAGCCGCGTCCACGACCATGATCGCGCCCTGCTCGTGCGCCCACGCAGCGAGCTCCGTCACCGGATTGACGGTTCCGAGCGTGTTCGAGACCAGGTTGTTGGCGACCACCTTGACGTTGCCGTCTCGCGCGATCTCGTCCAGGGACTCGAGGCGAAGCTCACCATGCTCGTCGATCGGGATCGCGCGAAACGCGGCACCGGTGCGGCCCGCGACGTACTGCCACGGTACGAAGCTCGAGTGGTGCTCGAGCTCGGTGACGACGACGACGTCGTCCGGGCCGAGGTTGTCGAGGCCCCACGCGTATGCCACGAGGTTGAGCGCCTCCGTCGCACTGCGCGTGAACACCACCTCCCGCTCGGAAGGTGCGTTGACAAAAGTTGCGACCTTGCGTCGGCCGGTCTCGTACCCCGTCGTCGCCCTTTCGGCCAGCCGGTAGACGCCGCGATGGACGTTCGCGTACGAGTGCTCGTAGAAGTCGCGCATCGCGTCGAGCACCTGGCGGGGTTTCTGGGTCGAGGCCGCGGAGTCGAGGTACGCGACCGGCTTCCCGTTCACGAGCTCCTCGAACACGGCGAAATCGGCCCGCAGGCGATTCGCGTCGAGCTTCGGATCGGCGGTTACGGCCACAAGCGCATCGTACCCCTGAGGGTTCGCACTACCCGAATGCTTGGTCGGAGATTGGCACGCAGCCGGGGCGGTCACGACCAAGCCGGGCGCTGCACTCACGCATCGTGCAGGCTAGAAGCCTGTGCGGCGCGCGAGGGTGGCGATCCGGCGCTGGGTCGTGTCCGTCATCCGGCCCGTGGGAATCTCCGATCAAGCATTCAGATCCACCTTGCCGTTCGTCGCGGCGCGCTCGGCTGCGCGTCGTTGCCGCTCTACGGTGACCGCGGCCTCGTCCAGCAGCTCGCAGACGCGCTCCAGGCGAACCCGCTCGGAGGTCTCGGCGAGGAGCTCCAGCTTGACGTCCGCTGTCAGCTCGACGCGCGATGCCAGGACGTAGGACAGCTGGGGGGTGTCGGGGTCGGGTACCGCGACATCGCTCGACGTGAGCTCCCGGAGACGGCCGAAGAGCTCCTCGGCGCGTGAAACGGTCTCCGGCTCGGCCGGATCGTCCGTGTCGTCGAACGGGGTGACGTCACCCGTCTGGAAGCTCCTGCCCTCGGTGAGATCGTGGAGCCGGAACCTGTCCCTGCCCTCGATCACGATGTTCATGCGCCCGTCCTCGAAGCGAGTCAGCACCTCGAGGACGGCGGCGCGTGTCCCGATCTCTCGGATTCCGGCCTCGTCCGCGAACACGAGGCCGAACTCGCTGTCGTCTTCGAGGCACTCGCCGATCAGATCCTTGTAGCGCTCCTCGAAGATGTGGAGCGGCACGTGCTCGGAAGGCAGGAGGACGAGCGGAAGCGGGAAGAGACCGAGCTCGGTCATTGCGGCCGTCGCAGTGCGACGAAGGCCCACAGGGCGCCTTGTCCGCTCACTGCCCGGCTCATCCCTGCACTCTCGGCAGCGCGAACGAGGTCGGCCGGCGGATGGACGAACGCGCGAAACCGCCGGCGCGCGATCCAGAGGCCCGCGTTCATCAGCCGCAGGCCGACTCGCATCCAGATCACGTCTCGCGGGAAGCTGAGGACGAGGCTGCGACGCGCCAGCCGCGCGGCTTGCGCCGCGAGTGCGACCCCATCGGGCGAGCAGCAGACGACACGGTTCATGACGACGATGTCGGCCGGCTCGACGCTCTCCGGCTGCTCGAGGACGTCGGCGATGCGGAACGACGTCCGCTCTTCGATCCCGCGTTCACGAGCGAGCTCGCGCGCGTACGGCTCCCAGGCGGGCACGAGCTCCACGACTTCGCCCTCCTCGGCTCCCCGTTCCAGGAGCTCGGCCTGAAGCGTCCCGATCCCGCCTCCGATCTCGAGCACTCGAGCATCCTCGAGGCCCGCCTCGGACGCAGCGGCAACCATCTGGAGCTCGAGCTCGTCCAGACCCTTCTTGCGACTGCGCTCGAGGCTTCGTCGGGCGACCCGAGGCCTGAACATCTGCTCACACGGCCCCGAGCGGCAGCAGCTGGTCATCGGAGCAGAGGCGCTACTCGGTTGTCGGCTCGAGCTCGAGCGCGGCCGAGTTGATGCAGTAGCGAAGCCCGTTCGGGCCGGGGCCGTCCTCGAACACGTGCCCGAGGTGACCGCCGCAGGTCGCACACATGACCTCTGTCCGCGTCATCCCGTAGCTCCTGTCGGTCTCCGTGACCACACTGTCGAGGTCGGCAGGCTCGACGAAGCTCGGCCAGCCGGTTCCGGAGTCGAACTTGTCGTCGGAGCGGAAGAGCTCAGTGCGGCAACCCGCGCAGCGGTAAACCCCCGGCGAGTGCTCGTCCCAGTAGGCGCCGGTGAACGCGCGCTCGGTGCCTTTCCCGCGCAGGATCTCGTACTGCTCGGGGCTAAGCCGATCCCGCCACTCGGCCTCGGTCAGCTCCAGTTTCTCGGTCATGGAGCCAGGGTAGCGCTACCTTCTCGGTGGTGGACGCAGACGCCGTCGAGATCCGGGTGCTCGGGTGCTTGATCGAGAAGCAGCGAACGACTCCGGACGCCTATCCACTGTCGCTGAACGCGCTTCGACTCGCCTGTAATCAGTCCACCAATCGCGAGCCTGTCGTCGAGTACGACGAGTCGACGATTCGCGCCGCGCTCGAGCGGCTGTCACGGAAGGGCTGGACGCGCCTCACGAGCGGTGCCGGCAGCAGAGCTGCGAAGTACCGGCACCTGCTCGACGACGCGATCGGCCTCTCCGGCGAGGAGATCTCGGTGCTGGCGGTTCTGATGCTGCGGGGAGCGCAGACGCCGGGCGAGCTGAAGCAACGAACCGAGCGGCTGCACTCGTTCGCCTCTCGGCGTGAGCTTGGTGAGGTGCTCGACACTCTGATCAAACGAGAGCTCGTCGTATCCTTACCTCGCCAGCCCGGACAGAAGGAGGAACGCTACGAGCAGCTCCTCGGCGCGGGAACGCAACCCGGAGTGACCAGGGTCGCAAGTGGCGAAGAGGAGATCAACCGCATCGAGGCGCTCGAGGAGCGCGTGACCCGGCTCGAGGAAGCGCTCTCCGCTCTTCGAACACGTCTGGGACTGCCGAACGGGCTTACCGACGGGTGACACGCTCGCAGTCGATGCCGACCAGATCCGCTCGGTCGGCCACGACCTCGTCCAGGCCGGCTCCGCAGCCCACGATGTCGAACGAGCCGTCTCGCGACCGCAGGACGTCGGCGCCCTCGCCGCCGTAGAGCCCGTCGCGGCCCGCTCCGCCGCTGATCGTGTCGTCACCGAGGAAGCCGCAGAGGCGATCGTCCACGTTCGTGCCGCGAAGCCGGTCGCCGCCGCGGGTTCCCGGGTGGCTGCAGACCGGCTGCCACGCAGGATCGAGGTCCAGCGAACGAGTCTCGGGAGTCAGGTCGGTCTTGTCCTGCCCGTCGGGACGGACGATGAAGACGTTCTCCGGGTAGAACGTCCCGTTGCTCACGTAGACGAGCCAGTTTCCGTCGGGCGACCACGCGGGGTTCATGTCCGCCCAGGAGGGGAACCCTGACGGATCGGACGCGAGCTGCACCCGCCGTTCGCCTCCTCCGTCGCTTCGCATCGTCCAGAGCTCGGGGTTGTAGCGGTTGAGATCTCGACCGCTCTCGAAGGCGATGAGGCTTCCGTCCGGCGACCAGCTCGGCGAGCGATCCTCGACGACGTTCGCGGTGAGCCGACGGACGCCTTCCGCATCGGGGCGTACGAGGCTGATCTCGTAGTCGTCGAGGCCGGCTACCGGGCGATTCGATGCGAATGCGATTCGCACGCCATCCGGAGCCCAGGCGGGCTCGCGGTCGTCATGGCGACTGCTCGTGATCCGGGTCAGACCGCTTCCGTTCGTCGCGACGATCACCAGGTCCCCCCGTGACCGTCCTCTTCCGGACTGCTCGACCACGATCCGACTTCCGTCAGGCGACCACGACGGGTTCTGCACGGGGTAGCGCCCGCTCGTGAGCGTCTTGCGGCGGAACCCGTCTGCGCCGGCGACGACGAGCCTACGCTTCGAGTCGACGAACGCAATGAGGGACCCATCGGGCGACCACGCCGGCTGGCGTCCACGGAGTTGCCCGAGCGGCTTGACTCCGCCGCCGACCGGCTCGAGCCGGTACAGGCGGAACGGCGCTACCGAGTTGACGTCACGATCGCTTGTGAAGACGATCCAGCCATTGCTCGCCGGGTAGTGCCACGGCGCGGACGAGGCCGTCGCAACCGTCAGCAGTCCCACGCTCAGCAGCCACGGCATCGCCAGCCAACGCATGCCCTGAGCGTAGGGCTGGGGCGTTAGCGATCGGTAAGAAGATCAGCCCTGCGGAATCCGGGCTTCGAGCGCTGCAGCCAGCGCATCGCGCACCGGCTCGAGCTCGACGCGGTCGAGCACGTCCTGGAAGAACCCGCGCACGATCACGCGCTCGGCTTCCGATCGCGTCAGGCCGCGGGTCATCAGGTAGAAGAGCAGCTCGCGATCGACCTGGCCGAGCGTCGCCCCATGCGTGCAGCGGACGTCGTTCGCCATGATCTCGAGACCGGGGATGGAGTCCGCATGCGCGGTCTTCGACAGCAGCAGGTTCCGGTTCTCCTGGTACGCGTTCGTCTTCTGGGCGCTTTCCTCGACCCGGATCATTCCGCGCCAGACCGCACGCGCGTTGTCGCGGAGCGCGCCCTTGAAGGCGAAGTCGGACGTCGTCGACGGCGCCATGTGCTCCTGGAATGTGTCGTAGTCCAGGTGCTGCGTCCCATCCGCGAAATAGGCGCCCGTCACGCGCGAGGTCGCGCCAGGGCCGGCGAGATCGTTCTGGATTCGCACCTTGCCCTTTGCAGAGCCGAACGCGGCCGTCACCCAGTCGAGCTCCGCGTCGCGCTCGACGCGCCCGTGATGCGACGCGAAGTGCCACGTCGACCGCGAGTAGTTCTGAACCGATACGTACTCGACCTTCGCAGCGTCCTGGACGACGATCTCCACCGCCGCATTCGAGTAGGAGGAAAGATCCGGTGACGTCGACGCGTATTCCTCGATCAGCGTGAACCGGGACTCCGGCTCCGCGACCACCAGCAGCCGCCAGAAGAGCGACCCGCCTTCGGCGGCGTTCGCGATCCTCACGTAGAGCGGCTTCTCGACGACGACTCCACGGGGCACGCGCACGAGCAGGCCGTGCTTCCAGAGCGCGGCGTTGTGGGCCGCGAACTTCTCGTCCCAGCCGACGAGCGAGTAGAGAAGCTCGTGATCGTCCGTCAGCGGCTCGAACCGGATCCCTTCTGGAGAACGGGCGATCTCGATGCCTGCCTCGCCGACATGTGCGATGCCGGCGACATCGAGATCGAGAAGGGACGGGGGCGCTGCGATGTCCGCTGCGCCGTTCGCCGTCCACGCGTCGGGATCGAACCCCCTGAGGTCCGTGAACCTCCAGTGCTCGTCCTGCGTCGTCGGCAGCGGCAGCGCCTGGTAGCGCCCGAGCAGCTCAGCTCTGGTCACGGCGCACCTTCGGGGCGTAGCGACGGTGGAGAATCAGGACGTTCCCGTCCTGGTCCTTCACGAAGCCCATGTGGCAGACGCCCGAGTCCTCGATGCCCATGACGACGCCTCCGGCCGCCCGCACCTCCTCGACCGCCGCCTCGACGTCGGCGACGCGGAGCGCGATGCCGTTCTCGTTCGGGACGAACGACTCGCCCTGTTCCTCGGGCTTCCAGAAGGAGAGCGTGAGATTCGGCGTCTCGACCTCGGCTTCCGAGAACGGGCTCTCGGAGAGCCCCAGCACGTCCCGGTACCACGCGACAGCACTCGAGTAGTCGCGCGTCGGCACCGAGACGAAGTCCACCTGCTCGATCTGCATCACACGTCGAAGCGACGGTGCAGCATGAGCGCGTTCCCGTCGGGGTCCTTGAACCATGCCTGCCGGCAGACGCTGGTCTCGATGGTCTCGCCGTCGAACTCGACGCCCTTGGCCTCGAGCTCGGCACGGGCCGTATCGACATCCGGAACGCGCAGCGCCAGCCCTGCGGGCGACGGCGCGAACGGCTGCCCGATGCTCGAGGGATCGAAGACGTCGAGCGTGACCTGCCCGCAGCTGAGCTCCATGTCGCTCTCGCCTTCGCTCTCGATCTCCAGCCCGAGCACCTCCGTGTAGAAGCGCCTTGCGCGCGGGAGGTCCTGGGTCAGGAACGGACACGAAGTCGACGTGCTCGATCATCATCGTTCGGCCGGCATCACGGCTTCGAGCCGTCTGAGTACGGCGCGTACCGGTGGTGCAGGATCAGCGAGTTCCCGTCGGGATCCTTGAAGAACGCCATGTGGCAGACGCCGGCGTCGTACGGCTCCGGGAACAGGAACTCGACGCCCTTCTCGCGCAGCTTCTCCATCGCCTCGGCGACGTCCGGGACGCGGAGCGCAACTGCCGTGTTGCTCGGGCTGAACGGCACGCCGGTCTGCTCGGGCGTGTTCAGCAGGATCGTCAGGTTGCCCGTCTCGAACTCCGGCCACTCCTCGTGCGCGAGCGGGTTGCGCTTCAGCCCGAGGGTCTCGCCGTAGAACTCCACGGCGCGAGCGCGGTCCGTCACCGGGATGCCGACGAAGTCGGTGCGCTCGACGTCGATCATGGAGTGCTCCCGTCCGGGTAGGGCGCGTAACGGCGGTGCAGAAGGATCCGGTTACCGGCGGGATCGCTCACGCCCGCACCTCGGCATGCGCCGGAGTCCCACATCTCCCCGACCTCGAGTCCTGCCGCTTCGAGCTTCGCCTTCGCCGCGGCGACGTCGGCGACGCGCAGCGCGATCGTGGCGGGCGGGAGCGGCGTGAACTCGTAGTCGTGCGTGTGCGGCGTCATGACCGCGAGCGTGACGTTGCCGGCCTCGTACTCGACCCAGTCCCCGCCGGGCGAGTTCGGGTTCCGCCGAAGTCCCAGCAGCTCGCCGTAGAAGCGGTTCGCCTCGTCCATGTCCGTCACCGGGACGCGGATGTAGTCGACGCGCTCCGCGTCGATCATGCTGCCGTGCTCTCCGCGTACGGCGCGTACCGCTTGTGCAGCGTCAGCGGGTTCCCGTCGGGGTCGGTGAAGTTCGCCATGTGGCAGACGCCCGTGTCGAACGTCTCACCGTCGAACTGGACGCCCTTCGCCTCGAGCTCGGCACGCGCCGCAGCGCACGTCGTCGACGTGAAGCAGGACGATGCTGTTCGCCTGCGGCTGGTACTCGACGCCGAACTGCGCCGGCATACCAGATCGCGAAGCAGGTGTCACCGACCCAGAACTCGTTGCAGGCGTTCTCGTCGGGCCGGAGCCCGAGTGTCTCGACGTAGAACTCGCGCGAACGCTCGCCGTCGCTCGAAGGGATGCCGACGACGTCGACCTTGCTGATCGGACCGACACTAGCTCCTAGCCGACAGAGCCTTCCATCTGCAGCTGGATGAGCCGGTTCATCTCGACCGCGTACTCGAGCGGGAGCTCCTTCGTGATCGGCTCGACGAACCCGGAGACGATCATCGCGCTCGCCTCCGCCTCGGAGAGCCCGCGGCTCATCAGGTAGAAGAGCTGCTCCTCGCCGATCTTGGAGACGGTCGCCTCGTGCCCGAGGTCGACCTCGTTCTCGTCCACCTGGATGTACGGGTACGTGTCCGACCGCGACTCGTCGTCGAGGATCAGCGCGTCGCACACGACCTTCGACTTCGAGCCCGTCGCGCCCTTCGCCACCTGCAGCAGGCCGCGGTAGCCGGCACGCCCGCCGTCCTTGGAGATCGACTTGGACGTGATCACCGACGACGTGCGCGGCGCGACGTGGACGACCTTGCCGCCCGCGTCCTGGTGCTGGCCCTTGCCGCCGAACGCGATCGAGAGCACCTCGCCGTGCGCGCCTTCGCCCATCAGCCAGATCGCCGGGTACTTCATCGTCACCTTCGAGCCGAGGTTCCCGTCGACCCACTCCATGGTCGCGTCCTCGTAGGCGACCGCCCGCTTCGTCACGAGGTTGTAGACGTTGTTCGACCAGTTCTGGATCGTCGTGTAGCGGCAGCGGCCGCCGCGCTTGACGACGATCTCGACGACCGCCGAGTGGAGCGAGTCGGACGAGTAGATCGGAGCCGTGCAGCCCTCGACGTAGTGCACGTACGCACCCTCGTCCACGATGATCAGCGTGCGCTCGAACTGGCCCATGTTCTCCGCGTTGATGCGGAAGTAGGCCTGGAGCGGCATCTCGATCGTGCACGCCCGGCGGCACGTAGATGAACGACCCGCCCGACCAGACGGCCGAGTTGAGCGCGGCGAACTTGTTGTCGTTCTGCGGGATGATCGTGCCCATGTACTGCTTGACGATGTCCTCGTGCTCGCGCAGGCCCGAGTCCATGTCGAGGAAGAGCACGCCCTTCGCCTCGAGGTCGGCCTGGAGCTTGTGGTACACGACCTCGGACTCGTACTGGGCGCCGACGCCGGCGAGGTACTTCTTCTCCGCCTCGGGGATGCCGAGCTTGTCCCAGGTGTCGAGGATGTCGGCGGGCAGGTCCTCCCAGTTCTCGGCCTGCTTCTCGGTCGGCTTGATGTAGTAGTAGATGTTCTCGAAGTCGATCCCGGAGAGGTCGGCGCCCCAGTTCGGCATCGGCCGGGCGAGGAAGTAGTCGAGGCTCTTGTGCCGGAAGTCCCGCATCCACTGCGGCTCGTCCTTGTGCTCGGAGATCGCCTCGACGACGTCGTGCGAGACGCCTCGGCCCGACTTGAAGAAGTAGTCCTTGGCCTCGTCGGGGTTCGAGAACCCGTACTTGTAGTCCGAGCGGATCTCGCGGACGACGTCGGTCTCGTGCTGCTGGTGCTCATGCGTCACTCCCCACGGTAGCGGGTGCGAAGGCCTCGTAGCCCTCCGCCTCGAGCTTCGCGGCCATCTCGGGACCGCCCTCGGCGACGATCCGGCCGCCCGAGAAGACGTGCACGAAGTCCGGCCGGACGTAATTCAGGATGCGCTGGTAGTGGGTGATCAGGAGCGCGCCCATGTCCGGCCCGACGAGCGTGTTCACACCTGTGGCGACGACGCGCAGCGCGTCGATGTCGAGCCCCGTGTCGGTCTCGTCGAGGATCGCGAGCGACGGCTTCAGCATCGCAAGCTGGAGAACCTCGATGCGCTTGCGCTCGCCGCCCGAGAACCCGTCGTTGACGTAGCGGGACGCGAGCTCGCGCGTGACCTTGAGCTCCTCCATCTTCTCCATGAGCTCCTTGCGGAACTCCGGGATCGGGATCGGGTCGTCCTCTCCCCCGTTTCGGCCCTTGCGGATCGCGTTGATCGCGCTCCGGAGGAAGCTCGTGACGGTCACGCCAGGGATGGCATGCGGGTACTGGAACGCGAGGAAAAGCCCGCGTTGGGCGCGCTCGTCCGCGCCGAGCTCGGTGATGTCCTCGCCGTCCAGGAGGATCTGGCCCTCCGTCACCTCGTACGCCGGATGCCCCATCAGCGCGTAGGCGAGCGTCGACTTGCCCGAGCCGTTCGGGCCCATGATCGCGTGCATCTGGCCGCGGTCGACCGCGAGATCGACGCCTTTGACGATCTCGGTGCCGTCTTCCAGCGCAACGTGAAGATTCTTGATCTCGAGTAGTGCCATCAGGAAAAGGACCTCGTTCCACCACGCAGACGAAGGAGTCGCCCGCCTGTCGCATGGTACCCGGATCGGTTCCGTCCACGTGGCCGGTGGTATCGTGACGCGATGCCTTTCGCCTGGTGGGAGCTGATACTCATCCTGCTCGTCCTCCTGCTCGTCTTCGGCGCAAAGCGGCTGCCCGAGAT
>CAVRLT010000010.1:0-31279 GCA_963721795.1 uncultured Actinomycetes bacterium
GGGCCGCTCGCTCGGAAAGGGGATGCGGGAGTTCAAGGACTCCGTCTCCGGCCTGACCGACGACGACGACGAGCGGGAGACGAAGCGCTCGCCCGCTGAGCTTCCCTCGGCCTCGTCGGAGCCCGACCCGCCCGCAGAGCCTCAAGGCGTTCCCGCCGACGAGACCGAGCGGGAACGCGTCTCCTAGGAGACCTCCTTGCGACGGTGGCTCCCGCGCCGCCTCCACCATGGTGAGGAGGCCACCCTCGTCGAGCACCTGGACGAGCTTCGCAGCCGGCTGATCCTCTGCCTGTTCGCGATCGTCCCGGCCTTCGCGCTCGCATTCGCGTTCCACGGAGAGATCCTCGAGTGGCTCATCGATCCGCTTCCCGATGACAAGAGGCTCGTCACCCTCGGGGTGACGGAGCCGTTCACGACCTCGGTGAAGGTGAGCGTCATCGCCGCGCTCGGGCTGGTCCTCCCGGTGCTCCTCTGGCAGGTCTGGGCGTTCTTCGCACCTGCCGTGGCGCCGAACTTCGAGCGCATCGCGCTCGTGTTCGTCGTCTTCGCCACCGCGCTCTTCGCCGTCGGGGTCCTGTTCATGTACTACGTCGTGCTGCCGCGAGCGCTCGACTTCCTGACCAACTTCGACGACGAGTTCTACGACAACCAGATCCGGGCGAGCTACTACATGACCTTCGTCGCGATGACCTTGTTCGGTGGAGGGCTGGCCTTTCTCATGCCGATCTTCGTGCTCGCGCTCGTACGCCTGCGCATCCTGACCTCCACGCGCTTGCGCCAGAACCGCAAGTACGCGTTCGTGATCCTGCTCATCTTCGCGGCACTCCTGCCAACGGTCGATCCCGTGTCGCTGGCGATGGAGATCGTCCCGCTCATGCTCCTGTTCGAAGCGTCGATCTGGCTCTCGGTGCTGATGGAGCGCAAGTGGCCCGCGGAGGAGCCGTGGGAGGAGGAGCTCGCGCGGCTCGAGGGCTCGTGAGGGTTCTTTCGGCCGACTGGGTGGTCCCGGTCGAAGGCGCTCCGATCGAGGACGGCGCGGTTGCGATCGGAGACGACGGCCGCATCGCTGCGGTCGGCACGGCGTCGGAGCTCGGCGAGGGCGAGCGTTCCCGCGAGTCCGTGATCCTTCCCGGCTTCGTCAACGCGCACACCCACCTCGAGTACGCCGTCTATGCGGGGTTCGGCGACGGGCTTCCATTCGGGCCGTGGATCGCGCTGCACGTGGAGCGAAAGGGGCGGATCGGCTTCGAGGAGATGACGGCAAGCGCCCGGCTCGGTGCACTCGAGTGCCTTCGCTCCGGGATCACGACGGTCGGCGACTGCAGCTTCAGCGGAGCCGCGGCCACCGCCTGCGCCGACCTGGGTCTCGGGGCGATCGTGTACCTCGAGGTCTTCGGCACGGACGCGTCGTCTCCGCCGGAGCGGTTCGAGCGCATCAGAGAGCAGGTCGCGGACGCGTTCTCCGAGAGGGTTCGCCTCGGCGTCTCGCCGCACGCTCCGTACACGTGCACGCTCGGGCTGTACGACGCGTGCGCCGAGCTCGGTCTCCCCCTCGCGACGCATCTCGCCGAGAGCGAGGCCGAGACCGAGTTCCTGCGCACGGGCACGGGGACGTGGCAGGCATTCGCCGACATGCTCGTGCCTCCGCTCGGGACCACGGGGATCCGCGCCCTCGCCGAGGGCGGCCTGCTCGGCCCACACGTGCTCGCGGCGCACTGTGTCCAGGCGGACGACGAGGAGATCCGGCTGCTCGCCGAGAACGACGTCGCCGTTGCCCACTGTCCTCGGTCGAACGGGTACCTCGGCTGCGGCATCGCCCCACTCACGGCGCTGCGAGAGGCCGGCGTGCGGGTGTGCATCGCCACGGACAGCCCCGCTTCGACCCCGTCGTTCGACATGTTCGAGGAGATGCGCACCGCGATCGTCGCTGCGCGGGCACGCGAGCGACGCCCGGACGCGCTCAGCGCTCGCGACGCTCTGGAGCTCGCGACCCTCGGCGGCGCCCGCGCGCTCGGCCTCGAGGGCGCGATCGGCTCGCTGGCAGCGGGAAAGCGCGCGGATCTCACGGTGCTGTCGCTCGTTGGCTCGCCTTTGGCACAGTGGGAAGATCCCGTTACGGCAGCGGTACTCGGCGGCTCGCCCGAGCGCGTCGTCGCTACTCTCGTCTCCGGCAAGACCCGCTACGAGAAAGGAGGGAAGGCATGGCTCGAGCTGATCGGCGAAGCGCGCAGCGCGCGAGACCGACTGCTGCAGCGCGTCGTCACGACGTAGCGATCGAGGACACCATGTTCTTCCCCAAGCTGCGCCGGAACGCGAAGTGGGTGTTTCTCTTCCTTGCGATCGTCTTCGCGCTCGGCTTCGTCGGGTTCGGCGTCGGAGCGGGCGGCGTCGGGATCGGCGACGTCTTCAGGGAGAGCGCGGGCCCCTCCGGCGTGCCGTCCATCTCGGCGTCGGAGAAGCGGGTCTCCGAGAATCCGCGCGACGCGGCCGCCTTCCGTGATCTCGCAACCGCCCATCAGGCGGCGGGAAACACGAACGAGGCGATCGAGGCACTCGAGAGCTTCGTCGCGCTGAAGCCGAAGAACACCGCTGCGCTCGTCGATCTCGCGAGCCTCTACCTGGTCAAGGTCGACGAGGCCCAGCGTCGCGCGAACATTGCGAACATCCGCGCCGCCTACCTCGCGCCCGGCGCCGCGGTGGCCGGCTTCACCCAGTTCGGCGGCAGTCCTCTCGATCCGGATCCCATCTCGGGCGCGGTCGACGGCCAGCTCTCTCAGATCGTGCAAGCCGAGCTCGGCCAGGCGCAGACTGCAGCCGCACAGGCCGTCGACGCCTACAAGCGGCGCGCGGCGATCGAGCCTTTGAACGCGCTCTTCCAGCTGGAGCTCGCTCAGACGGCCGAGTCGGCAGGCGACCCGGCCACGGCGATCACGGCCTACGAGAAGTTCCTGCAGCTCGAGCCGGACGACCCGAACGCGCCCGACGTCGAGGCGCGGCTGAAGCAGCTTCGAGCTCAGACCGGCGCGACGGGTTAGTAGGCTTGCGTCCCGTGAGGGTCGCAGCCGCTTCGAGTGCCGTCTGCGCGGCGGCGCTGGGCCTTGCGCTCTCGGGGTGCGGCACCGGTGGGTACTCCGACGGGGGCAGCCAGGGCACCGGAAAGCAGCTGTTCACGCAGGCGTGCGGCGTCTGTCACACGCTCGCCGACGCCGGCACCGCGGGCACGATCGGCCCGAACCTCGACGACGCCTTCGCGCAGGCGCGCACCGACGGGATGACCTCGGACACGTTCACGCAGGTCGTCGCAGCCCAGATCCGGTTCCCGATCGAGATGACCTCGACGGGGGCTCCCGGTATGCCCGCCGCGGACGACACGTTGCCCTCTTGCGACGACGTCGAGGAGGGCGCATTCTGCGTCGACGACCAGGACCAGGCCGTTGACGACATCGCGGCCTACGTCGGATCCGTCGCGGGGACCGGCGCAACGGCCGAGGCGCCTACCGACGGGAAGTCGATCTTCACCGCGAGCTGCGGCTCGTGTCACACGCTGGCCGACGCGGGCACCGCGGGCACGATCGGCCCGAACCTCGACACGTCCAAACCTCCCAAACCGCTCGTGGTAGATCGTGTGACGAACGGACAGGGGGCGATGCCGTCGTTCAAGGACTCGCTGGACGCGGCGCAGATCCAAGCGGTCGCCGATTACGTCTCGGGCGCAGCCGGCGGGTAGCCGGAGCCGCTTGCAACAGACTGTTGCAAGCGTTGTCTCAGCAGGTGGCAGTCAGCGTTCGAGATCCACGACGACGTGCGTCAGCGGGACGTCGTAGCGCTCGCGTAGTGCATGGACGACGCCCCGCTCCAGCCAGTTCGAGCGGCCTTCCGGATGCGTCGACACGATCATCTCGTTCGGCCGGAAGAGGCGCACGGCGTCCTCGACCGCAACCAGCGGATCGACGTCACCGATGTCTCCCTGCGCCTCGATGCCGAGCGCCGACAGGCGGCCGAGCGTCGCCGCCAATCGCTTGTGCGCCTCGGCCCGAGCTGGATCCTCGTCCGAGACCCAGGTCTTGAGACGTGAGTTCAGCGCGGGACAGACGACGTAGAACAGCGACTTCTCGGCGAGAGCGAGCTTTCCGATCGTGTCCATGAGCTCGTCGCCTACGACGGTCTCGTTCGCGACGACGAGAACGCGATTCTCGTCGCTCGAGCCGAACTGCGCGATCTGCTCCGGCGGCGGAGTCGGGCCGCGCTGGCGGGTGTAGATCCAGACCGCTGCGCCGGAGAGCGCAAGAAAGACGACGAGCCCGAGCCAGGGGTCGATCCAGGACGCTCCGACGATGAGGGCGAACGCACCGATCGAGATGAGCAGAAAGCGAAACGCTGCGGCCTCGCTGCGGAAAGGGCTCTCCATCGGGACGGGTCAGATCAGGTAGACGACGGAGTAGACCACGATCCACATTACGTCGACGAAGTGCCAGTAGATCCCAGGGAGCTCGACACCGTGGTGGTGCTCCGGGGTGAAGTGCCCCCGGAAGCCGCGGACGATGACCATGCCGAGCAGGGTCAGGCCGATGAAGACATGGGCGCCGTGCAGGCCGGTGAGGCCGAAGAACACGGAGGCGAACGCGCCGTCCCCGGTGTTGAAGCCCACGTTCAGGTACTCGACCACCTGCGTCAGCAGGAAAACGAGGCCCATCAGGAACGTGAGCACCATCCCGGCCAGGAACGCGGGGCGATTGCCGCGCTTGATCGACTGGAGCGCCCAGTGCATCGTGAAGCTCGAGGTGACGAGGATGGCCGTGTTCACGCCCGCGACGAACACCGGGAAGTGGTACGGCTCGGGCGGCCACTCCGACGGCGCGCCCGGGTTCACCACCCTGACGAAGAAGTAGGCGGTGAAGAACGAGCCGAAGAGCATCGCCTCGGAGGCGATGAAGAGCAGCATCCCGAGCACGCGCGCGTCCATGCGCGAGCTCTTGTGCGCCTCCGGAGGGCCGTGGTGCTCGTGAACCGCCTCCGCGTGCGACGTCATGGGGTCTTCTCCAGGACTTCCCGGCGTGAGCCGGGAAGGCTTTCCACGATGACGTGGTCGACGGGGACGCCGCTCTCCGAGCGCAGACGCCCGACGAGATCGCGCCGGAGCCACCCGGACCGCTCACCGGGGAACGTCGAGACGATGATCTCGTCCGTCCGCTCGTCGCGGATGGCCTGCATCGCCGCGGTGAACGGATCCGGGTGCGCGATCTGGCCGTGGACGTCGATGCCCTCCGCACGCAGTGCCGACAGAGCGGCGCGGAGGCGCCGCTCCGCGCCCGGATGGTCGGAGCGCGTCGGGTCACTCTGAGGCGCGACGATCAGGAAGCTGGCCTCACCCTCACGAGCTCTCGCGCGAATGCGGTCGAGCAGCGGCTCGCCGAGGACGGTCTCGTTCGCCACGACGAGGACGTTCGCCCGAGTCTGCGCCGCATCGCCGCTGACGACGTGCTCGACCGGCTTGCCGGCCGCAGCCTTGCGGATCTCTTCCAGCAGGTTCTTCCGCAGCCATCCCGACTTCGTCTCCGGGTGGGTCGAGACGATGATCTCGTCGACGTCCTCCGAGGCGAGGATGTCCCGTACCACGCTCAGCGGGTCGTCGTCGAACACGTCGCCGTGCGCCGGGATGCCCGCCTCGCGGAACGCCGTGAGCGTCCGGTCGAGACGCCGACCGGCAGCGGCGCGGCGTGAGTCGCGGTAGACGACGTATCCGCTTCGCGGCTGCGTCACCGGAGCGACTACCCGTACTCGGATCGGCCCCGCTTCTGCGCGGCGCTTCACCGCGGCGACGAGCTCCGTCCCGACCAGTGTCTCGTTGGCGACGACGAGCACGGAGGAGGTCGGCCGTCACGCGTGGACCTCCTCGACCTCGCGTACCTCCTTCTCCGGGCTCATCACCGCGTGCCGGGCGCCGGGGACGCCGTATTCGTACGGCCCGCCGACGACCTGCGGGATCTCGTCGAAGTTGAAGATCGGTGGCGGGGAGGTGACCTGCCACTCGAGCGTGAGCGCGCGCCACGGGTTCGCCTCGGCGACCGGCCCTCGCGTCCAGCTCGTCATCATGTTGTAGACGAACACGACGAACGAGATGCCGAGCATGAACGAGAAGATCGTGATGAAGAAGTTCAGGTCCCCGAACGCCTCCGCGTAGTCGGAGACCCGGCGCGGCATCCCCCGCAGGCCGACGTAGTGCATGGGGAAGAACGTCGCGTTGAAGCTGACGAAGGTCATCCAGAAGTGGATCTTCCCGAGCCGCTCGTCGTACATCCGTCCGGTCATCTTCGGGAACCAGTAGTAGACCCCGGCGAAGATCGTGAACACCGATCCGCCGAAGAGCACGTAGTGGATGTGCGCGACGATGAAGTAGGTGTCCGACGCGTGGATGGTGATCGGGACCGCGCCGAGGTAGACGCCGGAGAGCCCTCCGATCACGAACATCGTGATGAAGCCGAGCGCGAAGAGCATCGGCGTGTTCAGATGGATCCGCCCCCGCCAGAGGGTGGCAGTCCAGGAGAAGATCTTGATCCCGGTGGGGACCGCGATCAGGAGCGTCGTGATCATCATCGGGACGCGGAGCCAATCGGCCATCCCCGCGACGAACATGTGGTGCGCCCAGACGGAGAAGCCGAGCACGAGGATCCCGAGCAGCGATAGCGCCATCAGCCGGTAGCCGAAGATCGGCTTTCGGGACATCGAGGCGATGACCTCGGAGACGATCCCGAAGCCGGGCAGCATCATGATGTAGACCGCCGGATGGCTGTAGAACCAGAAGATGTGCTGGTAGCCCAGCACGTACCCGCCTCCGTCGGGCGTGAAGAAGTCGGTGTGCATGATCCGGTCGAACATCACGAAGAACTGGGACCCGGCGATGAACGGCGTCGCGATGACTACGAGCAGCGAGGTCGTGAAATTCGCCCACACGAGGAGCGGCATGCGCCAGAAGGTCATTCCGGGCGCGCGCATCGTGATGATCGTGACCAGGAAGTTGAGGGCGGTCATGATCGAGGACGCACCCGCCCACTGGACGCCCATGTTGAAGAACGTCTGGCCTAACGGCTGCCCTTCGGCGAGCGGCGCGTAGCCGGTCCAACCCGCGCCGAACGCGCCGCCGGGGGCGAGGAAGCTCGCGACGAACATGACTCCCGCGATCGGGAGCAGCCAGAAGGAGAGGGCGTTCAGGCGCGGGAACGCCATGTCCGGCGCGCCGAGCATCAACGGCACGGCGAAGTTCGCGAGGCCTGCGAACGCCGGGATGATGAAGAGGAAGATCATCAGCGTCGCGTGCACCGAGACGAGCCCGTTGAAGGTCTGCGAGTCGACGAACTGGAGCCCCGGCTGGGCCAGCTCCGCACGGAAGAACATCGCGAGCAGGCCACCGACGGTGAAGAAGAAGAAGGTCGTGACGAGGTACTGGATCCCGATGACCTTGTGGTCGGTGTTCACGCGGAAGTAATCGCGCCAGGTTCGCGCGCCGTGGCCCGAGTGATCCTCGGGCCGCGTGGGGCGGCCCGACACGTAGTGGAGCCAGTAGTCGAACGAGCCGATCCCGGCGAGGAAGCCGATCGGAGCCGCGGTCATCGCGCCGACGGCCAGGACGACCTCGGTCAGCCAGATCGGCTCCCAGCCCCACCACCAGCGCAGTCCGCACACGAGCAGCGTCGCGAGCCCGAAGAAGAGCAACGCCATCCAGAGCCCCCGCAGGATCCCGGGACCGAAGAACGCACGTCCGAGCGGGCTCCGAGGCGGCCGGAAGTGAGCCGGGTAGTGATCCTGCGGCGTCTCGTGAGCGTGCGTCGTCGTCACGTCTGCTGCTCCTCGATCCAGGTCTCGAACTCCTGCTCGGAGACCACGCGCGCCTTCGCCCGCATCGTCGCGTGCCCGAGCCCGCAGAGCTCGGTGCACACGACGGCGAAGTCGCCGACCCGGTCCGGCGTGACGAGGATCTCGGTCTCGATTCCGGGCACGGCGTCCATCTTCTGGCCGAAGTTCGGCACCCAGAAGGAGTGGATCACGTCGACCGCGGTCATCGTGAAGCGCGCCTCCTGCCCGAGCGGCAGGACGAGCTCGCCGGACTGGAGGTCGTCGTAGTCCGAGTAGACGAACTTCCAGGCGAACTGCTGCCCGATCGCCTGCACCTCGAGCGGTCTCGTACCTGCCTCGCCGTTTCGCGCCATCACGATCGCGCTGAAGATCCCGATCGCGGTCACGAGCACGGCTGGAACGGCGGTCCACAGGATCTCGAGCCCGGTGTGGCCGTGGATCGGCGGCCCGTCGGCGTCGTCATCCTCGGGCACGCGCCACTTCCAGACCGAGAACACGACGACCGCGGTGACGAGCGAGAAGATGACGATCGAGATGATCGTGACGAACCAGTAGATCGCCTGAATCCGGTCGAACTCCTCGGATGCGGACTCGGGGAGCCACTTGAAAAGGAGCGCTACCAGCGTGAGCGCCACGCCGATCACGACCCCGATCGCGACGAGCTGGACGATCCCCTTGCGCACCGATTCGAGCCTACTCCAAGGGCGAGCTATCGTGCCGGGACTGTCGGTTCGGCGCTGCCGTCTTCTCTCGTGACCTTCACTCGCAAGCTCCTGCTCACTCTCCGGCTTCCTCCTCGGAAGCGTCTTCGTGCTCGTCGTCGTGCTCGGCGGCGGGAGGAGCGAGGCAGCTCCTGCCGCCCAGCGCGGGCCGCTCGGGAGCGGCAAGCCGGTCGTCCTGGCTTTCGGCGGGGACGTCCACTTCGAGGGCGTTCTCTCGTCGAGGCTTTCCGCCGGCGCCTCGGCTCTGCTCGCTCCCATCGAGCCGATCCTGGACCAGGCCGACATCGCGGTGGTCAACCTCGAGACAGCGGTGACGAACGGCGGGACCGCGTCCGCGAAGACGTTCACCTTCCGCGCGCCGGCGAGCGCGTTCGAGGCGCTCCACGGCGGATCGGTCGACGTCGCGTCGATGGCCAACAACCACGGTATGGACTTCGGAGAGACGGGCCTGCGCGACTCGCTCGCGGCTGCGAGGCGCTACCGCTTCCCGGTCATCGGCATCGGGCTCGACGGCAAGCAGGCATACGCGCCGTACCGGCAGACCGTGAGGGGACAACGCATCGCGATCCTCGCCGCGACGCAGGTCCTGGACGACCACCTCATCGAGAGCTGGACCGCCGGGCCGGCGAAGCCGGGCCTCGCCTCCGCGAAGGCCGTCCCGCGGCTGCTCCAGGAGGTCCGGCGCGCCCGCAAGAGCGCGGACACCGTCGTCGTCTTCCTCCATTGGGGCGTCGAGCTCGAAGGGCTGCCCGACCTCCGACCAGCGCACGCTCGCTCGCCAGCTCGTCGGGGCGGGAGCGGACATCGTCGTCGGCGGCCACGCGCATCGGCTCCTCGGTGCGGGGCGGATGGGAAAGGCGCTCGTGGGCTACGGGCTCGGCAACTTCGTCTGGTACGGGACGAGCGAGCTCTCCACGCAGACGGGTGTGCTGCTGGTGACCGCAACCGGGCGTCGCATCGACGGCTACCGCTGGGCGCCCGCGCGGATCGTCGACGGAGTCCCACGCCCGCTATCGGGTGCGGAACGGCGAAGCGAGGTTGCGGGGTGGCGCTCGCTGCGTGGCTGCACGGGCCTGAAGCCGTAGAACCGGGGCTACACTTCGCCCTCCCGGGCCGTTAGCTCAGTTGGTAGAGCAGGGGACTCTTAATCCCAAGGTCGAAGGTTCGAATCCTTCACGGCCCACTTCACACGCAGTGCGGGTTACGGGCCGGAGGTGATCGGCGATTCCTGCCCGCTGCGCCCTCGACGTCGTAGGTCAGGTGTGTGACCAATGGGCTGCTGATCGCGTCGCGCGGGACCAGGGCGAGGTCCGAGCGCACGGCGTCGAACAAGCGGGTGCCGGCGCCCAACACCATCGGCACGAGGTGGAGGCGGACCTCGTCGAGCAGCCCGGCATTGAGGAACTGGCGGTTGACGTCCGCACCGCCGTTGACGAGCACGTCCTGTGAGCCTGCCGCCTCCTGTGCCTGATGCAAGGCGCCTTCGATCCCGTCGGTAACGAAGATGTAGGAGGTGCCGCCCTTCTTGGTAATCGTCTCGGCGGGCCGATGCGTAACCACGAAGCACGGCGCGTGGAACACCGGCTCATCGCCCCAGAGTCCGATGCCCAGGTCGACCATCCGCCGGCCCATGATCACCGCCCCGATGCCGCTGAAGTGGGCCGTTGCCCAGTCCTCGGACTCGGCCGTCGACCTCCCGGCGAACATCCGTCGTGCAGGCGCTCGCCACTGCGCCCCATTGGTTCCTCGGGGCTGACGTCGGGCCAGCGAAATAGCCGTCGACCGACATGCTCATCTCCATCAGGACCTGGGCATCGTTCACTCTCATTCGGTAGGTAGGACATCTTCTGAGACTCGTTGGCCGGGTCGAACTCATCGGCGGCTGCTGGTCGCTCATCGCCAGCGACGACATGGGCCAGCGGAGCAGTCGAGCTCGCCGATCGGTAGCGTCACTGACGATGCACGACGACCCTCCTGCGGGCAGAGCGCGGAGATGCGATCGCACGCGGCGGCTGTTCGAGCCCGACACCGCTTGCGCGGAGCCCAGCGAGCCGCCGTCGGACATGAGCGAGCGTCTCCAGAGCTGGCTGCGGGACACGCTCGGCTCCGTCCTCTGAGATGGCGAGCGGCGAAGTCCACCGGACGCAGCTCGCGCACGAGCGCACCTATCTCGCGTGGTGGCGTACCGGTCTGGCCGGGATTGCGGCGGGATTCGCGATCGGGCGTGTCCTGCCCGAGGTCGTCGGTGGCACGAACTGGCCGTATGTCGCACTGGGAACCGGGCTGACGGCTTCCGGGCTGGCGGCGATGGTGTACGGGATCGTGCACTACCGGGAGCTCCAGGCCGCGCTGCGGGAGGACCGGGAACCGCACACCGGTGAGGGGTTCCTGCTGGCGCTCGCCGCGGTCGGGATCGCCGTAGGAGCCGTGTCCGTCCTGCTCGTGCTCCTCGCTCCCTGATCACGCGCACCCGAGTGCGAGCACGCGGGGAAATCACCCGGAATGAGGTCGAACTCATGCCGAGCGCGGTCGATTCAAGGTCGCGTACGAGGGTGTCGATGGAGGAACGTGCAAGTGCGGAATCTGCGGTTTTTCAACACGAGCGATGGACAGGGCCTCTTCGAGCTCGTAATCGTGCTCGGCCTGTTCCTGGCCGCGGTCGCGGTCGGCGTGCCGGGATATCTCGGGTTCCAGGATCGCAAGGCGGACAAGCAAGTCCGGGCGAACTTGCTCGCGGCGGTTCAGATGGCCGAGGTCTACCGAACGAGTCACGGGTCGTACGTGGGCATGGACGCGTTGGACATGCGAAGGATCGACCCGCGTGTCTCGCCGACCCTGGCGGTCGCTTTCGCGCGACGCCAGACCTACTGCCTCGTGGACGCAGTACACGGACGAACCTGGAGCATTTCCGGCCCGTACCGGGGAAGCGCCGAGTTCACCGCCGGCGCCACGTGCGCGTAGCCCGTCACTCAGGCAGATACCCGCTCGTCTCGATAATGGGGGGAAATTTCGGCGCGAGCCCGATTGATTCGTGTCCGCATCTCGTTGCGGGCCAGCCGCACGCAGCACGAGTGGCAGCGTAACTCGACATTCAACGCGGTGTCCGATCCGCCTTTGGAGATCGGGACGATGTGATCGAAAACCACGCTCGTGCCGGAGCCACAGTCGACGCAGCGGCCGCGATCGCGGCGCCAAACGGCAAGTCTGACGTCTTCTGGAACGGGCTCCTCCGGGAACGGGACGCCGGTGTCGCCTACCAGGATCAGGCGCGCCTGGGCGGTCGCATCGGATCGTCGCTTCCGCTCCAGGTCGGACTGGAGGACCGTCCTCTCGACGTCGTTCGCGGTGAGCCCCTCGTCGGCCCACCAGAAGCGATCGAGATACCACCACCAGCGCTGGCCGCGCGTTCTCGCCAGCAGGACGGGTAGCTCGAGCTGGGCGGCCGAGAGGCGCTTGAACCGCGGCGCCGCGCAATCCAGATGATGTGGTCCCGAGTGAAGCCGAAACATCGTCGCTCTCCGGCGAGTCGCCTCACTCTCGAGAGCACTCTTCTCGACGTGGCTCAAGCGTCTCTGCTTCGCGGCCGCGATCCTCCGCTTCGCGTCGAGGTGCGCCTCCACCCGCTCGATGTCGCGCACGAGCGACCGGGCGCCCGGACGGCGGGAGAGCTCACTGACGGTCCTGACCGGCAAAGCCTCGACTTCGCGGGCGAGCGTCCGCTCCATTTGCCGGAGTGCGTCACGCGCCAGTCGCACCTCCCGCAGCGCTTCGAGCATCTCGAGCTCCGCACGCGCCACTCGACGGCGATGCTTGTCCGCACGCTTATGGTCCGTCAGGACCTCGAGCTGCTCGACGAATGCCGCCGTGTCCTCGACAAGCATCGCCGAGACAGGCTACGCGGCCCGTCGGCGGTGAAACCTCTGCCGGGCGGGGCCGAAGAGCTGGACGGACGAACTTCCTCAGGGCGCCTGGTCGTGGCCGGCCTTCTCGAGCCGAGACTGGACGATGGAGCCGTAGACGACCGCAAAGCCGAGAAGGAAGACCGCCAGTGCCGCAACTGGCCAGAGCATGGTGCATCTATCGACCCCGGAGGAGTCGGAGCACGATCCCTGAAATCCGGTATGAACGACCTGACTTCTCAGCCGGAGACGTAGCCGCGCGACCCGAACACGCCGGCGAGAAAGCCCACCGCGACTCCGCCGGCGAGCACGAGGATCGATGCGACTCGCGTGGGGTAGAACAAGCCGTACTGCTGGAGCAGCACCGCGATTCCGCTCGCGAGCACGAGCCCGAGGAATGCCGCCAGCACCATCGACAGGCCGGGGCGGCCTCCGCGGAGCAGGAACGAAAACACGCCGAGCCCACCGACGACGATCATGCCGACCGCGATCGCTCCGGCTGCGGTCTCGAGCGGATTGCCCTGGACGTCGACGAGAGCGGTTGCTTCGCACGTGAACCCCTGGCCCGTTGCCGTCCCCACGATCTTGTACAGCCCGATGCCGTACCTCGCGTAGTCGTCGACGGGGACGACCCCAGTCGCCTCGGTCACCGTCGTCGGTTCGTCGTGTGCCGTGTATCTGAACCCGGCGAACTCGATCTCGAGCTGCAAGCGCTCGAGAGGGCGTTCCGCCGTGATGGTCACCGGGACGGCGCCGGTCTGGGGGACGCCGATCGCATCGCTCTTGGCGAAGGTGTCGCGTGCGACGACGTCCTCTCCGGCGATGGTCGCCTCGCACGGCCCCTCGATCGTCGCCAGCGCCTCGGGAGCGGCGACGAGCCCCAGGATCACGACGAGCGCAATGGCGAGACGGCGATGCATCGGTCTCCTCGGGCGGCCAGTGTACTTTCGGCATCGGTCGATCTTCGGCAACTCACGAGCCCTCGAGACTGCGCTTGTAGGGTTGGCGCGTGCTCCCAATCGAGCGTCCCGGCAAGATCGTCTGCGTCGGCCTCAACTACCGCGACCACGCGGAGGAGCAGGGGGTCGAGCTCCCGAGCGCGCCACTGCTCTTCGCGAAGTGGCCGAATGCGCTGATCGGGCCGGGCGACCCGATCGTCATCCCGCCGGTCGTCACGAAATGCGACTACGAGGCGGAGCTCGGCGTCGTCATCGGCGAGCGGGTCAAGAACGTCTCCCGGGAGGACGCGCTGGCGGCCGTCCGCGGCTACCTCTGCGCCAACGACGTGAGCGCGCGCGATCTCCAGTTCGCGGACGGGCAATGGTCACGGGGCAAGTCCCCCGACACGTTCTGCCCTATCGGACCGCTCGTGCCGGCAGCGGACATTCCGGATCCGCACGACCTCCACATCCAGGCCACGGTGAGCGGCGAGGTGCTCCAGGACTCGACGACCGCAAACCTCATCTTCGGCGTCGACGAGATCATCAGCTATGCGTCCCAGACGATGACGCTCGAGCCGGGCGATCTCATCCTCACGGGTACGCCGGCGGGCGTCGGCGTCTTCCGCGACCCGCAGCGGCTGCTTCAGGCGGGCGACGAGGTGACGATCACGATCGAAGGGATCGGCGCGCTGACGAACCCGGTCGTCGCGGGTTGACGCGGTCGGCATGAGGCTCGGGCTTCTCACCGCTCCGTTCCCCCGCCGCTCCCTGGAGCGCGTCTCCGAGTGGGCCGCCGGCGAGGGCTTCGAGATGCTCGAGGTCGCCTGCTGGCCCGCGGCAGGAGGCGAGCGCCGGCGCTACGCGGGGACCTCGCACATCGACGTCGCGAAGCTCGACGCCGACCGCGTGCACGAGGTGCTCGAGAAGCACGGGCTCGAGATCTCCTCGCTCGCCTACTACCCGAACAACCTGCATCCCGACCCCCAGGAGCGCCGAGCTGCGAACACGCACCTGCGCAAGGTGATCGACGCCGCCGCGACGCTCGAGGTGCCGATCGTCGGAACCTTCGTCGGCCGCGACAAGACGAAGAACGTCCCGGACAACTTCCGCGAGTTCCGCAAGGTCTGGCCTCGCCTCGTCGACCACGCCGAGTCGAAGGGCGTCAAGATCGCGATCGAGAACTGCCCGATGATCTTCAGCTGGGACGAGTGGCCGGGCGGCACGAACCTCGCCGCGACTCCGGCCGCGTGGGACGAGATGTTCTCGATCGTGGACAGCCCGAGCTTCGGGCTCAACCTCGACCCGTCACACCTCGTCTGGCTCCAGATCGACTACGAGCGGGTCGTGCGGGACTACGCGGAGAAGATCCTGCACGTGCACGCGAAGGACCTCGAGATCGACCGCGACGGCCTGTACCGGAACGGGACGCTGTCGCTCGGCATGGGCTGGCAGGTGCCGCGGCTCCCGGGCCTCGGCGAGGTGCGCTGGGACCGCTTCGTCGCGGCGCTCTACCGCGCCGGCTACGACTACGTCGTCTCGGTCGAGCACGAGGACCGCGCGTTCGAGGCGACCGAGGACCTCGTCAAGCGCGGCTTTCTCATCGCGCGCGACGTCGCTTCGGCCGCTGCTGCACTGAGCTTGCGGAAGTGAGCGACGGTTTCGCGTACGCCGTCGGCCAGAGACGTGCTCGGAAGCGGCCCGACAAGGCGCTCGAGGAGGCCTGATTCGAGCGATTCGGGGAACGGGAGTGGCTCGTCGGCGTACGTGATGGCGCCGGCGACCTCGGGAGCGGCCGCTTCGATCGCCTCGACGACCTCCTGCATGGTCGACGACACGCCGGGAAAGTTCGCGACATGCGCGCTGTCCGTGGCTGCGCGCGCGGCGAGCACGAAGGCCCGCCCGACGTCGGGCGCGAGGTCGTATTGCGCTGTCCCACCGTAGGCGATCTCGAAGGCCTCGCCTCGAGCTGCAGCCTCCATCGCCAACGTTGGCCCCGAGGTCATGCCCTGGTCGCGACCGGGGCCGTACACAACGTAGGGGCGGATGCCGATCGACGCGACTCCGTCGTCGTGCCAGAACACGCGTGCGGTCCCTTCGTTCGCGAGCTTGTAGATGCCGTACAGCGTCGACGGCGCGGTGCCGCCGGATTCCGGAGCGGGCGACGGGTCGGAGGCGTTGTAGACCGCGGTCGTGCTCGCGTACGCGAGGCCGGGGATTCGGTCGGATCGCGCCTTGACCGCCTCGAACACGACGACCGTGCCGCGGACGTTCACATGGGCGCCGCGGACGGGGTCGGCGCGGCAGAACGGCACCTGCAGGGCAGCCAGATGGACGACGTGGGTGATCTCGAGCTCGTCGAGGGCGCGGCCCAGGGCTTCACCGTCGGTCACGTCGCCCGGCACGAGCGTGACCCGCGCGCTCTCACTTTCGTCGAGGATCAGCCGCAGGCGGCTGTCATCGTCACCCAGGTCGAAACCGACAGGCGCTTCGCCCTCCTCCAGCAGCGCCTTGATGGTCCACGCGCCGATGCAGCCGAGCGCTCCGGTGACAAGCGTGCGGCTGCTGGTGGTCACCCGAACACCGGGGTCTGGCTGAAGCCAGACCCCTGACCTGTGGAATCACGATCAGGCAAGCGGCGCGTCCTGGTAGACGGTGACGAGCTCGGTGTAGAACTCGATCGCGGCACGCCCCTGCTCGTGCGGGCCCCAGCCGGAGCCCTTGACGCCGCCGAAGGGCACGTGCACGTCCGCGCCTGCCGTCTGCGAGTTCACGTGGATGATCCCCGCGCCGATCTCGTCGGTGAACCGCTGGACGGCGTGTAGGTCGCGCGTGAAGATCGACGCCGACAGGCCGAAGCGCACGGCATTCGCGCGCTCCATCGCCTCGTCGAGCGTCTCGAAGCGATAGAGCGATGTGACCGGGCCGAACACCTCTTCGCACGAGAGCTCGGCGTCGTCGGCCAGCCCTTCGAACACCGTCGGCGAGATGAGATACCCGTCGTCGTCCGCGCGCTCCCCACCAGCGAGCACCGTGCCGCCTTCCTCTCGCGCCCGCTCGATCGCTCCGAGGATCTCCTCCATCGCAGTCTCGTGGACGACCGGACCGACCTCGACCTCCGGATCCGCGGGGGCTCCGACCTTGCCCGCCGCGACCCGCGCGAGCAACCGCGCGCGGAACTCCTCGTATGCCTTCTCCTGAACGAGGATGCGCCGCGTCGCCGTGCACTTCTGCCCTGCCGACCAGAACGCGCCCGCATAGGCGGCCTCGACGGCGCGGTCGAGCTCCGCGTCGGCCATCACGATCAGCGGGTTGTGGCCGCCGAGCTCGAGCTGGACGCGACAATCCCGCGCAGTCGCTTCCTCGCGCACGCCCTGCCCGACTGTGACCGAGCCGGTAAACGAGATCGCCCGCGTGCCCGAGTTCCGGACGAGCTCGGCGCCCGCCTTCGATCCCGAGCCGGTGAGCACGTTCAGGACTCCGGGCGGCAGGCCGGCCTCTGCGAAGCTCTCGGCGACGTGCAGGCCCGTCCGCGGCGCCTCGTAGCCGAGCTTGAGCACTGCTGTATTGCCATAGATGAGAGCAGGTGCCAGCTTCCACACGGGGATCGCGATCGGGAAGTTCCACGGCGTGATCAGCCCGACTGCGCCGAGCGGCCTGCGCAGGGTGTAGAGACGCTGATTCGGCACGGACGGCGCGAACATCTCGCCGGTCGGGCGCCACGCCTCGCCCGCCGCGAACCGGAGGATCGTCGCCGCTCGGAGCGCCTCGAGTCGCGACTCTCGCAGCGGCTTTCCCATCTCGGCGGTCATGTCCTGGGCGATCTGCTCGGCGCGGCCCTCGAGCGCGTTCGCGGCCTTGCCGAAGTAGGCAGCCCGCTGTGCCGCAGGAAGCGCAGCCCACGCAGGGAACGCCTCCCGGGCCGCGTCGATCGCCACGCGAGCGTCCTCCGCGTCGGAGGACGGGTACACGCCCGTGACCTCGGACGGCCGCCACGGGTTTCGCTTCTCGTAGGTCTCGCCGCTCGCGCTCTCGCGCCATTCGCCGCCGACGTAGTTGCGAGCGGGCGACTCCGTGAGGGTGTCAGACATGGGCCGAAGTCCTTTCGAGCAGGTTGGAGGCGAGAACGACTGGATTCGAGAGGATGCCGATCTCCGGCACCTCGATCTCGACGACGTGGCCGACCTCGAGAGTGAAGTCGTCCGGTGGCACCAGGCCCGTTCCGGTGAGGAGGACGCTGCCGGCAGGGACCGGGTTGTCGCGCAGGAGAAACTCCACGAGCTCCTCGAACGAGCGCTTCATACGGGCAGTCGACGTCTCGCCCGCGAAGAGCTCGGCACCGTCCGCGTCGAGGATGCGCATCCGGATCTCGAGGTGTTCGGTCGGCACCGGCGAGAGCACCGCGGGGCCGATCGCGCACGCTCCCGCATACACCTTCGCCTGAGGCAGGTAGAGCGGGTTCGTGCCTTCGATCTCACGCGAGGACACGTCGTTTCCGATCGTTACGCCCGCGATACTCCCGTCCTCGCCGAGGACGAGACCGATCTCGGGCTCGGGAACGTTCCAGGCGGAGTCCGAGCGGATGCCGATGGCCTCGCCCGGGCCGACCGTCCGCCGGCAGCCGGCGTCCTTGAGAAAGAGCTCGGGCCGCTCGGCGTCGTAGACGAGCGAGTACACGTCCTCGACGGCACTCTCCTCGATCCTCGCGTCGCGCGACCGCTCGTACGTGACTCCGGCGCACCACACCTCCGGTGGCTCGAGCGGGATCAGCAGCTCGTACGGATCGGGGAGCGTCAGCCTCTCGGCGTCGAGCGCCTGCATGCACGCGCCGCTCTCGGTCACGATCACGCCGCGGTTCAAAGCGCCGCGCTCGACGCCGTTCGGGCCGCGAACCCGTACCCGTCGCATCAGTAGACCGCCCGCCCGCCCGAGATGTCGTACGTCGCCCCGGTCGAGAACGAGCACTCTTCGCTCGCCAGCCAGCAGATGAGAGCCGCGACCTCGTCGGCGCGGCCCATTCGCCCCATCGGGACACGCTCCACCATGTACTCGATGTGCGCCGCGCGAGACGCCTTCCAGGATGGGTGTCTCGATCACCGCCGGTGCGACGCAGTTCACGGCGACGCCGGTCCGCGCGAGATCCTTTCCGATCGCCTTCGTCAGCGCGATCACCGCAGCCTTCGACGCGGAGTACGCCGCGGCCATCGGATTGCCCTCCTTCCCGGCGATCGAGGCGACGTTGACGATCCGCCCGTAGCCGCGCTCGACCATTCCGGGCGCAGCGGCCCGGTTGCAGTAGAAGACGCCGTCCGCGTTGATCGCGAGCACCCGTCGCCATTCCGCGTCGGAGATCTCGAGGCTCGGCAGGGAGTCGCCCGGAACCCCGGCGGAGCAGACCAGCACGTCGAGCGGGCCGAGCTCGGCTTCGGCGCGCTTCACCGCGGCGTCGACATCGGCAGACTTCGAGACGTCGCCGGCGAGCGCGAGGACGCCGTCCGCCGAGGCCGGCTGGAGGTCCAACGAGGCAACTGCGGCGCCCTCGGAGGCGAGCCGTCTCGCGACCGCCTCACCGATCCCGCTCGCCCCGCCGGTGACGAGCGCGACCCGACCGGAGAATCGATCATCGTTGCTCACGTTCGGCAGCCTAGAGTCTGACGACATGGACTTCGATCCGAACCGCGACTACCCGCTGGGGACGCAGAGGCCCGATCTCGTCTCGACACCGGGAGGGACACCGCTGACCGAAGTGACGCTCGACGCGCTCCGCGCCGGCAGCCTCGACGGGACCGAGATCCGCGCCACCCCGGAGACGCTCCTCCTCCAGTCCGAGGTGGCTCGAGCCGCCGGGCGCGAACCGCTGGCAGCGAGCCTCGAACGCGCCTCCGAGCTTGCCGCGGTCCCTGACGAGCTCTTGCTCGCTGTCTATACGGCCCTCCGCCCGCGGCGAGCAACCGCCGCCGAGCTCGAGGAGTGGGCCACGCAGCTCCAGAGCCGCGGCGCCGGCCGCACGGCCGAGTTCGTGCGAGAAGCAGCCGAGGCGTATGCCGAGCGAGGCCTGCTCGCCGATGCGTAGCCGTCGCTTCGTCTCGCGCGAAGGTCGTGATCTCCACCGCGAGACCCTCGTCTCGCCATACCCCGAGCTCGGCCTCGTCGCTTCCAACGGGCCTCGCGACCCCGAGCCGGAGCTCGTCGTCCACGACGACGTCGTCGCCCGCATGGACGGTCGCCCGGCAGCGGAGTTCGACGTGATCGACCGCTTCGTCGTCGCGCACGGGCTCGACCTGGACGTGGCGGTGGAGGCAATGGCGCTCGAAGATGCGGCGCTGGCACGCATGCTCGTCGACGTCGGCGTGCCTCGAGCCGAGCTCGTCCGTCTCGCCCGCGGGCTGACGCCGGCCAAGCTCGCGCGCGTCATCGGCCTCCTCGATCCCGTCGAGCTGATGCTCGCGCTCAAGAAGCTGCGCGCACGGCGAACGCCTGCGAACCAGGCGCACGTGACGAACCTGAAGGAGAGCCCTGCGCTGCTCGCAGCGGACGCGGCGGAGGCGGCCCGTCGGGGATTCGCGGAGATCGAGACCACCGTGGGCGTCGCCCGCTATGCGCCGCTGAACGCGATCGCGCTGCTCGTCGGCTCGCAGACGGGTCGCCCGGGCGTGATGACGCAGTGCGCCGTCGAGGAGCGCCGGAACCTCGAGCTCGCAATCCGCGGGCTCGTCACCTACGCGGAGACCCTCTCCGTCTACGGAACCGAGCCCGTCTTCGTTGACGGGGACGACACGCCCTGGTCGAAGGCCTTCCTGGGCGCCGCGTATGCGTCCCGCGGCGTGAAGGTGCGGTTCACCTCGGGCACCGGCTCCGAGGCGCTGATGGGCTACGCGCAGGGCCTCTCGATGCTCTACCTGGAGGCGCGCTGCCTCGCCGCGGTGCGGGCCGCGGGCTCGCAGGGAGTCCAGAACGGGTCGATCTCGTGCGTCGCGCTCGTCCTCTCCGTCCCCGGCGGCACGCGAGCGATCCTCGGCGAGAACGTCCTCGCGGCGTGGCTCGACCTCGAGGTCGCGTCGGGCAACGACGCCATCGCATCGCACTCGGAGATCCGCAAGACGGCGAAGCTCATGGGCCAGTTCCTCCCGGGAACGGACTTCGTCACCTCCGGGTACTCGGTCATGCCGCGGCGGGACAACACCTTCGGCGGCGGGAACTTCGACGCCGACGACCTGGACGAGTGGCTGACGGTCCAGCGGGACTGGCAGGTCGACGCCGGGATCGAGCCAGTCTCCGAGGACGAGGTGCTACGCGTGCGGGAGCGCGCCGCCCGAGCCGTTCAGGCCGTGTTCGCCGAGCTCGGGCTCCCCGAGGTGGGCGACGACGAGGTCGCTGCGGCGAGGTCCGGCTACGACTCCACGGGAATGCCGGATCGAGATCGCGCCGCCGACGTCGAAGCGGCGGACGACCTTCTCGCTCGCGGAGTGTCGGGCCTCGATGTCGCCCTCGCCCTCGACCGGCGCGGGTTCGCCGAGATCGCCGAGGCCGTCCTCGGGATGCAGCGGCAGCGCGTCTCGGCTGACTATCTCCAGACGGCGGCCGTGATCGACGCCGGCGGGCTGGTGCACTCGGCCGTCAACGACCCGAACGTCTACTCAGGCCCGGGGACCGGTTATCGGCTCGAGGGGGAGCGCTGGGAGCTCCTGCAGTCACTCCCGAGCGTCGTCGACCCCGCGGAGCTGCTGGGGACGGACGCTGCAGAGGAGCCGGTCGTGCTCGAGCGGGGAGCGGCGGCGTCGGGCGTGGAGTCGAACGAGGTAGTCGTCGCGGTCGGCCCCGCGTTCGCCAGCTCGATCCGAAGGACGATCAACGACCTGAGCCACCGAGACGTCCTCCAGGCGATCTGCGAAGGGATCCGCGAGGGTGGCGCGCTGCCGCGGGTCGTGCGGATCCGCCGCGTCGCCGACGTCGCGTTCATCGCCCACGACGGCGCGCAGCTCTCGGGATCGGGGATCGCGCTCGGAATCCAGTCGAAGGGCACAGCGGTCATCCACCGCGCTGACCTCGAGCCGCTGGACAACCTCGAGCTCTTCGGCATGTCGCCGTTGTACTCGCTCGAGTCCTATCGCGCGATGGGTCGAAATGCAGCGGGCTACGCGCTCGGCGAGCGGGTCGGCCCGGTTCCGACCGAGCTCGACAATTTCGCCCGCGCGAAGCTGATCGTCAAGACGACGCTGCTGCACGCGCGAGAGACGCAGGCCGTGGAGCCTGGAGCCGCGCCAGTCGAGCTCGAGCTCGCAGTGCCAGTCGGATCGCCCTAGCTATTCGCTCGGCTTTCCCGCCTTGCCCCAGTGGGAGGGCTCGACACCCTGGATGATGACCTGGATGTGCTCGATCGCGGCACCGCTCGACTCATGTAGCGCGTTCGTGAGCGCCTCGATCATCTTCGGCACCGACTCCTCGGTCACACGGCGGTCGTAGAGCTTGACCTCGATCACGGGCATCCGTCGTCTCCTCTCCTCGGGGACCTCGATCCTACGGCGACGGGGGCGGTGGCATCTGGTCGACCGGCCACGGCTTGCCGCCGAGGCCCCAGTTCTTCGGCGAGTGGCCCTCGACGATCACCCACGTGTGGTCGCGCAGTCCCGGGTGCGTCGCCTCGCAGAGCGCGTCGGTGAGCTTCTCGATGAGCGCCGCGCTCGTCTGGTCGGACATGCGGTAGTCGAAGAGCTCGACCCTGATCAGCGGCATTGCGGCTCCTTTCTCGGTTGAGCGAGGTTACGGTAGGGCGTCGTGCCGATGCGCCTTCAGCATGCAGGTCTCGTGGTGTCGGATCTCGAGCGCTCGCGCCGCTTCTACGCCCGTGCGCTCGGCCTCGAGGAGGTGCCGCGTCCGCCGAACTTCACGTTCGCCGGGGCGTGGTTTCGGTCCGGCGACGACGAGCTTCATCTGCTCGCCGAGGTGGACACGACGGGCGAGGCGGGCCAGGCGGATCCAGGTGCCGGGGCGGCGTTCGGCTTGACGCACCACCTCGCCTTCGAGGTGGACGACCTCGAGACCGCGTGTAGACGTCTGGCCGAGGCCGGCGTGCCGCTGACCGGCGGCCCGATGCCGCGCGGCGACGGCGTGACGCAGGTCTTCTTCCGCGATCCGGACGGCTACGTCCTCGAGCTCTTCCAGTGGACGAATGAGGATCAAAGCGACGCGCCCATGCGCGCTCCGCTACGCGACTGACGCGCTGCCCACCACGTCGACACGTTCCTGCCGAACGGCGAGCGAGCGGCAGGCGTCCGACGCGTTTCGCCCGTCTGAGGGCTGTCGAGATGCTTTCCGGAAACCGACTCGATAACACGATGACTTCGGAGACTGCTTCCAGAAAGAAGCGCGGTCGTCCCCGCGTCTTCTCCGACGAGGCGCTCCGCCAGGCTGCTCGTTTCTCGTATGCCCGACGAGTTCGGACGTCACGGGGGGCCCAAGATCTCGTCTACCGACAGTTCGCAATAGCGGCGCTCGAGCTGTATCGCGAGTCGTTCCCGCAGAAGGCTGCCCCACTCGCGTGGCTGCTCGATCCCAACCCGCGTCACAGCCTGCTTTCCGAGCTCGGTCGCTTCGCGCAACCGAGGTCGAACGAGCAGGGCGACCTCGAGTGGAACGCGGACGACGTGTCTCAACTCGTGCGTGCCGCCTTCGTGATCGCAGAGGCGAAGCCGACCGCCAAGGTCGGGGTCGCGATGCTGCGTGACCTCCGGCGAGGGTATCGCGCAGAGTCTTCCTGAATTCAGGAACCGTCCGACGCAGGACGTGGCCCGATCGCCTTCGCCTGACCTCTCGTCAGCTTCGCTTCGGCTCTGCCGGGATCATCGTCACCTCGCCGTGCTCGTCGACCGATACGACGTATCGGTTGGCGGCGCGGCGCCCTCGCAACTGGCCCAGGAACGATTTTCGCTGCTCGCTCTCGACGACGATCGCATGGGTATCCGTGTGCGTCTCGATCTCGAAGCCCTCCTGAAGCTTCGTCTGCAGGAACGCGTCGAGAGCGTCCTTCCTTCCCCCAGTCGGATCGATCGCTCCGGCCGTCACGCTTTCCTTGCGCACCGGCGGGCGCGGTCGGTATTCCGACGGACCGGCTAACACGACGAGGTACCCGTCGGGATCGCGCAGCCAAAGCTCTTGCTGCTTGGCATTGGGGTTCACGTGGACATCGCGCTCAATCAGGGCTTCGACGCTCCGTGCGCGTCGTACCGCCTCGTCGAAGTCCGCGACCTCGAACCACAGCAAGGTCCCGTTGCCGAGAGGAACGTCACTCGACGCGAGGGGGCCGTGGTGGTCTTCCACGTCGATGTGGTGCAACTGCAAGATGAGTTCCCCGCCGCTGACGAGCTGCTCGTACTCCTCGCCCCCGTGGGCGCTCTCAGCCCCGAGGATCTGCGCGTAGAACCGGCTGGATGCCTGGACGTCGCGGACTGCGATGAGCGGCTGCGGCCAGACATTCGTGGTCATCCGCTGGTTCGTCCGGTCGCTAGCAGTCGGCGTGGAGCGAGTCAGCCTGCGCACCCAGCACTAGATCGCGCTCCGCATCCGGAACGTGATCCCGTAGCACCGGCGCGAGCGCTTCGACGAACGTCAGGCCGTTCTCGGAGTGGAGCTCGTGCTCGATGCCCGGGTTGACGACGACAACGTCGCCGGCGCCGAGACTCTTCGTCTCCTCGCCCACCGTCATCGTGAGGTCGCCTTCGACAATCCACATCACCTGCTCCGCGGTCCCGTGCGAATGGCGTCGGACCGTCGTTCCCGGCTCATAGGTCACGTGACAAAGGAGCACCTGCTCGCCGCCGATTGCACGGAGCGCCACGCCTGGAAACAGCGCGTGGGGCTCCACGTCGTTCCAGGAGCGGAAAGGCGAGGTCAGGCAGGCACCTCGAAGCGCATCGCACCGCTCGACACGGTGTTCACGGAGAGCTCCTCGTCGAAGACGACGACCTTGCCGTTCCGTCGCGGCTCCGCCCTCGCCTCCAGCGCCCGAAGCACGCGCTCGGGCGTGATCGGCAGCTCCGTGATCCACACGCCGATGGCGTCGTACACCGCCGCCGCGATCGCCGGCGGTTGCGGGTTGTTCGCCATCTCGCCGATCCCCTTCGCCCCGTAGGGGCCGCCCGCCGATGGGTTCTCGATGATCAGCGTGTCGACCTGCGGGAGGTCCTCCATCCCCGGCGCGAGGTAGGCACCGAACTGGCCGCCGCGGTTCTCGACGCTCGGGTAGTACGGGTAGCAGCTCTCGAGCACGCCGAGGCCGAGCCCCTGCACCGCGCCGCCCTCGATCTGGCCCTCGACGAGGGTGGGGTTGATCGCCTTTCCCACGTCGTAGCACTGCACGAGCCGCGTCACGCGCACGTCGCCGGTCTCGTCGTCGACCTCGACCTCCGCCGCGCACGCCGCGTACGAGATCGCGGCATGAGGTGGCAGCTCGACCCGGCCGGTCTCGGCATCGACGATCGGCGCGTACGGGTTCAGGTGAGCGCCGGTGCCGGTGATGAGCTCACCGTGCGTCCATGTCGCGGCGACCGCCACGTCGGGGACGGAGATCTTCTTCTGCGGCGCGCCCTTCGCGATGACCTCACCGTCCACGACCTCGAGGTCGGCGGGGTCGATCTCGAGCTCCTTGCCGGCGATCTCGAGCAGCTTCGTGCGGGCGCTGTCGGCCGCCTTCTTCACCGCCATGCCCGCGACGAACGTCGCCCGCGACGCGAACGTTCCCGTGCAGACGGGCGACGAGTCGGTGTTCGAGTTGTCGTAGGTGACCCAGTCGTACGGAACGCCGAGCGTGTCGGCCACGATCTGCGACTGGATCGTCTTCGAGCCGTTGCCGATGTCCGCGGTGCCCGAGAAGACGTCGACCCGGCCGTCCGGCTTCATCTTGATCCATGCTTGCGACGGGTCGCCGTTCTGGTTCATCCCGGTCGGGTACTCGATCGCGGAGATCCCGCGTCCCTTGTGCTTGGCCATCAGTGCTCCTCCGGGTTTCCGAGCTGGCCCACCAGATGCTCGGGCAGCCATTCGGCCGAGCGGGGCTCGCTCGACATCGTGCGGTAGTCCGCAGGGAGCTCGTGGCCGAGCTCGTCGGCGACCGCAAGGATGGTCGGAACGGTCGAGGGGTCGTTGTAGACGACCCCGTTCGGTGAGGTGTCGCCGATCCGGTTCGCGTTCTTGAGACGGATCTCGAACGGATCGAGGCCGAGCTCTTTCGCGATGCGGCTCATGTGCGTCTCGACCGCGAAAGACACCGACGTGACGCCGAAGCCGCGCATCGCCGTCGTCGGCACGCGGTTCGTGTAGACGACGTAGCCGTCGAACTCGAGATTCGGGATCGTGTACGCCCCCGTGTGGTGGAAGCTGTGCTTCGTCAGGCCGTACGGCGAGAAGCGCGAGTAGGCGCCGGAATCGTGGAGGGTCAGCATCTTCCTGCCGAGAATCCAGCCGTCCTTGGTCACCGCGTCCGCGATCTCCATGTGCCAGGGCGCCCGCGTGGACGAGCAGAGGAACTCCTCCTCGCGCGTCCAGCGCCACTTCACTGGCTTTCCCGACTTGAGCGCGAGGAGCGAGCACATCGTCTCCGTAGCCGTGTCGACCTTGCCGCCGAAGCCGCCGCCGACGGTGCCGCCGACGAACTTCAGCCGGTTCAGCGGCACCTCCAGATGCGCGGCGACGACGCCCATCGAGAAGTAGAGGGCCTGCGTGCAGGAGTAGATCGTCAGGCGGCCGTCCGCCTCGGGCACGACCTGACAGACCTGCGTCTCGACCGGGACGTGCTCGATCGCGGCGGGGCGGTAGACACCCTGGACGATCACATCCGCCTTCTCGAACGCCTCCGCGATCGACCCCTTGCGGATCTGACGACGGTCCATCTCGTCCTCGAAGTGCGGGTACCAGTTGCCCCAGTGATGCACCTTCGGGGCATCCGAGTCGAACGCCTTGCGGACATCGAAGAGCGCGGGCTTCTCCGAAAGCTCGAGCTCGATCGCGTCCACCGCCGCCTGGGCGACGACCTCGTCGTCCGCCGCGACGACCGCGATCGGCTGACCCTCGTAGCGGACATCGTCCTTCGCGAGCAGCGGCTCGTCGGCAGGGATGCCGAGCGCCGAGAGGTGCCCGTACTCGAGGAGGGGGACGTCCTGCCACGTGATGATCGCGTGCACGCCCTCCATCGCCTCCGCCTTCGTGACGTCGAGGCGCTTGATGTCCGCGTGGTGGGCTGGCGAGCGAAGCGCCTTGACCCAGAGAGTGCCGGGGACTCGCACGTCGTCCACGAACGTCGTTCGGCCGGTGACGTGCGCGACGCCGTCGTAGCGGGGGAGTCGTGCGCCGACGGCCTTCATGCCGGTGCTCCGGGAACCTCGACCGGCGCCTCTTCGCCGGGTTGTGGGAGCCAACGCTGGTTCGAGGAGACTTCCCCACCCGCGGCGGCCGAGACCGCGTCGATGATCTTCACGTAGCCGGTGCAGCGGCAGACGTGACCCGCGAGGGCATCCTGGATCGACTCTCGCTCCGAGCTCCCGCCCGACTCGAGATACGCGTGCGCCGCGAGCACCATGCCCGACGTGCAGAACCCGCACTGTGCGGCGTAGCGCTCGTGAAACGCGTTCTGGATCGGCGAGAGCTCCTCGGGCGATCCGAGACCTTCGAGGGTCGTGATCTCAGCGCCGTCGAGTGCTGCGGCCGGAACAAGGCACGAGCGCCGCGGCTCGCCGCCGACCAGGACGGTGCAGGAGCCGCACCCGCCCTGCTGGCAGCCGGCCTTGGGGCTCGTGATGCCGAGCTCCTCGCGGAGCACGTAGAGAAGCGGCGTCAGAGGCGGGCTCGAGAGCTCGTGCTCGACGCCGTTGACGGTGAGGTTCATGTCGCCTCCTGGAGCTCGCCGAGGGCCCGCCGGACGAGAACGGGCAGCGTTCGTTCGCGGTACCACTTGGACGCGAGCGCGTCGTCCGCAAATGTCACGTCTTGGACGGAAGCTTCGGCGGCGGCGCCCGGGTCGTCCGCGTTCGCCTCGGCAGAGCGAAGCCGGACAGCGGGGCCGTCGGCACCGGCGACGGCAATGCGGACGGTTCCGTCGGAGCCGCGCGCGGCACACACCGTCAGCGCGGAGTAGTCGTGCGTGTGGGGGCGGTCGAGCCGCGCGAACCCGCCGGCAGAGGGCTCCTCGTAGGCGATGTCCAGAACGAGGCGACCGTCCCTGTCGGCGAGGAAGTCTTCGACGGAGTCCGTCCGCTCGCCGCCCGCACCCGCGGAACGGACCTGCGCATCGAGCGCCAGGAACGCCGCCTGGAGGTCACCGCGTGGAGCATCGCGGCCCTGCGGAGCGCAGAGGTTCCCGCCCGCTGTGGCTTGCGCGCGGATCTCCCGGTCGGCGACGTTCGCAGCGCAGCGGCCAAGCGGCGCCGCGAGCTCGACCAGGTCCTGGACCGGAGTCATCGCCCCGATCGTGGTGCGCGAGCCGTCTCGCGCGATCCCTTCGAGCCCGGCGCGGGCGAGCATCAGCACGCGGTCCGGCTTGAGGTAGCCGTAGGTCATCTCGGGAACCACGATCGTTCCGCCGGCCAGCACCGTCACTCCCGAGCCGTCCCCGAACGCCGTGACCGCCTCTTCCTCAGAGGCCGGGAGGAGCACCTCCGTGTCGGTTCCGAGCGCCGTCGTCGCTATGGCCATTCCCACCCCCGCATCGCGTTTGACCCGTGCCGCGAGTCTAAACGCGTCGACCACGGAGGGCACAAGTGATCGATTCTCGATTTGGACGCGGCGCCGAAGGGCCGGTGTACGCTCCGAGCGTGAGCTTTCGCACGATCGACGACCTCGAGACAGCACTACGAAACGCCGACTACCTGCCGGATCGCGGGCTCGCGACGGCCCTGTTCCTGTCACTCGCGCTCGAAAAGCCGCTCCTGCTCGAAGGCGAGGCGGGGGTCGGGAAGACCGAGGCCGCGAAGGCGCTGGCAACGGCGCTCCCCGCCCGGCTGATCAGGCTCCAGTGCTACGAGGGCCTCGACGTCTCGCACGCCGTCTACGAGTGGAACTACCCCCGGCAGCTCCTCCACATCCGCGCCGCCCAGGAGGGAACGGTCTCAGAGGACGAGCTGTTCGGCCCGGAGTTCCTCATACGGCGGCCGCTGCTCGAGGCGATCGACTCCGACGAGCCGGTGGTGCTCCTGATCGACGAGATCGACCGTGCCGACGAGGAGTTCGAGGCGTTCCTGCTGGAGATCCTGTCGGACTTCCAGGTCACGATTCCGGAGCTCGGGACGATTCGCGCGAGGCGCGTGCCCGCGGTCGTGCTGACGTCCAACCGGACCCGCGAGCTCCACGACGCCCTCAAGCGCCGAGCGCTCTTCCACTGGATCGGGCATCCCTCGCTCGAGCGAGAGGTCGAGATCGTCCGGCTCCGCGTCCCCGGCATCTCGCAGCGGCTCGCGGAGGAGGCGGCGGCATTCGTTCGCGGGCTTCGCGGCCTCGACCTCGCAAAGCCTCCCGGCGTCGCCGAGACCATCGACTGGGGGCAGGCGCTCGCCGCGCTCGGCCGCGAGGAGATCGACGCCGAGGTCGTCGAGCAGACGCTGGGCTCGGTTCTCAAGTACCGCGAGGACATCGAGGCCGTGCGCGACGAGACGCTCGTCGGCCTGATCGAAGAGGCCCGCGCCACGGCGAAGGGATAGCGCCGTGCAAGGAACGGCAATCGTCCGGCACGTCGTCACGTTCGGCCGCGTGCTCCGGGAGGTGGGGATCGAGGTCGGGCCTGGCCGCGTGCTCGACGCCCTCCGCAGCCTCGACGCGGTCGACCTCACGCGCCAGGAAGACGTCTACTTCGCGCTCCGCCAGACGCTTGTCTCGCGGCACGACGAGCTCGAGCTCTTCGACCGGGCGTTCGCAGCGTGGTTCCTGCGTGGGCCGGTGGCCCCGCTCGTGCGCCAGAAGCACCAGCGCCAGCATGCCGACCGGCTCGTCCAGGGCTCTCTGACGACCGGCAGCGAGGCGATGGAGCCGGAGCCAGGCACCGATCCCGTGGAGCTCGGCGCCTCGGAGCACGAGCTGCTGCGCGAGAAGGACTTCGCCGAGATGACGCCGGAGGAGTTCGAGCGCTGCCGCATCTTGATGGCGGCGATCGCGCGCGCGAGGCCTCGACGGGCGTCACGCCGCCGGTCTCCCGATCCGCGAGGAGATCGGCTCGACCTGCGCCGGCTCGTCCGTCGCTCACTGCGGACCGGCGGCGACCCCGTCGAACCCGCGTGGAGGGCGCGAAAGGTCGTTCCGCGCAAGCTCGTCGTCCTCTGCGACGTCTCGGGCTCGATGGATGCGTACTCGCGAGCGCTCTTGCTCTTCCTGCACTCGGTCGTCGGCTCGGGTCGGGGAGTCGAGGCATTCGGCTTCGGGACGCGATTGACGCGGCTGACGCCCGACCTCGCGACGCGGGATCCCGAAGCTGCCCTCGCCCGGGCGACCGTGACCGCGGTCGACTGGGGCAGCGGCACGCGGATCGGGAGCTCGCTGGCGGAGTTCAACGCGGTCTACGGGCGGCGAGCGCTCTCCCGGGGCGCGGTCGTCGTGATCGTCTCCGACGGCTGGGAGCGCGACGATCCCGGACTGCTCGAACGGGAGATGGCGAAGCTCGCGCGGGCGGCCTACGCCATCGTCTGGGTCAACCCGCTGAAGGGGAGCCCGGAGTACCAGCCGCTCGCCGGGGGCATGCGCTGCGCGCTGCCCTTCGTCGACCGATTCCTCCCTGGCCATAATCTCCGGAGTCTCGAAGAGTTGGCGGCAGTGCTCGCCGGCATCGAAAGGAGGCACGCAGCGTGAAGGAGATCCTGCCCGAGATGGAGCGCTGGCTCGATGCCGGCGAGAAGGTCGTGGTCGCAACCGTCGTCGGAACCCGCCGCTCGGCGCCGCGGCCGCTCGGCGCGAGCCTGGCGATCTCCGAGTCGGGGAAGATGTGCGGGTCGGTCTCAGGCGGATGCGTGGAGAGCGACGTCTTCGAGAGCGCCCAGGCCGTGTTCGAGTCCGGCGAGCCCAAGTTCCTCACGTACGGGATCGACGACGACCTCGCCTGGAGCGTGGCCTGCCCTGCGGCGGTGAGATCGACGTGTTCGTCGAGAGGGTGGAGTGAAGCTGATCGAGCGACTCGCCGAGCTGGACGAGTCGCAGGAGCGCGGCCTGCTCTTCACCGTCGTCGAGGGCGACGGCGTCGGCTCGAAGCTCCTCGTCCTCGAGTCGGGGGAGCGCGTCGGCGAGGGGCCCGAGGAGGCGGTCGCGCAGTTCGACGAGCTGATCCGACGTGGGCGGAACACCGTCCTGTCCCTGGAGGACGGGACGAAAGTCTTCGTCGAGTGGTACGGGCCGCCGCCGCGCCTCTTCGTGTATGGCGCGGTTGACACCGCGGAGGCGCTCTGTCGTGCCGCGAAGCTCCTCGGCTGGAGCGTCATCGTCGCGGACGCGCGCGCGAAGTTCGCGACGGAGGAGCGCATCCCCTCCGCGGACGAGCTCATCGTCGCCTGGCCCGACGAGGCCCTCGCGCAGGTGCACCCGGATCACCAGACCGCAATCGTGGTGCTCACCCACGACGACAAGTTCGACGAACCGGCACTCGCGGGCGCGCTCGAGACGGAGGCGTTCTACGTCGGCGCGCTCGGCTCGCGGCGGAATCAGGAGCGACGCCGCGAGCGGCTGCTCGAAGCCGGCGTCGCAGAGGAAGCTCTCGACCGGATCATGGGGCCGTGCGGGCTGGACATCGGCGCTGACACGCAGGAGGAGACCGCGCTCTCGATCCTCTCGGAGATCCTGGCGGTACGCGCACGTCGCGAGGGCGGCTTCTTGAAAGACGCGAAGAAGCGAATCCACGTCGAAGTCG
>CAVRLT010000011.1:0-37180 GCA_963721795.1 uncultured Actinomycetes bacterium
TTTCCAGCGGCGGATGGGTCTTGAACATGCGCGCGATGCCTTCGTCGGCGAAGGGATCGACTGCGTAGAGCGGCTCCGTTGCAGGTGACGCGGCGAACTCGACCAGCTCCGAGGCGCGATCGAGGCGTAGGAGCGCGTCCGCCAGATCGTGTCCTCGTCCCGTCACGCGCGCGGCGAGCGCATCGGCTTGCAGCTCGCGCTTCGGTGACAGGAGGACGTTGACGAACGCGGCCGCGATCGGCGCAAGGATGTACAGCAGCACCCGGCTTAGCCAGCCGCCGAGCCGGCTCGACTCGAGGAGCGTTGCTGCGAAGAGAACGGTGAACGTCTGCACGAGGACGTCACGCCGGCGGACATGGGCGAGCTCGTGCGCGATTGCGGCCGCGAGCTCATCGCGCCGCAGCGCTTGCACGGCGCCGGTGGACACGGCGAGGCACGAACTCGAAGGGCCCCGACCCACCGCGAACAGGCGCGGAAAGCCATCGGCGATCAGGTACAGAGTCGGCGGACGGACACCAAGCTGTGCGGAAACGGTGTCGGCAGCCGAGCGAAGCGTTGGATCTTCCGCGAGGGCGAAGGGGCGTGCACCCAGCATTCCGAGGAGCGCGCGGTCGCCGTAGCGGTAGACGCCGGTCGCCGCAAGGAGAGAGCAGAACGCGAAGAGAAGCGCTGCCGTCGTGCCGCCGATGACCCAACCGAGCGCTCCGAACAACGTCGCGAGCACCGCGACGAAGAACCATGCCTTCAGGAGGTTGAGCGCAGCGGCCCCGCGCTCCACCAGCTATGCCTCGCCGACGTCGTCCTCGGTCAGGCCGCGTGGAGGCCAGTCGGGCTCGGGAGCGTCGCAGCGGCTCGAGCAGTGAACGGACGCGACGTTCTGCAGCGGGATCAGGATGTGGCCGTTGAGCTCGACGTGAGGGACCTCCTCGATGGAGCAGTAGGCCGTCAGCACGCCTTCCTGGTACTCGCCGCCGAAGAGGGCGACCTCGACCTGCTCGCCCTTGTACTTGTTCGTGTAGTCCTCCACAGGGGCAGGCTAACGGAATCCCGCATGGTTACGTCCCCGTCCCCGCCGTAGCTGTCGCAAAGTGCGGTGCTGGTGTGCCACCGGTGTGACATGGAATGATGCCGCCGTGGCGAACGTCCCCGACCAAGACGAGTTCGTCATTCACTGCGCGGCGGTCATCGCCGCACGCAGGGCAGCCGGCCTCGAGGCGCCGTCGCAGACTCCGGAAGATCCCTGGTGGGAGGAAGGGCCACACTTCGAGGAGGGCGGCCGCTCGTACTATGTGCATGCGCTGGGCTGCTTGGAGTCGAGCCTCGGCGATGCGATGCAAGAGCACCCCGGCTGGTATCTCGTCACGGCGCTCGTTCGCGGTCGCACGGTCGAAGTTCACGGGATAGAAGACGACGAAGCCAGGACGCTCGGCGAGGTTCACGCCTCCGTGGAGCACCTCGAGATGGACGACATGCGGTTCGCCGTAGAACTGACGCCCCACGAGAAGCGGGAAGCGTGGGCGTGACGAGCCCCGATCGGTAGGGCGTTTTGCGCGGCGCGGCTGCGGGGGCCCTGTTGCCCGATGACGTGATGGTCAGACCGTCTTGGACGCTACGCGTTCGCCGAGCACTGCCAGGATCTTCTCTGCAATTGAGGGAATGTCCTCCACGAGTTGGAAAAAATTCCCGCCTGTCATCACGAGAGCTCGGATCGGTGATGTCGTGACCACAGTGGCGGTACGCGGCAATCTTGAGATTAGCGCGATCTCGCCTACCCACTCCCCGGCCGCAAGGTCGCGAAGCTTCCGGCCGTCTCGGGAAACGGAAACGGTGCCATCGATCAAAATGAAGAACTCGTTCCCCGGCCGGCCCTCTTTGATCAGTGTCTTGCCCTCGGGCCACTCGATTTGGTCGGCGATATTCGCGATCAAGCGGAGTTCCTTCTTCGAGCAACGGGCAAAGAGCGGAACTTTGGAGATCAGTTCGACTTTCTCGTCTTTACGAAGGCGCACTGCGCGATCGTAAACCACCACGCCGTGAAGTAACCGTGGTCGCGCGAACCGCGGCTTCTAGCGCGAACCGCGCTCAAGCGCGGCGACGTGCGGGATCGTGCCCGAGATAGCTCCGCTTACTCCTCTGGACACGCACCTACGGGATCGAGATCGCACCGGGTCACGAGGAGCCGCTCCTCCTTGCCGTCACCGTGTGCATCGATCAGATGGCCCGCGGCTGACTCACTGCGCGAGGCGGTCAGTCGCCTCGAAGACTCCATTCCGGACGTCGATACGGAGTACCGCCGCGTTGCCGACAGGCCCGACTCGATCCCGCACCTCGTCGAGTGGGAGGCGTAGTGCAGCGGCGGCTGCGGTTCGAATCGGACCTCCGTGCGTCACTGCGAGGACCTGTTCGCCGTCGTGCTCTTCGGCGATCTCGAGAAGGCCGTCCACCACGCGTCGGCCGAGCTCCTCGTACGTCTCGCCTTCCGACCAGCCCGCGCAGCGCCACTCCACCCAGCGCGCGAATCCCTCAGGGAAACGCGCTTCGACCTCTTCCGTCGTGAGCCCTGACCAGGCGCCGACGTCGACCTCCTTGAGCGCGTCGCTGGAACGGACCTCGATCCCGAGTCTTTCCGCCAGGAGCGCAGCGCTCTCGCTCGCTCGACGGAGCGGGCTGGTGTACGCGACGGAGAACGACTCGCCCGCGAGCCGATCGGCGAGCTCGCGTACCTGCTCCTGGCCGGTTGCGTTGAGTGGGATGTCGGCGTGACCCTGAAAGCGAGCGTCGCGGTTCCAGTCGGTCTCGCCATGACGCACCAGGACGATCGTCGTGAGCACGCGGATACGCTAGCCGCGCCTTGAACCTCGGACTGGAAGCGAAGCGCGCCCTCGTGACGGGGTCAACGGGTGGCATCGGGCTCGAGACGGCCCGGCTGCTCGCCGTCGAGGGGGCACGTGTGGTGACGTGCGGCCGGCGCGACGCACCCGGAGTCGGCGAGGTCGGGCACGTCGTCGCCGATCTCTCGCAGCCCGGCGAGCCGGAACGCGCGATCGCGGAAGGCACGCGCGAGCTCTCCGGGCTCGACGTCCTCGTCAACAACGTCGGCATTGCCCGGCAAGCCTCGTTCGAGGAGGTTCCCGACGAGGAATGGAACACGTACTGGCAGCTGAACGTGATGAGCTACGTACGCGCGATCCGCGCCGCGCTCCCGAGCCTCCGTCAGACGCGCGGCGCGATCGTCAACGTCTCCTCGACGGCCGGCAAGCGTCCCTCGACGGGGATGCCGCACTATTCCGTGACGAAGGCGGCTGTGCTGTCCCTGTCGCGACTCGTCGCCGACCTCTACGCGGGCGACGGAATCCGTTGCAATGCCGTCACCCCAGGCCCGACCGCGACCGATGCGTGGCTCGGGGAGGGTGGTCTCGCCGACCAGCAGGGCGACAGGGACGAGGTGCTCGCCAAGGTCGGAGCGGGTCGTCCGCTCGGGCGACTCGCCCGCCCCGAGGAGATCGCCGCGGTCATCGTCTTCCTCGCCTCCGACCGCGCCTCGTATGTGACCGGCGCTGCCTGGAGCGCGGACGGAGGCACCGTCCCGATCATCGTGTGATGGCGCCTTTCGAGAAGCGGATCCGAGCCCTCGAGGAGGGCCTCTCGCCGTTTGCCGTCCGCTCGTTCGAGACGCGCGGTCGTGAGGCGCCCGAGAACGAGAGCGCCGTTCGGACGCCGTTCCAGCGCGACCGCGACCGGATCGTGCACTCGAAGCCCTTCCGCCGGCTGAAGGGAAAGACACAGGTCTTCATCGATCCCGCGGGCGACCACTACCGCACGCGCATGACCCACACGCTCGAGACGACCGCGATCTCGCGTGTCGTGGCGCGGGCCCTGGCGTTGAACGAGGATCTCGTCGAGGCGATCGGCCTCGGGCACGACACCGGGCACACGCCTTTCGGGCACGCGGGCGAGGACGCGCTCGACGATGCGCTACGTGAGCGCTTCGGCCGCCGTTTCCGGCACAACGAGCAGTCGCTCCGGATCGCGAGGTCGCTCAATCTCACGCACGAGGTGTGCGACGGCATCCTCACGCACACCGGTGAGCAGGAGCCGGAGACGCTCGAGGGGAAGATCGTCCGGCTGGTCGACCGCGTCGCCTACATCAACCACGACATCGACGATGCGCTGCGCTACGGGCTTCTGAGCGACGGCGATCTCCCCAGTGACGAGATCGCGGTTCTCGGGCCGACTGGATCGTCGCGGATCGACACGCTCGTGACGGACATCGTCGAAGCTTCCGCCGGCGTCGACGACATTCGCCAATCCACCGAGGTGGGGGAGGCGATGCTCTCCCTGCGCGCCTTCATGTTCGAGCGCGTCTACCTCGGCCCGCAAGCGGCACCGGAGCACTCGCGAGCGCACGAGGTCGTCCACAAGATCTTCGAAGCCCTCGTCGAGCGTGGCGACGAGGCCGATGAGATCGTCGACTACATCGCCGGCATGACCGACCGCTTCGCGCTCGACTACTCGGACGCGCTCTAAGCCGAGGCGGGAAGGAGAACCTCGGCCCGTCTCACGAAGTACGTTGCGCCGACCGAGCGATAGAAGGCGAGCGCGTCTTCGAGATAGGAGGCTCCCTCTCCACGGCGGCCTGACCCGATGAGCGCCTCGCCCGCGAGCAGGTTCGCCTCCGCCAGGAGCGCCGGCGCGCCGAACGTCTCGTAGAGCTCGCGAGCACGGACGAAGTCGCCGCTTGCGGCGGCACGTACGACCTCGACCCAAGGGCCGGGCGGCGCCAGTTCGAGGATCTCGAGGATCTCGTCGCGCAACCCCAGCTCGTCGACGACGATCACGAGTTGGCCGAGCGCACCCGCCAACGCCACGTGCTCGCGAAGGAGGTCGATCGCCTCTCGCGCATGCGCGAGCGCCTGCTCTCTCTGGCCTGCGAGGCAGAGCAGTCGAGCAGCGTTCTCGAGCGAGGGCAGCAAGCGCTGCGGATCCATGATCTCTCGGGCCTGTGCGAGGTTGATCCTCATGTCCTCGAGTGCGCCCACGGTGTCTCCCCGGGCGAACCGGATGAACGACCTGACGTTGCGAGCGCCGCCCTCCATGTAGTGCGGAGACGTCTCGCACTCCGCGATGAACTCGTCCGCGGACGCCAGCGCCGTATCCCACTCGCCCAGGAAGAAGTTCGAGTAGATGATGTTGCCGCGAGTGAAGCGAAGCGCGTTCTCGTCACCGAAGCGCTTTGCGAGTTCTCCTGCCTCGACGTAGAGCCCACCCGCCTCCCGCATGTCGCCACGCCAGGTCGCGAGCACGGCGAGGTTGTTGGCCACGACGGCGGCGATCGGCGAGTTGGCGTCGATTGCGATCCGCAATGCTTCCTCCACATCCGCGCGTCCCTTGGTGGAGTCCACCTTGTTCATCGACGCTCCGCGGGTCGTCAACGAATGTGCGCGGATCTCGTCGAGCTCGAGTGACTCCGCGATGGTGAGCGCATCGTTCGCGATCCTGATCGCCTCCTCGTTCTCGTCTGCCAGCATCCGAAGACGCGCGGACATCGCGAGGACGCGTGCCTTCGCGGTCGAGGGCTCCGACTCGGCCACGAGCTCGAGTGCACGCGCCATGTGGCCGTGGGACTCGTCGCGGCTCCCCCGGTACCACGCCGCCTGCGACAGCAGAGCCTCGGCCTCCCCGGCGGACTCGCGATCGCCCCTTTCGAGCAGCGCGTCCCGAGCTTCGATGAGAGCCTGGTCACGTCCTTCCGCTGCGGCGAGATGGAGAGCCCGTGCTCGCCTGAAGAGAAGCTGGGCGTAGTCAGAATCGTCCGGCGCGGACAGCGAAAGCGCCGCCGAAAGGTACTTCGCGGCGGGTCCGTGTGCGTTGAGCGCGAACGCCCGGTCCCCGGCCTCGCTGAGCGCGTCGCGTGCTCGCTCCGCGATCGCCGCGTCATCGCGTCCCGAGGCGCGAGCCAGCTCCAGAGCGGAGGTCCAGTGGTAGGCGAGCATCTCGGCGTGGTCTTCGGAACGGCCGAGCGACTCGATCCACTCGGCAACACGGCGATGCTTCGCAGCCCGGTCCGCGCGGGGTATCTGGCCGTAGGCGACATCGCGAACGAGTGCATGGGCGAAGGCGAGCTCGCTCTCGCCCTCGACGGAGGAGCGCCGCTGGCGACGGACGAATCCCTTTCGCTCGAGCGCGTGAAGCGCCGGCACGACTTCATCGCCGTTCCGCCCGAGCGACCCGGGCCAGAACACCTTCCCGACCACAGCTGCATCGAGCACGAGGTTCTTTTCCGTCTCCGCGAGCCCGTCGAGCCGGGCGGCGATGATGCCCTGGAGCGTCTCCGGAAGCGGCAGCTCGTCCGTCGAGCCCCGCTCGACGTAGAGCTCGGCGAACTGCTCGGCGTAGAGCGGGTTTCCTCCAGCCCGTTCGAGGAGTGCTTGTTGAGATTCCGCCGCCAGAACCGGCCTGCCGAGGAGGCCCGACAGGAGCAACGCCGTCTCGTCGTCGGACAGAGGCGCGAGCGCGAGTGTCGTCGCGTTGAGCTTGCCGCCAGCCCAGCCGGGTCGACGCTCGAGCAGCTCCGGCCGCGCGGTCGCCACGACCAATAGCGGCACGTCCGTCACCCAGTCCACGAGCTCGTCGACGAAGTCGAGCAGGCTCTCGTCCGCCCAGTGCAGGTCCTCGAAGACGAGGACGAGTGGGCGTTGCTCGGCGAGCCCTTCGAGGAAGCGGCGCCAAGCTGAGAACGCCTCGTTCCGCCGGTCATCGCCGAGCTCTCGCTCGGCACCGAGGCCCACGAGAGCGAGAAGCTGCGACTCCACCCAGGCGGCATCCGCCTCGGATAGAGCATCGGCGGCCGCGAGGCGCAGCTTCTCGGCGGCGTCGCCCGGAGCGTCCTGCTCGAGGATGCCCGCCTGCGCCTTCACGATCTCGCTGAGCGCCCACATCGTCACGCCGTCGCCGTAGGCGAGGCACCGTCCCTGGCGCCAGGTGATGAGCTCCGGGTCGGCGTCGACGATGCGCTGGAGCTCGTACACGAGACGGCTCTTTCCGATGCCCGGGACGCCGACGACTGTAAGGAGCTGCGGCGTGCGTGCGTGACGGGCCCGGTCGAAGGCGTCCTGGACGACAGCGAGCTCGCGGTCGCGACCGACGAGCTTCGACCGAGCCTCGTGCGCGACGTCGACGCCGAACCGAGCCCGCACGCTGAACGCTTCCCAGACCGCGATCGGGTCAGCCTTGCCTTTGGCTTCGACGGCAGGTGCCTCTCCATAGTCGACTTTCCGACGGGTCGCGCGGTAGGTGGTCTCGTCGGCCAGGATCCCGTTGACGGGCGCAGCGTTCTGCAGGCGCGCAGCGGTGTTGACGACGTCGCCGGAGGCCATGCCCTCGCCCGCCTCTGGGCGCGCATCCAGGCGGATGAGCGCCTCGCCTGTCGTTACCGCGATCCGAACCTGAACGTCCTCATGGTCGAGCGCCCAGTCGCGAATCGCGATCGAGGCGCGAACTGCCCGCTCCGGGTCGTCTTCGTGCGCGACCGGGGCGCCGAAGAGGGCCATGACCGCGTCGCCGATGAACTTCTCGACGGTGCCACCGTAACGCTCGAGCTCGGATCGAACGCGCTCGTGGTACGGGCCGAGGAAGGCGTCGACGTCCTCGGGGTCGAGCGTCTCCGCCCGCTGCGTGAAGCCGACGAGATCGCAAAAGACGACCGTTACGACTTTGCGCTCGCGGCGCGGCGTGCTCGCCATGCGCCAGAGAGTACGACCTGCGCCGCCGGTCGTCGCCCTTCCCGTCTTGACCGTTCTCTGACCGGGGGGCGGGATAGTGTCCCCTGATGCTCACACGGCGACTTCTCGTCCTGGCCGTCCTGTGTGGAGCGCTCGCCCTCGGGGGCGTGGCGCTCGCGGCGGCGTCGTTCTCCGATCGGGCCGGCGACAACAACGCCGCGCCCGACGTCACGTCCGTCACGGTCTCCGAGTCGGCGGAGGGCATCGCGACGATCGTCGTCGCCGTGTCGAACTACCCTGCGCTTCCGCCGAACAGCTGGTTCAACGTCTGGTTCGACCTGGACAACAACCCGAACACGGGTGACGACGGGGACGAGGCGCTCGTGCAGTACTTCGACGACGGCGGGATCCAGTTCCGCCGCTGGGTCGGAAACGAGCTCGTCAGGCGGCCTGCGACCGGGATGACCGGGACCTACATCGCCGGGACGTTGACGCTGACGGTCCCGAAGGCGGCTCTCGACGGCGTCGCGAGCTTCGGAGTGCTCGCAGTCGGGAATCGCGGTCAGGACGACGGGGATGGAGACGAGCGCGTCGCGGCCGACTTCGCGCCGAGCGTCGGTAACACGCGGTACACGGCTCCCGGCCCGCTGTCCATCACCGACGCGATCGGCGACAACGACGCTGCTCCGGACATCACGAAGGTCGACGTCAGCGACACCAGGGCCGGGACGATCAGGTTCGCGATCACGACGCCGAGCCACCAGACCCTCAGGCCGAGCACGTGGGTCGAGATCAACTTCGACGTCGACCGGCGGCGCAGCACGGGCGATGGAGGCGTCGACGCTTACGTCGGGGTCGAGGGGCGGGAGGCGTACGCCGGACGGTGGAGCCCGTCCGAGGACGACTTCGTGGACGTCCCCAGGTCTCGCGTGAGGGCGAGCAGCGCGGGAGGCGTGGTCACGTTCGACGTCCCGCGGCGCTTCCTCCAGGACGTCGCCGGCTTCGACTTCTACCTCGTCAGCGGCGACTCGTTCGACGACGAGGACAACGCCATCGACCTTGCTCCGAACGGCGCCGCATGGTGGAGGTACACGCTTGCCAACAAGCCGCCGGTGCATCTCGTCGCAGGCACGCCGAAGGGCATTCCGGCGCGCCCGAGCGCCGGAAAGCGTTTTGCCGTCACGGTTCCGGTGCTGCGCTCGGACACGGTGCGCCCGATCACCTCCGGCTCGGCGGCCTGTACGGCTCGTGTCTCGGGCCAGGCCCTGCGCGCGCCCGGGCGGGTGTCGGGCGGCTTAGCTCGTTGCATTCTGTCCGTGCCTGCCGGCGCCTCGGGCGCGCTGCGCGGGACGATGACCGTGCGGTCCGGCGGCGCGTCCGTCGGCGTCCGATTCACGTTCGCCGTGAGGCGCTAGCCCGCCCGCTCCGGGTCGTGGGCACGACAGTGAGCGCCCAGTAGTCTCAGCGCGTGGCGCGGATCAAAGACTCGTCCGTGCGCGACGTCGTCGCGGCGGCCGACATGGTCGAGGTCGTCTCGGGGCGGACGCAGCTCAGGCGGGCCTCCGGCTCGCGGTTCATGGGCCGCTGCCCGTTCCACGAAGAGAAGACGCCGAGCTTCTCCGTGAACCCGGTCGACAAGCTCTACTACTGCTTCGGCTGCGGGAAGGGCGGCGACCTGATCTCCTTCGTCCGCGAGACCGAGAACCTCGACTTCGTGGGTGCCGTGGAGTGGCTTGCAGAGCGTTTTCGCGTCCCGCTCGAGTACGAGGAGTCGTCGCCGCGCGTGGAGGCCGAGCGCCACCGCCGCGAGCGGCTGTACGCGCTTCTCGAGCAGACGACGATCTACTTCGAGCGCCTGCTCTGGGAACGTGAGGAGGCGGAGCCGGTTCGCACGTACCTCGCCGGGCGGGGGCTCGGCGAGGAGGTGACGCGGGAGTTCCGGCTCGGTTTGTCGCCGGGTCGCGGCCTCGCCGAAAAGGTGCGCGAGAAGGGGTTCACCACGGACGAGCTCCGGGCTGCAGGGCTCGCGACGGTGCGCGGCAGCGACTACTTCCCGAGGCGTCTCATGTTCCCGCTCGCGGACGCGCGCGGGCGGATCGTCGGCTTCCAGGCGCGCAAGCTCCACGAGGACGATCCGCTGCGTGGAAAGTACGTCAACTCGCCCGAGGGCGATCTCTTCCACAAGAGCTCGATCCTGTACGGGCTCCACCTCGCGCGGACAGCGATCTCGAAGCAGGACCGGGCCGCGGTCGTCGAGGGAAACACCGACGTCATCGCGCTCAGGCAGGCGGGATTCGAGCCTGTCGTCGCCTCCATGGGGACCGCGCTCACCGAACGCCAGCTGCGGGAACTGGGACGGCTGACGCGGAGGATCTACCTCTGCTTCGATGCCGACGCGGCCGGGCAGGATGCCACGCTGCGCGGGATGGAGGCCGCGGCCGCACAAGGATTCGACGTGAAGGTCGTCACACTGCCGCGTGGACAGGATCCAGCGGACGCGCCCGAGGGATTCGAGGAGCGGTTGATCGGGTCCGAGAGCTATCTCCTGTATCGCGTGCGACTCGAGCTCGATCGCGCGGCGGATCGGCAGGAGGGATTCGTGCGGGCGCGCGAGGTTCTGGCGAAGGCGGAGGATTCGCCGGAGCGTCAGGAGGCGCTGCGCATGCTTGCCGATCGGCTCGACCTGCCCAAGGAGACGCTCGTTGGGCTGGCGCCTGCGCGAGGAGCGAAGAACGCCGTCGTGATCGAAGACACGCGACTGCTCGACGCCGGTGACCGTCTCGAGCGTGACGCACTCGCCGCGTGCCTGGCGCATCCGGCGCTCGTGCGTGCACTCGGCGAGCTCACACCCGAGCACTTCGACTCCGAGATAGGCCGGCAGTTCCGCAGCGCGCTCGTCGCCGGGAGAGACGAGCCGGAGCTGACCGCGCTCAAGGCCGAGCTCGACGCGAGAGCGGCTCGCGAGGCGATCGACGAGCGAACGGGCAAGGAGCTCCTCCTGCGCCTGCGGGAGCGGAAGCTCAAGCGAGATCTCAGCGGCGCGGACCTCGCGCGCACAACCGAGCTCCAGGCGCACCTGGCGCACGTTCGCCAGGCGCTGGCCGAGCTCACGTAGGGGCGAGGCTTGCCTCGCCCGAGGGCGACCCAAGGGTCGCCCTACGGCGTCGTCTCGTGCTCGATGCGCGGGTCCGGAAGCCACTCGAGCCAGCTCGGGAGGTACCAGTTCCAGGAGCCGAGCAGCTTCATGCTCGCCGGCACGAGCACGCAGCGGATGATCGTGGCGTCGATCAGGAGCGCGACGCCGACGCCGAACCCGACCTGCTGCGTCTCGGCGAGATCACCGCTCGCGAAGCCCGTGAAGACGGCGATGATGATCAGCGCGGCGCCGGTGATCACCCGGGCCGTGGTTGCAACGGCATGCGCCACGGCTTCATCGTTGTCCCCGGTGCGCAGGTAGCGCTCGCGGATCCGGCTCAACAGGAACACGTGGTAGTCCATGGAGAGGCCGAAGAGGACCGAGAAGAGGAAGAGCGGCACCCAGGTCGTCACCAGCTCCGTCTCTCGTAATCCGAAGAGCTCGTTTCCGATGCCCTTCTGGAAGACGAGCACCATGAGGCCGTAGGCGGCGCCCACCGACAGCAAGTTCAGCAGGATCGCCTTGAGCGGGAGCACGATCGAGCGGAACGCGATCGTGAGGACGACGAAGCTCAAGAGCAGCACGAAGGCGATGATCCGCGGGAGCCACGTCTGCATGAGATCCGTGTAGTCGATCTCCTCGGCGGTCTCGCCCGTCACGAAGACGACCGCTTCGGTGCCGTCGAAGATCGCAGGCACCTCCTCGCTCCGGAGCTGCCTGACCGCCGTGACCGCTCGCTCGTCCCGGCTGTCCCCGACCACGAACGCCTCCACCTGCGCGACCCGGCGGTCGGGGCTGACCGCGACCTCCGGATCGCGGAACGCCGGGTTCGCCTCGATCCGCGCGACGAGCTCCATGACCGCGTCGCGGAGAGGCGGGGTGGTGACATCGCCCTCCACGACCACGAGCGCGGTGTCGACCGTTCCGACTCCGAACTCCTCCTCGAGCGCGAGGAACCCCGCCTTCGAAGGGGCGTCGTCCGGAAACGAGCGAAGGCCCGGCTGCGACAGCCTGAGGTCCAGGATCGGGGCAGCGGCCGCCAGAAGCACGACGACGGACGCGACGAGGCTCACGACCGGCCGGCGCATGACCGCCCGGGCGATCCCCGACCAGATACGTCCCTCCCGGCCGGCGGAGTCGACGACACGGCCGAGGAAGGGCACACGCAGCGCGTTGACGCGATCGCCCAGCAGTCCGAGCAGCGCCGGCACGAGAGTCAGGCCGGCGAGCACCGAGACGAGCCCGACGGTCAGCGCGCCGACCCCGAGGCTCCGCAGGACGGAGTCGGGGACGAGCAGCATCCCCGACATGGCGAGCACGAACGCGAGACCGCTGAAGAGCACGGCACGGCCGGCGGTCGCGCCCGACCCTGCGATCGCGTCGAGCTCGGAGCGTCCCCCCGCGCGCTCCTCGCGGTAGCGAGAGACGATGAAGAGGCCGTAGTCCGTCGCGATCGCGAGACCCATGACCGTGGTCATCTGGAACAGGAACACGGACAGGTCGAGGACCTGGCTGAAGAGGGCGGCGAGCCCGAGAGCGATGGCGATCGAGAAGAGCGCGACGGCGAGAGGAACAACGGCCGCGACGACCGCCCCGAAGACGAGCACGAGGATGACGAAGGCGGCCGGCAGGCCGAAGTACAGCTCGCCGGTCTTGAGATCCTCGTTCAGAATCCGGTTCAAATCCGCGTCGCTGCTGCACTCGCCAGAGATGGTCGTGTCGAACTCTCCACCGTCGGCGGCGGCGACGATCTCGATAAGCCGTTCCGCACCTCCTTCGCAGTCTTCGATGAGGCCCACCGGAAGCAGAGTCGCGCTCCGATCCTCCGACACGAGGGCCGTGTCATCGCTCTCGTAGTAGCTGGCGGCGCTGTAGACGACGCCGGCCGCGCGGATCTCCCCGAGAAGTTCGCCGACCTTCTCGCGGAATAGAAGATCGTCGACGGTGAGGCTCGACGAGCGCACGAGAACGAGCTCGTTCACGAGCTCGGCAGCGGGATCCGGCGGGAAGTGCTCACCGATCAGCTCGTAGCCACGCTCGGATTCCGGATTGGACGTGAGCTCGCCTTCGTCGGTGAGATCGAGCATCGCGACGATCGTCGCGACGGCGAGTACGAGGGCAAGCACCCACGTGCCGAGGGTGAGCCAGGGATGCCGCGCGCAGCCGCGTGCGATACGTTCCGTCGAGAGCATCGTCAGCCCTGGGTATAGCCGAGGTCGCGCAAGAGGTCGCCCGCTTCGGAGAACACGTCGTCGAGCTGATCCGCGCCGAGGTCGGCTCGAAACCGTCCCACGGAGGTGCTGTGCGCCCGCGCCAGCGCGGTAGCGAGCTGCGCCTCCGGTGCGTTCAGGCGCGCTGCAAGCTCGTGAGCGACCGAGTGGGGATCCGCGGCCAGCTCCTCGTAGCGAACCTCGACTGCGGGCGGCTGCATCGTGCGTGCGGCGTCGACGTACCTCCGCCACGCCCAGGCGGCGCGGCGCGCGTCGCTCACGCTCTCGAACTCGTCACGCCGCTCGGGCTCGACCCAGAAGCGCGCATACGACCCGTACGCGATACCGGCGTCGTCCGCTTTCGCCTGCCGGGGACGGAGCCAGGGCTTCTCGAGCAGCGAGGACACGACGTCTCTCCCGTCGCGAACGATGTGCACGACGGTCGCCAGCGGGTAGGCGAGCGGGATGATCGACGCGACGTGTGCGAGCTCCGGCGTCTGTTCCACCGCGCGCACGGAGCCCACCAGCCCGATGCGGCGGGCGACGGCGAGGATCTTGCGGAGACGCCGCGCGGCCTCCTCGGGCTCGAGGGCCGCCAGCTCGGGGACGGCAGCCTTGACCGGCGCGACCTCGCCGAGATCCACGAAGCCGGGGAGCGACCCGATCGCCCCGGCGAGAAACGTCGTCCCGGAACGCGGTGAGCCGATCACGAAGACGAGCCGATCGTCGAGCCGCCCCACCCGCTCGCGGAGCGATCCGCGGCGTCGTGGAGCGAGCCGCTTCGCGACTTTGAGCTGATTTGCGGCAGAGTCGAGAAGGCTCCCCATCGCCCCGATTCTCGCAGGCTCGTTGACAGGCGAGCACGCGTACTGGAAAGTGTCGGGACGACAGGCTCGACCCTTTTCGGCCTCCGAGCCGACCGGTGAGGAGAAGCTCCCGCCGGCGGGTCGTCGGCATGCTCGCGGCGGCTGGCCTCGGCTGTGCTCTCGTCGCGGTTGCAGGCGCCGCTCCGAGCGCCTCGTACTCCGATCTCGCGGGAGACGCAAACGAGGTCCCGGACATCACCTCGGTCGTCGTCGACGACTCGACGCCAGGCGCGGTGAACGTCCGCGTGTCGGTCGGCAACTTCCAGGCGCTGCCGTCGGACTCGCGGATCATTCTCCAGTTCGACCTCGACCGGAACTCGACGACGGGGGTTGCGGGCGACGAGCTCGTGATTCGGTACTGGGACGACGAGACGCTGGACGTCCTGCGCTGGGACGGCGTCCGCATGTCGCCTGGATTTCGAGACGGAGTGAGCGCGAGCTTCGATTCGGGCACGATGAGCTTCACTGCAGAAGGCCCGGCGCTCGGCGGCTCGACGTCCTTCGATCTGCTCGTCCTCTCTGCGCGGACGCAGCAGGTCGGCATAGGCCGGGTGACGTCCACCGACTTCGCGCCGGGGAGCGGTCGAAGCATCTATGCCGCGCCGGGCCCAGCCACGTTCCCCGATCAAGCCGGCGACCACGACGCGGCGCCGGACATCACGTCCGTCACCGTCTCCGATACCGCGGCGGGCATGATCGAGGTGAAGGTGGAGACACCGAACTACCGGGTGCTGCCTCCCGACAAGGTCGTGGGAGTCGGCTTCGACCTCGAGGGTCGACCGCAGGCGGCCGACGACGTGTTCGCCGCGTACGCCGTTGGCCCCGACATCGTCCAGGTCGACCGCGAGGAGCACGGGATCCTCGCGCCGTCGGAGCTACCGAACACCGCGTCTGCCGCGTACGAGGACGGAGTGCTCACGCTGTCGGTCCATCGCAGGGAGCTCGACGGCGCGGCTCTGGTCGGGGTCTCGGCCATCGCGTTCGACCTCGTCGGGGACGGCGAGAGCGAGGGTCAGGACTTCGAAGGCGACGTCGAGGCGCTCGATACCGCGCCGGACGATCTCACGGGCACGCTCTTCTCGTACCGCCTTTCCCATCGCGCGCCCGTGCAGCTTCGGATAACGGAGACGCTTCGGTCGCGCACGCGTCCGCGAGCGGGCGGTCCGTTCTCCCACAGCGTCGTCGTCCGCCGGTTGGACACCTATCGAATCGTCCGCAGCGGGACCGTGACGTGCGCGGCGTTCGTCTCGGGGAAGCGCGTCCCGGCCGTCGGCCGGTTCGTCGCCGGAAAGGCGCAGTGCAGCCTGCGCTTGCCTCCGAAGGGCAACGTCTCGACCCTACGGGGCACTCTCACAGTCCGAACCGCGGGAGCCGTCGTCCGATCGAGCTTCCGGTGAGGAAAGCGCTCGTGGGCGCGCTGGCGCTCGGCGCTCTCGTCTGGGCGACGGTCGCGTGGGGCGCAGCGAGCTTTACGGACGGCGCGGGGGACGACAACGCCGCACCGGATGTGACGGCCGTCTCGGTGTCCGAAGCAGCCGACGGGATGCTCACCGTCTCGCTGACCGCGGCCAACTACCAGACGCTTCCCGCGAACAGCTGGTTCAACCTCTGGTTCGACCTCGACTCCAACCAGCAGACGGGCGACGTCGGCGACGAGGCTCTCGTCCGCTACCTGGCCGACGGCGAAATCGAGTTCTACCTCTGGAACGGATCGGAGCTCGTCCAGCGGCCGGTCGCCGGGATGACCGGTCGGTTCGACGCCGGAGTGCTCACGTTCACCGCTCCTGAGAGCATGTTCGGCGGCCTTTCGACGTTCGGCATCCTCGCGGTCGCGGCGCGTGGCCAGACGTTCGGCGAGAGCGAGTTCGTCGCCTCCGACTATGCACCCGACCGCGGCCGCTCCCCGTTCGTCGGGCCGGCGTTGGTCTCGTTCCCGGATCCGAGCTCGGATCAGGACGCCGCACCCGATCTCACGTCGATCCGCGTCAGCGACGCGAAGGACGGCTGGATCAGCTTCGCGGTCGCTACCCCGAACTACGCGACGGTCCCGCCCGAGTCCGTTCTCCTCGTCGCAATCGACCGCGACAACCGGGCGGGGACCGGCGACAACGGCGCCGACGCGCTGATCACGACCGTCGCGGGCGAGATCCGGCTCGAGCGCTGGGACGAGCAATCGGAAGAGTGGGTTGCCGATCCACTGCCGACCCGTGCGCGGGTGAGGAACTCGAGCAACGTGATCACCGTCGACATCCATCGAAGCGAGCTCGAGAACACCTCTCGCTTCGGGTTCGCAGTCACGGCCGTCGACCTCGACGCCGTCGGCGAGGAGGTCGTGGGAGTCGACTTCGCTCCCGACAACAGCTCGTTCTTCCGCTACACGTTGACCAACAAGGCGGCGCTCAGACTGCTCGCTCGAGGGGCCGTCGGGACTCCGAGAGCCCCTCGCGCAGGCAAGCCCTTCACGATCACGCTCCCGGTGCGGCGGTCGGATACGAACCGCGGTATCACGGGCGGAACCGTCACCTGCAACGTCACGGCGGACGGCACACGGGTGCGCGCGGCCGGACGCGTCAGCGGCGGTAGCGCTCGGTGCACCCTGGTCGTGCCGAAGGGCGCCGGCACGGTCCGCGGGTCCATGACCGTCCGCTCGGGCGGAGCGGCAGTCACCGCGCGGTTCAGCTTCAAGACTCGGTGATGGGTCGGCGTGCGGCAGCGCATGTCGTGGCGCTCGTCTGTGTCGCGCTGCTCGCCTGGTCCGCCGGCGGAGCGGCCGGAGCGGAGCAGGTATCGCGCACCCAGCTCGGCGTGCTCGGGGAGCCGTCCCGATTCGCGTCTCTGACGGGTCAGCGGTCGGCGATTCTTCACTCGTTCATCGGCTGGCACCAGCCGAACACCCTCCGCAAGCTCTTCGACCGGCTCAAGCCGCTCCCGATGATCGCAATCAAGACCGGGGGAGTGGTCACGCCGCTCGGTATCGCCCAGGGACGGGGCGACGGCTTCCTGATCGAGTTGAACGCGGTGCTCGCGGGATTCGGCGCGCGAGTCTACGTCCGGCCGATGCCCGAGATGAACGGGCACTGGAACGAGTACGCGGCCTTCAATCGCGACGGATCCTCTCGCGGCCCGCAGTACTCCACAGCCGCGTTCCGGAAGGCGTTCGCACGGATCGCGATCATCGCCCGCGGCGGCCCCGCCGGGCAGGTCAATGCGAAACTGCGCAAGCTCGGACAGCCAGGAGTCCCTGCCGATCTTCCGACCACGCAGGCGAGGATGGTCTGGAACCCGCAGGGCTTCGGCGCTCCTGATATCCCGGCGAACTCCGCGGCCGCCTACTACCCGGGTGACGCGTATGTCGACGTCGTCGCCAACGATCTCTACGACCAGGGCTTCAAGGCGGCGTGGGATGCGAACGAGGCGCTGTACGCCGCGCATCGGAACAAGCCCTTCGGGATGGCCGAGTGGGGCCTGTGGGCGATCGACGATCCGGCGTTCGTCGAGCGCATGTCTGACTTCGTGAAGAGCCACCGTCGAATCGAGTTCCTCGCCTACTTCAACGGTCGGCCCGGGTCGATCTGGGATCTCGGAAGCAAGCCGAGAAGCCGGGCGGCCTACCGGCGGGTCATCACGCCGCTCGGCCGCTAAAGCCTCTAACACAATGAAGCTCGGAGTCGCCGGCACGCACTGGGCGGCGCGATGCGGCGTCCTCAGTCGGGCCAATATGCCTGCATATTGGCCCTCCCTGCGTCCTTGCCTCGCACCACCCATCACGCACCGTCGACGAAGCCTCATTGTGTTAGAAGCTCTTAGAGGGTCGCGGCGAATTCGGGACCTGCCGATATAACGCCCGACATGAGAGCGCCGCTCCTCTTCGTGCTCGTGGCGGCATTCGCCGGGACGTGCGCCTGGCCAGCGGGCGCGAGCCAGACGCTCGAGAGCAACGTTACGAATGTCCGGCTCGCCGTGAACGCAAAGGGTGAGGCGCTCGTGACGTACACACGTGCGAACGGGCAGGTGAGGCGTGTCCTCGCCTGGGGTGGACTCGATGCAGTCGCTCCCGACCCCAACGTCCCGCAGCAACGGTTCAAGCTCGACTACTCGGGCGGGTGGGGGAAGTACCGCAAGCGCAACTACTGGCGGACGTTCAAGAACGTCTGCCGCCCGTACTCGGGACCGGGGCTCGCACACGGCGTCACGGCGTGCACGGCGCCGGACGGTAGCCACTGGGCGCTCCAGAGCTGGCAGCGTGTCCAGCCGCTCCGCGGAGTCGGCCCGTTTCTCCCGGGCCACATGGACTGGGAGCTGCACCTGTCGCACTGGTCGAAGCCGCTCGCCGTTCTCGAGGTCTCGCCGAACTGGACGTACGGCGGTGCGTTCCAGGGGGTGTTCGGACGCCTGCTGTACGAAGGGAAGCCCGTTCACGGCTTCAAGACGCCGACGCGCGGGAGGAGCGACCGCAACTCGCGCTACGTCTACATCGACACGTTCAACTCGGCGTATGGACCGGGCTGGAAGCGCGACGGGGCGAAGGTGACCCACGTCGGCAGCGGCGGCTTCTGTTACAGCTTCGCGCCGCTTCAGGCCCCGCCTCCCGGCTACCCCGGCGTCCCATCTGTCTCGGGCAAGGGAGAGCGCCACCGCATCACGGTGATGGGCCCAGGGGTGACACCCGACGTCCAGTGGGAAGGAGCGGCACTCGGCGCGTACGACTCCGATGCCGACCGGGCGTTCAACCTGCTCTTCGACTCGATTCTCGGCGGCGACAACGTCTGTAAGTCCGAGCGCTAACGGGAGATCCGACTCCTTCAGCCAGTCGAATGGTGAGCCCAGAGTCGAGCCGCGCTACGCGACGAACTCGTCCGCGATGGCAAGCGCCTCGTCGAGGATCGTGATCCCCTCATCGAGCTCCTCGATGGTGATGTTGAGCGGCGGGCAGACCATCACCATGTTCCAGCGGGTCATCAGATAGAGCCCCTCGTCGAGCGCCGCCTTCGCCATGCGGGCGACCGGGGCGAGCTCGTGCCCCGTCGGGTTGAAGGGAACGAGCGGCTCGCGCGTTTCGCGGCTCTTGACGAGCTCCAGGCCCCACAGACACCCAAGTCCCCGGACGTCCCCAATCGAGGGGTGGCGCTCCTGAAGTCCGCGGAGTCGGCGCTCGAACTCAGGTCCCATCGCTGCCGCGTGCTCAACCACCGCCTCCTCCTGAAGGGCCTCGATGGACGCGACGGCCGAGGCGCACGCAAGCGGATGACCGCTGTAGGTGAGCCCGCTCGCGAAGTACTTGTCCCGGACCCAGTCGGCGATCTTCTCCCGGAAGATCATCGCAGCCAATGGGACGTAGCCCGAGTTGATGCCCTTGGCGACGACGAGGATGTCGGGCACGACGTCCCAGTTCTCGCAGGCGAACCACTTGCCGGTGCGACCGAAGCCGGCGATCACCTCGTCGCAGATGAGCAGGACGCCGTAGCGGTCGCAGACGTCGCGGATCGACTTGAGGTAGCCGTCTGGAGGGACGATGACTCCGTTCGGCCCGACGACTGTCTCGAGGATGACCGCGGCGACGTTGTCTGGCCCTTCGTACTGGAGCAGCTCCTCCAGGTGCGGCCCGCCGCTGCAGACCGGACACGGATCGGGATGGCCGGCTGGGCAGCGGTAGGTGTACGGGTCGAGCATCCGTACGACACCCGGGATTCCGGGCTCCGCGGGCCAGCGCCGCGGGTCTCCGGTGAGCGTGATGGCGCCGGCGGTCGCGCCGTGGTAGGAGCGGTACCGGGCGATGATCTTGTGGCGCCCCGTGTACCAGCGTGCGAGCTTGATCGCGTTTTCGTTTGCCTCCGCTCCGCCGTTGGTGAAGAACGACATCGTCAGGTCGCCAGGGGTTACCTCGGCCAGCAGCCGCCCTAGCCGCGAGCGTGACTCGCTCGCCATCGGCGCACCGATCGTGCACAGCTGCCTGGCCTGCTCCGTGATCGCAGCGACGATCTTCGGATGCTCGTGTCCAAGCGCGAGGTTGACGAGCTGCGAGGCGAAGTCGAGATAGCGCTTCCCGTCGTAGTCCCAGAAGTAGCGCCCCTCGCCGCCGGCGACGGCGATCGGCGAGATCGCATCCTGCACCGACCACGAGTAGAGGACGTACCGCTTCGCATCCTCGACGATCTGCTGCCCGCGCTGGGCGTCGACCTCGACGCTAGCCACGCTTCGATCCTATCGCTCCTGCATTGAGGGCGCCTCACCGGGCGCCTCGCTCGTATCTAGCCGCTTTGCAGGAGATTCGCAGCTCCCCGGGTTGGACTCGAACCAACAACCCTCCGGTTAACAGCCGATTGGATGGTGGTCGGCTGAGGTCGATTTGGCTCTCGTTAAGCCAGCTGAGAGCACGCCAGATGCCCCCGGATCATGTGAGGTGGGTACGAAATTGGGTACGAAGTTCGGCGCGCTTAACCCCCTCCGGTTCCTTACCGGACGGGCCACGCCTGACTGCCGCCGGTGTTCCGGTTCCGCTCGCTTGCGTTCAAGCGCCGATGCGTTCTTGCCGACTTCTCGACAAGCTGCGTAGCCTCCTTCGGCCAAACACCGAGAGAGGCCGATCAAGGGACGTTTCGGCTCGATCCTCCTCCCAACGAAAGGAGCACGTCATGGTGAAGGCCACTCTCGCGTTGGGTGTCACCGCGATGCTGCTCGTGTCATGTGGATCTGGCTCGAAACAGATCACGCCTCAAGAGGTAATCGCCGAACTCCAAGAAGAGATTCGGGTACCCGTTTCCCTCGATCCCAGGCGCGAGAGCGCAGAACATTCGGTTCTGTCGCCAGACGATGCGACGTCCGGCGTCTTCTCGATCTTCGTGTTCGATGAGGGCACCCAGCCGACCGACTTCAACCTCGGGGAGGACAGGCCCGTCCCCGCTGTTGGCGAGGTCAAGTGGAGCGCCTATGAGCCGTTCGGATCGGACCTACCTGGCGAGGGCTCGTACGATGTGCTGAAGACGTACGGGCCGAACCTTGTGCTGTTGTACGTCTTGTCGGGCAAACCGAATAGCGCCTACGACCTCGGCCACACGCCCTTGCCCGGAAGTCTGATTCTGCTGGACCAGACGCTTGCATCGATGACGGGGACCGAGGTCGGTATCGCGCCGAACCAACAGTGGCTGCAGAGATAGCGGCGACCTACGCCGCGCAATCGGAGCCCGAGCTAGCGCAGCTTGCCCCGAGCCTCTTTGGCGAGCAGCGCACTGAGCGGGTCCGTTCCCGGTGAGGCGCCGCCGACGCCTTTCGAGATGATCGGCGTGCCGCGACGGCGAGCTCGGTTGTGACCGTTGGCTGAGCGCCGGTAGACCCTGCCGTTGCTGTCAGGGGTCGGCACCTCGACCTCGAGCAGGATCTCCGCCAGCTTTCGCGCATCCGCGATCCGTTCCATCTCGGCTTCGAAGCGCGGCAATCGCGGCGGCACGAGCAGGACACTACTCCTGTTCTAGCGAGATTTCAGCTTGCTAGTGACGCTGCGGAAACCTTGCTATGTTCTGGCTGGGCGTACGGAGGAGCGAGTCGGCATTTCCGCGTTCATCGACGCCGGCGACTCCGGCCCTCGGCACGCCGCTCGACCCGTCGAAGGTGTCGCGCTTCATGCGGAAGGCAATCGCGAAGGCGGGCATCGAGCGACCGATCACGTCGTGGCACGCCCTACGACACACGAGCCTCACGTTCGATGCCGCCACAGGCAATCCGGCCGTGTACGTCCAGGCGCGCGCCGGACACGCGCAGGCGACCATGACCGAGAGGTACGTCCACGCCGCGCAGGTCGCGTTTCCCGGCGCCGTAGAACGTGCGGAGGACCGGCTGTTCTCGGGAGTAGCCGACTGACCGGGGTACGAAGTTGGGTACGAAATGAGGGCGCCTCACCGGGCGCCCTCGTCGTTTCTGGCTTCTATGCAGGCTCTTCGCAGCTCCCCGGGTTGGACTCGAACCAACAACCCTCCGGTTAACAGCCGGATGCTCTGCCAATTGAGCTACCGGGGAAGGCAGCGGGCGGATTGTAGCCGTCGGGTTTGCGCCCTTCGCGACGGGAAGGAGGAGAAGACGAGGTCGCGAAGGGGCTGTCATGCGTCGCTTCGCCGTCGTAGGCGTTGCGCTGTCGGTGGGAGCCCTGGGACTGGCGCCCGAGGCCTTTGCAGGCAGCGCCCGCGTTGCCGCATTGCAGGTTGCGCTTCGCGCCCACGGTTTCGGCCCCGGGCCCGTCGACGGCGTCCGTGGCCCGCTCACACGCGGCGCGCTCGCGCGGTTCCAGCGGGCGAACGGGCTCGCCTCTGACGGCAAGCTCGGTCCTGCCACGCGTCGCGCGCTCGGACGGCGGGGGCGGCCGCTCCTCGGACAACGCGAGCTCGCGGTCGGCGCGGTCGGCTGGGACGTCGCGGTGCTCGAGTACCGGTTGCGGCGTAGCGGGCTCGGAGTTCGTGCCGTCGACGGCCGTTTCACTGTGAGGACTGCGGCAGCGCTCCGTCGGTATCAGCGGCGTCACGGCCTGGTCCCGGATGGGATCGCCGGCCCGAACACCTACCGCTCGCTCGCCAGCCGCGCCCCGGATCGGGTCCACGTCGTTCGACCGGGAGAAAGCTTCTTCGCCATCGCCGCCCGCTACCACGTGAGCCCCTGGCAGCTCGCTCGCCGCAACGGCGTGCCGCTCATGCGGGTCATCGTGCCGGGTCAGCGGCTCGTCTTGCCGGCGGGAGCGCGTCGGTTGCCGCCTGCTGCGCAGCCTGCGCCGCGCGACGCGATCCGCTCTGCGATCAACCGATGGGCCGGTGTGTACGGCGTCGACCCGCAGCTGGCGCGGGCGCTCGCGTGGATGGAGTCGGGCTTCCAGCAAGACGTCGTGTCCAGCGTCGGCGCGATCGGGGTCATGCAGCTCCTGCCCGAGACGTGGGAGTTCGTCGACACGGTGTTGCTCGGTGAACGCACGCCCCGAAACTACGAAGGCAACGTGCGCGCGGGAGTTCGCTACCTGCGCTGGCAGCTCGACGAGTTCGGTGGGAACCGGCGTCTCGCGCTTGCGGGCTGGTACCAGGGCGCTCGGGCGGTGCGAGAGATCGGCCTCTATGACGACACGAAGCTGTTCGTGCGCGTCGTGCTCTCGCTCTACGGCACTGTCTGATCGCCCGCCCCGCCGAGAGCGATCGCGACCGCGTCCGAGACGTCGACCTTCTGCCCTCGCTCGCAGGCGGCGACGAAGGTGCGTCGCGTCTCTTTCCGGAGCTCGTCGGCCGACCGGATCGCATGCATTCCCAACAAGCGCTCGTCGTGCACCGAGACCGCGCCCCAAAGAAGCCCGGCGCGTTCGAGGTCATCACGTGCCAGCGCAACGTGCGCAAGCCCGGTGACCGCGCTGATCGTCGTCGGGATGCCGTGTTCCTCTTCCGAGCTGATTCCGAGTGCCGCGCGTCCCTGCCGCTCGGCTTCGTCGAGGTGGCGGCGTCGGAGGGCGAGCCAGAGGCGCAGCGTATGGAGGATCGCGTCGTGCCAGCCCCAGTGGATCGCCGCTGTGAGATCACGGCTGCGATCGACGGCTGCCTCGGCATCGTCGAGCCGGTCCTCCAGCAGCGCAAGGTGAGCGAGGAGGATCGCGTTCTGCGTCTCGATGAGGCGGAACCGACCCTCGGCGTCGCGCTGCGAGTCCGCGAGCAGCGCGAGTGCGAGATCGCGGTTGCCGTCTGTCAGCGCGCGATAGGCAAGGCGAGTTCGGACTGACGCCGCGCCGCGCGCGTCTCCAAGCTCGACGAAGAGTCGAAGGCTCTCCTCGTAGGCGGGGTCGGCGATGCTCCAATCGCGCTCCTGGTGGGCCGCGCCCGCCAGGCTACGCAACGCCCGCGCTCGCAGGAGCGGAGGCACGTTCTCTGCGCGTCCGAGGAGATCGCCGATGCGGCGCACGCCCTCCGCCGGAGCGTGCGGTCCCCACATGGCTTCGAGCGCGGACGCGAGCTCGAGGCCGAGGATGACATCTGCTCGTGCGGTCCAGTCGAGTGCGGCGCGAATATCCTCACGCTCGGCGAGGAGGACAGCCGAGTCGAACGGCTCGTCGTCGTCTTCGCTCAGATGCGCATCGCGGGCGATCGCGAGCATCCGCTCCGCGTGGCGCCGACGAATGTCGACGATCTCCCCCGACTCCTCCACGCGCTCGGCGGCAAACTCGCGGATCGTCTCGAGCATCCAGAATCGCTCCTCACCGCGGCGACCGGTTCGGCGCCGGAGCAGGCTCTTGTCGAGAAGCGACGCCAGCGTGTCGAGGTCGGTCTCGCAGACGTGCTCGGCAGTCTCGAGGGTGCAGCCGCCGCGGAAGACGCTCAGGTTTCTGAAGAGCTGCTGTTCCTCTTTACCCAGGAGATCGTAGGACCAGGCGATTGTTGCCCTGAGCGTCGCATGGCGCTCGTCGGCGTCACGAGTGCCCTTCAACAGGTCAAGGCGATCTCCGAGCCGCTCGAGCAGCAGTTCGGGAGAGAGCAACTTTGTACGGGCGGCTGCGAGCTCGAGCGCCAGCGGGAGCCGGTCGAGTCGCTCGCAGAGCTCGCCGACCGCCCGTGTCTCCTCGACGTCTGGGCGGACCGCGCGTGCTCGAGTGACGAAGAGATCGACGGCTTCCGGAGCGGCGAGAGGCGGCAAGTCGAGCTCGTGCTCGCCTTGGACCCGCAGGGCCTCGCGAGTCGTGACGAAGAGCCGAAGCCGCGGTGTAGCCGCTACGAGCTCTGCCAGCGGGCGGGCTGCTCCGGGGAGCAGATGCTCGACGTTGTCGACCAGAAGATGCGTGCGTTTGTCGCCGACACGGCCGGCGATAGCGTCGACCTCGGGCGACGCTGCGCCCAGGCGGTCGGCGATCGTCGTGAGGACGAGGTCTGGGTCGCGGAGAGGAGCGAGTGGCACGAAGAGCGTGCCTCCTTCGGCCTCGTCCGCGAGCAGGCGGGCGAGCTCGAGCGCGAACCGTGTCTTGCCGGTGCCGCCGGGGCCGATGATCGTCAGCACACGTGGATCGCGTTCGTAGACGAGCGCAACCGCTTCGAAGAGCTCCCGCTCGCGGCCGAGAAAGCGGGTCGCCGGCGAAGGCAGGTCGACGCTTCCCGGCGTCCGAAGCGGCGGGAAGTCGCCGTCCCCGAGCTGCATGAGGCGCGTCGCGCCGTCGAAGTCTTTCAGCCGATGCAGGCCGGCGTCCCGTAACGCGCGCCCGTCGAGTAGGGCCGCGGTCGCCGGGGAACAGACGATCTGGCCGCCGTGGGCGAGTCCGGCGACGCGAGCACCTCGATGGACATCGACGCCGACGTATCCCTCGCGGGTCAGGGTGGGTGCACCCGTGTGCAGGCCCATACGCACCGAGATCGGACCGGACGCGAGGGCCGTCTGCGCCTCGAGCGCTGCCTGCGCGGCGCCTTCAGCGGTCGGGAAGGCAACGAAGAAGGCGTCTCCCTGCGTGTCCACCTCGACCCCGCCGTGGGCGCTGAAGACCGCCCGAAGCACGCGCCGGTGCTCGGCTAGCGCTTGCGCATACGCGTCGGGTCCCAACGTGTGCAGCAGCCGCGTCGAGCCCTCGATGTCGGTGAACAGGAAGGTGACGGTGCCGGACGGCAGGTCCGCGCGCATCCTGACGCTAGCGCTGCTTGCGCATCAGCTCGTTCAGTGGATGGGCTCGAGGGTCGAGCACGTTCTCGGCCTGCTCGACGCCTGTGACGGGCAGACCAGCCGGGTCGAGCAGCCCGACCTGCGCGAGGAGCGATGCCTGGTCCCAGTAGATGTGCTCGTGGGCGAGCTTGTCGCCCTCGAACTTCGCCACGACGCAGAACGCCAGACGCACGTGCCTGCCCGTCGGAGAAACACCCGGAAGGAGCTGATCCATCTCGATGTCGTGCGTGAACGAGAGGACGAGCTCGTCGACCACCTGGTCGTCGCCGATCGTGCGCGAGACCGGCGTGATCTCGATGTCCGCCGGCCATTTGCCGATGAAGTGCTGGCCGTAGAAACGACGCACTTCCTCGAGACCGACGCCCCCGGTCATCACGGGGACATGGTTCACGTACGGGTCGCCGGTCATCGTCGCCATGGTGGCCTCGAGGTCCAGGTGAACGAACTCCGCAGCGACGTGCTCGTCGAAGACCCCGCCGATGTCCGGCTTCGCCCCCATTCGCGTGGAACCTACCGCGTCCCGCACTCGCTTGACAGGCCACGGCGGCGCCGGATTGAATCCACGACATGCTCCTCCGCGAGGTCGAGTACGCGCGACCGGAGTCGGTCGACGAGGCGGTCTCGCTCCTCGCGGAGCACGAGGGTGCGCGCGCTCTTGCCGGTGGGCAGACACTCGTGAACGTGATGAAGGCTCGCGCGGCCGCCCCCGACGTGCTCGTCGACCTCGCCGACCTAGAGGAGCTCCGCACCATCGGCTTCTCGTCCGACGGGCTGCTCGAGATCGGCGCGATGGTCACGTACACGCAGCTCATGGGCTCCTCCGAGGTCGACGTCGCGCGGCCGATCCTGGCCGAGGTCGCAGCGACGATCGCCGACGTGCAGGTGCGGAACCGTGGGACGGTGGGCGGAAACGTGTGCGTCAGCGATCCGACGAACCATCTGCCGCCGCTGCTGGTTGCGCTCGACGCGTCGTTCACCATCCGCGGCGCGGCCGGCGAGCGCATCGTTCAGGCGGACGAGTTCTTCGTGGGCGTATACGTGACCGCGGTGGGTGAGGGAGAGCTGCTCACCAAGATCGCGGTGCCGCCCGCGAGCGATGCGGGAGACGGGTTCTCGGGCGTCACCGTCGGAGCGCACGGGACGTACATCGTCGACGCCGCGGCATCTGTTTCCGACGACGGCATGCGGATCGCGATCGGATGCGTCGCCGCGACCCCCGTGCGCGCCACCGAGATGGAGGAGAAGCTCGCTGCGGGAGACTTCTCCGAGGACGCGGTGCGCGAAGCCGCGAAGGGACTCGGCGCGTCACTCGATCCGCCCTCCGACGTCCACGGGTCGGCCGACTACCGGAGAAGCCTCGCGGAGACCTCAGCCGTACGCGCGATCCTGCAAGCCGTCGAGAGGAGAAAGCGGTAGTGGGCGCGACTCCGTCAGCCAGCCGCACGATCTCGCTCGATGTGAACGGCGAGGCGATCGAGTACGACGTTCCCGCCCGCCGCCTCCTCGTCCATTTCATCCGGGACGACCTCGGGCTCACCGGAACGCACGTCGGCTGCGACACGGGGAACTGCGGCGCCTGCACGATCCACCTCGACGGCGCCCCGGTGAAGAGCTGCATGCTGCTGGCAGTACAGGCCGACGGCGCGCGCATCGCCACGGTCGAAGGGCTCGCGGGCAACGGTGAGCTGACGGCTCTCCAGCGCGCGTTCAACGAGCATCACGCGCTCCAGTGCGGCTACTGCACGCCGGGGATGCTCATGAGCGCCACCGCGCTGCTCGAGGAGAACCCGCACCCAACTGAAAGCGAGGTCCGGGTAGCGCTGCAGGGAAACATTTGCCGCTGCACGGGCTACGTGAACATCGTCGAGGCCGTCGTCGCTGCCGGAGGTGGCGCGTGACGAAACGTCCTAGTGACACTGTGTCACAAGGTTCCACCGCGGTCGAGACCGAGAAGCCGCCGGTTCTCGAGAAGGGCTACGTCGGGCAGTCGATTCCGCGGCGCGAGGACAAGCGGCTCGTCCAGGGCCTCGGGACGTTCTTCGACGACGTGCGTCGCCACGGGATGGGCTACGTGCACTTCGTTCGCTCGCCGTACGCCCACGCGCGCATCGTCTCCATCGACGTCACGAAGGCGCTCGAGCTCGACGGCGTCTACGGGACGATCACGGGCGACGAGGTCGCGATCCACACGGACCCGTTCTTCGAGATGTCCGTGGAGCCCGGCGGGAACATCAAGGACTACGCGCTCGCCGTGGGTCGGGTGCGACACATGGGCGAGCCGGTCGCAGCGGTGTGCGCGGCGACGCGCGAGCTCGCGCGCGACGCGGCCGACCTGATCGAGGTCGACTACGACCCGCTGCCCGTCCTCGTCGACGCGGAGGAGTCGCTGAAGGACGACACGATCCTGCACGACGACGCCGGCTCGAACACGGTGTGGACCGGGGTCTTCGACTGGGGCGACGTCGACCAGGCGCTGGCCGACGCCGACCATGTGGTCAAGATCGAGAAGCTCCACTTCCACCGCTTCTCGTCGACGCCGCTCGAGTGCGCGGGTGCCCTCGTCGAGTACGACAAGGGCACGTCCGAGTGGACGCTCCACTGCAACCACCAGATGCCCGGAGTGGGGGCGATCTGGATGGCCCCGGCGCTCCGCACGGGGATCGACAAGCTCCGTTTCGTCACCCAAGACATCGGCGGCGGCTTCGGGAACAAGATCTGCCTCCATCCGCAGTACGTCGTGCTCTGCCTGATGGCGCGGAAGCTCGGGCGGCCCGTGCAGTGGACCGAGTGGCGTACGGATCAGCACACCGCGAACGCGCACGGGAACGAGCGCACGTTCCTCGACGTCGAGGTCGGCGTCATGGCCGACGGGACGATGACCGGGTTCAAGGTGCGCGCGCTCGACGACTGTGGCGCGTTTCCGCGCTACGAGCCGCTCGGCTGCATCATCTGGGCGCAGGTCACGCCCGGCCTCTACGGCTGGCGGAACATCCGCGTCGACTTCACGCAGGTCTGCACGAACAAGTCGCCCGTCTCGCCCAACCGCGGCTACTCGCGCATGCAGCACCTCTGGCTGACGGAGCGGATCATCGACATCGTCGCCTCCGAGCTCGATCTCGACCCGATCGAGATCCGCAAGAAGAACTACGTGAAGACCGAGCAGATGCCCTACGAGACGCCGAACGGCTGCGTCTACGACTCGGGGGACTACGCGGCGGCGCTCGACATCGCGCTCGACCTGATCGACCACGGGTCGATCGAGGAGCGGAGGAAGGACGCAGCGTCGCGGGGCAAGCTGCTCGGGTTCGGGATCGGCTCCACGCTCGACTCCGGGACGAACAACTTCGGTCAGTCGACGCTCTTGAACCCGGAGCTCCAGTTCTCCGGGAACAACGAGGCGGCCTCGGTCAAGCTCGACATCTTCGGCGAGGTCGTCGTCACGCTCGGCACCGTCCCGCAGGGTCAAGGCCACGAGACGACGTCCGCGCAGGTCGTGGCCGACATCCTCGGCTGCCCGCCCGAGCAGGTGAACGTGCGCAGGGGGCACGACACGTGGTTCAACTCGCACGCGGGCTTCTCCGGCACGTACGCGAGCCAGTTCGCGTTCACCGGGCTCGGCGCCGTCAAGGGCGCGGCGGAGCTGCTTCGCGCCGAGATGGTGCAGCTCGCGGCGGCAGTGCTGCAGGCGCCCGAAGAGGCGATCGAGCTCGCCGACGGATTCGCCCGCATCAAGGACGGGCCGGCGGAGGCAGCGCTGCCGTTCATGGCGCTCGGGGCAATCGTGAACGCGAACAACGCCTTCCTGCCGCCCGACTTCAACCCGACCCTGAACCACCGCTACGTATGTCGACCGTACTTCGGCATGGTGGACACGGAGAAGAAAACGGGGCAGCTCACGCTCACGTACGCGACGCAGATCCATGCAGCGGTCGTCGAGGTCGACCCGGAGACGGGGGTCGTCGACCTCGTCGACTACGCCGCCGTCGACGACTGCGGCGTTCGGATCAACCCGATGATCGTCGAGGGCCAGGTCCACGGTGCCACCGCCCACGCGATCGGCGCCGCGCTCTCGGAGGAGTTCGTCTACGACGAGGACGGCACCCTGCTGACCGCGAACTTCTACGACTACCACGTGCCGCACGCCCTCGACATGCCGCCGCTCAAGACCGGCGCCATGGAGTCGCCGTCGCCGGTCGCGCCGCTCGGCGCCAAAGGAATGGGGGAAGGCGGAGGCGGCGGGATCCACTGCATCTGCGCCGCGATCCAGGACGCGCTCGCCTCGGCCGGGAAAGCGGTCGTCTACACGAGCTGCAACCCGCCGCATAGGGTCTGGGCGATGCTCCAGGACCCGGAGGCAACGCGGGCGAACGTCTCGGTGACGTCGAAGTGATCGTCTCGGGGACGAAAGAGCTCTGCGGCGCCGCGCGAGACCGTCTGGGGAGTCATCAACGACCCGGCCGAGATGGCGAAGCTGATGCCCGGGGTGGAGAGCTTCGAGGTGCACGACGAGAAGCACTGGACCGCGAAGGTGAAGGTCCCGCTGGGTCTCGGCGGCCTGAACATGACCATGAACTTCGAGAAGCTCGAGGAGCGGGCGCCCGAGTTCGCGTCGATGCGGGCGAAGGGTACCGGCGTCGGGGCGCTGATGGACATGACGACCTCGTTCACGCTGTCCGAGGCCGGCGAGGGCACCTCGATGGCGTGGGAGGCCGACGTCAAGATCGCCGGCCCGGTGGGGGCGATGGGCCAGCGCGTCCTGCAGCCGATCATCAATCAGCAGGTCGGGCAGGTGCTCGGGGCGCTCGAGCAGCGCGTCGGCGCGGCAAAGGCGTCGGCAGGCGAGGCCGAGGGGCCGACGCACTCGACAGACGAGTCGCAGCAGTAGGGGTCAGGCTTCAGCCTGACCTCGGGGCTCGGTCGAGACGCTTCAACCGGGGTCAGGCTGAAGCCTGACCCATCTGGTTAAGCCGCGCTTTACCGCGGCCTTGCCGTCTCCTAAGCGCGACGCGGTCAAGTGTGGCAAGCGACCGCACCAAGGACGGTCGAGACCAGGAGGTAACAGATGTTCGGTTCCACCCATACCATCCGCCGCCTCGCCGGACTGGCAGTGGTGGCAGGAGCATTCGTCGCACTGATCCCCGTCGCCCAGGCCGACCCCGGCTTCCAGGGTGAGCACGACTCCACCGACCCCGTCAGTCAGATGCTGCGGGCTCAGCAGTCCGCGACGTTCGACGGTCGCGAGTGGGCGCGGCTCGAGCTCTCGGCTGCCTTCGCCGGACGTCTTCGAGCGGGCTATCCGGACCCAGGAGCTGACCGCCGTTACGGATCTGAGCGCCATGCCCGACGTCTTCGAGCGGACGGTGGCGGCGGGGCAGCTTCAGTACACGTACCTGCCGACGAGCTCGAACGGCTTCGACTGGAACGACTTCGGCATCGGCGCCGGGGCGGGAATCGGCCTCATGCTGCTCCTGCTGGGGATCGGAGCGCCGTGCGGACGATGCGACAGGGCGAAAGGCAGGTTTCGAGCATCTAAGGCCTCCTGGGCGGACGATGCACGACGCGGGCGGGCCGTCAGGCCCGCCCGTCCGCGCGGAAGCTCCTCGCCCGTCGCAGGTCGTCCAGGAGCTTGCGTGTGTGGGCGACGGCGACCACGTTGCCCTTGGCCTCGTGCAGGCGGATCGCCGCTTCGATCGCCGACGCAGACTCTTCGGGCCGTCCCGCGAGAGCCAGCACCTCGGCAAGGTCCGTGAGCGCGTTGGCGTGGGAGTGGAGGAAGTCGCTCGCCTCGGCATACTCGACCGCTTCCCGCGCGAGCCTCTCGGCCGCCTCGAAGTCGCCGCGATGCGCCTGGACTTTCGCCCGCACGCCACGCCAGACGATGTGGGAGTGGACGTCATTGGGGCGACTCGATCGCTCTGCCTCGCGAGACAGCTCGTCGGCCTCGTCGTACCGTCCCTGCTCGTACGTCGCCTGAGCGAGCATCGTCGAGACGGAACAGAAGTGACTCTGCTCGCCGAGACCCTTCAGGCCTTCGTACACCGGTCGCAGATTTCGCTCGGCTGACACAGCATCGCTGAGCCACGCCAGCTTGAAGGCGAGCAAGACCGGAAAGAGCCAGGCCGTCTGGTCCATCCGCTCGGCGATTTGGCGGGCTCCGGCTACGAGCTGCTCGGCCTCCGCGGTACGTCCCTGGATTCCCACCAAGTAAGCCAAGGCCCCGGTGAGGATGAGCTCCATCCCCGGATCGCCGGCCAGCTGGTCCAGCAATCGTCGACAGATCGCCGCCCCCTCGACTCCCGTCGCGGGTCCCAGGACGAGCGCGATTGCGAGCCATTCGACGATCTCCTGCTGCTCGAAGCGGTCTCCGCTTTGTCGCGCGAAGGTCAGCCCTGTCTCCGCTGCCTCTGCGCTCAACCGTCCATTTCGCGCCAGGTAGTGGGACTGACTGATGAGCCGCCACGCCCGGGCGAGCCCGAGCTGGTCCCCGTCGTACTCGAACACCGAGATCGCGTCCTCGGCGACCTCGATCAGCTCCTCGGCCGTGACGTCGGATTCGTGCAGGAAGAGTCTCAAGAACCCACGCTGCACGAAGGCGTGCGCTCTCAGTCGTGGATCTCCCGACGCGATCGCCTCCTGCAGGATCGCGTCCGCCCAGCCCAGGTCGGCCGCACCCTGGATCGCGCGAACGTTCGGGATGAGATCGACTCGCAGAGGATCGTCGTTCGGGAGAAGCACGGTCGCTCGTGACATCAGATTCATCGCGGCAGGGGCGTCCAGGCGGGCGAATGCCCGTTTTCCGGCCGCGCCCAACCGCTCGGCGGCGCGACGTCCGACCGCTCGTGCCTCCTCGTCGACCTCTCCCAGCTCGGCACGGAAGCGGTACGCCTGTTCGAGGTGATACCCGAGGATCTCGTCGTACTCGACCCCTCGCTCGTGGGCCTTCGCCTCGAGCCACTCCGCGTGACGTTCGTGGAGGTCTGCGCGAACCGACTTCGGGATGGCCTCATATGCCGCGTCGCGAATGAGCAGGTGGCGAAAGCGATATGCCTCCTCCCCCGCGAACACCGGCTTGTCGGGGCGGATGAGCTCCTTCCGGACGAGCGCACCGAGCTCCGTGGGAACACGCGAGCGTCGAGCCTGGTTGGTGAGCTGCTCGATCGACCCTCGATGGAAGACCTTTCCCTCCACAGCGGCGCGCTCCAGGGCGAATCGCTCGCCGTCGCCCAGCTGATCGAGCCGAGCGGCGAGAAGCGCGTGAATCGTCGGCGGAACGGTAACTGCGGCAACGTCTCCCACGACCGCCCAACGACCGTCCTCCGGCACGAGCAAGCCCTCGTCGATCAGCATCGAGACCATCTCCTCGACGAACAGCGGGTTGCCTTCGGCGGCTTCGGCGATTCGCTTGTCGAGCCGACTTTCCTGTTCTTCCCCGCCGACGATGTTCGACACCAGCTCCCTGCACTGGCTGTCCGAAAGCGGCTCGAGGAGGACCGTCGTGGCATTCAGCTTGCCGCCCGCCCAGGTGGGCCGTACCTCGCGGAGCTCCGGTCGCGCCATGCACAGGAGCAGGATCGGTACGCCGCGGGACCACTCCGCGAGATGCTCGACCAGATCGAGGAACGTCGTCTGTGCCCAATGGATGTCGTCGAATACGACGACGAGTGCGCGTCGACGCCCAACCGCCTCCAGGAACCTGCGTACCGCGTCGAAGCCGTCCTCGGCTCCAGTGCTCCCCGCGGCGAGGCCGATGAGCTCGGTGACACGCTGGGCGACGAGCCCGGACTCCGGCTCGTCGCCCATGAGCTCCACGAGCCGTGCCTGGCTCTCCGCGACGGCCGCCGTATCGTCCAGCTCGGCGAGATCCTTGACCGCTTCGAGCAGGGGCCAGAACGTGATTCCGTCCCCGTATGGGAGGCACCGGCCGCGAGCGATGAGTGCGCTGGCGCTGATGTCCTCGAGGAAGTCGCGGACGAGCCTCGACTTCCCGACGCCTGCCGTCCCGAGGACGGTGAACAGCTGGCAGGAGCTGTCTCCGACAGCCTGCTCGAAAGCGTCGTGCAGCCGCCGTCGTTCCCTGTCGCGACCGACCATCGGCGAAACGAAACGACCGCGCTGCGAGGCTGCAGTGGATCTGCGCGTCGTGTCGTCGAGTAACGTCTCTCCCGGCTCGGCCTCCTGAGCGAGCCGGGCTGACGTGGTGAGCGGTTCTCCGGTCGCGCGGAGGGAGTGTCGCGTCGGATCTCCGCCGGTGAACACCGGGCCCGTGCTCACGCCTATCCGGGCCGCGAGCGGGAGGGCGCCCTCGGCATCTGCGAGACGGCGCTGAATCTCGTCGGCTGCCCGCGTTGCGCGAAGCGGGTCGTCCTCGTGGACGACCGGGAGGCCGAAGACGGCGGTCACGGAATCGCCCGCGGTCGTCTCGATCGTCCCTTCGTGAGACTCGACGGCAGCCGCGACTTCTTCGAAGGCGTGGGTCAGCGAGCGCCTGAGAACCTCGGGGTCCAACCCGTCTTCGCGTTCGGACAGCACCGACAGATGCACATGGAGGGCGGTGACGGTTTTCCGCTCCGCGCGTGCATCAAGCGTTGGATCGGAGCCGACAGGACGTTCAGCCGGCTGTGCTGGGTCGGCGTGCACTGGCTCCGCCGCCGGTTCGAGGTCGAGCGCAGGATCCTGACGCAGGATCGCCTGCTCGAGCTCACGCAGTTCGCGGGAGGGGTCGATCCCGAGCTCGTCCACGAGCGCGCGCCGAGCGTCCTGGTAGACCTCCAGCGCCTCGGCCTGCCGTCCCGAGCGGTAGAGCGCCAGCATCAGCTGTGCACGCAGCCGCTCGCGCAACGGGTGCCTGCGGACGAGCGCTTCGAGCTCGCCGACGACGACTGCCTGGCGGCCGACAGCGAGATCGGTCTCGATGCGGTCCTCCAAACAGGCGAGCCGCAGCTCTTCGAGCCGCTCAGTCTCACTATGGGCGAACCGGTGATACGCGAAATCCGCCAAAGGAGGCCCACGCCAGAGTGAGAGCGCCTCGCGCGCTTGCCCTGCGGCGACCAGGCGTTCGAAGCGGATCAGGTCGAGTTCCTCGGCCTCGACCTGGATCCTGTAGCCCGGCGAGCGCGTGGCGATTCGCTCCTTGCCGAGCGCCTTGCGGAGCTGCGAGACGTACACCTGGAGCGCTTTCCTGCCGGTTTCGGGTGCGTCGTCCTCCCACAGCGCGTCGATCAGCCGATCGCTCGAGACGACCTCGTTCGGATGCAGCAGCAGCATCGCCAAGAGGGCGCGCTGCTTCGCGCCACCGAGGTCGACCTGGCGACCGTCGTGGAGCACTTCCAGAGGACCGAGAATCCTGAACTCCATGCCGTCTTTTCCCCTCTCGACCCTATCCCGTGGCGACATGTTTGACTACGTCGCGTGCCCCCACCGTTTCGAATCGGCGTCATGCAGCTGACGATGGAGCCGCTGGAGGAGATGCTCGAGTCGGCGCGGGTCATGGACGAGGCGGGGATGGACACGATCTGGCTCGCCGAGGCGTACCCGTGGTGGCGGAAGCACGGGATGGAGGCGCGCTCGTCCACGGTGGTCTCGGCGCTCATGGCGCGCGAGACGGAGCGGCTGACGATCGGCTGGGGGATCATCTCGCCGTTCACCCGCCACCCGGTGCAGGTGGCAATGGATGCGCGGGTCGTGCAGGAGGCCGCCGGACCTGGGCGGTTTCTCCTCGGCTTCGGGACGTCGAAGATCTTCCTCAACAACATTCGCGCCCAGACGAAGAAGACGCTGGGGCCGATGCGCGACGCGATCGCGATCGTGCGCGGGGTGCTCGGCGGCAAGGCGTTCGAGTACGAGGGCGACACGTGGAGTGCCTCCGTGCCGGGGCTCCAGGACGCCGCCGAGACGCCGCGGGAGGTTCCTCCCGTCTACGTCGCCGCCACTGCGCCGAAGATGCAGGCGCTGTCCGGGGAGATCGCCGACGGGTGTCTGACACCGTCGATCACGACGCCCGCGTTCGTCCGCTACACGCGCGAGAACGTGAAGGCCGACATCGACATCGGCTGCACGGTGGTTGCGTCGATCCACGACTCCGACCGCGGCGCGGGGCGCGACGGCGCCCGGGAGATCGCGGGGATGTACCTCGCGAACAAGTTCCAGAACATACAGAGGCTCCGCGGACACGCTGCTCGAGCTCGCGGGGATCGCGATGGACGAGCTCGCACCCGTCGCGGAGGCCATGGAGCGGGGCGGGCGACTCGCGGCCGCGGCCGAGGTGACCGACTCGCTGCTCGACCGCTGCAAGCCGATCGCGGGGACGCCGTCCGACTGCATCGACGCGATCGAGGAGTACCGGGAGGCCGGCTGCACCCACGTCATGCTCGAGCTCTGGGGCGATCGGCGGCACGAGCAGATCCGCCTCTTCGGCGAGAAGGTCCTCCCGCGGTTCCGATGATCGACGAGCGTCGTCTGGTCGAGCTCGCCATCCGGCTGGTCTCCACTCCCTCGTTCACGGGGTCCGAGCAGGCCGCTGCCGAGGTGGTCCGGGACGTCTTATCGAGGAGCTCGGGCTCGGCGTGCAGTGGCAGCAAGTGGAGGACGGCCGGGCGAACGTCGTCGGCACGTGGGCGGGAGTCGGAGGCGGGCCGACGCTGATGTTCAACGGGCACCTCGACACGTCGTACTCCGGGAAAGAGCCGTGGCTGCAAGGGATCCCAGGGTTCCAGCCCGAGGGGTTCGAGCGGGACGGGCGGATCTACGGGCTCGGGATCTCGAACATGAAGGGCGCGCTCGCCTGCTACGTCGAGGCGGTTCACTCGCTGCTCGAGGACGGCGTGCGGCTGCGGGGAGACGTCCTGATCGCGGCGGTAGCCGGCGAGATCGAGAAGACACAGCAAGGAGACGCCCAAGGGTCGGAGTTCCGCGGCTATGCAGCCGGTTCGCGGTATTTGGTCGGGCATGGCGGCGCGGCGGACATGTGCATCCTCGGCGAGCCGACCGAGAACAAGCTCGTGCTCGCGCATTTCGGTTCGCTCTGGTTGCGGCTCTCCACCCACGGCCCGTTCGTCCACACGGCTTTCAGCGAGGGCCGGCGCGACGAGAACTCGATCGTGAAGATGCAGCCGGTGCTCGCCGCGGTGCTCGAGTGGCTTCCGTCGTGGGAGGAGGAGATGTCGTACGGGGACGTGCGCGGGGTCGCGAACGTCGGGTCGATCGAGGGCGGGTTCGGATGGCGTGCGTCGCGAACGCCGCATCGCACCGACCTCTTCCTCGATCTGCGCGTCCCGCCCGACGTGCCGATGGCCGATGCGCGGCGGAAGGCGCTGGACTTCGCGCGGTCGCTCGACGGCGTCGAGGCCGAGGTGTACGTCACGGCGCCGGGGGCGGAAATCGACGAGAGGCACCCGCTCGTCGCTGCGCTCGGGGGCGCCCATGCGGAGGTGTTCGGCTCGCGCCCGAGCGCGACGTGACCGCTGGTTCTCGGACGCGTCGGTGCTCACGCGCTACGGGATCGCGACGGTCAACTACGGGACGTCGAGCGGGCTCCCGGACGCGGAGTTGGGGGAAAACCTTGAGATCGAGGGACTCGTGAAGACCGCCGATGTGTAC
>CAVRLT010000012.1:0-19289 GCA_963721795.1 uncultured Actinomycetes bacterium
AGTGCTCCTGCGACTCGATCCAGGTCGTCAGTTGCTCCTTGAACGCGGGGAGGTCCAGGAAGAGATGCTTCGTCTTCCGGAACACGGGCGTCGTCCCGTCGATCCCCGAGCGCGGGTCGATCAGGTCTGTGGGATCGAGCTGGTTCCCGCAGTTGTCGCACTGGTCTCCGCGCGCGCTCTCGAAGCCGCAGATCGGGCACGTGCCCTCGATGTAGCGGTCGGGCAGGGTGTGGCCGGTAGAGGCGGAGAACGCTCCGAGCGTCTCCTGCTCGATGATGTAGCCCTTGCGATGGAGCGTGCGAAAGAGATCCTGGGTGACGCGGTAGTGGTTTGCGGTCGTCGTCCGGGTGAAGAGATCGTACGAGAGCCCCAGGTCGCGAAGGTCCTCCCGGATGACCTTGTTGAAGCGCTCTGCCGTCTCACGCGGCGACTCTCCGGCGGCGTCGGCGGCCACCATGACCGGCGTCCCGTGCTCGTCCGTGCCGCTCACCATGAGGACGTCGTTGCCGCGCATGCGGTGATACCGGGCGAAGGTGTCCGACGGAACACCGAAGCCCGCCACGTGGCCGATGTGCCGGAGGCCGCTCGCATACGGCCACGCGACCGCAACGAGGATCTTCCGTCGAGGGCTCGGATGGCTCATGAGCGCGAATGATATGGAGTCGCTTTCCGGCGCCCCTGGCGACGCCGAGCCAACCAGCAGCGAGAAGTGCGAGCAAGGCGATTGCACCCACCAGGACGACGCGTCGAGGCAGTGCGGGCCCGTCGGCGCTCTCCGGAGCCGGCTCCACCAGCGAGTACGACGTCGGGGCCGAGTCGCGACCCCCGCGGTCCTGGAGTCGCGCTCCGGACCGAGGATCCTCCATCGTCTCCCCACAGTCGTCGCGCGCCCGGCCGGGGCCGGCACTCGGAGATTGGAATTGCCAGACTTGCCCGCCCGACTCGCCCGGACGTTCTCGACAGGCGCATTCGCTCCACGAACGGACTGCTCGGGTCTCCGGGCCTTTCGCCGGCCGACGGTCGACTGCCTCGGCAGCGTCACGCGTTGACCGGGCACGGGCTCGGCGGCCGTGGCGTCAGCGCCTCCGATCGCAAGCTCACCGGGAGCCGTGTTCGCGGGCGCGACGACAGGCGGTAGCTCAGGAGCCTGTGCAGGTGCCGGTGCAGGCTCGGGAGGCACCGGCTCCGTCACGGGAGGCGACGCACCATTGGGAGGCTCGGGGGTCGGTGCCGGAGCAGGAGGAGCCGGTGCGGGCGGCGCCGCGGGCGCCGGCGGAGGTATGGGGGCAGCCCGCGGCGGAAGCAGCGACAGCGGATCGACGTAGACGTCGTCGTCGCCGATCCTGATGCCGAGATGGACATACGGAAGGTCATGCTCGGGATCGCCCGTCGGGCCTGCCTCGGCGACGAGCGTTCCTTCCCCGACGTTCGTGCCACGCTTGACGAGGAGCGTGCCGAGATGGGTGAGCGAAGCCTTGTACCCACCGTCGGCGGCGATCGTGATCGTGAGCCCGTGCGTCGGAACCTGGCCGGCGAACACGACCTCTCCGGAGACAGGGGCGCGAACGCCGCGCGCATCGCCGAGGGCGATGTCGACGCCCCGATGCTGTCCGCCGGCGTACGGGTTGTCGCCGAGCGAGAACTCTCGCAACACCTCTCCGTCCGCAGGCCATGCCCACGCATGCGCGCTCGAAGCGGTAACGAGCACCCAGGCCAGGGCAAGCGCGGCACACACGACCAGTCGCGTTGTCTTCGAAGCCAACATGGAGCGAGACTAGCGGTGCTGGCCACGCGAGAGCAACAGCGTTTACTGTCTTGTTACAGAGACGCGCGGTAGAGCGCATTCCGAGGCTCCCCGGTGAGCCTCGCTACGAGGTCGACCGCCTGGCGTCGGGGTATGCCCGCCGCAACGAGCTCGGCGACTGCGATGAGGGACTCCGGCGCAGCCTCGGCCCGTTCGCCGCCTGCGTCCGGGCCCAGCACGACCGTGATCTCGCCTTTGGGCGCCTGCGCGAAACGCTCGGCGAGCTCGCCGAGGGTCCCCCGTTCGATCTCCTCGAACTGCTTGGTCAGCTCACGACACACCGCGCCGGGTCGCGACGGCATGACGGCAGCGAGGGCGCCGAGCGCGCCGGAAGCCGCCGAGGAGATTCGAACGCGACCACCGAGTGCGGCCAGCGGGACAGGTCGTCGGCGACCCGGTCGAGCTCTCCTTTCCGACGGGGCAGGTAGCCGATGAACTGGTAGCGACCGGAGACGAGCCCACTCGCGACGAGTGCCGTCTCCACCGCGGACGGGCCAGGGAGCACGGTGACGCCGAGCCCCGCCTCCACGCGGCGCCGATGAGTCGCGCTCCCGGATCGTTGACTCCCGGTAGCCCCGCGTCGGAGATCAGCGCGATCCGCTCGTCATGTTCGAGCCGGGCGACGATCTCCTGCGTTCGCCTCGCCTCGTTGTGCCCGTGGAAGCTCAGGAGCCGCGAGTCGATTCCGTAGTGGTCGAGGAGGATCCGCGAACGGCGGGTGTCCTCGCAGAGGACGAGATCGGCCTCGCGCAGCTCCTCGAGCACGCGGAGCGTGACGTCGTCGAGGTTGCCGATCGGGGTGGCGCAGACCGCGAGCGGCACCGATCCGCCGCCCTCTACCAGGCTCCGTCGAGAGCCTGAAAGCCGACGAGCGCGGCCCCGACGAGCCCCGCCTCGCCACCGAGTCCCGCCGGCACCACCCGAAGCGTCCGATCGGCGGGTGCGAGCGCGTCTCGTCGAGCTGCGACCCGGGCGGGCTCGATCACGAGCTCCCCGGCCGCTTCGCCGAAACCGCCGCCGATCAGGACAAGCTCCGGATCGAAGAGGTTGACGAGGGAGCCGATCGCGGCCCCGAGCAATCCACCGATCTCGGCAAGACACGCGCGCGCGTCGTCGTCTCCTTCCCGAGCACGCTCGACGAGTAGGCGCGCATCCGCATCGGCACCCCAAAGCTGTTGCGCGCGCGATCGGCAGCCGTCCCAGAGACATACGCCTCCACGTGCCCCAGGCCATGACAGCTGCCGGGACACGGAATGCCGTTCGCGACGAGCACCATGTGCCCGACCTCGGCCCACCCCCGATAGAGCCGATCGTCGAGGACGATGCCGCCGCCGACGCCGGTGCCGAGAGTCAGCAGAACGAGGTTCGAGACGGAGCGGCCCGCGCCGACCTTCCATTCCGCCAGCGCGGCGGCGTTCGCGTCGTTCTCGACGGCGACGGGCAGGCCGAAACGCGTACGAGCGTGCCCGGCAAGGTCGAAGTCGTCGAACGGCAGGTTGACCGCCCGGAGAACGCGACGCGTATTGCGATCGAGGTTTGCCGGGACACCGAAGCCGATTGCGCCGACCCTGTCTTCACGAACGGCCTCGACGGCTTCGTCGAACGCCTCGAGTACGGCTTCTTCCGAGATCTCGGGGCTCTCGACCTCATATCGCTTGTGGACGACTCCCTCCCGGTCGACGACACCGGCGCGGATCTTCGTCCCGCCCACGTCGACTCCGATCACGAGGGGAGCGCCCACGGCCGCGGGCTACCATAGCGCCCCGAATGGCCGAGGGAGACAAGCCCTACCGGCGCTATCGAGGTGGCCGCGTCAAGGGCAGAGTCCCTCTCGACAGGCGCACTCGGAGGGCGTCGCAACCCGCCGGTGGTGAGGAGCAGGCTCGCGGTCGCCGCCGCTGGGGCCGTTGGATCGTCCTCGCCATCGTCGGCCTGCTTCTGCTCACCGTGGTCTGGGGCGTGCTCGGCTACCTCTCGTTCTCGAGCGGCGTCGGCGAGGCGAATCAGCGTCTTCCACGCCGCGCCGAAGGGCGCCTTGCCGATCTCGACGGCTCTCTGTTGTCGAAGCCGGCGACGGTCATCGTGATCGGGACCGACGGTGGGAAGGCGCCCGGCCGCGGCGACGCACGACGCGCGGACTCGCTCCTGCTCCTGCGCACGGATCCCGGCAAGCACCGGCTCTCGTACCTGTCGATCCCCCGCGACCTCCGCGTCGACATCCCGGGCTACGGCTCCGGGAAGGTCAACGCCGCGAACCAGGTCGGCGGCCCGGCGCTCACGATCGCCACCGTCCGAACGCTGACCGGCCTGCCGATCCATCACGTCGTCGTCTTCGACTTCGACGGCTTCCGCGAGCTGATCGACGCGCTCGGCGGTGTCGACATAGACGTGCCGAAGAAGATCCTCTCGAACAAGTTCGAGTGCCCCTACAAGCCCGCGCGCTGCGACACCTGGGAGGGCTGGCGGTTCGAGAAGGGAACGCAGCACATGGACGGAAGGCGCGCTCTCGTCTACGCGCGGATTCGTTCGAACCAGAACGACTCCTCGGACAACGACCTGACACGAGGGGGTCGACAGCAAGCGGTCGCAGACGCCGTCGGCGACAAGATCGCCAGCCTGGGGACGTTCGCCCGCCTCCCCTTCATCGGCGACTCGCTGGCTGCACCCCTCGTGACCGACCTCTCGGCCTGGGAGATCGCCCAACTCGGCTGGGTGCGCTTCCGCGCGGACTCCGGCCGCTCGCTCCACTGCCGGCTCGGCGGCACGCCGTCGTTCGACAGGAACGAGTCGGTCATCCTCGGCTCCGAGGACAACGCCGAGGTCATCTCGATGTTCCTGCGGCGTTCGGCCGCGCTTCCGCCGACGAAGGGGGATCTCTATGGGGCCGGATGTACGCGGCGCTAGCGGCTCCGCATCAGTCGCTCGCCGGCGGTGTGCTCTTCTTCTCGGCCGCAGGAGCCTTCTCGGTCGGCTTGTCTTTCGCCTTGTCGGCCGGCGCGGCCTCGCCGTCCTTCGGCTTCCGCCCGCCGCGACCGTAGTCCGTCGAGTAGAACCCCGAGCCCTTGAAGTGCACCGCGACGGGAAAGAGGATCTTCTCCACCGGTCCCGCGCCGCACGTCACACACCCTTCGGGCACCGGATCGGTCATTTTCTGGAAGACCTCGAACGTGTGCCCGTTCGGGCAACGGTACTCGTAAATCGGCACGTGGGCGAAAAGGCTAGTGGACGTCCTGGACCGCAGACTGCTCGCGCTCTGCGTCGATGAGCTCGAGATAGCAGGGCGCGCTCTCGAACGCGGCGAGCCCACGCGGACGGCCGCGCCGGCGTTGGATGCGACGGCGGCGTGAATTGGCGGCGAGCGCTGCGGACGCGCCGACGACACTCCCCAGTACGAAGGTGCGGAACCAGCCGCGTCGCTCGTCGCCGTCCATGAACTGATCTTACGATCCGGCACGTGCTTGTCTGCGCCTTCGGAGACCTCACGCTGGACGTGATCGTCCGGCTGCGAGACCCGCTCGCGTCGGGAGGTGACACGAACGCCGAAATCCACGTCGGTCCTGGGGGTCAGGCCGCAAACGTGGCGGCCTGGGCGGCGGCGCTCGTCGCGAGCTCCCGCGTAATCACAAAGCGGGGAGATGACGAGGCAGGCCGGCTTGCACTCGCCGGACTCGAAGCGAGGGGTGTCCAGGTTGTGGGGCCGGTCGAAGGCCGAAACGGCGTGATCTGCGCGCTCGTGTCTTCGGACGGCGAGCGCTCGATGGCGTCCGACCGCGGAACGGCGAGCGCGTTTCGCGCGGACGAGCTCGATCCTGCGTGGCTCGAAGGCTGCGACCATCTTTTCGTCTCGGGGTACGCACTGCTCCGCGAGCCGGCCCGGAGCGCCGCGCACCGGGCCGCCGTGATCGCAAGGGAGCAGGGATCCGCGATCAGCATCGATCTCACAACCTGGAGCGCCATCGGGGACGCAGGCCCCGTCGAGCTTCGCGAGACCGCCACACAGCTCGCTCCCGACGCCGTCTTCGCGACCGAACGAGAGGAGGAGATCTTCGGCGGCCCTCTCCCAGATAGCAGTGGATCGCGAAGCGGGGAGCGCGAGGGTGCTCCTTCGACGGCGACGAGCGCCCCGCCCTCCCGGTCTCGCAGGTGGTCGACACGACCGGAGCGGGAGACGCGCTCGCAGCCGGGTGGATCGTCGGTGGCCCGGATCTCGCGCTCGAGGCGGCCGCCCGCTGCGTGCAGCAGGTCGGCGCGATGCCCAATTAGGCTCGGCGGCAGTGAGCGAGCTCATCGTCGTCGGCGACCAGGTGCGCGCGGCGCTCGACGCCGGCGATGCGGTCGTCGCGCTCGAGACCACGCTGGTCGCGCACGGGTTCCCGGCACCGGACGGGGTCGAGGTCGGTCTCGCGAGCGAGGCGGCCGTACGCGAGGCAGGAGCGGTGCCGGCGACGATCGGCGTGCTCGATGGTGTCATCCGAGTGGGTCTCGAGCCATCCGAGCTCGAGCGCTTCACCGCGGATCGAGCAAGGCCGGTCCCGGGACCTGGCGGCCTGCGCGGTTCAGGGCGTCGTCGGCGCGACGACGGTGGGCGGAGCGCTCACCGTCGCCGACTGGGTCGGGATTCCGTTTCTCGGCACCGGCGGGATCGGCGGAGTCCACCGCGGGTTCCCATCCCCTCCCGACGTCTCCGCGGACATCCCCGCGCTTGCGCGCGCCCGAGCTCTTGTCGTCTCCTCGGGCGTGAAGTCGCTGCTCGACGTGCCCGCGACGGTCGAGCTTCTGGAGACGCTCGGAATCCCGGTGCTCGGCTTCCGAACGACACCCTGCCACTCTTCTACGCCGCGGAAGGAGGCCCGTCCGTGCCTCACCGGGTCGAGGAACCCGCGGAGGCCGCCCACATCGCCCGCGCCCACTGGGAGCTCGGCGGCGCCGGCATCGTGCTCGCGCAACCGCCGCCCGAGAGCGTGGACGTCCAGAACCTGATCGAATCGGCCGTGTCCGCAGCGGCCGCCGCGAGCGTCTCCGGGCAGGCCGTGACACCGTTCGTCCTCTCGTACATGCACGACACTCCGGCGGCCGCACGCGCGAGATCAACCGGGAGCTGATCGTGTCGAACGCACGCCTGGCCGCGGAGACCGCTGTAGCGTACGCGGCCCTGTGAGCCTGTACGACGCGGTCAGCGACCTCCCGCTCGAGATCGAGGAGTACGCCCTAGAAGGCCTCGAGCTTCAGGCCCGAGCCGACTTCCTCCGCAAGACGACCGTAATCCATCTGCAAGGCGGGGGCGAAGAGGGAATCGGCGAGGACGTCACCTACCACGGGGAGGAGCACGACAGCGCGCAGGCACGCGGGCCGGTGCTGCCGCTGACCGGCTCGTGGACGCTGCACACGTTCTCGGAGCACCTGGCCACGCTGTCGCTCTTCGAGCAGGAGCCCGCGCAGCACGCGTACCACGACTACAGGCGGTGGGCCTACGAGAGCGCAGCGCTCGACCTCGCGCTCCGCCAGGCAGGGGCTTCGCTCGGGGACGCGACCCAGCGGGAGGCCAGACCGGTCGAGTTCGTCGTCTCGATGGGCCTCGGGTCCCCTCCCTCGACCGAGCGCTTCGACTCGTGGATCCGTCTCTATCCCGGGCTGCGTTTCAAGCTCGACGCGAATGCGGACTGGACCGAGACCCTGATCCAAGAGCTCGCCGCGACCGGCGCCGTCGACTCGGTCGACCTCAAGGGCCAGTACCGGGGAACCGTCGTCGACACTCCCGCCGACCCGGCTCTCTACCTGCGGGTCGCGGAGGGGCTACCCGACGCGTGGCTCGAGGATCCGGGCCTGACCCCCGAGACGGTGGACGTGCTCGAGCCGCACCGCGACCGGGTGACCTGGGACGCGATCATCCATTCGGTCGAAGACATCGAGAACCTGACCTGGCCGCCGAAGACGGTGAACGTGAAGCCCTCGCGCTTCGGCTCGGTGGAACGGCTGTTCGCCGCCTACGACTACTGCGAGGCACACGGGATCGGCGCCTACGGCGGCGGTCAGTGGGAGCTCGGGCCGGGCCGACGTCAGATCCAGCTGCTGGCCGCGCTGTTCCACCCGGACACGCCGAACGACGTCGCGCCGCGCGAGTTCAACCTCGAGCCGCAGGCAGGACTCCCGGCGAGCCCGCTCCACGTGGAGCCGAGTCAGACCGGATTCCTCGCGTTGTAGGGGCGAGGCTTGCCTCGCCCTCGCGCGCCGTACTTCAGGGCGAGGCGAGCCTCGCCGCTACGTCAGCGTGCCCAGGAAGTCGTCGACCGAGATCAGCGGTAGCGACTCGAGCTTCGCGCTTCCGCGCGCGCCCAGCGCGACCGACACCTTCGCGATGGTGACGTCGTCGGGAGCTTCGACGATGTTGACGAAGTCGTAGCCGCCGAGCGCAGCCCACTGGTGGAGCACCTTCGCGCCCATCTCCTCGACGTCGCGGTTGACCTCACGGAGCCGGGCGGGGTTCGCGTGCAGCGTTTGGATCCCCTTCTCGGTCAGCGTCGTGAGCATCAGGTACGTGGGCATCGGGCTCCTTTCGTCGCTCGCGGGGTGAGCCTAATCGAGCGGTCTGGTCGACGTACAGGAGCGCGGCTCCGAGAAGCACGAGCGGCGACACGACGATGGAAGCCAGCGTTGCCGCCGCGACTCTCGTGTTCTCCGCGAACTCGCGGAGGACGAAGAAGAGCGATGCCTGGGTGAGAAACACCAGGATCGCGAGCGTGGCCAACCCTCCCAGAACGTGGACGAAGTCCGCCCGGGCGAGCCGCACCGCGCGGATCAGCGACCCACGCACGCCGAGACCCTCCACGAGCGCGACCGGAACCGCGAGACCGAAGAGCGACAGCCAGATGAGGCCGGGAAGGACGAAGAGCGTTGCGAGCAGTGGAAAAGGGACGAAGACGAGCACGCCGATGCAGTAGGCGACGATGGCGTGCCTGCTCCGCAACGACTGCTCGGTGACGATCGAGCACGCGACGACGTAGCTGAGCGTCGCCAGGAGTGCTCCGACCGCCGCGACGAAGACCGGATTCGAGTCGGGTGCCGCCCACACGAGCGCGTTGACCAACGCGATCGGGAGGCCGATCGCGAGCGCCTTCCAGACGTTCCTCCCGTAGATCCGGATCGCCTCGCCGACCAGCTGGCCGACGGTGCGCGACTCCGGCGGGAGCGGCGGTGGGAGCTCTCGGCGCGTGGACGCTGCCCGCGCCATCAGCGCTGTCTAGCGATGGGCGACGACGCCGCCGTGCAGCCGCGGCATGACCCCGTCGAGCACCTCGAGGGCGCGCCGCATCATCCACAGGGCGCGATCTCCCTCGCCGATGTCGTTCGAGATCACACGCACCTCGCAGCCCGGAACCTCGGCGAGCTCACAGGCACGCAGGACGCCGAAGCCCTCCATGCCCTCGACACGGAACTTCTCGCTGGCTCTTTCCGAGCCAGTGACGTACGCGCTCGTGGCGATCGGGAGGACGACGGCCTCGGGAATCGCCGCCTGGATCTCGGCGACGAATTCCTGATCGGCTCGAACGCGGTCGACGATCGGAATCTCGGCGCCGAGGTCGCAGTAGAACGCCTCGGAGCCGATGACGATGGTTCCGGGAGTCAATCCTCTGCTGCCCGCGATACCGACGTTGACGACGGCGCGCGGCTGATTCAGCGCCAGCTCGCGCGAGATCGTCGCCGCCGCCTCGACCGGTCCGACGCCACAGACGAGCCCCGGATGGCCGCAGAGCTCCAGCTCCGTCGCAGCTACCAGCAAGATCTCGTTCTCCAGCAAGACCGGCATCATGCCCCCCTCGACCATCGTGCGGTTCTCCCGCGCTCTCAAAGAGTACGGATTGTTCGCTCCAAGTGGAAGACCGGATGACACGGAGCCTCCGCGAGCCACTCCTCGTCGCTCGATTCGAGGCTCACGTCGAAGAACGGCCGGGTCAGGCGACCGAGCTCGTAGTAGCGCCTGAGCACGGGAACGGCCTCGCGGGGGGAGAGCTCCACCACGGACAGCTGCTCGCGGCGACGTCCCCTGCGCAGCTCCACCTGCCCCGCCGCCCGTGCGTTCTTCACCCAGTTCCGGTCGCCGTACGGCGCGACGAGCCACCGTTCGCCGCCTTCCTCGACGATCGAGACCGGAGTCGACCAGGGCGTGCCCGTCTTGCGGCCGGAAACGGTAAGAAGGTGGGTTCGTGGCCCCGTCAGCCCCACACGCGCAAGAGGACGGACGAGCGCGTTCAGCCCCCGCCTCCACCAGCTCTTCCGATACGGCTTCGAGGCCTGCTCCACGACGCGAAGTAAACCGCGACAGTGCACGACCGCCCCTTTCCAGGGGCGGTCGTGCGTCGGCGGGCGCGATGACCCGGTTCAGTGAGCGAGTTGGCGGCTCCGCGTGGAGCGCATCGCCAGGAAGAGGCCGATAGCGAGCAGGATCCCGAGCCCGAATCCCATCCCGATCTGCGACCACTCGATCTCATGGCCGGAGCTCCGAGGCGGCGATCGTCGTAGGGTGAATCACGGGCTTCGGCGGCTCCCGGTACGAGTTGTCGCCGACGATGTGCCGGTCAACCGATGCCCCCGCTGGCGCCGTAGCCTCGACGTGTCGGATGCGAGCACGTCGCGGCGGATAATGGGCGAGATTCAGCCATACGGCGACTCCGACCGAATGCGGATCGGGCGGAGGGCACGTCGTCTAAGGCTCGAGACGGCTGCGCGGGCTGAGCGCCCGCCTTGAGCGGGTTGGGCAGCGGGGCGAGCACCGCGTCGAGCACCGGTCGAGGAGATCGCCGACTCCCGAGAACGACAGCGCTGTCTCGCTCTCCGCAGGACACGACCGAAGAGCCAGGACTCCCTGCTCTTCCGCCTCCGCGATGCCTGCGCTCCAGACCGTCGTCTTGCCGACACCAGCCTGCGCCCTCCAGCACGAGCGCGGTCGCCCCATCGGCGATGCTGCCGACGAAATCTCGGATGGACGCGAGCTCGGCCTCTCGGCCGACGATGGCCGCGGGCATTACCCGTCGATCGTACGCCGGTTCCGTACGAGAGGCTACGCGGTGGCGGGCGCGCCCATTTCGGCGCGCTCGAAGACGAGCTCGTCATCCTGCAGGGTCGCGCGCACGACATCGCCTTCGGAAAAGCGTCCTTCGAGGAGCTCGAGCGCCAGCGGGTTCTCGAGCATGCGCTGGATCGCGCGCTTGAGCGGGCGGGCGCCGTAGGCCGGGTCCCAGCCCGCCTCGGCGAGGTGCTCCTTCGCCTCGTCGGTGAGCTCGAGCTCGATCCGGCGCTCGGCGAGCCGTTCGCGGAGCCTCGCGAGCTGGAGCTCGACGATCTCGGTGAGCTGCTCGCGGGTCAGCGGCTCGAAGACGACGATCTCGTCGATCCTGTTCAGGAACTCAGGCCGGAACTGCTCCTGGAGCGCCTCCGGTGAGCGGATGTTCGAGGTCATGATCACGACCGTGTTCCGGAAGTCGACCGTCCGCCCCTGACCGTCCGTCAGCCGTCCGTCGTCGAGGAGCTGGAGCAACGTGTTGAAGACCTCGGAGTGCGCCTTCTCGATCTCGTCGAGGAGGAGCACGGCGTACGGACGCCGGCGGACGGCCTCGGTCAGCTGCCCGCCTTCCTCGTAGCCGACGTAGCCGGGCGGCGCCCCGACGAGCCGCGCGACCGTATGCCGCTCCTGGTACTCCGACATGTCCAACCTGACCATCGCCCGCTCGTCGTCGAACATGAACTCGGCGAGAGCGCGCGCGAGCTCGGTCTTCCCGACGCCGGTCGGGCCGAGGAAGACGAACGAGCCGATCGGCCGGTTGGGGTCCTGGAGGCCGGAGCGAGCGCGGCGAAGCGCGTTGGACACCGCCTCTACAGCCTCATCCTGGCCGACGACGCGCTGGTGCAGGCGCTCCTCCATGTGGATGAGCTTCTCGACCTCCCCCTCCAGCAGCCGCGAGGCGGGGATCCCCGTCCACGACGCGACGACCGCGGCGATGTCGTCCTCGTCGACCTCCTCCTTGACCATCGGCGCCTCGGACGGCTGCTCGCGCTCCGCAAGCTCCTTCTCGAGCTCGGGGAGAGCGCCGTAGCGGATCTCGGCGACGCGACCGAGATTCCCCAGGCGCTCCTCCCGCTCGGCTTCCATCCGAAGCTCGTCGATCTGCTTCTTGATCTCCGCGACCCGCTGCAGCCCGTCCTTCTCGCGAGACCAGCGCGCGGCCAGCTCGTCGCGGCGCGCCTTCGCCTCGGCGAGCTCGCGCTCGAGAGGCGCGCGCACGTTGTCGGGTTCGTTGACCATGGCCGCCAGCTCGATCTCGATCTGGCGCACACGGCGCTCCGCCTCGTCGAGCTCGACGGGAGACGAGTCGATCTGCATGCGGAGGCGCGACGCCGCCTCGTCCACCAGGTCGATCGCCTTGTCCGGCAGGAAGCGGTCGCTGACGTACCTCTCCGAGAGCACGGCGGCGGCGACCAATGCGGAGTCCCTGATCTCCACCCCGTGGTGCGCCTCGTAGCGCTCCTTGAGCCCGCGCAGGATCGCGATCGAGTCGGCAACGGACGGCTCGCCGACGAAGACCGGCTGGAAGCGGCGCTCGAGGGCGGCGTCCTTCTCGATGTGCTTGCGGTACTCGTCCAGAGTCGTGGCTCCGACCGCGCGCAGCTCGCCACGGGCGAGCATCGGCTTCAAGAGGTTGGCGGCGTCGACGGCGCCCTCCGCGGCGCCTGCGCCGACGATCGTGTGGAGCTCGTCGATGAAGAGGACGATGTCGCCGGCCGCGTTCTGGATCTCCGCGAGGACGGCCTTCAGCCGCTCCTCGAACTCGCCGCGGTACTTCGCTCCGGCAAGGAGCGCCCCGACGTCGAGCGCCCAAACGCGCTTGCCTTTGAGCCCCTCGGGGACGTCGCCGGCGACGATCCGCTGGGCGAGCCCCTCCACGATCGCGGTCTTGCCGACGCCCGGCTCGCCGATCAGGACGGGGTTGTTCTTCGTGCGCCTGGAGAGGACCTGGATCACCCGCCGCACCTCGTCGTCGCGGCCGATGACCGGGTCGAGCTTGCCCGCTTCGGCGAGCGCGGTCAGGTCGCGCCCGTACTTCTCGAGCGCCTGGTACGTGCCCTCGGGATCCTGGCTCGTGACGTTCTGCCCGCCTCGGACGTCCTGGAGCGCCTCGAGCAGCGCGTCACGCGGGACGACGTCGAGCGCGAGCAGGAGGTGCTCGACCGAGGCGTACTCGTCGCCCAGAGCGCGCATCTCCTCGAAGGCCTTGTCGAGCACTCGGCTGAGGGCCGGCGAGGCTTGCGGCTGCGCGACGCCGCCCGAGATCGTGGGCTGGTTCCGCACGCGTGCCTCTGCCTCGGCACGCAGCTCGGCGGCCCCGTAGCCCGCACGATCGACGAGCGTGCGTGGCAGCTCCTGCTCGAGCAAGGCCAGAGTCAAGTGATCCGGCGTCAGCTCGGGATTGCCCGATCGGCGCGCAAGCTCCTGCGCTGCCGCGACCGCCTCCTGCGACTTGAGGGTCAGGCGGTTGAAATCCATCGAACGTCCGATCGTTCGCTTGCAACAGTCTGTTGCAAAGTGGGGTGACATCCCGCTCGGAGACGGGCTCTCCGAGCAGTCGTCAAGTTTGCAACAGACTGTTGCAAGCTCATGTTCGTGCCCTTCTGCTGACGGTCGCAGGTGCCTGCGCGGGCCGGTAGACGACGAGCTCGCGCCTGTACGAGCGATGAACCTCCGCGATCTCGGCGCGGAGCTCGCGCTCTACTCGTTCCATGCGCGCGCGCGTTCGATTGAGCTCGTCCTGCAGGCGCAGCACCTGCTCGACCCCTGCGAGGTTGAGCCCGAGCTCGGTCGTCAGCCGCTGGATGAGCCGCAGCCGCTCGAGGTCGTTCTCGGAGTAGAGACGCGTGCCGCCCGGCGTGCGTCCGGGTCGAACGAGGCCCTTCGCCTCGTACAGCCGCAGCGTCTGCGGGTGCATCCCGACGAGCTCGGCGGCGACGGAGATCATGTAGCGCGGGCGGTCCATCAGACCATTACCCGACCTCGACGAAGCGCTCACGCGGGTTCTCGCGCGACACCTTCTGATAGCCCTCGAGCGCTTCCTTCTCGGCCTTCGTGAGCTTCTTCGGGATCGACACGTTCACGCGGGCGAGCAGATCGCCGCGTCCCTTGCCCTTCAGCTGCGGCGCACCGCGACCCTTGACGCGCAGCAGCTTTCCGCTCTCCGTCCCGGCCGGGATCTTCAGTGACACCGGCCCGTCTGGGGTCGGGATCTCGACCGACGCGCCTAGCGCCGCCTCGGCGAACGTGACGGGAACCTCGAGCACGAGATCGGCGCCGCGTCGCTCGTAGAGAGGCGACGGCTCGACGTCGACGACGACGTGCAGGTCTCCCGGGGGCCCCCCGTTCAGCCCGGCCTCGCCCTTGCCCTTGAGCCGGACACGGGTCCCAGCCTTCGCGCCCGCCGGGATCTTGACCGCATAGCGCTTCCTCCGGCGCTCGCGTCCCGCCCCGCGGCAGTTCCGGCACGGCTTCTCGACGATCGAGCCGTTCCCCTGGCAGCGCGGGCACGGCTGGGAGAACGCGAAGAGCCCCTGCGAGTCCGAGACGACCCCCCGGCCTGCGCACTGCGGGCAGACGACGGGTGCGGTGCCGGGCTCGGCGCCGGTGCCGTGACAGACGGAGCAGACATCCTCGGCCTCGACGGGGATGCGCACCTGCACGCCCTCGAGGGAGTCTTCGAAGGAGATGCTCACACGCGTCTCGAGGTCGTCTCCCCGCGTCGGCCGGCGAGCCTGGCCGCGGCGGGCGCCGCCGCCGAACATGCCGCCGAAGAGATCGCTCAGGTTGCCGAGGTCGAACTCCTCGAAGCGAACGCCACCGGGGCCTCCGCCCCCGTCCGCTCCGGAGAACCCCCGCCCGCCCGAGGCACCGAACGTGTCGTAGGTGCGGCGCTTCTCGGCGTCGGAGAGCAGGTCGTAGGCGGTCTGGACCTCCTTGAACTTCTCCTCCGCACGGTTGTCGCCCGGGTTTCGATCCGGGTGGTACTCGCGGGCGAGCTTGCGGTAGGCCTTCTTGATCTCGTCGTCGGACGCGTTCTTCGCGACGCCGAGGACCTCGTAAGGGCTGGGCACCTACGCGCCACCGCCCAGCACGAGGGCGAGGCAAGCCTCGCCCCTACAAACGGAGAAGAACGATTTCATTCGGCGACGATCACCTTGGCAGGACGCACGACCTTGTCCCCGATGCGGTAGCCCCGCTGCATGACCTCGAGGACGGCGCCGTGCACCGCATCGTCCGCGGGCTGAGTGAGGACCGCCTCGTGCACGTGCGGGTCGAACTGGCCCTGGGCCTCGATCTCCGTGAGCCCCTCCTTCTCGAGCGCCTTTCGGAGCGATCGCTCGACGAGCCGGACCCCGTCGACCAACGCCGCTTCCTCGTGGCGCTCCGCGGCCTCGAGCGTGCGCTCGAGGTCGTCGAGCACGGGGAGCAGCTCCCGCACGAGCCGCTCGTGCGCGTGCGCGACCAGGCGTTCCTGGTCGCGCGCGGCGCGCTTGCGGTAGTTCTCGAAGTCCGCCTTCGTCCGCTGAAGAAGGTCGAGGTACTCGTCCCGTCTCCGCTCGTGCGCTCGCGACAGCGTCATCGTCCCCTTGGGCCGAATCGGCTTCAGCCGATTCGGCCCCGTGCGGCTGGACGTGCTTGGTCACGACGTCCGCGCCTCTTCCTCTTCGTCGATGACCTCGAAGTCGGCGTCCTCGACGACCTCGTCCTCGGTCGGGCCGCCGTTGCCGGACGTCTGCGACTGCGAGGCGGACTGCGCTGCAGACGCCTGCGCGTAGATCGCGTCTGCGAGCGAGCGGGAGGCCTCGTCGAGCGCCGCGGACTTCGCCTGGATGTCCGCGACGTCCGAGGCTTCGACCGCCTGGCGCAGCTCCATGATTCGCCCCTCGATCGTCGAAGCGGTGGCCTCGTCGACCTTGTCGCGGTGCTCGGCGAGCGTGCGCTCGGCCTGGTAGGCGAGCTGCTCACCGGCGTTCCGCGCATCCGCGAGCTCACGCAGCTGGTGCGCCTCACCTGCATGCGCCTCGGCCGCCTTGATCATCTGCTCGACGTCGCTCTCGCTGAGCCCCGAGCCGCCCTCGATCCGGATCTGCTGCTCGTTGCCCGTGCCGAGGTCCTTCGCCGAGACGTTGATGATCCCGTTCGCGTCGATGTCGAAGGAGACCTCGATCTGTGGCATCCCTCGCATCGCCGGCGGAATACCGACGAGCTGGAACTTGCCGAGCGTCTTGTTAAAGCCGATCATCTCCGACTCGCCCTGGCCGACGTGGATCTCGACCGACGGCTGGTTGTCCTCGGCCGTGGTGAACGTCTCCGACTTTCGCGTCGGAATCGTGGTGTTCCGGTCGATCAGCTTGGTGAACACGCCGCCCTTCGTCTCGATCCCGAGCGAGAGCGGGGTCACGTCGAGCAGGAGCACGTCCTTGACGTCGCCCTTGAGGACACCGGCCTGGATGGCGGCGCCGACGGCGACGACCTCGTCCGGGTTGACACCCTTGTGCGGATCCTTCCCGATGAGCTCCTTGACCTTCTCCTGCACCGCAGGCATGCGCGTCATGCCGCCGACGAGGATCACGTGCTCGATGTCCGAGGCGGTGAGCCCGGCATCGGCGATCGCCTTCTTGGTCGGCTCGACGGTGCGCTCGAGCAGGTCGTGCGCGAGCTCGTTCAGCTTCGCGCGCGTGAGCTGGAGATCGAGGTGCTTCGGGCCCTCGGGCGTCGCGGTGATGAACGGCAGGTTGATCTGCGTCGTCATCGTGGACGACAGCTCGATCTTCGCCTTCTCGCCGGCCTCGTAGAGCCGCTGGAGTGCCATCGGGTCCTGCCCGAGGTCGATCCCCTGGTCGCGCTTGAACTCCGCGATCATCCAGTCGACGACCGCCTTGTCGAAGTTGTCGCCGCCCAGGTGGTTGTCGCCGTTCGTCGCCTTGACCTCGAAGACCCCCTCGCCGAGCTCGAGCACCGACACGTCGAACGTGCCGCCGCCGAGGTCGAAGACGAGGATCGTCTGCTCCGTGCCTTCCTTGTCGAGGCCGTAGGCCAGCGCGGCGGCGGTCGGCTCGTTGATGATGCGAAGGACATTGAGGCCGGCGATCTTGCCGGCGTCCTTCGTCGCCTCGCGCTGCGCGTTGTTGAAGTACGCGGGCACGGTCACGACCGCATCGGTGACCGTCTCGCCCAGGTACGCCTCCGCGTCGGACTTGAGCTTCTGGAGGATCATCGCGGAGATCTCCGGCGGGGCGTAGTCCTTCCCCTCGGCCTTGACGCGGACGTCCTCGTTCGGGCCCTTGACGACCTCGTAGGGAACGATCGTCATCTCCTCCGAGACCTCCTCGTGCTTGCGGCCCATGAAACGCTTGATCGAGAAGATCGTGTTGGTCGGGTTGGTCACCTGCTGGCGCTTGGCGGGCGCGCCGACGAGCCGCTGGCCGTCCCGCCCGAAGGCGACCACGGAGGGCGTCGTGCGCCCGCCCTCGGCGTTCGGGATGACGGTGGGCTCGGATCCTTCGAGCACGGCCATGCAGGAGTTGGTCGTGCCGAGGTCGATTCCGATGGTCTTGGCCATGGATCAGTCTCCTTGACTAGTGAGAGCTACAGAAAATCTGAGCGTGAGCGTAGCAGATTGCCCCGACGGTGCCCAACTAGCGAAACACGGCGATCAGCGCCCCGCCGGCAACGACGAGGAGTGCCCCCGCGACCAAGCGAAGCCCGACCCGCTCCGAACGCCCGAGCACGATCGCCGCGAGTACCACGCCCCAGAGCGACTCCGTCCCGACCAAGGGCGAGACGACCGTGACCAGGCCCCGGTAGTACGCCTCGAACAGGCAGACGTACGAGAGCCCGAAGAGGACGCCGGCGGGGGCGAACGCGCGCGCGTCGTGCGCCCGCAGGGGTGCGCGGCCGACGAGGACGAACACCGTCATGAGCGCGGCTCCCGCGGTCAGCGTGGCCCCCGCTGCGACGCCCGGCGACACGTCCGTGTCGACCGCCAGCCAGCGGACGAGGTTGTCACGCGCCGCGAAGACGATCGTCGCGAGCAGCGCCAGCACGAGGCCGAGCGCCCGCACGTGCTCCGGCCGGTCTCGCTCGCGGACGAGAAGGAGCCCGCCGACCACGATCAAGAGCGCGCCGGCGACGAGGGCCGTCTCGAGCGGCTCACCGAGGAGAACGAGGGCGATGACGATCGAGAAGAGCGGCCCCGTGCCGATGACGACCGACGTCCTCGCGGCGCCCGCCTCGCGGACGGCGAACGTGAACAGGAACTGCGAGAGCCCGGGGCCGAGCAGCCCCGCGAGCAGGAACGGCCACACGTCCGTCGTGAAGCCGCCCTGTACCACCGCGAATGGCGCAACGACCCCGATCGCGACGAGAACCGTGAACAGCGCTCCACCCTCCGCGAGGCGCGCCGGCCCGAAACGCGACCCGCATCGCAACCGTTGTCGCGCCGAAGAGGATCGCCGAGGCGAGCGCGAGCAGGACGGCGTCCATCTCAGGTACGCGCCCTACCGGCGACCCGCCGAAGCGCACGCGCAGCGGCAGGCTCCGCGAGGACGATGCCGGTCATCATCACTGCGCAGCCGAGCAGCCCAGTCCAGCCCAGGAGCTCGTCCGCAAGGAGCACTCCGAACAGCGCGGCGAACGGCGCCTCGAGCGTGAAGACGAGCGCCGCTCGTGCCGCCGTCGTTCGCGCCTGCACCCACGTCGCGATCAGGTACCCGAGCGCACCGGCGAAAATGCCGGTGACGAGGAGCGCGCCCCATACCGTCGCGCCGTGCGGAACCTCGAGCTCTCCAAGAGCGACAGCGATGACCATGAAGCCGACGAATGCCGTCGCCATCTGCAGGAACGTCAGCGCCCGCGGGTCATAGCGCGGGGCGAAGCGCTCCATCGCGGTGATCTGGAACGCCTGGAAGATCGCGTTCGCGAGAACGAGCGCGTTTCCGAGCGTGGACCCGCCAGGGACGCCGTCAGGAGGAGCAGGCCGATCACCGCCAGCGTGACTCCGAGCCACAGCGAAGGCGGCACCCGAGTCCCGAACAACGCGAGCGCGAGCAGCGGTGTGAGTACGACGTAGAGACCCGTGATGAAACCCGTGCTCGTAACGGTCGTGAGCTCGAGCCCCGCGGTCTGCCAGGCCGGATCGGCGGCGGCGAGCAGCGTGCCGACGCCGATCCCTGCGACGTATCCGGATCGCGGCATGTCGCGCAGCGAACCGAGCGCGAACGGGGCCAGGACCAGCGTCGAGATGAGAAAGCGCACGGCCAGGAACGCGAACAGGGGATACAGGGCGAGCGCGTCCTGCACCTGGACGAAGGTGAGTCCCCAGATCGCCGTCACGCCGACGAGTGCGGCGAGCGGCAGCGCGCGGGTCTGGGTCACGGGGCGATTCTCTACGCTGTCCTCGTGGAACTGCTCGACACCCTCTCG
>CAVRLT010000013.1:0-11132 GCA_963721795.1 uncultured Actinomycetes bacterium
CACCACGGACTTGCCGCCGCCCAGCCCAGTGCCGGCGACCGCGGACTTATACGTCATCGCGCGCGAGAGCCGGAGCACGTCCTCGAGCGCCGCGTCATCCGTCGCGTACGGCCACAGGCGCATGCCGCCGAGCGAGGGGCCGAGACGGGTGGAGTGCACGCTGATCAACGCGCGCAGGCCGCTCGCCTCGTCCTCGGCCCGCGCGACCCGCTCGTAGCCGGGCACCTCGACGTTCGTGATCCTCATCCCTGCCGAGACCTCATGGCCAGCGTCGGAAAGAGCTCCTGGTGGATCGCGAAGATGCGGCGCAGCTCCTCGAGCGGCCGCGCGTGGTCGTCCACGCGCAGGTCCACGAAGACGTCGGAGAGGCCTGCGAAGCCCTGCTCTGGGCCGACTACGAGAATCGCGGCCGACTGCTGGCCGCGCCGGTCCCCTCCCGCTGCCTGCGCCGCGTCGAGGCAGTCGAGCAGGCGCTCGACGAGAGGCCGGCCGGCACTCGACTCGAACGTCTCGGCGAGCGCGTCCACGGTTTCCGCGGAGACGAGGATGTTGCCCTGTGCGGCATAGCCGTCGCCCACGCGCCCGCCCGCCCAGTCCTGGCAGTCGGCGCCGGTGTACGTGGCGGCCAGTCCCTCCCCGTCGACGATCCCGAGCTGCCGTTTCCCGCGCTCCTCGTCCGTCGCGGTCAGGCGGTCGACGGTCTCCTGAGCAGAGTGACCCGCTTCGAGCAGCTCGAGACCCTCCGGCCCGTAGCGCGGGTTCGCCCAGGCCTGCGTCGCGAGCGCGCCCACGAGCGGCTTCGCCCACGGGACGATGCACCCGACGGCGAGGAACTTCGACTGGACGGCGACTCCCCACTGGCGCGCTTCGCGGTCGCAGGCACAGATCGAGTAGGTCGAAACAAGGGGGGAGCTGCTAGCCGTAGGTCAGCTCCGCGAGGTCGAGTGCGAGAAGCGCCTCGTCCCGAACGAGCACGCAGGCGACCTCGCCGCGGGAGAGTGCGTTCACGACCTCCTCCGAGGACTCCGCCCGGACGACGACCGGGGTGCCTTCGACGTGCGCCGCGCGGATGCGTTCGAGGTCGGACAGGTCGTCGAGCACCAGCGCGCCCTCGATGTCCATCGCGCCCTCGAGGACGATCTCCGGCACCCTGCGACCGGTCGAGCCGAACCAGCGCTCCCGCATCAGAAGACCAGCGTCTCCCCGGGCTCCGGCGCCAGGATCTCGATGCCGTCCGGCACGAGCTTGCGCAGCTCGTCCGGGGTGCCGGTCAGGAGCCCGAACGTCCCGTAGTGGCACGGGACGCAGCGGATGACGCCGAGCAGCTCGATCGCGACGGCCGCCTCGCGCGGCCCCATCGTGAAGTGGTCGCCGATCGGAAGGATCGCGACATCCGGCGAGTAGATGCGACCGATGAGGGACATGTCCCCGAAGACGCTGGTGTCGCCGGCGAAGTAGAGCGTGAGCTCGTCTTCGAGCTCGAGCACGATCCCGCACGACTCACCGGTGTAGGTCCCGTCCGGAGCGCTCGACGAGTGTTGTGCGTGCGTGAGCGTCACTCGGACACCCTCGACCGAGATGGTGCCGCCCTTGTTGACGGAGTGGCTGCCCCCGTCGTCCGCCACGCCCTGGGCCGTCAGCCAGTGCCGCAGCTCGCTCTGGGCGACGACGGGGCACTCGAAGCGAGTGTGAACCGCGGCCGCATCGGCCGAGTGGTCGCCGTGGCCGTGCGTGACGAGGATGAGGTCGCAGCGCTCGGGCGTGCGTTCCGAGTCGGGCGTCTTCGGGTTGCCCGTGAGAAAAGGATCGACGTAGATGCGCTTGCCGCCGGGCGTGTCGACTCGAAACGACGCGTGCCCGAGCCAGGTCAGTTCGGTCGCCACGTGTGGAATCTAGTCAGAAGGAGAGTGCGGTCGCCGCGTCGGACGCGAGGTCGAGGATGGGCTCGGCGGCGACGAACGATCCTACGGTGACGACGACCGCTGCGGCCACGGCGACGCCGAGCGCGATCTCTCGAGGTGGCGCCCCGCCCACGGGAGCGAGCCGCAGCTCCGCGCCCGAGCGCATGTACAGCCAACGGACGACGTTCAGGTAGTACGCGAGCGAGAGCGCGGTCGCGGCGACGCCCACGAGCACGAGCCACCAGTCGCCTGCCTCATACGCCGCGGAGAAGACGAAGAGCTTCCCGAAGAAGCCGCCGGTGAGCGGGAATCCGGCCATGCCGAGCATGAAGATCCACAGGGCGGCGCCGTAGAAAGGCCGCTCCCAGCCGAGGCCGGCAAGCCTTTCGAGGTTCACCGGCAGCTCGAGCTCCCGCTCGCGCGCGGCGACGACTGCGAAGGCGCCGACCGACATCGCGGAGTAGGGGACGAGGTAGTAGAGGAGTGCCTCGGCGCCGCGCTCAGCTCCCGGCGGCGATCGCGATCAGCATGAACCCGGCATGCGAGATCGAGGAGAAGGCGAGAATCCGCTTCACGTCGCGCTGCGCGAGCGCGGCGAGGTTCCCCCATGCGAGCGAGATGCACGCGATGACCGCGACCGCGATCGTCCAGATCTCGCTCTCGTCCGGGAACGCGGTGACGAGGATGCGCAAGGTCACGACCAACGCGGCCGTCTTCGTCGCCGCCGACATGAACGCGGTCACCGAGGTCGGCGCGCCCTGGTACACGTCCGGCGTCCACATGTGGAACGGCGCGGCCGAGACCTTGAACGCGAGCCCGGCGAGGATCATCGCGAGGCCTGCGACGAGGAATGGGTCGTCGCCCGCTTCCGCCGCCGCGATCTCGGCGAAGCCGAGCGCCTCTGTCGCCCCGAAGACGAGCGCAGAGCCGAAGAGGAGCACCGCCGAGCCGAAACCGCCGACGATCACGTACTTGAGCCCTGCTTCCAGGGAGGTCTCCCGGTCCGTGTCGAAAGCGACGAGGATGTAGAGGCAGAGCGAGAACCACTCGAGCCCGAGGAAGAGCGTCATCAGGTTCTCGGCCTGGACGAAGAAGAGCATCCCTGCTCCGGCGGCCGCGAGGAGCGAGTAGTACTCCCCGTTGTCTCGACGCTTCTCGCCCCAGGAGGCGAAGACGACGACGGCGCCGGTGATCGCGAGGATGACCTGTGCGAGCGCGCCGAGCTGGTCGCGGATCATCGACTCCGAGAGGAGGGTCTCGGCCTCGGGCGACTCGTCGAACAGGATCCCTGCGAAGACGGCGGCGACCACGAATCCCGCGAAGACGGCGACCGCGGCGACCGTCTTTCGCAGCCACGGCGGCAGGAGCACCGCGCCGAGCAGCGCGATTCCCGACGCGCCGAGGAGCGCCAGCGTTGGCGAGAGCGCGAGCCAGTCGACGCTCGGGGTGTCGATCATCTGAAGCCCTCCGCCACCACTCGAGCCGGCTCGTCTCCCGGGAACGAGCTCTGACTGACGAGGGCAGGCCAGACCGAGAGCGCCAGGAGGCAGGCGACGAGCGGGAGCACGAGCGCCAGCTCACCGAGCCGCAGGTCGAGTGCTTCGTCCCGCACGGCGGTCCCGGGACGCACGTGCAGCACCGCGGAGATCAGCCGCAGCACGTACATCGCCGCCAGAACGATGCCGAGCGCGACGACCGCGGCGTAGCCCCAGCCTTCCTCGTAGACGCCGGCCATGATCAGGAACTCCCCTGCGAACGTGACGGAGCCGGGAACCGCAAGCGCGACCATCCCGGCGACGAGCAGCACGGTCGCGAGGGCGGGCCGTCCGCGCGCCATCCCGCCGAGCGCGTCGAGGTCGCCGGTTCCGCAGCGCCGCTCGACCATGCCGACGAGCAGGAACATCGACGCGGAGATGAGCGCATGGGCGACCGACTGGAGCACGGCGCCGTCGAGCCCGAGGTCGTTCAACGCGAAGAGACCGAGGGTGATGAGCCCCATCTGCGCGAGCGAGGAGTAGGCGACGATCCCGCGCAGGTCGGGGGCGCGGAACGCGAGGAGCGACCCGTACACGAGCCCCGCGCCTGCGAGCACGAGGATCACGCCGGTGAAGTCCTCCACGGGCTCCGGGAACTTCGCAAGCACGATGACGAGGAACCCGTACACCGCGGTCTTCGAGACGATCGCGGACAGAACGGCCGCGACCTCGACCGGCGCCTCGCGGTACGCGAGCGGCAGCCAGCCGTGGAAGGGGAAGAGCGGAGCCTTGACGGCGAACGCGACGGCGAACCCGAGGAAGATCCACGTGTTGTCGCTCGTTCCCGAGTCGAGCAGGCTGAACGTGCCCTGCGTCACTCCGAACGCGACGACGGACGCGAGCATGAGGAGCGACCCCGCCATCGTGTAGACGACGAAGGTGAACGTCGCAGCCATGCGCCTGGCGCCGCCCCAGACACCGACGAGCACGTACAGCGGGATGAGCATCGCCTCGAAGGAGACGTAGAACAGAAGGAGATCCTGCGAGGCGAACGTCGCGACCACCGCGCCGGTCAAGAAGAGCATGAGCGCGTGGTAGGCGCGCGGCCGGTCGCGTCCCACCCAGAGCGCATAGCCGATCGCTGCGGCCGACACGACGACCGTCACCCCGGCGAGCCAGAGCGAGAAGCCGTAGAAACCGACCGAGTACGAGATCCCGAGGCTCTCGACCCACTCCTCGGTCGTCCCGAGCTGAAGGCCGTCGGCGTCGAAGTCGAAGCGCGTTGCAGCGGCGATCCAGAGCCCCACCTCCATCAGCGCGACGAGGAATGCGAGCCCTGCGGTCATCTCGCGAGGCACCGGCAGCACTGCAATCGCGAGGGCCCCCGCGAGCGGGAGCAGGATCAGCGCCGTGGTGAGCATCCCTAGCGCACCGCCACGAAGACGACGATGAGGACGCAGACGGCGAAGGTGATGGCAAGGGCGTACGTGCGCAGGAGCCCGGTCTGGAACCGTGCGAGTCCTCCGCTCGCCAGAATCGTCCCCGAGCCGATCTCGCTCAGCGAGCGTTCGATGACGGGCTCCTCCACGTTGCGCCTGAGCGCGTTCGCGAGTGCGGCCGCGGGGCGATAGAAGAGCGCGTCGTAGAGCTCGTCGAAGTAGAACTTGTGCTCGAAGGTGGCCCAGGCGCTCGGTTGGGTCACGAGCTGTCCGCTACGGAGGAAGGCGCGCCGGGCGAGAAGGAGCCCGACGATCCCGAGGGCGACTGCAATGGCGCTCGTGAGGTAGTCCTGTCGCGTCGTCGCCTCGACCAGCGGCTCTCCCGTCTCCTCGACCCAGTGCGTGAACGGGTGCCAGACCCCCGGAATCGAGACGAGGCCGCCGATCGCCGAGAGCACGGCGAGGACGCCAACCGGGAGGACCATCGAGAGCGGGCCCTCTCCGTGCACTTCGTGCTCGTGAGCGGGCTCGGCCGCGGCTTCCTGTCGAGTGCCCTGGAAGACCGTGAAGTACAGCCGGAACGAGTAGGCGCCGGTCAGCAGTGCGCCGACCAGGCCCGCGACGAAGAGCGTCCAGCCGAGACCTCCTCCTTCGGCGAGCGCCGAGGCAAGGATCGCGTCCTTCGACCAGAAGCCGGCGAACGGCGGCAACCCGACGAGCGCCACCGTCCCGATCAGGAAAGCGAGGTGCGTCCGCGGGAGCGCGGTCTTGAGCCCTCCCATCCTGCGGATGTCCTGCTCGCCCCCGAGGTGGTGGATAACGACTCCCGCGGCCAGGAAGAGCAGCGCCTTGAAGAAGGCGTGCGTCATCAGATGGAAGATCGCGAAGCCGTACGCGCCGATCCCCGCGCCGAGGAACATGTAGCCGATCTGGGACATCGTCGAGTAGGCGATCACCCGCTTGATGTCCCACTGCACGAGCGCCACCAGGCCCGCGACCAGGAGCGTCACCGTGCCGAGGATCGCCGCGAGGCTCTGGACGTCGGGCGCCGCCTCGAAGATCGGATGCGCCCGCACGAGCAGGTACACGCCGGCCGTCACCATCGTCGCTGCATGGATCAGGGCGGAGACCGGCGTCGGGCCTTCCATCGCGTCCGGGAGCCAGGTATGCAGCGGGATCTGGGCCGACTTCGCGACTGCGCCGCCGAGCAGGCCGAGCGCGACGAGGTTCACAGTCGTGTCGGAGAGCCCGTCGACCTCGCCGAAGACTCCGAGGAGCTCCAGCGTGCCAGTGCTCCAGACCAGGAGCACGATCGCGAGCGCGAAGGTCGCGTCCCCGATCGCGTTCATGACGAAGGCCTTCTTCGCGGCCGCCACGGCCTCCGCGCGCGCGTGCCAGAACCCGATCAGCAGGTAGGACGCGAGGCCGACGAGCCCCCAGCCCACGAGGAGCAGCAGGAAGTTCCCCGCCTGCACGAGCAGCAGCATCGAGAAGACGAAGAGCGACATGTACGCGAAGTACCGGCGCTCCTCGTCGTCGCCGGCCATGTACCCCATCGAGTACCAGACGATGAGGCCGCCGACCCCGGAGACGATGAGCATCATCACGACCGAGAGCGGGTCGACGAGGATCTCCATCCCGACTTCGAAGTCGCCCGCCGCGAGCCAGGTGTACGCGGTCGAGAGCTGCTCCCGGTCTTCGGCGTCTCTCGACCACAGGCCGAAGAACGCGACGAGCGCGCCCGCGAACGCGACGAACGTCGTCAGGGTCGAGATCCAGCCCGCCGCGCGGCGGGAGATCCACGGGCCGGCGAGCGTTATCGCGAGCGCGCCGCCCAGGGGCGCGAGCAGGCATACCCAGGCGCCGGCGATCATCCTCTGAGCACGCTCGCCTGGTCGACGTCCAGCGCCATGTCACGTCGCGCCATCGCCACGATCAGGCCGAGACCGATCGCGACCTCGGCTGCCGCGACCGCCATCACCGCGAGCGCGAAGATCTGGCCGTCGAGGTTTCCGAGCTGCCGCGCGAACGCGATCAGAGCCAGGTTTGCGCCGTTCAGCATGATCTCGAGCGAGAGGAGCACGATCAGCGGGCTCCGCCGGAGCATCACGCCGAGCGAGCCGATCCCGAACAGCATCGCCGCGACGATCAGGTACCAGCCGACGTCGGGGCCACTCATGTGCCGTCCTCGCCGGAGGGCCGGGCATGCCCGGCACCTACGTCCTTGGCTCTCTCGCGCGTGGTGCCGAGCACGACGCCGCCGACCGCGGCGACCAGCAGCACGATCGACGTGATCTCGAACGCGAGCAGGTGGTCGGTCAGGAAGAGCTCGCCGATCTCTGCCGGGCTCCCGAACGAGTCGGAGACCTCGGCGGGGTCGGAGAGGTCGTCTCCCCAGGCCAGGCCGAGGACGACGACCACCTCTACGAGCAGAGCAATGGCTGCCACCACCGCGGCTGTCTGCAGGACGGGCGAACCGCCGGCCCACGGGGCGTCCGCGCGACCGCCGAGGTAGGCGATGACGAAGAGGAACATGACCATGACCGCGCCTGCGTAGACGAGCACCTGCGCCGCGGCGAGGAACTCGGCCGCGAGGAGCAGGTAGAGGACGGCCAGCGAGGCGAGGTTCCCGATCAGTGCGAGCGCGGAGTAGAACGGGTTCGTCATGCTCACGACGGCGATTCCGCTCCCCAGGCATGCGCCTGCCGCCAGGAACCACACTGTCCAGACGAGGACGTTGCCCACTACGACCGCGTCTTGTAGGCGGGCTCGGGCGTGTCGTAGCGGCCGGGATCCGCGACCGGCACTTGCTTGATCGGCTCCGCGAGGAGCATGTCCTTCGTGTAGATGAGGTCGTCGCGCGAGTACTCGGCGATCTCGAACTCGTTCCCGAGCGTGATTGCGTCGAACGGGCAGGCGAGCTCGCAGTAGCCGCAGAAGATGCAGCGGCTGAGGTTGATCTCGTAGATGCGCGCGTAGCGCTCGCCTGCCGAGATGCGGTTGCCCGGAGTGTTCTCCTCCGCCACGACCCGGATGCAGTCGGCCGGGCAGGCAGCGGCGCAGAGCGAGCAGCCGACGCACTTCTCGAGGCCGTTCTCGTGCTTCCAGAGACGGTGCCGCCCTCTGAAGCGCGGGTAGACCGGCCGCTTGTACTCGGGGTACTGCTGCGTGATCGGCCGGCGGAAGATCTGACGGAAGGTGACCCCGAATCCCTTGAGCGAGTCGAACGGCTGCGGGCTCACAACCACACCACCAGCGCCGCTGTCACGATCGCGTTCACGGTCGCGACGGGGAGGAGCACCTTCCACCCGAAGCGCATCAGCTGGTCGTAGCGGAGCCGCGGCAGCGTCGTCCGCATCCAGATGAACACGTACAGGAGCAGCAGGAGCTTGACGACGAACCAGATCGGCCCCAGCCAGCTCGGCCCGTCCCAGCCCGGCCCGTGCCAGCCGCCGAAGAAGAGAGTCACGCACAGGCCGGAGAGCGTGATCAGGTTGATGTACTCGCTCATCGAGAAGAGGCCGAAGCGCATGCCGCCGTACTCGGTGTGGTAGCCGGCGACGAGCTCCTGCTCGGCCTCGGGGAGGTCGAACGGCGCGCGGGCGGTCTCGGCGGTCCCCGCGAAGAGGAACACGAGCAGCCCGACGAGCTGCGGGACGACGTACCAGATCGTGTCGGACTGAGCGGCGACGATCTCTGTGAGTGAGAGCGAGCCGGCCATGATCACGACGCCGAGCACGGAGAGCGCGAGCGAGACCTCGTAGGAGACGAGCTGGGCGCACGTGCGCATCGCGCCGAGGAGCGCGTACTTCGAGTCGGAGGCCCAGCCGCCGATGATGAACCCGTACACCCCGACCGAGCCGACGGCGAAGATCAGGATCAGCGCGATGTCGAGGTCGGCGACCTGGCCGGGGATGTAGACGCCTGCAATCTCCCAGCCGGGGCCGAATGGGATCACCGAGAACGTGGTCAAGGCCGTGAAAGCCGCGAGGAAGGGCGCGAAGAGGTACAGGCGGTCGATCGCGGCCGTCGGGTAGAAGCTCTCCTTGGTCAGGAGCTTCAACAGATCCGCGATCGGCTGTCCGATTCCCCTCGGACCGACGCGGTTCGGCCCGTAGCGGAGCTGCATGCGACCCATCACCTTGCGCTCGGCGAGCGTGAGGTACGCAAAGGTCACGAGCACGAGGTTGATCACGATGAACGCCTGGATAACGCTCACGTACCACTCGACGTTCATGCCTTGACCACCTCGACGGTTGCGTGCAGGTCGGCCGCATGCTCGTCGGCCACGCGCACGAGCCCGTCGATCAGCCTGCGGTTGACCCTCGCGCGGAGCTCGACCGACGTGCCGTTCGAGCGCAGGAGGACGGCGTCCCCTGACGCGATCCCGCGCCGCTCCGCATCCTCGTGCGAGAGCTCCGCCTCCCGCTCGGGCCGCAGGAACTCGAGCTCACGCACGCGCTCGACCGCAGGGCCGGACAGGAGCGGGCGATAGCGGTGCAGATGGAGCTCGCCGACGAAGTGTTCACCCGTGGCAGCCGGGATCGGCGGGGCTTCGGCCGTAGGCGCAGCTTCGGGAGCGACCCAGTCGTGCCTCGCCGGAAGTGGTGCATGCAGGCCCAGACGGTCCAGTGTGAGGTCGCTGAAGAGACGCTCGGAGAGCTCTGCGAAGACGAGGGAAGCGTGCGGCGAGACGTCGATTCCGAAACGGCTTGCGAGCCTGGAGATCCACGCGAGCTCGTCGGGGCACGGCGGCATCACGGCTCTCCGGAGCCGCTGCAGTCGCCCTTCCAGGTTCATGGTCGTGCCGTCGCGCTCGAGGGATGCGGTCGCGGGCAGGATCAGGTCCGCCCAGCCCCCTGCGAGCTCGTGGAACATCGTGATCACCAGGACGCGGTCGGCTTGCTCGGCCAGCGCGCGCACCGCCGGATCGGCAGCGGCTTCGTCGCCCGACACGACGAGGACGCCGATGGACTCCGACCTCGTCTCCTCCCCGTCGGATGCCGCGGCCCAGGCTGCGGCCGCCCCGCGTCCGTTCGGGGTCACCGGGAGATGGAAGGCGCCGGAGCCGGGCTTGCCCTCGAACCCGAGCTCGTGCGCCAGCTCGGCGATCCGTGCTCCTCCCCCGCCACCCGGGCCGGACCAGATGAGTACAGCCCGCTCGGCGGCTCGCAACCGTCTGCCGAGCTCGTTGCGGGACCAGCCAGCTCGCGGCAGAGGCCCGGCGCGCCACCGGGTGGCGTCGGCATCGTGCCGGCGGGCGAGCAGACCACGATCTCCGCTCCGCGACGGCGCGCTTCCTTGATCCAGAGATCGACGATCGGCGCGCGCTCGACCACGGCGTCGTCGCCGACGACGACCACGAGCTCCGCCTCCGCGATCGCGGACAGCGGCAGCCGGAACGCCTCGAGCGCATTGGACGTCGCTTCGGCGAGGACGGCGGAGTGCGAGCCGACGCCCGCCCGCATGAGCCGCCCGAGCGCGTAGGCGATCTCCGTCGTCTCCGAGCCCGACAGCGCTGTCACGATCCCGCCCTCGGTCTCGCGCAGCATCTCCTCGGCGGCGTCGAGCGCATCGTCCCAGGAGACCTCCTTCAAGCCTTTCGGGCCTCGCTGGAGGGGCGCCGTGATCCGGTCACGCGCTTGCAGATGCGGGTACGTGAAGCGCCCCTTGTCGCAGAGCCACCCGCGGTCGATCTCAGCGTGGTTGCGGGACTGGATCCGCTTGACCTTGCCCTCGCGAATCGTCGCCGTGATGTTGCAGCCGACGGCACAGCCCGTGCAGACCGTCGGCACGCTCTGGATTCCCACGGGCGCGCGTCGAAGCGGTACATGCTCGAGGTGAGGGCGCCGACGGGGCAGAGCTCGATGACGTTCCCGCTGAAGACCGAGCGGTAGGGCTCGTCCTCGAAGGTCGCGATCTCCGTGCGCGCGCCGCGATTTCGCGCGACGAGGAGCCCGTCCTCTGCGACCTCCTCGGAGAAGCGGGTGCAGCGGTAGCAGAGGATGCAGCGCTCGCGGTCGAGAGCGATCAGCGGCGAAACCGGGATCGGCTTGTCGAACGTGATCTTCGGGAAGCTCATGCGCGTGTTTCCCGGCCCGTAGCGGAACGTCAGGTCCTGGAGCGGGCACTCGCCGCCCTTGTCGCAGACGGGGCAGTCGAGCGGGTGGTTCACGAGGATGAACTCGAGCGTCGCCTCCTGGCCGTCCGCCGCCTTCGCGGAGGTTGCGGACGGTCCGCACCACCATTCCCTCCGGACGCCGTCAGCGTGCAGCCCGCCTGCAGCTTGGGGATTCCTTCGATCTCGACGAGGCACA
>CAVRLT010000014.1:0-205248 GCA_963721795.1 uncultured Actinomycetes bacterium
GTCCTCGTCGGCGAAGCGCAGATGATAGGCGTCGGACAGCTGCTCGACGCGATCGATCTGACTCTTGTTCTGCAGGAAGACCTGTCCGAAGGGAAAGAAGCTGAAGTCCACGACCTTCGCCTCGTGCCCGCCCTCGGCGAGCAGCTGCGCCGTCTGGTTCTGACCGAGGATCGAGAGCTGCATCACGTAGGCGGTTCCGCCCTCCGCCAAGAGCCGCGGCAGCAGCCGAATGAAGTGGTCGAACAGGGTACGACCCCAGTAGTCGAGCGGCCGATGCCCGCTCGGCTCCTCGTAGGGGTCGACGGGCATCTGGTAGAGGCTCGCGACGATGAGGTCGAAGCGCTCGGTCGGCTCCCACTGATAGAGGTCGACGGTCTCCCCGGTCATCCGGTCTGCGACGCCGTTCCGAAACCCGTTCGCGAGGGTGTTCGCCACCGCGCTCTCGTCGATGTCGATCGCGTGCACGCGCGCCGCCCCGTTCAACGCGAGCTGGACGGCGAGGATCCCGCATCCACAACCGACGTCGAGACAGGCCTGGTCACGGCCGACCTCGTCGTCGAACAGCGTCTTCCAGACGAGGTAGCTCCCGGTCGTCGGCACGAAAACGCCCTCGTCGACCGTGAGCTGCGGGAAAGGCAGCGGGAACACGACCCGGTCGCGCTCGTCTCGCCAGGGCTCTGCAGGCAGAGCGACAGGCTCGCGACCGAGCATGCGCTCGTCGAGCGGCGGCCGCTTGCGACCCGGCTTCGTGCCTGCTACAGCGGTCGCCAGCGCCGAAATGTGCTCCGGAGTCACGCCACAGCAGCCGCCGATGATCTGTGCACCCTCCTCGCGCCACGAGAGGGCCAGCTGGGCGTACGCGGCCGAGTCCATTTCGTCGTCGAAACGCCAGCGCGAGCCCAGCATGTGGCCGAGGTTCGGATACACACCGAGCGGCAACTGCGTGAAGTCCCGTAGCCACGAGAGCATCCCGGGCACGTGGTCGACGGGCAGGCAGTTGATCATCAGCGCGCCCACGCCCATCTCTTCGAAGCGACGCGCGGCGCGGCCGAAGAGATCGCCCTCGGGCGGTCCCCAGTGCTGTCCGAATACACCGCACACGCCGTGTCGGCAGCGCCGGAAGGAGAGCCAGACGGGCAACCCGGTCTCGAGCAACAGGTCGACCGTCTCGAACAGCTCCGGATCGCGCACGAGCGTGAGCGTCTCGAGCAGGATCAGGTCGGGAGGCTCGTCCGCGAACACGCCGGAAAGGAGCTCGAGCGTGCCCCGGCGAGCTTGCGAGTTCACCTCCTCGGAGATCGCGAACGCGACCGCGCACTCGTCCGCGCGGCTTCCGTCCTCGACTGCGCGTCGCGCGAGCCGGATGCCGAGTCGCGCAATGTCCATCCAGTGCGCCGCCTCGCCTGCTCCCGGCCCCAGGCGGACCTCGAGCTCCGGTGCGGACAGGATCGACCAGGTGTCTGTCGACAGCACGTTGCAGCCCGCGTCGACGTAGCTCTTGTGGACGTCGAGGACGGCCTGTGGCGCCCGATAGAGCGCCCAGGTGCCCCAGAGCTCCCCCGGGCTCGCCGCCGAACCTTGTCGGCGTTGTAACTCCGTCCCGACGCCGCCGTCCAGGACCACGCAGCGCTCGGCGGCGAGCATCTCCTCGAGGTGGCGGTAGACCGGAGATGACGAGGACGTCGCGCGAGCTCGCTGCGCGGAGGCGGTCACGCGTTACCGCTCCGTGGCGCGCGCGAGCAGCGGCTGCGCTTCGAAGTGCGTCATCTGCTTGAACTGGGAGAAGCGGTCCTCGATCTCGGGCAGCGTCAGCCGCTGGAGCCGCTCGCTCCCGAAGGCCTCGATCGCGAAGGATGCGACCACGGACCCGTAGACCGCGGCGCGGCGGAGCACGTCGTCCGTGAGCTCGCGTGCCTCGAGCTGAGCGTCGAGATAGCCGAAGAAGCCGCCGGCGAAGGAATCGCCGGCTCCGGTCGGGTCGACGACGGTCTCGAGCGGGAACCCCGGCACGAAGAAGAACCCGCTCTGCGTGAACATGCACGCTCCGTAGCTCCCCTGCTTGACCACGAGGACGCGCGGCCCGAGCTCGCAGATCTCCCGCGCCGCCCGAGCGAGGTTCGGCTGCCCTGTGAGCATTCGCACCTCGGTGTCGTTCAGCGAGACGACGTCGACACAGCCGATCGTCTCGACGAGCGAGTCGCGCGCCGACTCGATCCAGTAGTTCATCGAGTCGAGGCCGGTGACGACGGCGCCGGTGCACTGCTCGCGGACGCGTCGCTGCAAGTCGGGCTGGATGTTCGCGAGGAAGGTCACCCGCGACTCCCGCGCGCCCGGAGAGAGCACCGGATCGAACCCGGCGAAGACGTTCAGCTGCGTGTCGAGGGTGTGTGCGACCTGCATGTCCGCGTCGTAGCGCCCCGACCAGAAGAACGACTGCTCACCGGCGACGCGCTCGACGTCGTCGACGTTGATGCCGCGGGACTGGAAGACCGCGAACTCTTCGGTCCCGAAGTCGTCGCCGACCACGCCGACCACCCGAACGTCGGTGAAGAAGCTCGCGGCGAGGGCGAAGTGCGTCGCAGCGCCGCCGAGGATGCGGTCGCGCTTGCCGAACGGGGTCTCGAGCGCGTCGAACGCGACCGAGCCGACCACGGTGACGGCCATTCTCAGACCCTAGTCGCTGCCGTCAGGATTGCGCTGCCGTCGTGGGGTCCACGCCGACGAGCTTCGCGTACGCGATGTAGCGATGGCTCGCGAAGAAGCGCGGCCAGCAGGCCTGGAGCGCGAGCTCCTCGCGGCCGCGTCCCTTCAGCACCTCGATCTGGTCGTCGCGGACGATCCGGTGTCCGACGACCTCGTAGCGGTAGGTGCCGTACGGGACCTCGAACGTGATCCTGTCCCCGGGCTCGAGCTCGTCGATGTCCGAGAACGGCGCCCCGTAGGTCGTGCGATGTCCGGCGACGTAGGTCAGGAACTTCTGCCCTGGGAAGCCGGTGCTCTCGTGGAGCCCGGGGCCCTTCTTGAGGGTCTCCGTCTCGGTTCCGTACACGACCATGATCGACAGGTCCATGCGGGGCACCGTCAGGCGGCCGATCGGCTCGCCGTGCTCCGTGCGCTGCCGGTACGCGGCCGCGAGCTTCGCCTGCGACGGGACTTGCGCAGGAGTCGCCTTCTTCGTCAACGGTCGAGGACGGAGGAGCGTCTGCTCGCGCTCGACACGCACCGCGTAGTCGCTCGAGAGCGCGGACTGCGAGCGCTTGTTGAGGACGAGCGTGATCGGGTCCTGCCACTGCCAGACCGCGAACGCCCACAGCAGGGTGAGCGACCCCGCGAGCGCGAGGAGGATGCCCGTTCCGCGGAGCACCCACCTCATCGCTCGGTTCCTAACCTGGCCGCGAAGGCGTGTTTACGTCTCGCGCCGGCGCGTGCGGTACACGAGGAACAGACCGCCCGCGAGCAGCAGCCCTCCCAGCACCGACGGAACGATCAGCGCAGCACCCGTGAACGGCAGGAGCCCCTCGGAATCCTCCTCCTGCCCGGACGAGACAACCGTCGGAGGCAGGAAGACATCCGGCTCCGCCTCGGGCGTCGGATCGCTCGTGGCCGGAGGATTCTCCCCTCCGTACTGCTGTTCGGCCGGCGAGTTCTGGACTACATCCGCCGACGCAGGGCCGACGACCGCGAGGCCGACGACGAGCGCGAGCACGACCAACAGAGCCTTGCGGCCGAGTGCGCGATTCCCCCAGATTCCCTTCATTCCCATCTCCCAGAAGTAGACGTGCCCAGGTTACTGCTCCCCATCACCTTGTACTCGCACTGCTCAGGAATGGCAACCCTACCTGCCCAAATGGAAGCTCGTACGAAACCTTGGTCCCGTTCGACTACCGACTTTCCTCCAGTTCGCCGATCATGGGCTCGAGCGGGTTCAGGGCGCGTGCGCGTCTCAACGCCAGGCTGCGATCGCGACCCGTGGTGACTGCCGCGAGCTCGAACCATGCCCGCCAGTGGTCGGGCTCGCGCGCGAGGACGCGCTCGAATGTCTTTCGGGCCGCCTCGCGATCACGACCGGCCGCCTGAGCACGTCCGAGCAGCACGAGCGGCTCGACCGACCACGGTTCGAGGCGCTCGGCTCGCTCGGCGGCGGTCGCCGAGCGGTCGAAGTCACGCTCGTCGAAAGCTTCGGTTGCGGCTGCTTCAGCGCGACTTCCGAGCGTCCCGAGCGCGGCGACGGGGACGAGCACTGCGATGACAGCGAACACCGCGACACGAAGCCAGCGAACAGGTTCGCCGGTCGTCACCCCTGCCTCCGCGACGATCACACTCGCGCACGCGAGTGCGATGAGCGTCAGGAGCGAAAACTCCCAATCCCAGTCGATGCCGGCGTGAGCCAGGTAGGCAACGAGCGCTCCTGCCGCGATCGGAACCGACGGTCGATGACGTGAACGAAGCGCGAGGACGAGCGGGAAGCCGAACACCACGACGATCAGGGCGAGCCCGAACGGCCCGAGCTCGGCGAGCGTCTCCACGTACAGGCTGTGCGCATCGCGGACGGAAGCGGGGTCTGGACGATGCTCCAGCCAGTAGCGCTCGTAACTCCCCGCGCCTGAGCCGACGAGCGGGTTCTCCCCTGCGAGGTCGAGCGCGATTCGCCACTGCAGCACGCGACCGTTCCCCGTCAGGGTGAAGAGTCGCTCGTCCAGGTCGGCGTATGCCGGTTCTGGCGCAGCAGCAAAGGATCGGGCAATGCCGAAGGGCCCGCCGAGGGCCATGACGCAGGCCGCGCAGAGAACGACGACGCCCGCGAGAACGGCGCCGTTTCCGATGCGACGGCCACGGCGGGAGAGGCGGACGCGCGGCTCGAAAGCTGCTAGCAGGGCAACGACGGCCGCGGCCACGAGCATGAGACCTACGGTGAGCGCTGCGACATCGCGCCCGTCCGCTGCCGCAGCCGTCAGGGTGTGACCGCTCTCACTCAGAGGGCCGGAGCTCGATGCGATGACGACGGCAAGCGCTGGCAAGGGAGCGACGACGGCGAGGACGACGGCCTGCCGGGCTCGGTGCGGGTCGAGTGCAAGGGTCGCGACCAGTCCGGCAGCGAGCGCGATCCATGCTCCGCGGCTGAAGGTGAAGTACAGCGTCAGGACGAGAGGCACGGTCGAGCCCGCAGCGACGAGCCTGACGACGAGCTGCTCCGAGCGAGCCACGAGACCGAACGCCAGGATGACGCCGAGGGCGGCGAAGAGCCCGAGGACGTTCCAGTAGCCGATGGGCTCGGAAAGCCGATATCCGGCAATCGGGTCGAGCTCGGCGAGCCGCTCCGGGAACAGCCGGGTGGCCAGCGCGTACAGGCAGACGATCGAGATCCCTCCCCACACCCCGACCAGGACGCCGATGGTCGAGCCACGACGCAAGGCGAGAGCGAGCGCCAACGCCCCTGACACGTAGACGAGCGCGCGTTGGCTCTCGGGAACCGCCTCGGTGGGCGATCCCCAGACCGACGACGCGAGGATCCAGAGGCAAAGCACACCAAGCGAGACCGGAATCACCAGCGTGCGCAAAGAGAGGCCGGTCGTCGTATCCGCCGCCAAAGCCGCGGCTGAGGCGGCCAGCAAGATGAGCGTCGCCGGCCCCCACGCGGTCGGGAAGTAGCCTCCGTCTGCGAACCCGAGGCCGACGACGATCCCAGCCGCAGCCAGCCCGGCGGACGACCACTCCGAGCCGTCGGGCTACGGTGCGCGCCGCCGTCTCCGCCTGGGCGTTCGCACTCGTCGGCGGTTGTGCCTCTATGGCTGCGCGACGCACCGCCTCAGCGTACGCGGATCGTCGTCGAAATCGAGCGCACGCCGTAGGACCCGGCATCTAGCCTGAGGTGCGACGTGAGCACGCCCTGTTCTCACCTCGACATGATCGAGCGCACCGAGCTCCCGACGCCGCTGGCCGGCTGCGCGGAGTGTTTGAAGATCGGCGGCTCGTGGATGCACCTCAGGATGTGCCTGAGCTGCGGGAAGATCGGCTGCTGCGACAACTCCCCGAACCGGCACGCGACGGCGCACTTCCAGGAGAGCGCGCATCCGCTCATTCGCTCGGCCGAGGCACACGAGGACTGGTACTGGTGCTACGTCGACGAGGTCGGCTGGCAGCCCGGGCACCAGTAGGCAACGCGGTTCCTGTCGCCCTGCGGCTGCGAGCGAATCGGCGTCCCGCAGCGCCGGCAGCCACGGCCGGCGCGACGGTAGACCTTGCGATTCGCCCGGCGGCCCTCGAGCGCAGTCGCCATCTGCTCGTGCGCCTCTCGTAGCACCGTCTTCAGCTCGTCGTCGGAGACGTCTCGAACGAAGAGCCAGGGAGAGAGCCGGCTCGCCCACAGGACCTCGGCGACCCACATGTTCCCGATGCCTGCGACGAGCTGCTGCCGCTGAAACGCTTCCGCCAGGCGGAGACCGGGAGCGCCGCGAAGACGCGAGACCATGGCGTCGAGGTCGGGAGGTCGCTCCAGGATGTCGGGCCCGAGCGCGCGTCGCCCGTCGTCGCGCAGCGTGAGGATCGGGCCGTTCCACTGCAGGGCCTCGTAGTCGGCTGTTTGCAGGACGAGCCAAGGTGTGCCACGCACGGGGTCGCCGCGGCGTCGGACGCGCCAGCGGCCGTTCATCCGCAGGTGGCTACGCAGGGTGACTTCTCCCTCGAAGTGGAGGAGGAGGTTCTTTCCGACCGCCTCGACGGCTTCGAGCGTTCGGCCGTCCAGCCGCTCGGCGAGGTTCAGCGCAGCCGCGCGCGGATGCGGCGTCTGCACCTCGACTCGTTCGCCGACGAGCGGCTGCAAGCTCGAGGCGACACGGTGGATGCTGTCGCCCTCGGGCACTCAGTCGTCGCCGGAGCGCCCGCGTCCCCGCCCACGTCCTCGGCCCCGGCCGGAGTCGTCCTCGGTCGTCGTCAGCTCGCCGGTCGTCGTCTCGTCGGCGGTGGTCTCCTCGGTCGTCGTCTCCTCGGTCGTCGTCCCTTCGGTGCTCGTCTCGCCGGTCGTGGTGTCGTCCAAGACCGGTGGCACGCTCGGACGGGCGATTTCCCCAGCAGGGACCCGGGCGGTCACTGCGGGCGGCACGAGCGAGCTGCCGGACGCGACGTAGACGGCCAGTCCCAGCCCGGCAGGGAAGGCGAGACCGACGAGGACGAGAGCGAACAAGCCGGCGTGACGCATGAAATCCACGGTACCAACGCGCTTTCCAGGTTTCCGCAAGCGCTGGGTCAGGTTTCGGTAACGAGCGTCGGGAAGACCGCCTCGACACGGGTCCCCGCCCCGTCGACGAGCTCCACTTCGCCTCCCCAGCGACGCACGAGCTCCGCGACGATCGCCAGGCCGAGTCCCGTGCCGGGCCCGGCTCTGCGGCCGGCTGCCCCGCGATAGAAGCGATCGAAGACCTTGACCCGATCCTCGCGGGGTATCCCCGGGCCCGTATCGGCCACCGAGAGCAGCGCGCTCCCGTCACGCTGCTCGGTCTCGACGCGGACCACGGCGCCGGGCGGCGCATAGCGAAGCGCGTTGTCGATCAGGTTGTCGAGCACATGCGCCAGGTCGTCCTCGTTCGCCCACACGACAGGACGTCCGCGTGCGGAGACCTCGAGCTGCTTGCCGGAAGTCGCCACACTCTCGCGCCACCTGTGCGCTGCCTCGGTCGCGAGTGCAGCGAGATCGACCGACTCCGCAGGGGAGTCGACCGACGTCGCCCGGGCCAACGCGAGCAGGTCGTCCACCAGCGCGGTCAGGCGGTCGAGCTCCGCTTGGGCCTTCTCGGCTTGCTCGCCTGCCGGCCCGCCCTCGGCGGCGATTGCCTCGAGCCGTAGTCGAATACCGGTGAGCGGCGTCCGGAGCTGGTGCGACGCGTTGGCGACGAACTCCCTCTGCGCCTCGATGCTCCCCGTGAGATCGGTGGCCATGCGATTGAAGGAGCGGGCGAGCAGCTGGAGCTCGGCGGGGCCCTCCTCGGATGCACGCGCATCGAGCTCTCCCTGCCCGAGCCTGGCCGACGCCTCGGAGAGCGTGCGCACCTGTCGGCCGAGAGGCCGTACGAGGAGCCACGCGACGGCAACTCCCGCCAGGACCACGGCGACACCGAGCACCGCAAGCCGAAGCCAGCTTTCACGAACCCCGGCTTCGATCTCCTCTGTCGGGGCAGAGATACGAACCGCTCCGACCACCCGCTCGCGGTCGACCACCGGCACGGTGACGAGCAGGAGGTCCTCTCCGAGTGTCTCGCTGAAGCGGGTGCGCGTGTCGATGCGCCCCTGGAAGAGGGCAGCGCGAAACTCGGGACGTTCGAGAGTCGCATAGAAGACCCCGCCACTCGAGGCGCCGTCGCTGTCTGCGACCACCCGCCCACTCCCGTCGGTGACGACCACGCGCTGCCCACGACCGCGCGCGCTCTCCGCGACAATCGCGTCGAGTCGAGGGGGCGAGCCGGCTCCACTGCCTGCCGTAACGACGAGATCCGCCACGCGGGCCGCAAGGATCGCTGCGTCTCCGAGCACCGCGGACTCGAAGTCGGAGTCGGCACGGCGCTCGACGGTGAGCGCGAGCGGGATGGCGAGGGCGAGAACGACCGCCGTCAGGAGGTAGAACGCCGCGAGGAGAAGCCTGGCTCTGAAGCTCACGAACCGGCGGTCAGCTCGTCCGACGAGGCGAACCGGAAGCCGACTCCCCGCACCGTGTGGATGAAGCGCGGCTTCGCAGGGTCGTCGCCGAGCTTCTTGCGGAGCGCGCTCACGTGCACGTCCAGCGTCTTGGTCGACCCGAACCAGCTCGTATCCCAGACTTCGCGGATCAGCTGCTCGCGCCGGACGACCTTGCCTGCGTGCTCGAGCAGCATGCGCAGGACCTCGAACTCCTTGACGGTCAGGTCCACCGTCTGGCCGGCGGACGTCACCTCGTGCCGGTCGAGCTGCATGCGGACCTCGCCGACCTCGAGAGCCCCCTCGTCTCGAGCGGCGAGAGCCGAGGTCGGCGCGTCGACTCGTCTGAGAACCGCTCGCACACGCGCCGCGAGCTCCGCCGCACTGAACGGCTTCGTCACGTAGTCGTCTGCTCCGAGCTCGAGGCCGAGGACGCGGTCGAGCTCCTCGCCGCGGGCGGTGACCATGATGACCGGCGTCCGCGAGGTGCTGCGCATGTCGCGAAGGACTTCCTTTCCGTCGCCGTCGGGGAGCATGAGGTCGAGAAGGACGAGGTCCGGGGCCTGCGCCAGGAAGAGCTCGCGGCCCTCCGCGGCGGTCGCCGCCGTCACCACGTCGAAGCCCTCCCGTCCGAGCGCGGCGGCGAGCGGCTCGGAGATCGACTCCTCGTCCTCGATCAGCAGGATCCTGCGCCGAAGCATTCGACCAGGATATTCAGCGACGTTCGGCCCACCGGCTCGACGCCGTGCCTCCTGCCGATCCTTTACCGCTCTCTGGAGATTCCAAGGGCCAGGAACCGTTCGGCGCTTGCACGCGTATGCGTACCTTCGAGGTGTTCGTGTTTCTCGAAATCGATCGAAGGAGCGTTCATGACAGCGACTCACAAGAAATTGGGCGTCGGACTGGCCGCAAGCCTGCTCGGCACGCTCGTCGCGCTGGCCCTCGTGTTCTCCGTCACGGCTCAGGCTGCTCCGCAGAAGCTCGTCGGGACCGTCGGGCCGGGGTTCACCATCAGCCTGAAGACCGCAACCGGCAAGCGTGTGACCGGGCTCACGCGTGGCGCCTACACGCTGACCGTCAGGGACCGCTCGGACGAGCACAACTTCTTCGTCAGCGGCCCGGGGCTCAAGAAGAGCGTCACCGGCGTGGAGTTCGTCGGGACGAAGACGGTCACGCTGCGCCTGGCCTCCGGCAAGTACGCGTTCCTCTGCACGCCGCACTCGGACGACATGCGCGGTGCGATCTCCGTCCGCTGACGTCGAGCGGTCTCCGCGAGGAGCGGAGCTCGGGCTCCGCTCCTCTCGACGCCTGGAATACTCGGACGATGGACGAGCAGACCGACGCGAACTGGTCGCGCCGGCTGCTCGTCGCAGGGGCGATCGTCGCGGCGGTGCTGCTCGGGGGGCTCATCGCCTCGGCGACGGTCCCGCGCTGGTGGGCCCAGCAGATCGGCGAGCAGGTCGACGGGAGCATCGTCTCGGGGACCTTGGTCGGCCTCTTCTACGGATTCGTCTTCACGGCACTCCCTCTCCTCGTGCTTGCCGCGGTCGCGAAGTGGCGGCGTACGCCGCGAGCGATGGCGGTCGCCGTCGTGCTCGCGCTGATCCTCGCGATCCCGAACGTGATGACGCTCGGAATCGTCCTCGGAACCGGGAACGCCGCGCACGCGGGCGAGCGAACCCTCGACGTGAACGCGCCGGCTTTCCGCGGAGCGTCACTCGCGGGCGCGCTCATAGCATTGGGGATGATCGGTTTCGTCGCCTTCCTGATGATGTCGCGGCGGCGCCCGCCGCCCAAGGCCGGACCGTCGACATAGGGCGAGGCGAGCCTCGCCCCTACACGCGGCCGGCGAAGGTGTCGCAGGAGTTGGCGCTGCCGCCTTCGTAGCCGCGCACGAACCAGCTCTGCCGCTGTTCCGCAGAGCCGTGCGTCCAGGCCTCGGGATTGACGCTCCCCTGCGCCTTCTCCTGGATGCGGTCGTCGCCGACAGCAGCGGCCGCCGAGAGCCCGTCCTGGAGGTCGGCGCGCGTGATCTCCTCGATCAGCCCCGTGCTCACCGCGTTCCGCACCCAGACCCCGGCGTAGCAGTCGGCCTGCAGCTCGACGCGTACCGCGTTCGATTGCGGTCCCGTGTCCCGATCCTGCGCCCTGCGCAGCACGCCGGTCAGGTTCTGGATGTGGTGCCCGTACTCGTGTGCGAGCACGTAGGCCTCCGCCAGCGGCCCGCCCGACGCTCCGAACTGCGACTGGAGCTGCTCGAAGAAGCCGAGGTCGATGTAGACGTACCTGTCCGCGGGGCAGTAGAAGGGGCCGACGGCAGAGCTTGCTTGACCGCAACCGGTGTTGACTCCTCCGGTGAAGAAGCGCGTTCGTGCGGGCTCGTAGCCGCGAAACGCCCCCGACCAGTACTTCTGCACGCTGTTCACGACCAGGAGGACGCGGCAATCCTGATTCTCGTTCGCGTCATCCGCGGTCTGGCAGTGCTCGAGTGTCGACGACGGCTGCCCGGTGCCGGCCGTCTGTCCGGCGAGGTCGTCGAAAGGGCTCGCGCCGCCACCCGTGTCGAGCGGGTTCCCGCCCAGGAGCACGATCGCGACGATGATGATGAGCGTGACGATGCCCCCGCCTCCGAGCGCCATCGGCGACCCGCCGACGCGGCGCCCGCGCAGGTCTTCGACCTGTGAGCGATCGAGCTTTGCGCCCTTTCGGAACCGCACGAGTGGAACGTACCCCAACCCTCTGGTTCGCTAACTACGCTCCTCCGATGCAACGGGCGGTGGACACGGTGGAGCTCGTCCCCCCCGTCGCCGATTCGCCGCTGGCGCTCGCGAGCACGCATCTCGCCGAAGGCGAGTTCGAGATTCACGAGCCCGAGCACGACTCGCTCGTCTACGTCGCGGCCGGCTCCGGCTCGATCGTGCTCGGGGTCGACGAAGCCGCTCTCGACGAGTCGTCGGCTGCGCTGATCCTCGCCGGCGAGACCGCGTCGATGAGCGCCGGGCCGGACGGCCTCTCGCTCCTCCACGCGACGGCCGGACCGCAGGCGGACCGCCACGCACCGCTCGGGCCTCGCGAGATCGTCGTTCGGGGCGAGGCAACGGGCGCGTCGCAGGCGACGGGAGCGCGCTCGTTCCGCGTGCTCCTCGGACCGCACAACGGCTCGACCCGGGCGACGCTCTTCGCCGGCTTCGTCCCTCCCGGCCGAGCCCCCTGGCACTACCACCTGTACGACGAGATCGTCTGGATCCCGGATGGGCCTGCGCGCGTGCTGCGGCGCGAGTCCGACGAGGAGCTTCGGGCGGGCTCCGCGTTCCGCCTCCGCCCACGCGAGGTGCACATCGTCGAGAACCCGAGCGCCGACCGCGAGCTGGCCCTGCTCGGGATCTTCACGCCCGCGGGCAGCCCGTCCGCGGCCTATCTCGCCCCCGAGCCGTAGGGCAGCGGGCCGTTACGCGGCGGCGACCCGGTGCGCGAGCGAGTCGACGGTCAGCTTGCGCCCGGACGCGTGCTCCACCAGCCTGTCCCAGCGCACCGAGGCGCCCGGCGCGTAGAGCTTGTCGCGAAGGAGCTTCCCCGCTTCCGGACGGTCGACGAGCCCACCAGCGGAGCTCCGGAGCGCCTCCATCACCTGCAATGCGACGATCGAGCCGTAGAGATACGTGTGGTAGTAGACGGGCGCGACCGCGATGTGAATCTTGGCGGCCCAGTCCGGTGCCTTGCGTCCTCGCGGTGGCGTGACGAGCTGATGCCGCGCGACGAGCTCCCACCAGACGGCGTCCAGATCGCGCTCCGGGTCGTCGTAGAGGGCTCGCTCGAACCCGTTCATGACGAGAACCCAGCGGGTGAAGACGAGCAGCTCGGCTGCCCGCGCCGCGCGTAGTCGTCCTTCGAGCTCGTTCGCCTCGTCGGGCGAGACGTCGAGCACTTGCTCGAGCCACTCGCGGTCGCCGGCCAGAGCGCCGAACAGGAGCGCCGAGGCCTCGGTCGTCACGAGGTGCGTGTCGCGCAGCAGCCAGGGCACGTCGTCGTCGAACCCCAGGTCGTAGGCCCCGTGGCCGAGCTCGTGGAGCATCGTGTCCGTCCAGCTGTGGTTGTCGATCACATTGGCGAGGACGCGAACGTCCCCGCTGCGGTCGATGTCGATGCAGAACGCGTGCTGGTTCTTCCCGGCCCGTGGATAGAGGTCGCTGCGGTCGAGGATCTCCGCGACCTCGAATCCGACGCCCTCGAAGGTCCGGCGCGCGAGCGCCACCACGTCCTTGCCCTTGAAGAGCGGGTCGAGATCGACCGAGCCCTCGGGAGGCGGCTCCTGGAAGAAGGGATCGGCGTAGTGCCAGGGGCAGAGGTCCGAGACGTCGCAGCGGAAGCGCTCCGCGAGCTGCCCGTCGAGTGCGCCCTTCCAGCGTGCGAACGGCTCCGCCGTCACACGATCGGCCGCTGCCAGCGTCTCCAGGAGCTTGTCCTCGTCCATCTCGTCGGTCGCAAGCGAGAGCGCGAACCAGTCGCGATAGCCGACGGACTCTGCCGCCTCGTTCCGTAGCCGGGCGAGCTCGCGCACGTCGTCTGCCACCTCTGCGCCGACGGTCTTCGACGCCTCCCAGGCCTCCCGGCGCTCATCCGAGTCGTCGCTCTCTCGCAGGATGCTCTTGATCTCGTTGTCGTCGACCTCTCTGCCGTCGATGACACCGCGATGGCGCGAGTACCTGGTCTCGACGGAAGACTCGAGCTCGACGATGCGCTCACGCAACGAGCTCGGGATCTGGTGGGGCAGCATCGCGTTCCGCAAGAGCTCCAGCGAGCGAGCGTCGCTCGGACCGGCGCCGTTCGCGCGAGCCGACTCGATCGCCGCGAAGAGCTCGCGATCGGCGAGCGCATCCGAGAACGCGAGCTCGGCCTCCGCCCGGCGACGGGAGTTCTCGTCCGTCGCGTCGACGTTCGAGTCCCACCAGGAGACGTTCCTGGCGAGGGTGAGCGGCTCGAGCGTCTCCTCCGCGGAGCGGACCAGCGACTCGGTGTCCTTCACGAGGCCCGCTCCCGCCGCCGCCGCCGCATGCCTCTGAGCATACTCAGTCGCATGACTGCGATCGACACGGCGAGAACGCTGCCCTGGAGCTGGTACACCGACCGGGACGTGCTCCAACTCGAGCACGAGCGGATCTTCCGGCGCTTCTGGCAGTACGTCGGCCACACGGGTGAGGTCGCCGAACCGGGTTCGTTCTCGGCGACGTACGCCGGAGAGGTTCCCGTCGTGCTCGTCCGCGATCGGGACGGCACGTTGCGGGCGTTCCTCAACGTCTGCCGTCACCGCGGCTCCATCGTGTGCTCGGGCTCTGGGAAGCGCGAGACGCTCCAGTGCCCGTACCACGCATGGACGTACGGTCTCGACGGGTCGCTTCTCTCGGTGCCGCGTGCCGCGCGAGAAGGTGTCGTCGAGCTCGACGAGCTCGGGCTGCTACCGCTTGGGCTCGAGACCTGGGGCCCGTTCGTCTTCGTCAACCCCGATCAGGAGGCTGCGCCCCTCGAGGAGTTCCTCGAGGACGTACCCGACCGCGTCGCCGAAGGAGGTGTCGACGTCGACGCGCTCAGGTTCCACTCGCGCGCCGAGCGCGTGTTCGAGGCGAACTGGAAGATCGGCGTCGAGAACTACCTCGAGTGCTACCACTGCCCCGTCGCGCATCCCGGCTTCTCCGCCGTCATCGACGTCTCGCCGGACAACTACCGACTCGAGACGCACCGCTGGCGGTCGTCGCAGGTCGGCCCGACCCGCCCAGAGCCCCGCGGCGCTTACGACCCGAGCGGAGAGGTCGAGCGCGGGCAGTTCCACTTCCTCTTCCCGAACACCGTGCTCAACGTGACTCCCGGCCACCCGAATCTCTCGATCGGACCCATCGCCCCACTCGAGCCGCAGCGGGCGCACCGCTTCCTGGACTACTTCTTCGACCCGGAGGCGGAGCAGTCGTGGATCGACGAGTTCATGGCGTTCGACACACAGGTCGGCGTGGAGGACGTCGGGCTCGTCGAGCGCGTCCAGGTCGGCGTCCGCTCCGGGCTGATCGAGCACGGCCGGCTGATGCCGGAGTCCGAGCAGCTCGTCTCGCATTTCCAGTCGCTGGTGCGCGAAGCGCTCGCCTGACCCAGATCCTGTTTTTCGCTGTCCCTGTTTTTAGCTGGAAATGCACCACTTCTCTTCCCACGGCGGGTTGTTGCTCGGCGACCATCGCCGTACATGCGACGAAGCCTCGGGCGAGGGGATTCACCAGCCGGTGCCCACTGAAGAATCACGTTTGTGAAGGTCGCCATCATCGATGTCGGATCCAACTCGGTGCGACTTCTCGTCGCAGACGTCGACAATGGCATCGTCGATCAGGTCCGGCGCGAGCGCGCGTACATCCGTCTCGGAGACGATGCGTACCAGCGCGGGAAGATCGGCTCACGAAAGCTCGACGAAACGCGCGGGGTGGCCGCGAGGTTCGCAAGGATCGCGCGTAAGGCGAGGGTAGAGCGCATCGAGAGCATCGTCACGGCGCCCGGCCGGCAAGCCGAAAATCACAAGGAGCTCATGCGGACGCTCTCGAAGGCGACCCGTGCCCCCGTCACCCTGTTGAGTGCCGACGACGAGGGTCGTCTGGCCTGGGAAGGGGCGGTTGCGACAGTGCACACGCCGACGAACCGGGTCGCAGTGGTCGACCTCGGCGGGGGATCGTGCGAGGTCGCGGTCGGCTACCCGTCTCGTGGGCCGAGCTGGATCCGCTCGATCGACGCCGGCGCGCTCCGCGTAACCCGCGCGTTCCTGGGCGGTGACCCGCCGGACGACCAGCGGATAGCAAGTGCTCGCCGTGAGATCACGAAGCTTGCGCGGGCGTTCGATCCTCCGCGGCCCGACACGGCGCTCGCGGTCGGCGGGACGGCGCGCGCAGTCAGCCGTATCGTGGGAGAGCCGTTCGGCGTCTCGCACCTCGAGACCTTTGCAGCCGCGCTCTCCGAAGTCCCAGCTGCAAAGGTGGCCGAGTCACACGGGATACCTCCGGAACGCGCCGAGACCCTCCTCGGAGGAACGCTCGTGCTCGCCGAGGTCGCTCGGCGCCTGGGTTCTGACCTCGAAGTCGGTCGGGGCGGACTGCGCGAAGGAGCGGCGCTCGCGCTCGCGCGGGCGGACGCCGCTGCGGCCTAGGAGGGTCAGCGTCCGATCGAGCCGAGAATCCTGGGGCTGGCGCTCCACCGTAAGGTGCCGGCTGCCGCCTCCGGAGCGGCGGTGAAACGGAGGCAGAGCACGCCGCCCTTCTTCAGCTCGAGGCGCATCGGGCTCTCGTCACCCGCAAGCAGCAGCACCGCGAGCTCCGACAACAGCGGCTGGTGGCCGACGAGGGCGAGTGCGGACTCCGGCCGATTTCGCAGCGCGTCGAGACACGCCGTCCGCGAAGTCGTCGGCTCGAGCGCGGCACACTCCTCCGGCTTCGGCCATTCGGCCTCAGCGCTCAGGAGCTCGGCCGTATCCCAGGCACGCAGGTAGGCGCTCGAGAGCACGGCTTCGACCTCGATCCCCAACCGGCGGAGACCGCGGGCGGCGACTCGGAAGCGCTCGATCCCCGCCGCCGTGAGCGGCCTACGAGAATCGTCGGGCCAGCGCTCCAGATCGCGCTGCTCTGCAATCGCGTGTCGTACGAGGTAGAGCTCCACGTGAAGCCTCTCGCTGGTGGACGGACGGGTCTTCGGTAGCGCGAGCCGGCGATTGTCAACCCTCGACTCGGCTCAGGTCAAGTGGAGCGCTCGTGGCGCCTCGCTGCTTCTTCGAGCACCGGAAGATCGCGCGCGTAGGTCAAGGCCTTCCGCGCGTCGGCGAGGTCGAGCCAGCGGGCGTCGTCGACTTCGTATCGAAACGTCAGCTCTCCGTCTCTCGGCCGCATCAGCCAGTACCGCACCCGTTTCGAGCGAAGTCGCGCGTCTCGGTACGTCGTCGCCGGCAGCTCTTCGAGGAGCTCGCAGCGGAGCCCTGTCTCCTCCTCGACCTCTCGCAGGGCGCAAGCTTCGTCGCTTTCGCCCGGCTCGGCCTTTCCCTTCGGGAACGTCCAGTCGTCGTACTTGGGACGATGGACGATGAGCACATCGGTTCCCGACTCGCCGGGGCCGAGGACGACGCCGCCCGCGGCCCGGATCACGGCCGAGCCTTGCGCGCCCGCCGCTCGAGGGCCTTCCAGGCCCCTGGCCACTCCTCTCGAGCCTTCTTCCTGCGGGTGCGCTCTCGCTTCGAGAGCCTCCGTACGGCATCGTCGGCTTCCGGCTTGCCTTGCGACCACGCGCGGATTTGCTCCTCGGCGACGAACGCATCCTGATGCTCGCCCAGCACGTCCTGAAGCTCCTTCGCCGCGTCGACGAAGCGCTCACCTGCCGCGCCGAGCTCGGCCGCGGCGAGCTCTGCCGCGTACCGAGCGCGCTTGACCCTGATACGCGCTGCGTGGAGCTCGTCGTCCGCCGACGTCGCATCGAGCTTGTCGAATCGGCGGCGCGTCCGCGCGAACTCCGCCCACCACAGCTCGGCGAGCGAGCCCGTCCCGTCCGGAACGGGCGGCGGCTGCGGGTCGGCGAGACGATCGAGGAGGGCGAAGTACCGCTCCTCGGACAGCGCAGCGACCGCGGATCGTCTGGCTTTCCGACGGCGCCGCTCGAGACTGTCGAGAAGGCCGCGGACCGCCGATCCGTCGTCGCTCAGGCGCGCGATCTCTGCGCGCATCCGCTCCACGAGCACGTCGAGGTCACGCGCCGGCCCGAGCTCCGAGCCGAGCCAGCCGAGCTCGACACGCAGGCCCTCCGACCAATCCGGGTCGAGAACCGGTCTCGCTGCCCGGAGAAACGCCCGTGCCCTGCGCGTCGCGACTCGCATCTGGTGGAGATCCTCGGGGTCCCTGCCCAGCCGGGTACCCGGATCGTGAGCCAGGAGCCGCGCGTGCTGCTCCCTCAGGGCGGCGGCCACGACCTGCTCCGGGGCCATGTCTTCGGAAGACACGGGCATGGCCGCCTCGGGACCGGCGAGATCGAGGGCACGCGCGAGCTTCGAGCGAAAGTCCGCAGGCTCGGCGCCGATGCCGACCAGCTCCTTCTCCAGGCGGCGCAGCGCGCGCTCGTCACCATCACCGGTGAGCTCCACCTCGATCTCGCGGAAGCGCATCTTCACCCGTTGCCCGTCGAGCACCGAGACCGAGTCGTCGACGACCTCGGCCCCATCCACTCGCACGGTCTTTCGCCGCGTTCGGAGTCGCGCGACCCGATCCGGCCGGGCGCCACGTAGATGGACGACGAGAAGCGCAAGAAGCTCCTCCGGCGGCCGAGCCGGCGGTCCCGCGACCTCGAGCTCGATGCGCGCCGTGCCGTGCGGGACCTTGAGCTGCCACAGCCTCGAGCCCCCCTCGCTGCGATGGCGCAGCGTGATCCCGGCTCGAGCCAGCGAGAGCTCCGGTGTGTCGAAGTACGTCGAGACGAAGTCTCGGCTCGGAAGCTGCACGCCGTCGAGGTCGGCAAGGCGGAAGCCGTCCGTCGGAGTGAGCTTCAACTCTCGCTCTACGGTCCTGCGCATCGCTGCTCAGCCTAATGACGACCCGATGGGCTAACGTCCCGCGCGCATGCGGATCAGCCTGACGCCGCGGACGACCGAGTTCTTCACGCTCTTCGCCCGCGCCGGCGAGAACGCGCTGGAGACCGCACGGCTGGTCGAGCGTCGCTTCCGCGAGCATCCGAGCTCGGGGGTCACGCAGGAGCAGGTGAAGGCAGTGGAGACCGCGGGGGACGCGATCACCCGCGAGTTGATCACCCTCTTGAACACCCAGTACGTCACGCCCTTCGACCGCGAGGACATCTACCAGCTCGCCACCGAGATCGACGACGTCGTCGACTTCCTCGAGGAGGCGTCCGACCTGCTCGGGCTCTACGGCGTCGAGATGCCGACGCGGCATGCGGTCGAGCAGTGCGCCGTGATCGTGCGTGCGTGCGAGCAGCTGGCGGTCGCGTGCGACAACCTCAAGGGGATGCGCGGCGTGCAGGACGCGCTCGTCCTCGTCAAGCAGTTCGAGGACGAAGGCGACCGCATCCTCCGCGACGCCCTCGCGGCGCTCTTCCGCGACGAGGGCATCGACCCGTTGATCGTGATCCGCTGGAAGGACATCTACGAGGCGCTCGAGCGCGGGCTCGATGCCTGCGAGACCGCCGCCAACGTGATCGCGAACATCGTCGTCAAGAACGCCTGACGCCGGCTCATGGAAGCAACGCTCGTCGCCGTCGTCGTCGTCGCCCTCTTCTTCGACTTCACGAACGGGTTCCACGACACGGCGAACTCGATCGCGACGACGGTGTCCACCCGCGCGATGAGCCCTCGGGCGGCGGTGGCGATGGCGGCGATCCTCAACGTCGCCGGGGCGTTCGTGTCGTTCGAGGTCGCGGCGACCATTGCGAACGACATCGTCGACCAGCAAGCGATCACGCTCAGCGTCGTCCTCGCCGGGCTCGTCGGAGCGATCACCTGGAACCTCATCACGTGGTTCTACGGCCTCCCCTCGAGCTCCAGCCACGCATTGATCGGCGGGATGCTCGGGTCGGCGGTCGCAGCGGCCGGCTGGGACGTCGTCCAGTGGGGAGGCCTGAAGGACAAGGTGCTCGTGCCGTCTTTGGTAGCGCCGTTCCTCGGCGTCGCCATCGCGTTTGCGCTGATTCTCGCGATCACGTGGATCGTGGCCCGCCGGCGGCCGACTCGCGTGAACTGGCTGTTCCGTCGCGCGCAGCTCGTCTCGGGCGGGTTCGTCGCGTTCACGCACGGGACCAACGACGCCCAGAAGACGATGGGCATCATCGCGCTGGCTCTGGTCGCGTCCGGGCACCTCGCCCCCGACTTCGACCGCCCGCCGACTTGGGTCATCGTGTCGGCCGCGCTCGCGATGGGCGCCGGGACCTACGCGGGCGGTTGGCGCATCATCAGGACGCTGGGAACGCGGATCGCCAAGATCGACCCACCCCAGGGGTTCGCCGCGCAGACCGCGTGTGCGGGAATCCTGTGGGCGACCGCGCACAACGGCTTCCCGGTCTCGACGACTCATACGATCTCCGGGAGCGTGCTCGGAGCAGGCGCGATCAGGGGCTTCTCGGCCGTCCGCTGGGGTGTTGCCGGCAACATCCTGCTCGCGTGGGTCCTGACCATCCCCATGGCCGCGCTCGTCGGAGCCGGGATGCAGCTCGTCACGCGCGTGCCTGCCGGCGACGCGATCGTCGTCCTGCTCGCCGCCTTCATCGCCGCTGCTGCTTTCGTCGGCCGCCGCTACGAGACGCGGCGGCTCACGCCTGCGCACGCCTGAACGACGAGGAGCGGCCAGGCGGGCCGCTCCTCGAGGCAGGCAGGTCGGTGAAGGGAAGCTCAGGTCTTGCCGGCAGCCTTCACGGCGAGGCCGAAGTTGGTCCTCGCCCGCTTGAGCTGCACCTTCGTCAGGGGCACGAACCGGGCTCGGGCCGCGATCTTGACCTCGTTGTCGAAGATGTAGTCGAGGAACGCCTGCACTTCCTTCCGCTTGAAGGAGGAGCCCTTCGCGTAGATGAAGAGCGGGCGCGAGAGCGGCTTGTACGAGTTGTTGTGGACGGAGGCGACACCGGGCGCGACGCACTGGTCGGTCTTGGGGTTGCGGACCTGGAGCGCGTTCAGCCGGCTCCGGTTCTCCGTGTAGTACGAGTACCCGAAGTAGCCCATGCCGCCGCGCTCGCCCGAGACACCCTGCACGAGCACGTTGTCGTCCTCGGAGGCCTGGTAGTCGGTGCGGCTCGCCCGCGCTCGACCGTTGACCGCCTCGGTGAAGTACTCGAACGTCCCGGAGTCGGTCCCCGGGCCGAAGAGCTTGATCGGCACGTCCGGGAAGCCCGCTCGGACGTCTCTCCAGTTGTCCACCTTCGATCCGGGCTCCCAGATCTTCTTCAGCTCGGCGACGGAGAGGCAGGTCGCCCAGGTGTTCTGCTGGTTCACGACGACCGTGAGCGCATCGTTGGCGACGGTAAACGCTCGCCACGAGCCCACGTTGTTGGTCTTGCACGACTGCGCCTCGGAGATCCTCATCGGCCGCGACGCGTTCGACAGATCGATCTCGCCCTTGCAGAAGCGCTGGAAGCCGCCGCCGGTCCCCGAGATGCCTACGGTGACCTTCACCTTCGAAGCGCCGGCTTGCGAGAAGAGCTCGGCCCCCGCAGTCGTGTACGGGCCGACCGTCGACGATCCGTCGGCGGTGATCGAGCCTCCGAGCGACTTGAGGTTGTACGTGGGGTTCTGGGCAGACGCACCGACCGCCACCGAGGCGATCGCAAGTGCGGCCACCAACCCGCCGGCTACCGCGGCTCCGCGGCGCCCGAGAGAGTGCTTCATCGTCTGTCCCAACTCCTCTGTTCGAATGTCCCTGATAGCCGCGATGGTCGCGACCGGGGCGACTCGAGGTGGGCTGTGAACGAGTGAAAGCCTGGTGGCGAAGTGGTGAAGCGAACTACGTGTGCCGGACCGTCTTCGTGCGAAGCGTCCGTGAACTCGGCGAACTGGCCCGTGACGACGAATGCCGTCTGCTCGCCGATGTCGACGGCGTTGTCACCGATCCGCTCGAAGCAGCGCGCGACCGTGATCTGGCGCATTCCCCACTCGAGCGCCTCGGGCTCGTTCACGTAGCCGAGCACCTCCTGGAACACCTGTCGGTTCGCGTTGTCGATGAGGTCGTCGAGCTGGTGCAACCCCCGCGCCTGGGCGACGTCCCTCTCTGCGAACGCAGACAGCGACACCCTGACCATCTCGGCGCTTCGCTCGCCCATGTCGACGAGACCCTCGACCACGGCCTGTCTCGTGTCGAGGTGGCTCGAGAGCTTCGTGAGCTTGGCGATCGTCACGCACTGATCGCCGATGCGCTCGATGTGCAGCCCCGAATGGAGGATCGCGAGGACGAGGCGAAGATCGCTCGCCACCGGCGTCTGCCTGGCGAGAGTCATCTCGACCTGCCGCTCGAGCGCGAGGTAGCGGTCGTCCACCTCGTCGTCGAACGCGATCACCTCGTCGCAGAGCTCGACATCCTGGGTTCGCAGCGCGTCGATCGCGCCGCGGATCGCGCGGGAGACGATCTCGCCGGCTTCCTGGAAGCCGGCTTCCAGCGCGTCGAGCTCGGCCTGCAGCTCGATCCTCATCCGAATCTCCCGGTCACGTAGTCCTCGGTTCGCTGGTCGGACGGCGTCGTGAAGATCTTCGACGTCATGTCGTACTCGACGAGAATCCCCCGCCGCGCGCTTCCGTCGTCGTGGACGACGACGCTGAAGAAGGCGGTCATGTCGGCCACACGCGCGGCCTGCTGCATGTTGTGCGTGACGATCACGATCGTGTACTGGCGCTTGAGGTCGTGCATCAGGTCCTCGATGCGCGTGGTGGAAATGGGGTCGAGCGCGGACGCCGGCTCGTCCATGAGAATCACGTCCGGCTCGACCGCGAGCGCACGCGCGATGCACAGCCGCTGCTGCTGGCCACCCGATAGACCGAGGGCGTTTTCCTTCAGCCGGTTCTTCACCTCGTCCCAGAGCGCGGCGTCCCTGCAGCGCCTTCTCCACGCGCTCGTCGAGGTTGCCCTTGAGCCCGAGCACCCGCGGGCCCGAACGCGATGTTGTCGTAGATGGACTTCGGGAACGGGTTCGGCTTCTGGAAGACCATCCCGATGCGACGACGGAGGTCGACCGGGTCGACGTCCTTGCCGTAGAGATCGGCGCCGTGGTAGAGGACCGTGCCCGACACCTTCGCACCCGGGATCAGGTCGTTCATGCGGTTGAAGCAGCGGATGAACGTGCTCTTGCCGCACCCCGACGGCCCGATGAACGCCGTCACGGTGTTCCGGAAGACATCGATGCTCACGTCCTCGATCGCCGGCTTCCCGTTGTAGTGCACCGCGAGGTCGGAGACCGAGAACACCTTCTCGCGGCGCTCGATGTCGGCGCGGTCGAGCGCGCCTTTCGAGGCCTGGGCGATGCGGGTGCTGTCGATCTGCGGAGTTTCCATCTGGGTCATTGCCTCACCATTGGCGTCGGTAGCGATTGCGGAGGAAGATCGCGACGGCATTCATGCTGAGGACGATCACGAGCAACACGATCGCTCCGGCCGCGGCGAGCGTCTGGAACTCCGGGTCGGGCTGCCGTGTCCAGTTGTAGATCTGCACCGGTAACGCCGTGTAGGCGCCGAAGAGCTCGGGATTGAAGGCCACGTACGTGATTGCGCCGACCATGATCAGAGGAGCCGTCTCCCCGACGGCGCGAGACAGCGCGAGGATCGAGCCAGTCGCCATGCCCGGGATCGACGCCGGCAGGACCTGCCGCCATACGACCTGCCACTTGGTGGCACCGAGCGCGAACGCGCCCTGCCGGATCGAGTCCGGGCACCGCGCGAATGGCCTCGCGCGAGGCGACTACGACCGTCGGAAGAACCACGAGCGTGAGGATGAGGCCGCCCGCCAACACCACGCGACCTACGCCGATTCCACGGACGATGAAGGCGAGCCCGAGAATTCCGTACACGATCGACGGAACCGCCGCGAGGTTCTGGATGTTCACCTCGATGAATCTGTTCCACCAGCGCGTCCTGTCCGCGTACTCCTCGAGATAGATCGCCGTGAGGACCCCGATCGGCACCGAGAGGACGAGGACGATCACGCCGAGGTAGAGCGTTGCCAGGATCGCGGGACGGGCGCCGGCCTCTTCCGGAAGGGTGGACGGAACACCGTTGAGGAGTTGCCAGCTGATGGCCGGCCAGCCCGTGATGACGGTGTCGACGATCAGCACCAGCAGCATCCCGAACGCGACGAACATGGAGAAGAGCATCGCGGCCTTGAACAGGCGGTTCTTCCAAACACGACTTCCGCGGGTTGCCTCCTCGGGAGCCGGCTCGTAGTCCCTCTCGACCGAGGGCTCGATGATGGTCACTCGTAGATCTCCCGATACTTGCGCACGAGCCTGATGGAGATCAGGTTCATGACGAGCGTTATGACGAACAGCGTCAGCCCGACCGCGAAGATCGTCTTGTACTCGATCGAGCCGGTCGGGACGTCGCCGTTGCCTGTTGCTCCGATGAACGCGGTCATCGTCTCGATCGTCTCGCGAGGATCGAAGGTGATCTGCGCGAGCTGACCGGCTGCGATCAGCACGATCATGGTCTCCCCCACCGCGCGGGAGAACGCGAGGACGAACGCGGCGATGATCCCGGAGATGGCGGCAGGGACGACGATGCGTGTGGAAACCTGAAGCTTGTCCGCGCCGAGTGCATAGCCGCCTTCACGCAGGTCGCGGGGAACGGCGGCCATCGCGTCCTCCGAGAGTGTGGCGACGGTAGGGATCAGCATGATCCCGAGCACGATGCTCGCCGAGAGGATGTTGAAGATCTCGACCTGGATGCCCATGTCGCGGAGGAGCGGCGTGACGAACGTGAGCGCGAAGTACCCGAGCACGACGGTCGGGATCGCGGCGAGGATCTCGAGTATCGGCTTCAGGACAGCCGTCGCACGGGGCCGGGCGTACTCGCTGAGGTAGATGGCGACGCCGACGCCGAGCGGGAACGCGACCAGCGCCGACCAAAACGAGATCACGAACGTGCCGACGACGAGTGGCACGACGCCGAACTGCGCGTCGAGGAAGAGCGGCGCCCACGTCGTGCCCGTGAAGAAGTCCACGGGGCTCACCTCGCGGAAGAAGTCGATCGCAGGCAGGAGCAGCGAGAGGACGATCCCGAGAGTCGTCAGGACGGAGATCGCCGCTGCGATGAAGAGGATCAGGTGAACGAACTGCTCGCCCCAACGGATCCTCTTCCGCGGCAGTGCGATCGGTGCAGGCTGTCCGACGAGCGCGTCGTGCGTCGTCACGAGCCCGTGGCTTCCTCGAACTTCACCTGCTCTTCGGCGAGCTGATCAGCGCTCAACGCGACGAATCGAGACTGTTCGGCAATCGTGCCGTTGTTGTCGAGCATGTACTCGACGAAGTTCCGGACGTCCTCTTTCTCGTCGAAGGAGCTCCGCTTCACGTACACGAAGAGCGGGCGCGACAACGGCACGTAGGTGCCGTCCTGGGCGGTGGCGCCGCTCGGCGCGACGCAGCCATCGCCGCCGTCGACCTCGAGCGCCTTCAGCGTGTCCTGGTTCTCCTCGAAGTACGAGAAGCCGAAGTAACCGAGAGCGCCACGGTCGCCGGAGACTCCCTGCACCGTCACGTTGTCGTCTTCTGTCGCCGAGAAGTCGGAGCGACTCGCGCCTTCTTCGCCGTTGATCGCGCCCGTGAAGTAGTCGAACGTGCCCGAGTCGGTCCCGGCGCCGTAGAGCTTGAGCGGAACATCGGGAAACGAGGGATCGACCTGATTCCAGTTCGCGACCTTCGATCCGGGCTCCCAGATCGAGTTGAGCTGCTCGACCGTCAAGCACGTCACCCAGTCGTTCTCCTTGTTGACCACGTTCGTGAGCGCGTCGGTGGCGACGCGAAACTCGATGTACTCGACGCCGCCGTCCTCGCACAACACCTGCTCGTCCTCGTCGATCGGCCGCGAGGCATTGGAGAGATCGGTCTCGCCGGCGCAGAATCGCTCGAATCCGCCGCCCGTCCCGGAGATGCCGACCGTGACGTCGACGTCTTCCGCAGCTTTGAAGTCCTCGGCGGCCTTCGTGACGAACGGGCCGACCGTGCTCGACCCGTCGGCGGTGATGGCATCGCCTCCCGCACCCCCTCCACCGCAGCCCGTCAAGGCGAGCGCGAGCGCTCCCGACAACGCCAGCGGTACGACCCTGCGCGTGTGCATGTCGTCAGTGTCCCGAGCCGATTGCAGCCGGCGGGCTGCCTCTTGGTGAACATGTGGTGACAGTCCGGTGAAGCGCTACGCGAGGCGGAACGAAGACGCAGCTGACTTCGAGGCCTCGCCCGCGGCCACCCCGTGCCTCCACCGTACCCCCCGCCTGCGTCACGATGTGCTTCACGATCGCAAGCCCGAGCCCGGTTCCCCGCGACGCACGAGCCCGGTCCGCGCGGTAGAAGCGCTCGAAGAGCCGCGGGAGCGCGGCCTCGTCGACGCCCATCCCGTCATCCCGACCCGAGAGCACGATCGATCCATCCTGTTCTCGCTCCGCCCGGAGCGTGAAGGTCGTCCCGGGACCCGCGTAGCGAATGGCGTTCTCGGCGAGGTTGCGCGCGACCACGAGCAGCATGCGCGGCCTGACGGCGAGCTCGAGGTCGGATTCGCATTCCAGAACGAGCGCGACTCCTGCACGGGCCGCCCGCTCGCCCAGCTCGCCGAGAGCTTCTTCGAGCACGGGCCGAACGGGAGTGGCGCCGAGCGAGACGACCCGCGCACCCGACTCGAGCTCGCTCAGGAACAGCACCTCGTCGATCAGCTCGGTGATCTGCTCCACTTCTCTCGTCGCCTGCTCGACGAGCTCGGTCACGTCCTCTCCGGGGAGGGTCGCGGTCTCGAGCAGCGTCAACAGCCTCGCTAGTGGCGTTCGGAGCTCGTGCGAGACGGCCGCAGTGAAGCCGGATCGCAGCTCCTCGTACGCCGCGAGGTCGCCGGCGCGCGAGAAGTACACGAGGCGTTCCCGGCGACCGTCCGCCTCGTACGGGACGACCAGCGGAATGACGCCGGCAACACCTGCGAGCAGCTCCGGCGGCAGCCGGTCGCCCTCGCGAATGCCCTCGACGCTCTGACGCGCGCGCCGACTCGCCAGGAGGACGCGATCATCGTCATCGAGTACTACCACCGCCTCGCGACTCTCCTCGACGAGCGCGCGTACCCGGATCGCGTCGGCGTCCACCGCGAGGGTTCTAACAGAACGTTTGCGCATCGCTTGCGGCGCGCTCACGAAGCCCAAACTCACATGTCGGTGAATCCAACTCGTCACCTACGAAGGAGAGACGAGATGAGACTCAGGTCATTCTGCGCTCACCGGCGCCGTGCTCGGCGCCCTCGCGGTCGCATCCGTCGCCGCAGCGGCCGTCATCAACGGCACACCGGGCGACGACGTGCTGCGCGGGACCGACCAGGCGGACGAGATTCGCGCGTTCGCCGGCGACGACCGCGTGTATGCGCGAGATGGCGCGGATCTCGTTCGGGCAGGCTCCGGCGACGACGGCGTTCGCGCCGCGGACGGCGGCGACCTCGCGTACGGCGGACATGGCAGCGACGTGCTGGCCGGCGGGAACGGTGAGGACCGGCTCAAGGGCGGATCCGACGCCGACACCGTTCACGGAGGCGACGGTGCCGATCGCGTCTCGGGGAACAAGGGCCCGGACGTCGTGAACGGGAACGACGGCCCGGACTCGGTCTTCGGCGGCTGGGGCGCCGACCGCGCGTTCGGCGGGGGTGGTGACGACGAGCTCCATGCCTTGGCGGCGGACGGTGACCCTGATCTCCTGAACTGCGGGCCAGGGGAAGACAAGGCGTTCGTGCTCCGCGAGGAGCGCCAGTCGACCCGGCTGGTCGGCTGCGAGACCCTCCTCGTCGTGGTCGAGCTCTCAGCAGATCAGCAGGAAGGCGAGAACGCGGACGCCGACACGGAAGCTGACGGGTAGCGATGCTGGGGTCGCGATCGGGGTCTGGCTTCAGCCAGACCCCGACTCTTCGTTCACCACCCGGATACAGGTCGGTAACCAGCTGACGGCCCCCGACCCTTCCGGGGGCCGTCACTATGTGGCCAGGTGGCGAAGGTCTTGATCATCGAGGACGACGACGTCATCGCCCGCGGGATGGCGAGGCACCTCGAGTCGGCCGGGTTCGACGCGGTCGGAGTCGCGAACGGCGAGACGGGCCTCGCGCGGTTGCGCTACGAGCGGCCCGACGTCTGCGTGCTCGATCTCATGCTTCCCGGAATCGACGGCTGGCGCGTGATCGAGCAGGCGCGGTCGGAGGGTATCGGCACCCCGATCGTCGTCGTCTCCGCGCGTGGCACCGAGCACGACCGCGTCCATGCGCTCGAGATCGGCGCGGACGACTACCTCGTCAAGCCCTTCTCCCTCAAGGAGCTGACCGCGCGTGTGCGCGCGGCGGCCCGCCGCGGCGTCAGCGAAGCAGAGCCGCGGCGCGGCGACGCGATCGTCATCGAGGAGCTCCGCCTCGACCCGAACAACGTGCAGGCGTTCGTCGACGGCGAGAGCGCGGAGTTGACCCCGACGGAGTTTCGCCTGGCGTACACGCTCGCCCGCGAGCAGGGGCGCGTGCTAACCCGCGACGAGCTGCTACAGCGGGTCTGGGGCCGGCGCGCGACACACCGGGACCGGACGGTAGACGTCTTCGTCCGCAAACTTCGCGAGAAGATCGACCGCCGCGCGCCTCGTCACACGTTCATCCACACGCGCTACGGCGTCGGCTACAAGCTCGAGGCATTGCCCAAGTAGCGGGGGTCGATCCCCCGCTGCTGGGCAGGTCTTCAGCCTGACCGGTGCTGTCCGACAAGACCAGGGTCAGACCCTGGACACGTCCCTTCGGGACGGTGACTCTTGCGCAACAAGAGTGCGCCGATCGCTCCACAGGCGGCGCGCGATCAGCTAAGCTTCACCTCGTTAATGATTAGCGAGGTTACGGTTGATTCGCAGCAGGTCGCATCCGATCTCCGGCCGGTGCTGCTGCGACTTTCGCGCGAGCTGCGCAAGGAGACGGAGCAGCTCGGAGTGACCGCGCGCCAGGCGACGCTGCTCTGGCTCGTCAAGCGGAGTCCCGGGCTCTCGCTCGCGGAGCTCGCGGGGGAGGAAGGCATCACTCCTCCGGCCCTGTCCGGACACGTCGACAGGCTCGAGGCCGCAGGGCTTCTCGAGCGTGTTCGCTCGACCGAGGATCGGCGCCGGGTGGGCCTCCGCCTCACCGAGGACGGCGTCCGGCTCATGCGGCGCATCCGTGCTCGTCGAACCACCTGGCTCGCCGATCACCTGCGCGCCCTCGAGCCCGCCGAGCTCGAAGCCGTCGAGGCGGCGATCCCGGCGCTTCGACGATTGCTCGGCGAAGACGCGTGACCTCGCTCGCGATCGCACTCAGGACGCGCACGTTTCGGAGCCTCTCGAGGCACCGCAACTACCGGATCTTCTTCGCCGGGCAGCTCGTCTCGCTGGCCGGCTCGTGGATGCAGAACGTCGCGCTCGCGTGGCTCGTGCTCGAGCTCTCCGGGTCGCCGCTCGCGGTAGGCGCGCTCGTCTTCTGGCGATTCGTGCCATTCACCGTCTTCGGGCTGGCGGCAGGGGTCGTCGCCGACCGCGTGGACTCGCGCAAGCTCGTGATGGCGACGCAAGGGGTCGCGTTGGTCGTCTCCGTCGCGCTCGCCGTGATCACGCTGACCGGGACCGCGACTCTCCCCATCGTCTACGTGCTCGCAGCGCTCGGCGGCATCACGCTCGCCTTCGACGCGCCGGGCCGTCAGTCGCTCACCTACCAGATGGTCGGCCCTCGCTCTCTTCCGAACGCGGTCGCGCTGAACGCGGGGCTCTTCAACGGCTCGCGCGTGATCGGCCCCGCGATCGCAGGCGTCGTGATCGCCGTCGCGGGCACGGGGATCTGCTTCGTGATCAACGCCTTCAGCTTCCTCGCGGTGCTCGCCGCGCTCGCGAGCCTGCGGCAGGAGGAGCTGCACGCGGTCGAGCGCGACCCCTCCGCGCGGATCGTCGACGGGATGCGCCGCGCACTCGCGCTTCGTCCGCCACGACCCGCAGCTTCGGTCGGTCCTCGGCGTCGTACGGTCATCAGCACGGTCGGCTTCAACTTCCACGTTCTCGTCCCGCTCCTCGCAGCGGACACGCTCCACGTCGGCCCAGAGGGTTTCGGTCTCCTGTCGGCGTCGTTCGGCCTGGGTGCCCTCGTCGGCGCTCTCGTCACCGCGAGCTTCCGGCGAGCGAGCTGGCGCCTCTTCGCGACCGGCGCGACGGGCTTCGGCGTCCTTGCGCTCGCGCTGGCTCCGGTGGACGACGCCGTCCCGGCCGGCGTGCTCGCTCTTCGCGGTCGGAATCTCGTTCACGCTCTTCACCGCGAACGCGAACGCGCTCGTACAGCTCGGCGCCCCCGACCACCTGCGGGGGAGGATGATCGGGCTCTACCTCTTCGCGTTCGTCGGCCTCGCACCCGTGGGCGGGCTCCTGACCGGGTGGCTCGCCGACCTGGGAGGGACGCAACTCGCGTTCGCGGTCGCCGGTGCAACGTCACTCGCGACGATCGGCATCGCAAGCCTCCAGCGCCGCGCGGCCTCGACGGCATTGACCGCCGGGCTGGAAGAGGCGTAGGCTCGCCCCCGTCTCAACAAGGAGGGGAGATGAAGAGACGTACACGCTGGGCACTCGGCGCCGCGCTCCTAGCCGTCGCCGTGGGTCTGGCAGTTCCTGCATTCGTAGGAGCAAAGCCCGACTCGGGCGCAACGGTGCGCTTCGGCAACCCGACGGTCGGCAGTCCGTTCCAGCCGCCGGTGTTCGACCACGACTCGTCGTTCAAGGCGGCGGACACACTGATCCCGCAGACGTCGGTGATCTCGGCCGGAGGCAACGTGACGTTCGACATCGCCGGCTTCCATCAGGCGAGGATCTATGAGCCGGGAACGACGCTCGACGACATCGACGTGCCGCCGTTCCCGCCGGAGTCGAACATCCTCATCAACGAGGACGAAGGGCTTCTCGATTCGAGCCCGTACCGTTCGCCGCTTCCCAGGGCCGTGGATCCAGGCTGACACGTTCGAGGAGCCGGGGCGCTACCTCGTCCTGTGCAACGTCACGCCGCACTTCGCATTCGCGAAGATGTACGGCTGGGTGAACGTCAAGTAGGAGCGCCGGATCGGGGCGCCGAGGTGGCGCCCCCGACCGGACTCATCCGCGAGCTCGATCTGCCGGAGTCCAGCGTTCTCATGTCCCAAGTGGACGCCCGAGCTGGGACTCGGTGAACGCCATGACGGAGATCTGGCGCGTGTCCGGGTACTCGACGGCCTCGGGCGAGGGACGGTTCGAGACCATCAGGTAGCGGACAGGCTCCGCGGTGCGGTTCAGGAGCTGGTGCGCGCCTTCGGGCCCACGGCGAAGTGGACGACGTCCCCTTCTTCGAGAGCTCGCTCGCCGGCCGGCTCGCAGAGTGGGCCGGCCGCGGAGAACCACCAGCAGCTCCTCAGCGCCATGGTGAAAGTGGTAGAAGCCGCTCGTACCGTCAGGGGCGATCTCGGCGACGGTGGCGCCGATCTTGTCTCCGCGCGGAAGCCGGGTCGACTTGCCGGCCGCCCACTCCTCGTCGCTCTCGAACTCCCACTCGTCGCTCCAGATGTTCGGCGTGCTCCCCACGCTCGACTCCTTTCGTCGCGTCATGATCGGTCCGTGGAGTCATACCGAACCCCCGACGAGCGCTTCGACGGCCTTCCGGGCTACGACTTCGCGCCGCACTACCTGGAGCAGGACGGGCTGCGAATGCACTACGTGGAGGAAGGGTCGGGCGACCCGGTACTGCTCCTCCACGGCGAGCCGACGTGGGCGTTCCTGTACCGAAAGCTGATCCCGCCTCTCGCGCGCGTCGCCGCGTCGTCGCCCCCGACTACTTCGGCTTCGGCCGCTCGGACAAGCCGACGCGGATCGAGGACTACTCCTACGACTTCCACTACGCGTCGATCGAGCGTCTCGCCGAGGAGCTCGATCTCCGCGAGGCGACCGTCGTGGTGCAGGACTGGGGAGGTCCGATCGGCCTGCGTCTCGCGGTCGAGCACCCGGAACGGGTGGCGCGCCTCGTGATCCTCAACACGGGGATCGGCGCGGGCCGCGCTCCTTCGCCGGAGTGGCTCCGCTTCCGCGACTTCATGCGCCGGGTCGGGACGGACATCGTCCCTGGCCAGCTCGTCCAGATCTCCTGTCTGACCGAGCTCGCAGACGAAGTGGTCGAGGGCTACAACGCGCCCTTCCCGACGCCGGAGTCGAAGGCCGGAGTGCTCGCGTTCCCGGAGCACGTCCCGACCGAGATGGACCACCCGAACGCGCAGAAGATGCTCGAGGTGCGCGCCGGGCTGGAGCGCTGGGAGAAGCCGGCGCTTGTTCTCTTCTCGGACTCGGACCCGATCTTCTCGACGATCGCCGCCGAGCACATGGCATCACGTATCCCGGGCGCGGGGCCTGCGGAGATCGTCGCCGGCGCCGGCCACTTCCTCCAGGAGGAGAAGGGCGAGGAGATCGCGGAGCGCATCGTCCGCTTCCTCGCGAAGCTCACGCGGGCCTGGCTGAAGCCAGACCCCTTCCACCCAGGTCCGGGGTCAGGCTCAGCCTGACCCCGGTTTTCAACCACCGACGTCCAGGTGTCGCCGGAGTGGAGCAACGCCTCGAGGTCGCCCTGCACCGGAGTCTCCCGGGCGCTCTCCAGCTGCTCGGCCATCAGGTCGTCGTAGACAGCCCGCTCGACGCTCCTGAAGACGCCGAGCGGCACCGCGCCGTCGGTCTCGTAGGTGATGCGCGAGAGCGCGAAGGCGAGGCTCGGCTCGCGCTGCGACGCGTCGTGGACGAGCAGCGAGTCGTCGCCGGCTTCGCCCACGTCGACGACGCGAGCCGACCCGTCGCCGTCCTGCACGACACCCTTCTCGCCCTCGAGCCCGAAGCGAATCGGAGCGCCGTCCTCGAGGTAGATCCGGTTCCCCTTCTCCTCGCGCACGAAGTCGAACGCGTTGTCGTTGTAGATGTTGCAGTTCTGGAGGATCTCGACGAAGGCGGAGCCGCGGTGGCGCGCCGCCGCCCCGAGCACCTCGGTCAGCCCCTTCTTGTCCGTGTCGATTGCCCGCGCGACGAACGACGCCTCGGCTCCAATTGCGATGGACAGGGGGTTGAAGGGATAGTCCAGCGACCCCATCGGGGTCGACTTCGTCACCTTCCCGAGCTCCGAGGTCGGCGAGTACTGGCCCTTCGTCAGCCCGTAGATCTTGTTGTTGAACAGGAGGATCTTGAGGTTGACGTTTCGCCTGAGCGAGTGGATCAGGTGGTTCCCGCCGATCGAGAGCGCATCCCCGTCGCCCGTCACGACCCAGACGGACAGGTCGGGACGGGACACCGCCAGCCCGGTCGCGATCGCCGGCGCGCGCCCGTGGATCGAGTGCATGCCGTAGGTCTGCATGTAGTACGGGAAGCGCGCCGCGCAGCCGATCCCGGAGACGAAGACGATCCGCTCGCGCGCGAGGCCCGAGCTCGGGCATGAAGCCCTGGATGACGTTCAGGATCGCGTAGTCCCCGCAGCCCGGGCACCAGCGCACTTCCTGGTCGGACTTGAAGTCCTTCGAGGTCAGCTGGACGACATTGCCGTTGCCGTCGCTCATTCCCCGCTCCGCCGCCGGCCAAGCCGGCGGCTCCGCTCTTTGGAGCCTCCGTCGAGCCTACGGCTCACGAGTCCACCAACGCCGTGATCGCGTCCTCGAGCTCGGCCGCGCGGAACGGGCGCCCGCGCACCTTGTTGTAGCCGGCGACGTCGACGAGGAACTGCGCGCGGAGAAGCATGCGCAGCTGCCCGAGGTTGATCTCCGGGACGAGCACCTTCTCGTAGCTCCGCACCACCTCGCCGGTGTTCCGGGGGAACGGGTTCAGGTAGTGGAGGTGTGCGGTCGCGACCTTGCGACCGCTCGCCCGCACGCGCCGGGCAGCAGCGCCGATCGCTCCGTAGGTCGAGCCCCAGCCGAGGACGAGCGTGTCCGCGCCGTCCGGGTCGTCGACCTCGAGCTCCGGGATGTCCGCGGCGATCCCAGCCACCTTCGCTGCACGCAGCCGCACCATCAGGTCGTGGTTCTCGGGGTCGTAGGAGACGTTCCCGGTCTCGTCCTCCTTCTCGAGCCCGCCGATCCGGTGCTCGAGCCCCGGCGTGCCGGGGATCGCCCACGGCCGCGCGAGGGTCTCGGCATCGCGCTTGTACGGAAGGAAGGCGTCACCGTCGTTCGGCGAGGTCGCGAACTCCGTGGAGATGTCGTCGAGCGAGTCGACGTCGGGGATGAGCCATGGCTCCGAGCCGTTCGCGAGGTACGCGTCCGAGAGGAGGAAGACGGGCGTCCGGTACTTGATCGCGATCCGCGCAGCCTCGATCGCCGCGTCGAAGCACCCGGCCGGGGTCGAGGCTGCCACCACCGGCACCGGCGACTCCGAGTTTCGCCCGAACAGGACCATCAGGAGGTCGGCCTGCTCGGGCTTGGTCGGCATCCCGGTCGAAGGCCCCGCACGCTGGATGTCGACGATGACGAGCGGCAGTTCGAGGGTCACTGCGAGCCCGACCGTCTCCGACTTGAGCACGATCCCAGGGCCGGCCGAGGTCGTCACGCCGAGCGACCCGCCGAAGGCGGCGCCGAGCGCTGCGCCGGAGGCGGCGATCTCGTCCTCGGCCTGGAACGTGCGCACGCCGAACTGCTTCAGGTGCGCGAGTTGCTCGAGGACGTCCGACGCCGGCGTGATCGGGTACGCGCCCGAGGAAGAGCGGGAGGCCGGAGAGCTTGCTCGCGGCGATCAGCCCGTAGGTGAGCGCCGTGTTCCCGGAGATCTGCCGGTAGGTGCCTGGCTCGAGCTTCGCCGGCGCGACCTCGTACGACACTGCGAAGTCCTCCGAGGTCTCGCCGTAGTTCCAGCCGGCTTTGAAGGCGCGCGCGTTCGCCTCGGCGATCTCGGGCCGCTTCGCGAACTTCGTGTCGATGAACCCGAGCGTCCCCTCGATCGGCCGGTTGTAGAGCCACGACATGAGCCCGAGCGCGAAGAAGTTCTTCGAGCGCTCGGCCTCGCGGGAAGTGATCCCTTCGACCTCCTTCAGCGACTCGATCGTCATCGACGAGAGCGGCACGTCGTGGACGTGGAAGTCGGAGAGCGACCCGTCCTCGAGCGGGCTCGTCGCGTAGCCCGCCTTCTGGAGGTTGCGGTCCGAGAAAGCGTCGGTGTTGACGATCACGGTGCCGCCCTTCGCCAGGTCGCCGAGGTTGACCTTGAGCGCGGCGGGGTTCATCGCGACGAGCACGTTCGGCTGGTCACCCGGCGTCAGGATGTCGTGATCGGCGAAGTGCACCTGGAAGCCCGACACGCCGGGGAGCGACCCCGCAGGCGCGCGGATCTCGGCTGGGAAGTCGGGCAGGGTCGCGAGGTCGTTGCCGAAGATCGCGGTCTCGCTCGTGAAGCGGTCCCCGGTCAGCTGCATGCCGTCTCCGGAGTCGCCCGCGAAGCGGATCACGACCCGTTCCAGTTGCTCGACAGGCTTCGTCTTCGCTATGCCACGAGGTATAGCTGACGCCGCAGACCCGCGGCGTCTCAGCGCTCGCTACTCGGCTTCGGCGAGCAGGGCGGGAAGATCGAGTGGCCGCGTGAACATTGCGATCGTCTCGCCGTCGGCAGCGCGCGGCCATTCGTCTCTCGGCCGGTCGCGATAGAGCTCGACTCCGTTTCCATCCGGGTCGCGGAGGTACACGGCCTCGCTCACGCCGTGATCGGATGCGCCCTCGAGCGGGATGCCCGCGTCGGCCACGCGCTTCAGCGCCTCCGCCAGCGTCTGCCGGTCGGGAAAACGAACTGCGACGTGATAGAGGCCCGTCGTCCCGTGTGGAGGCGCAGAGCCGCCCTGCGACTCCCACGTGTTCAGACCGATGTGGTGGTGATAGCCGCCGGCCGAGAGAAACGCCGCTTGGTCGCCCATGCGCGCCTGCTCCTCGAACCCGAGCGTGTCACGCCAGAAGGCGAGCGCGCGATCGAGGTCGGCGACTTTCAGGTGGACGTGGCCGATATCGACACGGGGATCGATGGTCAATCGAGAACCTCCTCGGGAACGATGGTTTGTAGCCCGTCCAGGCGTTCGAGCCACGGCCTCGCCTGCAGGCGCTCGAAGATCTCGCGGGCCTCGCCGGCAGGCACGGTCGCCTCCTCGGCCCTCCCTTCCGAGGCCAGCCACTCCGCGTGCTCCAAGCACACGACGGCGAGCTCGAACGGCCTCTCGATCTCCCGCAGCACTTCGGCCGCCGCGTCGAACCCGGCGGACGCCGTCGCCGAGTCGCCACGAGCGAGGGCCCGGTGGGCACCGAATCGGGCACCGAGGGCGCGCACCAAAGGTGTCACGTGCCCGGGCGGCGTCGACTCGATCCGCGAGAGAAGCTCGTCGATCATTGCAGCGTCGCCGAACGCAGCAGCAGCTTCGAGCCCGGCCTCGAGCCCTGCCCAGGTCGTCCAGAGTCCGATTCCGAGAGAGCTCGCGAGCACCTCCTGTGCGGCGGTGACTGCCTCTGCGGGGCGTTTCTCCGCGATGAGGAGGAACGTCTCAATGAAACAGTGGACCGCCCGCTCCTGAATGTCGCTCTTGCCGACAAACTCGGCATGCGCCTCCCACCGCCGACGGGCCTCGTCGAGCTCACCGCGTCGGAGAAAGACGAAGAATGTCTGCAAGCCGAGGTACGCGCGAGCAAGCGGCGAATCGTCTGCGTGCTCCCGCGCGAGCTCGTCGGCCAGGTCGAGAGCGTCTTCCCACTCGCCGCGGAGGACGAGGATCCTGACTATCGACATATCCGACTGCAACGCACGATCGCCGACCCGGTGGGCGAGCTGGGACATCGCGCGGAAGAGCTCCAACGCCTCCCGCGACCGGTGGGATGCCTCGGCTTGACCCGCAAGATTGTTGTACGCGCGGAGCGCGGCCTCGGAGAGGTCATTCGCGAGAGCGATGTCGAGCGCGTACCGGACGAGGAGCTCCGCCTCCTCACTACGCCCCATCCCGGTGAGGAGAAGGGCCTTCGTGTTGAGCGCCTGGGAGAGGACCTCCGCGAGCTCGAGCGCTTCCGCAATCTCGAGCGCGAGCTCATTCCGCACCATCGCCTCGTCCGGGCGTCCGCTGAAGAAGAGGACGCGCGCGAGCTGCGCCGCGAGCATCGCGAGCTCGAAGCTCCACTCCTCACTCGCCAACACCCCGAACGCCCGCTCCATGTCGACCACGGCTCGCTCGATGTCGGCCTCTTGGATCCAGGTCAGCACACCGAGCCTCGCGGCGATGCGCGCGGCCGCAAGAGGCCGGCCGACGGACTCGCTGAGCGCGATCGCCCGCTCGAAGTGGACGCGTGCCTCGGACGTGCGCTGGCCGAGCATCGCCATGCGGCCTGCTTGCTCGTGGAGCTCCGCTCGCATCGCTGCATCGTCGGCGAGCTCGAGCGCCTGCTCGAAGTAGCGCTGCGCGCTCTCGCTCGCGGCGAGTGAAGACGCTCTCTCGCCCGCCTCCACGAGCATCGCTCGGGCCCGCGTTATGACGTCACCGGCGTCGGCCGCGTTCGGATCGAGCTCGAGCGCAGATAGGTAGTGCGAAGCGACGATCTCGACGACGTCCTGCTCACCGTCGCGCCACTGTTGCTCGAGGTACGTCGCCGCGTCGAGGTGCCGGCTCTTCCGCTCCTTGCGGGACATCGTCTCGTAGGCCACCTGTCTCAGCAAGTCCTGCAGGAATGCGTACTGGCCACGCTCGGGCGAGCGCGGGTCTGCCTCGAGCGACAGAATCTCCTTGCGAACGAGCGACGCGAGCAGCGAGTCGAGCTCCGACGCGCTCACCTCCGCGACTGCGGCAAGCGCTGTCGCCGTGAAGGTCTTCCCCACGACGGACGCATCTCGGGTCACGCTGCGCTCCGCGGGCGTCAGGCCGTCGAGCCGAGACGCAATGAGTGCGTGCAGGGTCTCCGGGACCTCGAGCGAGCCCACGGGCCCCGTGAGCCGGTACTCGCTCCCGTGCTGCTCGAGCAGACCGCGGTCGAGCAGCATGCGCACCGTCTCGACGGCGTATAGGGGAACGCCCTCGGCGGAGTCGAGGATCCGACTGCGCAGCTCGTCCGGGAGCCCGGGGACGAAGCCTTGGAGCAACTCCTCCATCTGGGCGCCGGAGAGAGGATCGAGCGCGAGCGTCGTCGAGTTCCGTCGTGCGGCCGCCCACTGCGGATGCCGATCCGCGAGCTCCGGTCGCGCGAGCGCGAGCACGAAGATCGCGTGGTTGCGGGACCACTCGAGGAGGTGACCCATGAAGTCGAGCAACGGAGCATCCGCCCACTGCATGTCCTCGAAGACGAGGACGACAGGCGCGTGCTCCGCCACTCGCTCGAAGAAGAGCCGCCAGGCGGCAAAGAGATCGGGCAGCTCACCCGGCCCTTGTGACCCGTCTAGTGCGAGCAGATGCGCAAGGCGCGGCTCGATCCACGCTCTCTCGTCGGCGTCGTCGGCGTGCAGAGCGAGCGAGGACTGCAGCTTGGCGCGAGCGGACGCCGGCTCTTCTCCCTCCGCGATCCCAATTCGCGTGCGAATCATCTCGGCGAGCGCCCAGAAGGTCACACCGTCCCCATACGCGAGGCAGCGCCCCTGATGCCAGCGAACGGGCCGCGCCAGACCGTCCGCGTACTTGTAGAGCTCCCAGACCAGCCGCGACTTGCCGATTCCGGCAATTCCGACGACCGTGACGAGGTGCGCCTTGGCCTCGTCGGCGCTGGCGTGGAAGAGCTCCTTGACGAGGCGCAGCTCGCGGTCGCGGCCGACGAAGGGCGGCTCGACTCCCTGCCACTTCAAGCTCCCCGCGCGGCCTGCGGTGACACGGAGCGCACGCCACAACTGCACCCGCTCATCACGGCCCCTCAGCTCGTGAAGCCCGGCATCGGAGTATGCGATGGCGGCTTCGGACGCTCGACGAGTCGTCTCCCCGACGACGACCGTCCCCGGCGCCGCGATTCCCTGAACGCGGGACGCGGCATTCACGAGGTCTCCCGCGACCATTCCTTGCCCTTCGGCGCCGATCGTGACGGCCGCTTGGCCCGTGAGGACGGCGGCGCGTGCCGTCAACTCCCCCTGCTCGAGCTCGCCTCGGAGAGTCGGCACCGCCGCCACGAGCTCCAGGGCAGCGCGCACTGCCCGCTCTGCGTCGTCTTCGCGTGCGGCCGGCGTACCCCAGACCGCCATGACGGCATCTCCGATGAACTTCTCGACAGTTCCGCCGTAGCGCTCGATGATCGTGCGCGCGGTCTCGAAGTAACGCGAGAGAAGGTCCCGCACATCCTCCGCGTCGCGCCCGTCGGAGAACGACGTGTAGCCGACGAGATCGGCGAAGAGGACGGAGACGACTCGACGCTCGACGCTGGCATCGACCGCGTGTGCCTGCCGGACCGGCGCGGCGACGCCGTCGAGCCGGTTGCCGCACTCCCCGCAAAAGAGCTCGTCCGGCTCGTTCGCAGCCCCGCAGGCCGCGCAAGAGAAGATAAGCGGTGTCCCACAGGCAGCACAGAACTTCCGCCCGGCGCGATTCGCCTGGCCGCATGACGAGCACTTCGTGCCCTCTGCGGCAACCTCGGTCATGGCGAGAGGATAGGCCCTTCCAAGACCGGATCACGCGGCTCTGCGCCGTTCGTAGGCATTCTGCGCTCGTGGCCCGATTCGCACTCGTCGCCATCCTGGTCGTCCTCGTCTCGGCGACGGCCGGCAGCAGCAATGCAGCCGACGAGAGCATCCGGGCATCGCAGCTGACCCGGCCCCAGATCGTCGCGCAGCTTCCACGTGCGGTCTCGGTCGCGCGCATGCGAGCGGATCTGCTCGCCCTCCAACGGATCGCCGACCGCTCCGGAGGTACGCGCGCTGCCGCCACGGCGGGCTATCGCGAGTCCGTCCGTTACGTCCGTACGCAACTGAGCCGTGCCGGCTACAACGCGCGAGTCTCGAGCTTTCCCTTCGTGGAGTACCGGGAGACCGTCGAGCGCGGAACGCAGATCGCACCCACCAGGCGCGCCCTCCCGATCGAGGCGCTCGAGTACTCGCCCTCGACTCCGCCGGGTGGGGTTCGCGCACGGCTGGTGCCGAGCGGTGACGGCTGCGAGGCGAACGACTTCGACGGGGTCGGAGGTGCGATCGCGCTGATCCGCCGAGGTACGTGCTTCTTCGCGGTGAAAGCGCGAAACGCAGCTGCGGCAGGCGCGACCGCGGCGCTCATCTTCAACACGGAGCAAGGGCCCTTCGACGGAACGCTCGGCGATCCGCAGGCGGCGACGATTCCGGTCGCGGCCATCGCCGGCGCTCTCGGAGGCGAGCTTGCCGAGTCGCCGAACACGATCGTCGAGCTGGAGCTCGTCGCCCGCAGCGTCCGCTCGTCGTCGCAGAACGTCGTTGCCGACGTGCGACCCGGAGCTCGTCGGGTCCTCGTCGTCGGCGCCCATCTGGACTCGGTACTCGCGGGGCCCGGCATCAACGACAACGCGACGGGCGCGACGGCCGTGCTCGAGATGGCGCGCGTCGTCCGCGCCCGCTTCCCCGGCCTCGCCGTCCGCTTCGCCTTCTGGGGAGCGGAGGAAGCAGGGCTCTTCGGGTCGCGTGCGTACGTGAGCAGGGCAGCCCGAGACCAGATCGTCGGGTACCTCAACTTCGACGTCCTCGGTTCGCGGTCCGGCGGGTACGGCATCTACCAGGGCCCGTTCGCCGCGCGCTGGCTCGGGTACTTCGAGCGCCGCGGTCTCGACGCTCGGGTGATCGACATCGAAGGACGCTCGGATCACGCGCCCTTCGCGCAGGCGGGAGTCCCGATCGGTGGGCTCTTCGCCGGGGACTACGCGTGCTACCACCGCCCGTGCGACCGGGTCTCGGCCGTCGACTTCGCCGTGCTCGAGACTCTCACCCGCGCTGCGGCCTGGGCGGTTGCGTCGTTTGCGCCGCTGAAGAGCTAGGAGGGGTTGCGCGGCCGGCTCGGCCTCCGGCGGTTCGTCCACCGGCTCGTCGCGTCGCTGCCCGAGCGCGGCTCCGGCGGCTGCCCAGACGGTGACGGCGAGCCAGTGCACGCCGATCACGTCGGTCTGCAAGGCGAGCAGGAGCACGGCCGAGAACGCCGCGGCGAGCCACGCCTCTCGCCGCCACAACGCGACCAGGAGCGCGATGCTCCAGAGCACGAACGCCGCCATCCCGGCGATACCGGCGTCTACGCCCAGCTCCGTATACGTCGACTCCCCCGCCTTGATCTCGACACCCGTGCGCTTGGCCACGACTCCCGCGTTGCCGAGGCCGTATCCCTGAGGATGCTCGAGCACCGTCTCGATGCCGTCTCGGAGATTGCGCAGGTGGCTCCGGGTCGAGGACTCGTCCGCGGCGAACGGGATCGGAGCTCTCCCCCGGCTCTCGCTCCGCATTCGCCCGAAGGAACTCGAGCTCCGCCTCGGTGTAGCTCGTCGACGGCCCGATGGACGGGTACGCGACCAGGAAGAGCGCCCCGACCGCGATCGAGACGGCCGCGAGCACGACCGGGGCGAACCGTCGCTGCGCCAGCGCGAGGACGAGCAGCCCGACGACGAGCGCTGCGAAGGCGGCGCGTGTGTGGGTGTAGAGGAGGCCCGCGTAGAGGACGACGGCGAGGAGCCCCCACCACACGCGGAACTCGCGGCTGGCGACGAAGATCAGCGCGACGACGAGCGCGTACGCGCTCGCGAGCGGAGAGAGGAAGGTCGAGACGAGGCGCCGGATCGGGTTCTGCTCGTCGCCCGTGTTGTAGACCCAGTTCTCGGGGAGGCCCGACAGGCCCTCGTACGCGAGGTCGAGCTGCTCGCGGTACCAGCCCGGCACCCCGGAGTCCCGCCAGGCCTGGAGGTTGATGAAGGCAAGGTCGAACAGGCCGATCACCGCGATGCCGGCAGCGGTCAGCGCGATCGTCCCGGCCAGCCAGCTCCGCTCCCTCCACCACGCCGACAGGAGCCGTCCCAACGCGTATGCCGCTACCGGCAGGAGGTGGTGACGCAGCGCGAGCAGCTCACCTCGTGTGGTGGCCTCCCCTCCCAGCGCGTCCTGCGGGATCACCGCATAGATGACGATGACGATCGCGTACGCGGCCGCCAGGACGTCGACCTTCTGCAGGCTCGGCCGTCCGCGCACGCCCCAGGCAGCGAGGGCGAGGCCGAGGAGCAGGAGCCCTTCCTTCCACGCGGCGACGACGTCGAGCGTTCGTCCACGCACGCCGAGCTCCCAGAGCTGGGCCATCGCCGCGTTGTGGACGGCGAGGCCGGCGATGAGCGCGACGAGCGCGAACGCGCCGAGCCGCCGCGCGGTCGAGTCAGTCAACGATCGCCACCAGCGTCAGGCCGAGGTTCACGATCCGGACGCGCCCGGGGAAGAGCGACTCGAGACTCCGCTTCGACAGCAGGTGAATGTCCGTCGCGAATGCCTTCCCCGCGCGCCTGTACACGGAGTGCGCAGGCCCGTCGGAAGCCAGTGCACGACGGGCAGTCGCGTGTGCACCTCGATCGGGAACCTGCGGTTCGGGGTCGTCAGGAACACGCGCCTCCCACGCGCAGCGCCTCCGATACGAAGAGTCGCTGCCGCGCCCGATCGCCCACGTGCTCGATCACCGCATTCGAGAAGACGATGTCGAACGCACCGTCGGCGAAGGGGAGGGCACATGCATCTCCCTGTACATACGAGATGTGTGGATATCGCGAGCGGAACCCGGCGCCGTCCTGGAGCCCGAGGGCCGTAATGCGTCCGGGCCACGGGTACAGCTCCTCCAGGAAGTTGAGCGTCCCGCAGCCGTCACCCTCGCCGAATCCGAGCTCGTCGGCGCCGACATCGAGGACGCTCGTCTCCGCGGTCGGTTGGAGCTCGTCGAGGAGGAGCCGGAGCTTGCGCTTGCGGGAGCGGAGCGAGATCGCATCGGCGAGGCGCATCGGCTGAAGTATCCGTTCCGGCCTGGCGAGTAGGCTGGCGATGTGGTCGAGGCCGTGCTCCGAGCGAAGGGCCTCTACTCACTGAAGCTGACCGCCAGGACCTCGAGCTGGAAGGCAGAGCTCCCCGGAGGACGCTGGGCCGCGGCCCGTCAGCTTCGAGACGGCAGCGTTCTCGTCCGCGCGTCGTGCGAGGAGTCGGTCGCGCAAGCGCGGTTCCTGCTCGCGCTCGACGACGACACGAGCGAGTTCCACCGCCGTTTTGCGCGCGACCCGCTCCTCGGCCCCTCCGTCCGGAACCTGCGGGGGCTTCGCCCGACCCGCACGCCGACCGTCGCACACGCCGCGCTGCGCGCCGTCTGCGGACAGCTCATCCAGTCGCGCCGCGCGCGCGAGATCGAACGAACCGTGATCCGGGCATGCGGAGAGAGCCCGCCGACACGGGAGGCGCTCGCGAGTCTCTCGCCCGCCAGGCTCACCGGCTGCGGGCTCGCCGGGAGCCGCGCGCTGACGCTCACGCGGCTCATGCGCGGAGTCGACCTCGAGTCGCTTGAAGACGACGCTCGCTTCGACTGCGCTCGCGAGGCTCGGCCGTGAGCGCGGAATCGGCCCGTGGAGCGTCGGCGTCATCGCGCTCCAGGGGCTCGGCCGCTACGACGCCGGTCTCGTCTCGGACCTGAGCCTCGTGAAGCTCTTCGCATCGCTCCGCGGGCGCTGGCCCGAGCGGCCCGACGAGACGGCGGAGCTCCTCGCCCCGTACGGCGAGTGGCAAGGGCTCGCGAGCGTCTTCCTGCTCGCCGGCTTCTCTCGCGGGCTCGTACCCGGACGCGAGCGCCGATCGCGCGCGGCTCGTCCGGACCACCCGCTTCGCCGCGTGACCGACATCGCGCCGGACGGCAGCCCCGTCCTCCTCTACTCGAGGCTGCCGGCGCTCGGCGAGCCGGAGCTGATCCACGAGGCCGTGCCGGCAGGGGCGGAGATCCTCGAGCTCGGGGCAGGAGCGGGTCGCATCACGCACGAGCTCCTTGCGCTCGGGCACGAGGTCGTCGCGGTCGACAACTCGAGCGCGATGCTGGCGTTCATCCGAGGCGCCGAGACGATCCTCGCCGATCTCGAGACCCTGGATCTGGGACGCCGGTTCCCCGTCGTCGTGCTCGCGAGCAACTTCATCAACGATCCCGACGGCAGCGACTCGCCGCGCGTATCTCGCGGCGCTGCGCCCGACACGTTCTCCCGAACGGCCAGGTGCTGCTTCAGGGGTTTCCTCGCGACTGGATCCCGAACACCGACTGGTCCGAGCACGGAGACGTTCGGATCCGGCTCAAACGCTTCGCGCAAGACGGCGACCTCGTGTCCGGCGAGATGGAGTACCTGGTCGACGGAGTCGAGCTCCACCATGTCTTCGAGTCGAAGCTGCTGAGCGAGGAGGAGCTCGAGCGAGACCTGCGCGCGGTCGGGCTCCGCCGCAGCCGGGTGCTCGACGACAGAGCTGCGTGGACGGAGGCGGTTCTGGAAGACCGCTCGTAGACTCCGCCCATGGCCGACTCCCGCAAGATCGCGATCCTCGGAGCGGGGCGGATCGGCGAGGCGTTGATCTCGGGGCTCCTGTCCTCGGGATGGCGGGAGCCCGGGGAGATCGCTGCGACCTCGCGCCGTCCGGAGCGCGTCGCGGAGCTCCAGGAGCGCTACGAGATCGCCGCAACGCTCTCGAACCACGACGCCGCGGCGGGCGCCTCGCTCGTCGTGATCGCCGTCAAGCCGCAGGACATCGAGGGGCTGCTCGGCGAGATCGGCGGCCTCATCTCGCCCGACCAGACCGTCCTCACCGTCGCTGCCGCGATCCAGACCTCACGGATCGAGAGCCGCCTGAGCGCCGGCGTCCCCGTGGTTCGCGCGATGCCGAACACTCCTTCGACGGTGCACGAAGGGATCGCAGGTCTCTGCGCGGGCGCACATGCCGGCGACGAGCACCTCGACCTCGCGGAGGAAGCGCTCTCGCACCTCGGCGGCGTCGTTCGCGTCCCGGAGAGCGCGATGGACGCCATCACCGCCGTCTCCGGCTCCGGCCCCGCCTACTTCGCGCTGCTGGCAGAGGCGATGATCGAAGCGGGGATCCTGCTCGGTCTCTCGCGCGAGATCTCGACGCAGCTCGTCGTGCAGACGATGCTCGGCACGGCGAAGCAGCTCCGCGACGAGAAGATGCACCCGGTCGAGCTCCGCGAGATGGTCACGTCGCCGGGCGGAACGACGATCGCCGCGATCCGCGAGCTCGAGATGGCCGGAGTGCGGGCCGCGTTCCTGAACGCGATCCAGGCCGCGATGGTGCGTGCCCGCGAGCTGGCGGCAGGACAGGACTAGGTCAGGCGTCTGGCTTCGGCCAGACCCGGTCTACGCGCCGGTCGACGCCACCGCCAAGCGCTCGACGGCGAACAGACGCCACTCGCCCGGCACGCCCTTCAGCTCGGCGACTCCGCGGTCGCGAAACTCGATCCCCGAGCCCGGCAACCAGGTCCTTCACGGTGCTCGAAACGAGCACCTCGCTCGGCCCGGCCTCGGCGGCCACGCGTGCCCCGATGTTCACCGCGATCCCGCCGACCTTGCGATCGATCCGCTCGCACTCGCCCGTGTGCAGGCCGGCGCGAATCTCGATGCCCAGCTCGCGCACTCCCTGCGTGATCGCGTGCGCGCACCGAATCGCACGCGCCGGCCCGTCGAACGAGGCGAAGAAGCCGTCGCCCGCGGTATCCAGCTCGGTCCCGCGGAAACGCATGAGCTGGCGGCGGATGAGCCCGTGATGCGCCTGGATCAGCTCCCGCCAGCGCGCGTCGCCGAGCTCGGAAGCCTTCGCAGTCGAACCGACGATGTCGGTGAAGAGCACGGTCGCGAGCACTCGCTCGGACTCGGTGTCCTCCCACGCTCGCTCTTGCCACACCTCGGTCAGGAACCGCTCGATCTCGCGAAGAGGCGGCTCCGTATCACCCGCCGAGATCGAGTGGTCGGAACCCGGGAAGCTCGACATGTCTCGCCCCGGCGATGTGCTCGGCGAGATAGCGGGAGCCGCCCACCATCATGTTCGAGTCCCCTTCGCGGTTGAGGACGAGCGTCGGAACGCGGATGGCCGAGAGCACATGCCGGACGTCGATCTCCATGTTCATCCGCGCGTAGGCAGCAGCGGAACCCGGACTCGAGCTGTGACGGAGCAGAGTGGCAAGTGCACGCTGCCCCTCCTCGTCGGCGCTCGGCGCGAGGGTCGCGGCAACCCTGGCCGAGTGCTCCGCGGTGCCCCACACGCGCCCGACCCGGTCGATGTAGGCGAGATAGTCCTCTTCGCGGTCACCCCACGGATAGTCCGGCGCCCAGAGCACGCGCGCGTACGAGCCCACCACGATCAGACCCCAGACCCGGTCGGGGTATGTCGCCGCGAAGAGGATGCTCATCGGGCCGCCCTCCGAAAAACCGAGCAGCGCGGCGCGCTCCGATCCGACGGCATCCATCACCGCGCGGACGTCGTCCATGCGTGTCTCGAGCGTTGACGCACCACTCACGCGATCGGACATTCCCTGGCCGCGCTTGTCGAACCGGATCAGACGCGAGAACGAGGAAAGCTCGTGAAGGAACGATGCGGTATCCGGGATAGACCACGCGAGCTCGACGTGTGAGGCAAACGGCGGAACGTAGACGAGGTCGTAGGGGCCGTCGCCAGTGACCTGGTACGCGATCGAGACGTCTCCGCTGCGCGCGTAACGGGTCTCGGGCAGCACCGGCCGATTGTCGCTCATCCCGGGAGCAGCGGCGAGGCGAGCTCGACGGCGAGCCCGCGCTCGTCGGCGAGGGCCTGGAGCGCGAGGACGGTGTCGGCGACCGGCGTGTCCTCGAGGAATTCGCTCCGCGCTTCGAAGTCGGCGACCAGCGCGCGGATCGCGCGCTCGTAGCCGGCCGCATCACCCGCTGCGATGGCCACGAGCGTGTCGGCGACAGTGGCGGGGAAGTCGTCGCGACCTACGAGTCTCGGAAGCCAGCTTCGTGGCGCCCGCATCGTCTCCGCGAACGAGATGCGCGAGCACCGCTGCGTAGCGGCCGATCGGGCTCTCCGACTCGGCAGCACCCGCTTCGAGAGCCCAGGCAGCATCCTCGAGCGCACCCTCCCGATCACCGGCGATGAGCCTCGACTTCATCGCGCCGATCGGCCTGCCCCAGCTTCCGGGCGGTGCGAGCGGCCAGCTCTCGCGATAGCGCTCCGCGGCTCGCAGGAGCCAGCGCCCGCCCTCGTCCTCGCGACCGGCCATGAGCAGCGAGAGACCGGCCGACCAGGCCGCGTTCCCCATCCGCGTGAGCTGCCGCTGCCGCTCGTCGCCGTCCTCGGGCAGGCGCGCCACTCCGTCGTCGTGGCGCTCGATCGCGCGCGCCGCGCGTTCCGCCCAGTCACTCATCGTCAGCGAAGTATCGTCTCCGGCGATGGCTCGCACCCTCCGAGAGGTCGTCTACGTCGACGGCGTCCGCACCGCATTCGGTCGCGCCGGAAAAGACGGCTACTTCTGGAAGACGCGCGCCGACGACATGGCCGTGAAGGTCGTGCGCGAGCTGCTGCGCCGGAATCCGAGCCTCCCGGAAGACCGGATCGACGACGTCGTCTTCGCCGCGACCGCGCAGGTCGGAGACCAGGGGCTCACCCTCGGCCGGGACGTCGCGCTGCTGGCAGGGCTCCCGGAAACCGTTCCGGGATTCGCCGTCGACCGCATGTGCGCCGGCGCGCTCACCGCCACGACCAGCGGAGCGGGCGAGATCGCCATGGGCGCGGCGGATGTCGTCCTCGTCGGCGGCGTCGAGCACATGGGCCACCACCCGATGGGCGAGGACGTCGACTTCAACCCGCGCTTCGTCTCCGAGCGGATCGTCGACGAGTCGGCGGCGGTGATGGGCCAGACGGCGGAGAACCTCCACGACGCGTTCCCGCACCTGACGAAGGAGAGCGCGGACGCGTTCGCCGTCGAGAGCCAGCGCAAGGCGTCGAAGGCCTGGGACGACGGCGTCATGGACGAGATCGTCGTCCCCATGTCGGTGTTCACCGACGAGGGCTGGACGGTCGCCGCGCGCGACGAGTTCCTCCGCCCCGACACGACGATGGAGGCGCTCGCCGAGCTCCGCACGCCGTTCCGCACGGCGGGGCGGGTCACGGCCGGCAACTCGGCGGGCCTCACCGACGGCGCGACGGCCGCGCTGATCGCGTCCGAGGAAGGCGCGCAGGAGCTCGGCCTCGAGCCGAAGATGCGGCTGGTCGGCTTCGCGTACGCGGGCGTCGCGCCGGAGCTCATGGGCCTCGGGCCGGTTCCGGCGACGAACAAGGTCCTCGAGCAGACCGGCATCTCCCTCGACGAAGTCGGCCTCTTCGAGCTCAACGAGCCGTTCGCGGTGCAGGTGCTGACCTGGTGCGACGGGGTCGGTGTCGAGCCCGACGACCCGCGGCTCAACCCCTACGGAGGCGCGATCGCCTGCGGACACCCGCTCGCCGCGACGGGAGTCCGGCTGATGGCGCAGCTGGCGCGCGGGTTCCGGGACCGCCCGGACGTGCGCTACGGGCTCACCGCGCTCTGCATCGGCCTCGGAATGGGCGCGGCCGTCCTCTGGGAGAACCTGCAGAACGGCCACGGTGGCTAGCCCTCCGACCCAGTTCAAGCTGCAGCGGCTCGAGACCCGAGTCGGCCCGGTCGCCCTCGTGACGATGGACAACGGCGAGGACTGGCAGAAGCCGAACACGTTCGGCGAGCAGGCGCTGCGCTCGCTCGAGGACGTTCTCGGCCGGCTCCGGACCCGCGACTGGCGGGGGCTCCTGCTCACGGGGAAGCCGTTCGTGTTCGCCGTGGGAGCGGACATCGGCGAATTCGGAGAGATCACGCCGGAGCGTGCGCGTCAGGGCGGCGAGGCGGGGCACGAGCTCTTCGGGCGACTCCGAGACCTTCCCTTCATCACGCTCGCCGCGATCAACGGCGCCGCGGTCGGAGGCGGCGTCGAGATCGCGCTCCACTGCGACTACCGCACGATCTCGTCCTCGGTGCGCCACTTCGCGTGCCCGGAGGTCTTCCTCGGGCTCATCCCCGGCTGGGGCGGAACGCAGCTGATCCCGAAGCTCGTCGGGGCAGAACAGGCCGTGACGTTCATCGTCGAGAACCCCTTGCGGCAGAACCGGATGCTCACCGCCCGACAGGCGCACGAGCGGGGATTCGCGGACGCCCTCTTCGAGCCCGTCGAGTTCCTCGACGAGTCGCTCGCGCTGCTCCTGGACAAGATCGAGGAAGGGGGCGGGAAGGTGCGTCCCGACGCCGATCTCTCCGACGTCGCCGAAGTGACCCGCAAGGCCCGCGCGCGCCTCGACGGCCAGCTGCACGGCGCCGCCCCGGCGCCCTACAGAGCGCTCGATCTAATCGCGGGCGCGGCGGAGTGGCCACTCGAGAAGGGCTACCGCGCGGAGGAAGACGCACTCGCGGAGCTTCTCCCCGGCCCGCAGGCGCAGGCATCCGTGTACGCGTTCGATCTCGTGGAGCGCCGCGCGAAGCGGGGGGTCGGCATCCCCGAGGCGGAGCCGAGGCGGATTCGCAAGGTCGGGCTCGTGGGCGCCGGCCTCATGGCCCGTCAGCTCGCGCTGTTGGCTCTCCGCCGTCTGGAGGTGCCCGTCGTGCTCCGGGACCTCACGCAAGAACAGGTGCACGAGGCAGTTGGCTGGATAACTGCCGAGCTCGACGAGCTCGTCCGCAAGGGGCGGCTGGGAGAAGGCAAAGCGCGCTTCCTCGGCTCGCTCGTCGGCGGCGGAACGGGATGGGAGATCTTCGCCGGCTGCGACCTCGTCCTCGAGGCCGTGTTCGAGGAGATGGCCGTGAAGAAGGAGGTCTTCGCGGAGCTCGAGCGCGTCGTCTCACCGGAGTGCCTGCTGGCGAGCAACACCTCGTCCCTCTCGGTGACGGAGATGGGGGCCGACCTGGAGCACCCGGAGCGCGTCGTCGGGATGCACTTCTTCAACCCGGTAGCCGTGCTTCCACTCGTCGAGCTCGTTCGCACGCCTCTGACCGACGACGTGACGCTCGCCACCGCCTGGGACGTCACCGGGAAGCTGCGGAAGCGCGGAGTGCTCGTCCGCGATGCGCCGGGGTTCGTCGTGAACCGCCTCCTCGGCCGTCAGGGCTCGGTCGTGACGAGCGCGCTCGACCGCGGCAACTCGGTCGACGAGACGGACGAGGCCGTTCTCCGGCTCGGCCTCCCGATGGCCCCGTCGGTGCTGCTTCAGCTCGTAGGGCCGAGGGTCGCGAGCCACGTGCGCCATACGCTGCACGACGCCTGGCCGGAGCGCTTCCCGCTCTCGGCCACGCTCGAGAGCCTGGCGGAAGGAGGCGATCCCGTCGTCGTCGAGCATGCTCCGCGCTCGGTGGACGAGCTCCACGAGGCCGTCCTCGAGGCGCTGGCCGACGAGGTGCGCCACATCCTCGAGGACGGCGTCGTCTCCGAAGCGGCCGACATCGACACCTGCCTGATCCTCGGCGCCGGCTTCCCTTTCTGGCTCGGAGGCATCACGAAGCACCTCGATCAGACCGGAGTCTCCCAGCGCGTCGTCGGCCGGCCGCTCGCGGATGTGGCCCCGGTACCCGTTTCCTCGCCCGCAACCTGAGGTATGCTCTGACGGTACCGCTCGCCGGATAACAGGCGAGCGTCAACTCTCGGAAGGAGCGGCACCGCAGTACGTGCTGCGCACATGCACGAAGCCACGTCTACCCCGACCGTGTTGTCGGACACACCTGAAGACTTGACTGCGGCGGCGAGCCGCGCTCGCAGCCTGGTGCGGCGAGCCGTTCCTGGACGCCGACGAGGACCCGTCCTCCGCGCTCGCACCCGGGACCGCACGCCGTGCCGCGCTCGACCACGCGCTCGAGGAGATGGAGGCCGGCCTCTCCGAGCCATCGTCACGCTGGAAGGTCCGCTACGGCCTGATGCTCGGGCTCGAGCGCGTGCTCACCGAGGACCTCCCGCGAACCGCTGCCGGGACCGAGCTTCGCCGCCACCAGGTGGACGCACTGGCAGGGATGCTCGCCGAGCTCATCGCCTCGACGCAGCGCGCGGCCGACGAGAACGGCAACGGCGGGAACGGCAGCGGGAACGGCGCCGTCGCGGAGGCCGAGCTCGACGAGGAGGCGGACGACGACTTCGACGCCGGCTTCATCGACGAGAAGGAGCTGGAGCAGGGCTTCCACGGCTCCGATCCGGGAGCCGTCCGCCGCTACCGCTTCCGCCATCCGACGGCTTCTGGCAAGACGATTGCCGCGGCCGGCTTCGTCGAGGCAGCCCGGAAGCTCGGGATCCTGATCCTCACGCACCGCCGCCTGCTCGTCTCCCAGTTCAAGCGCGATCTCACCACCGAGGGCTACGGCGACCGCTTCACCGACGCGATCCTGAAGGGCACACGCGTCCCGCGAGACAACCCGATCACGATCCAGACGTATGCCTGGTTCGCGCGGCACGGAGGCGAGATCGCACCGGACGTGTACCACTTCGTGCTCTGCGACGAGGCGCACACGGCGCTCGGGGAGAAGACGAGCGCGGCGATCCGCGCCTTCCACGAGCCGCTGTACATCGGCATGACCGCGACCGAGCAGCTGATCGCGAAGCAGGTCTCCGACGTCTTCCCCGCTTCCGTCGACGACCTGCCGCTCGGCGACGCTGCCCGGCGCGGGCTCATCGCTCCGCTTCGCTCGCTGCGCGTGCCGCCGGCGGCGGCGATCAACTCGGTCCCGATCGTCGGCGGGGACTTCGAGGAGCGCGCCCTGGCGGCCGCGCTCGACCACGAGGCCCTGAACCAGGCGGCTGCGAGCCTCTACCGCGAGCGCTTCGGCTCGACGCCGGGAATCGTCTATGCCGCCGGAGTGGATCACGCGTACAACCTCGCGCAGGAGTTCCGCGCGGCCGGGCTGAAGACGGAAGCAGTCTCGGGACGGACGCCGCCCGCCCGACTCGCCGAGACCCTGGCCGCCTACGAGCGCGGCGAGATCAACGTCCTCATCAACGCCCAGCTGCTCGCGGAAGGCTGGAACTCGCCTCGAGCGACTGTCTGCATGCACCTCGCGCCGACCGCCTCCCGGCGCGTCTACCAGCAGCGGATCGGGCGGATCATGCGCATCCATCCGCGGAAGGAAGCCGGCGTCGTGGTCGACTTCGTGCCCAAGGGCTCGACGCACAACGATCGCGTGATCTCCCTCCACGCCCTGCTCGACGCCGACTTCTACCGCGAGGGAGCTCGCGTCACGCCTGCGCCCCGCCGCCGCCAGCAGCGGCGCGCTCGCCGCAAGCTCTCGCCGGTCCCGTGGCTCGTTCCGGTGACGCCGGACGTCGCGCGCCGACTGGCGGTGATCCAGCGCGAATGGCAGCGGATCGACCCGAAGTACCTCGACGAGGACGAGCAGCGCTTCTGGGCGACGATCGCCGGCAGGCAGATCCGATTCGACCAGCGCGCCGAGTTCGCACGGAAGTTCGTCGAGGGGCGCGCGAGCAAGGTCGCGCTCGAGCAGTTCCTCTCCACCTGCGCAGCCGAGAACCCGAATCGCCGCCTGCGGATCACTGCCCTCCTCGATCGCGTCGCCACTCCGGTCGAGCGTGCCGACTTCGACGACCTCGTGACCCTCGTCACCCAGGCGCCGCCCTGGGAGAAGGACCGCGCGTCGGGTGTGCGCGTGCTCCTGCGCGCGATCGGGGAAGGCAAGGCCGCAGCGCCGGAGCAGATCCTCGCGCGCTGGACGTGGAAGCTCGCCAGGGCGACACGCAAGGTGCAGGACCGGCGCGTGTCGACGGAGTTCCCGGAGGCGAAGCGCCTCCTCGGAGCGGCAGCGAACTCACGCGGGTACCGGCACGAGGAGAACGTCAACCGCCTCGTGCAGGTCGCGATGACGATGCCGATGGCCGTCGGAGCTGCTCTCCTCGCCTCGGCAGACGGCTACACGCCGCGGGCGAACGCAGCGCTGGACAAGGCCCGCGAGGAGCTCGGCTCGATCGCCGAGATCGCGAACGCCCTCGCCGACAACCTCCCCGCGCCGAAGCTCACTGCGCGCAAGTCCCGCCGACGGCGGCGGAAGCGCAAGGGCCAGCCGCAGGGACAGGCGCCCGCGGCGCTCGAAGCATCGGCGGACGGCAACTCGGCGGACGCCACACCAGCTGTGGCGGAACCGGCCGAAGACGCGGCCTAGCCGCTTCCGCCGTTCTTGTCGCGCTCGCGGAGGAAGCGGGCGATCTCGGCTGCCAGCGCCTCCCCCGACGGGAGCGAGCCCGACTCCTCGAGCCAGTCAAGGGAATCGGCGCGCTGCTCCAGCTCTTCGACGTACGCGGCGGTCTCCGAGTCGCTCGCGACGGCCTCGGAGACCTGCTCGACGTACGTCGACTCCGCTTCCGCCAGCTCGCCGACGTCGATGTCGATCCCGAGCAGGCCGGAGAGCCTTTCGCAGAGCGCCTTCGCGGCGCGTGGGCTCGGCGCCAGCGACACGTAGTGCGGCACGGCTGCCCAAAGGCTGACCGACGGGATCCCGCCTCGCCGGCAGGCGTCGAGCAAGACTCCGACGATCCCCGTCGGGCCCTCGTAGCGGGAGAGCTGAAGGCCGAGCTCGTCGACCAGCTTCGGGTCCGTGGCAGCGCCCGTGACGGGTGCAGGACGCGTGTGAGGGACATCCGCGAGGAGCGCACCGAGCGTGACCACGAGCTCGACGCCGAGATCGCGGGCGAGGTCGGCGATCAGGTCCGTGAAGGTCCGCCAGCGATAGTTCGGCTCGACGCCGACGAGGACGACGGCATCGCGGTTCGTCCCGGGGATCCGCGTACGGAAGAACGTGTTCTCTGGCCATTCGATGTGCCTGGTTTGACCTTCGTCCAAGCGAGACGAGCGGCCGCGTGGCCTGGAAGTCGACGAAGAGCTCCGGGTCGATCTCCGCGAACTTCTCTGCCTCCCAGGAGCGAGCGAGGTAGCCCGCGGCGAGCGTCGCCGCCTGGCCACCGTCATTCCAGCCCCGGAAAGCGGCGATCAGCACTGGCCGTTCCAGGGTCGGACGCTCGTACATCCGCAGCTCCTCCGGCATCCGGGGAGCTTACTGACGGGTTAGCGCGGCAGGCGGGCGCCAGAGGGCGTACGCAACCGCGACGCTAAGAGCCCAGATCGCGGCTGCGAGGAAGACGTGCACGAGGACGAGCCCCCACGGGAAGCGCCGTTCGGTACTGCACTTCTCCGAGGATCGCCTGTGCGACGAGCACGGCCAGGAGCGCGCCCCAGAGCCGTAGCAAGCCCGGATACCGGTCGCGCATGCGGACGAGGAACCAACCGATGAAGAGCACGCCCAACCCGAACGCCGCGGCCACCCTGACGTGCACGTACACGGTGTCGACGATCTCGAGGCCGAGTCGCTTCACGTCCTCGTCCGCTCCAGGATGCGGGCCTGACGCGGTCGCGACCGCGCCCGTGACGACCAGCGCAGCGCAGGCCGGGATGCCGGCCCAGGTGACGAGGTGCCGAAACCAGCCAGGCCCGGCCGGGGACGCCAGCCCGCCGTCGTGGCTCCACGCCTCGAGCGCGACCACGACCGTGAGCGCGAGCACCGCCAGCGCGAGGAGGAAGTGCGTCATCACCGCGAGCGGGTGCAGGTCGAGCGCGATCGTGACCGCGCCCATCGGGATCTGCGCCACGGTAAGCAGGAACGCCGCAAGCGCTGCGAGTCTCACTCCGCGCGGAAGGCCGACGACCCGGCGCGCGCCGAGCCACGTGACGAGCGTCAGCGCCAGGCCGACGAGGGCGACGATGCGGTTCCCGAACTCGACGAACGCGTGGAATCCCTGCTCCGGGTAGGGCTTGTCGCCGCACTGCGGCCAGTTGTCGCACCCGAGACCGGATCCGGTCAGCCGTACGAAGGCACCCGAGGTGATCACGAGGAAGAGGGCCGCGCAGGAGGCGAGCGAAAGCCGCAGGAACCCACCCGGCGAGAGCGTGCGGACGCGTGCGACCGCGGTGACCACTAGTGGTCTCTCCGGGGAGCGACCACTAGTCGAGCACGACTCCGGCGCCCGCCTCGACCGATCCGATTCGCGTAAGGCTGAGCCCCGCTGTCTCGAACGTGGCTTCGAGCGACCATGCTTCGCTCCACGGGCAGCGAGACGAGCAGGCCACCCGCGGTCTGCGGGTCGTACGCGAGCGCCTCGAGCGTTGCGTCGGTGTGGCTGTCCACGTGCGCTTCGGCGTAGTCGCGGTTGCGGCGATCGCCCCCGGTCCGAACGCCCTGCTCCGCGAGCTCGAGCGCCGAGGGCAGCAACGGCAGCGCGTCCGCCTCGATCACCGCGCGCACCCCACTCCGCTCGGCGAGCTCGTGGGCGTGACCGAGCAGCCCGAAGCCGGTGACGTCCGTCACGGCGTTGGGCGTGAACGGCCGAAGTGCGTCGGCCGCGCCGCGGTTCAGCTCGAGCATCGACGCGATCGCCGCATCGAGGGCGCCCGCAGGCGCGATCCCGTCGCGCTCGGCCTGAAGGACGATCCCGGTGCCGAGCGACTTGGTGAGGAAGAGCGCGTCTCCAGGTCGAGCGCCGGCCTTCGGCCAGATTGCGTCGGGATGGACGGTGCCGATGACCGCGAGGCCGTACTTCGGCTCCGTGTCACGGATCGTGTGCCCACCGGCCAGGATCGCGCCCGCCGCCCGCACGCGCTCGTCCGCGCCGGCGAGAACGTCGCCTAGCACCTCGACCGGCAGCTCTTCCGGAAACGCGGCGATGGAGAGCGCGAGCAACGGCACTCCACCCATCGCGAACACGTCGTTCAGCGCATTCGTGGCCGCTATCGCACCGAACGTGCGCGGGTCGTCGACCAGGGGCGGGAAGAAGTCGACCGTGAACACGAGCGCACGCTCGTCGTCGAGGCGATACACGGCTGCGTCGTCCGCCGGATCGAGCCCGACGAGCAGGTCCTCGGCCTCCGCCGGAACGAGCCCCGAAAGCAGCGTCTCGAGGCGTGCGGCCGAGTACTTCGCGGCGCAGCCACCTGCGCGGGCCAGGGAGGTGAGCGGAACTGTCTTCACGCGAAGGAGTCTAGGTCGGGAGGAGAGCGCCCCGGAGCGCCGAAACTCGCAACCGGAGAAAAGACCCTTTCTCCTCTCCCCCTGAGAACAAGCGGCCGCCGCCCCCTCGGCGGCCGCTTGTGTGGGAGACTCGTTCGCGATGAAGTCGGCGCTCGTCACGGGCGGCTCCACGGGCATCGGTCTCGAAATCGCGCGCATGCTGCGCGAGGAAGGACACGAGCTCACGCTCGTCGCCCGTCGTCCCGAGCCACTCGAGGAGGCGGCCAACGAGCTGGGTGCGCTCGCGGTTCCGGCGAATCTCGCGGACGCGGACGAGTGCGCTCGAGTCGTGGCCGAGCACGCGGAGCGCTACGGCGGCATGGACGTGCTCGTCAACTCCGCCGGTATCGGCATCGGCGGCTCGTTCGGAGAGCAACAGACGAAGGCGTTCTCCCTCCAGCTCGACGTGAATCTGCGCGCGACCATGGTCGTGACCCGCGAGGCGCTGCCGCTGCTCAGGGAGTCGAACGGCCAGATCGTCACCCTCGCCTCCATCGCCGGGACGATTCCGACGCCCGGCCTCGCTGTCTACGGCGCGACGAAGGCAGCGCTCATCGCGCTCACGAACTCGTTGAACCGCGAGGAAGCGGACAACGGAGTGCGCGCGACCGCGATCTGCCCGGCCTTCGTCGCGACCAAGATGACCGACTGGACCGGCCTCCCCGGCGAAGAGATGATCCAGGTCGAGGACGTCGCCGAGCTCGTGCGCACGGTGCTCAAGCTCAGCCCGCGTGCGCGCGTGCCGCAGATCGTCATCGAACGGGTCGGGGACGCTGTGTGAGGGAAGGGGGTCTGGCTGAAGCCAGACCCCAGGACTCAAGGCGAGCGGTCTGGCATGAGCCAGACCCCGCCTGAACGAAGCGAGGGGTCTGGCTTTAGCCAGACCCCGGTTCGACGACCGCGCTCACCGCTTCCTCCAGCTCCCGCACGGACACCGCGCCTTCGAACCGCTCGATGATCTTCCCGTCGCGCCCGACGAGGAAGGTCCACGGCTCCGTCTCGAGGCCCCACTCCCGCACCCACTTGTTGAACCCCTTCGCAGGATCGTTGCCCTCGTAGACCTCGACGTGGATGAACCGGACAGGCTTCCCCTCGAAACGGCTCGCGGTCTCCTCGAGGACGTCCACCACGGGCCCGCACGTCCGGCTCGTGCAGAACTTCGGCGTCGAGAACGTGACGACAAAGGGGAGCTTCGCGCGCAGCGAGTCGGCGATCGAGTGCCGGAGGAGGCTCGTGTCCGGCGGCGTCCTCGTCGTCAGCTTCGAGAAGTCGCCTCCGGCCGATGCGAGCGTCGGCGTCTCGGAGGGAGGCGCAGGATCTCCCGGGCTCGGCGTACTGTCGTTTCCCGACACCACGACGTTCCCGAGCGCTTGCACCGGCTTCCCGCTTTCCGGCTCGGCGAGCAGCCAGTACGTGCCGGTCTCCGGCAGCCGGAGGTGCGCGACGTAGATGTGCGTGGCGTCGGCCTCGGCTCCTCCGGGAACACCGATGCGCTCGAGCTTCGCCTTCGACTCGAGGAACGGTGGGGCTTCGAGTGCCCGCGCGACCCAAACGCGCGCCGTCGGGAGCAGCGAGACGCGTCCCTGGCCGTCGACGACGAGGAAGGAGACGCGAACGTCACCGGGCTCGTGGCTCTGTGTGCCTGCGATCACAGCGACGTCGTCGCCCGGCGCGCGCCAGAGCTGCTCGAGCGTCTTGCCGTCGCCGGGAGCCCCCGCCGTCTCCGGGTCGTCGTCGGACCCACCACATCCGATCGGGAAGAGACACGCCGCCGCGAGCAGTGCTATCGCAGGGCGCATACGCGTCCAGTGTAGACACGTGATCCCACTGGACCTGCCGAGGCGAGTGCCGGGCCGGTGAGCGCCGGCCCGGCCGCAGTCTCAGAAGTGACTCAGTGGCCGTCAGGCCACGACATGGGGGCGTGGTTGCCCATCCATGCCGCGAGCAGAGCCAGGTTGACGAGAAGAAGGATCAGCTTCGGCTTCATGGCGACCTCCTCTCCTAGAAGCGGATTTCCTGGAGCGCCTCGGCGGCGTTCCGGTACAGGCGTGCCGACTCGCGGTCGTCTCCACGACGAGCCGCGAGATCTCCCAGTGCAACCCACGCCTCTGCCCGGTGGCTGACCGACGCCAGCTGCTCTGCAGCCTCATCAGCCTTCCGGAAGCAGTCTCCCGCCTCATCGAGGCGCCCGCGCTCCATCAACGCTCGCCCAAGTACGAGCTGTGACGGGCAGACCTCGTGGAGGTAGTCCTCCCGACCTTCCAGGAGAGCGAGCCCCTTGCGAGCGAGCTCGTCCGCCTGGTCGTACTCGCCGCGGTTCAGATGAACCCTGGCGAGACCCTGGAGCGCCTGCGCGGCGTCCGGGGGCGAATCGCTCTCCAGCGCCTGGGAAAACGACGCCTTCAAGTGCTCGACGGCCTGATCCTCGTCTCCCAGAAGAAGCGTCAGACCACCGAGTGCGAGTAGGAGCCGGCCGACGTTGCGCTCGTCATTCAGCTCCTGGTAAAGATCTTTGGCACGCTGCGCGTAGCTGCGTGACAGGACCCAGTGGCCCTGACGCTGCGCGATGAGCGACGCTTGGAAGTAGGTGTTCGCAATCGCGCGCCGATCGCCCAGGTCCTGCGCGAGCTCGAGCGCGCGCTCGACGTCCTCGTGGGCCGCGACATAGTCTCGCTGCAGCCGGTGACATCGCGAGCGCCAGCCCAGGATGTCGGCGCGAAGTAGATCGCACGGCAGGCCGGACTGCTCCGCGAGCGCGAGCGCCTCGTCGAACAGCGCAACCGCCGTTCCGACGCTCGACAGCTTGTATCGGCAGACCCCGATGCGAAAGAGCACGTCCGCACGGTCGACATCGGAGAACTGCAGGCCCTCGGCAACGTCCCGCGCCTGCTGGAGGAGCTCGAGCGCGGGATTGATGTCACCGCTCTGCTGGAGCGCCCAGGCCGCGCCGGAGAGTGCGCGGAGCTCGAACGCCGGGGCCCACGTTCCCGCGGACCGGGCATCCGTGAACGCCTCGATCGCCTCGGAGTACTGATGCGACTCCGAGAGCGCTTCCGCGCGGGCCAGCAACGCCTCGACCTTCGTGCGGTCCTCGATCGAGACTCCGATCGAGAGGAATCCCTGGTCGACGCCGAGCCGTTCTGCGAGCCAGGCGACCGTCGCCTCGGTCGGCCGGGTCTTGCCCCGCTCGATCTGGCTGATGTACTCCTTCGAGACGCGTCCGCCGGCGAGCTCGACCTGCGTCATTCCCGCAGCGACGCGGAGCGCGCGCACGCGCTCGCCCAGGCGTGCTCCGCCTGCGGGCGTCGGGGTCGTCGTTTTCGTTTCGCTCATTCCGTGTCGCCCATGCTCACCGGAGTGAACCTGCGATGCGGGCGGTGCGCTCTCCCCCGAGTAGGGGATGTGCGCCTACCGCACCTGGGTCAAGTAAGAGTATCCGAAATCACTTGACCGGGCTACTTGACTTTTCTGGACACGCCTCCTATAGTCAGGCCCACACCGCACCGATCGGACGCCAGATCGGATGCGCGGGCGCCACCGCCGGATCCGTCGACGGGCGCAGGAAGAGCGTGGCTGGGCCGCAGAGCCACGATTCTCCGGCCTCTCGACCCGGGAAGGGGTCGCCTCGAACGGAGAACGCCCCCGGAGCCGCAGCCGGGGGCTTTCTCGTTCGTGGGGGAAACCTGCGGTTTCCCCCACGAGCCCCCTTCCCTTCGCGCCGGGTCAAGGCAGCGTTGCTCGAGGCCTGCGGGCGAATGAATCGCCCTCCGGCCTTCGGACGCGACGCCGACTCAGTCGTTTCTCCGGCTGGTCGTAGGGGCGAGACTTGCCTCGCCCTGGTCTCGAATCAGCTCTTGCCGGTCAGCCAGCGCAGGCGCTCGGTCTTGATCGCCTCGAAGTCCTCCGGGCGGAGGGGGCCGCCCAGGCGATCTGCGACCGAGACGAGGAGGCTGCCGGCGACGAAGATCCACGCCTCGGTGTCGGCATCGCGCTCGGGGTGGATTCCGCCCTCTCGCTGCACGCTGCGAAGCACCTCGGCGAAGAAGTCGTGCACCTCACGCATGTGACCGCGCACGTGCCGACGGATCTCCGGGTCCTCCCCGGCCTCCGTAATCGCCTGCATCCAGAGGCTCGGCAGCGTCACCTTCATCTCCCGCATCGTCGCCGGCCCGATGGCGCGCCAGCCTTCCTCCGGGCCCAGCGCGTCCATCCTCTCCTCGATCCGGGCTCGGATTCGCGACCACGCCTCGTCGAGGCACGCAAAGTAGAGCTCCCGCTTCGAGGCAAAGTGGCGATAGAGGATCGGCTCGGAGACACCTGCCTCGCGGGCGATCTGCGCAGTCGTCGCTCCGGCGTAGCTCCCCTCCGAGAAGACCCGTAGGGCTGCATCCACGATCGCGCGCCGGCGTTCGGCCGCGGGGAGCCGGGTGCTCGGCGAGGCGGTCATGCGGTCGATTCCGCGGCTGTTTCCTGGCCGACACGGCCCGCGCCGTCGTGCGGGCGCACCAGGGAGAACGCGACGACGGCGCCGACGGCCGCGATCCCGGCAGCGACGACAAGCCCGGTCTGGAGGCCCTCGACGAACGCCTGCGGAGTCCGCTCGCCACCGGCCTCGAGGACCATGATCGCCCCGATGATGGCGATGCCGAGCGAGCCGCCGATCTGCCGGGACGCGTTCAAGACGGCGGATCCCACTCCGGCCTTGTCGATCGGGACGCTGCGCGTGGCCGCGGCCGCGCTCGGCGTCATCGTCAGCGACATCCCGATTCCGCCCACCAGGAACGCGGGGAGGAGATCCCAGAACGTGGCGTCGATACCGAGCCGCGAGAAGTAGAGGAGCTGAGTCGCGATCAAGATCATCCCCGCTGTCATGAGCCCGCGCGACCCGATCCGGTCGCTCGCCTTCCCGGCGATCGGTGCGAGGAGGATGATCAGGATGGTCATCGGCAGGAACGCCGCGCCGGTCTGGATGGCCGAGTACCCGAGGACGTTCTGCATGTACAGCGACAGGAAGAAGAAGACCCCGAACATCGCGAGCGCTACCAGCAGGACGACGAGATTCGCGCCCGTGTAGGTCCCGCTGCGGAAGAGCTCGAGCGGGAGCATCGGCGCCCGCTGATAGCGCTCGAGGAGCACGAAGGCGAGCAGCGAGGCCCCGGCGACGGCGAAGGCTCCGAGGATTCGCGCCGAGCTCCAGCCGTACGTGTTCGCCTCGATGAGCGCATACGTGAGAGCGAAGAGCCCGAGCGCCGACGTCGCGAGGCCCGGCAGGTCGAGCCGAACGTGCGTGGAGTCACGCGACTCGTCGATGAAGAGGAAGCTCGCAACGACGGCGAGGATCCCCACGGGGACGTTGACGAAGAAGATCCAGCTCCAGTCGAGGCGCTCGGTGATCAGGCCTCCGACCAGAGGCCCGATGGCCAGGGCGAGCGCCGAGGTGCCTGCCCAGATGCCGATCGCGGTGCCTCGCTGGTGCGGCGGGAACGTGGCCGCGATGATCGAGAGCGTCGCCGGGTTCATCAGGGCCGCGCCGACGCCCTGCAGGACGCGGGCAGCGATCAGCTCGTCGCCCGACCCCGCGAGACCGCACCACAGCGAGGCCGACGTGAAGATGGCGATGCCGATGACGAAGATCAGCCGCCGGCCGTACGCGTCTGCGACCTTTCCACCGATGAGCATCAGCGCGGCGAAGGTCAGCGCATAGCCGGTGACGATCCACTGGAGTTGGGAGAGATCGGTCCCGAGGTCCTCCTGGATCGCCGGCAGCGCGACGTTCACGACCGTGTTGTCGAGCATGATCATGAAGAGGCCGAAGGAAACCGCGGCTAGCGTGAACCACTTGCGCGTGTCCTCTGCGAAGATCCGAGCTCTCATCGTTCGTCCTGTAAAAGGTGTCAGGCTTAAGCCTGACACCCTTGTCGCAACACACTCCCGTCGAAGTTAGTGAATACTAAGCTAGCACACGCTAACACTCAGCCGAAGGACGAGTTCTCGTGGGTGCCGACGCCCGCCCAGCTCGAGGAGGCGAACGTCGCCCGCCTGGCGGAGCGCCTCGGCTGCGAGGGATACGAGGCGCTTCATCGCGTGTCGATCGAGGAACCCGACCGGTTCTGGCGCGCTGTCCGAGACGACCTCGAGATCCCGCTTGCCCGCGATTGGGATGCCGTTTGCGACGACTCCCGTGGGGTTGAGTGGACGACCTGGTTCGAGGGTGCGCGGCTGAATATCGCCGATGCGTGCGTCCACGTCTGGGCCGAGCGAACGCCGGACGCGCCCGCCGCCGTCTTCCAGGGCGAGGACGGAGTGCGGGACGAGCTTTCCTTCGCGGAGCTGTCGGGCCAGATCATCAGGCTCGCGGAAGCGCTGTCGAGGCTCGGCGTCGCGGCAGGAGACCGGGTCGCGATCTACATGCCGATGTCGGCTGGGGTCGCGGTTGCGTCACACGCCTGCGCCCACATCGGCGCGGTCCAGGTTCCGATCTTCTCCGGATTCGCGGCGCCGGCGATCGTCCAACGACTTCGCGACGCCGAGGCGAAGGTCGTGATCACCGCCGACTACTCGTTCCGGCGCGGCACCCGGATCGCGATGCGGGAGACGATCGCGGAGGCGCTCCGCGAGGCTCCGTCGGTCGAGCACGTCGTCGAATGGTCGCGAGCGGACGGAACGTGGAACGTCGAGCTCGGCCCCGGTGAGCTCCCGGCGCTCGAGGTCGAGGCAGAGCATCCGTACCTCCTCGCGTATACGTCGGGCACGACCGGACGGCCGAAGGGCGCGCTCCACGTGCACGGTGGATTCCTTCTCTCGATCGCGCGCGAAGCCGCGTACCAGGCGGATCTGAAGGCCGGCGACCGCGTGCTCTTCGCGACGGACATGGGCTGGATCATGGGGCCGTGGACCGTCGTCGGCGCAGGGGCGGTCGGGGCAGCGGTCGTCTACATGGAAGGCGCCCCGGACTGGCCCGAGGACCGCCTCTGGCAACTCGTCGAGTCGGAGCAGGTGACGATGCTCGGCGTGTCGCCGACTCTCGTCCGGGCGCTCATCCCCAAGGGCAAGCCGACCGCGGACCTCTCCTCCCTGCGGGCGGTGACGACGACCGGCGAGCCGTGGAACCGCGACCCCTACGACTGGCTGAGCGAGCACGTCTGCGGCGGCGGGCGGATCCCGATCGTGAACATCTCCGGAGGCACGGAGGTCGGAGCATGCTTCCTGGCGGTGAGCATGCTGGCGTCGACGAAGCCCTGCTCGCTGGGGTTTCCGGCGCTCGGCCAGGACATGGACGTCTTCGACGACTCGGGGCGGCCGCTCCGAGGCGCAGTCGGCGAGCTCGTCTGCAGGCGCCCGTGGCCCGGCATGACGCGCGGGATATGGGGAGATCCGGAGCGCTACCTCGAGACCTACTGGCGACGGTTCCCCGGCGTCTGGACACACGGCGACTGGGCTTCGGTGGACGAGGACGGCTACTGGTTCCTGCACGGCCGTTCCGACGACACGCTGAACATCGCCGGCAAGCGAATCGGCCCCGCGGAGCTCGAGTCCGCCGCGGTCAACCATCCTGCCGTGACCGAAGCGGCTGCAATCGGTGTCCCTCACGAGGTGAAGGGCGAGGTGGCCTGGCTCTTCTGCGTGCTGCGGCCGGGCGAGGACGCAAAGGCGGAAGAGGTCGCCCGAACGGTGGCAGACGAGCTCGGGAAAGCCTTCAAGCCGGAGCGCGTCCTGTTCGTGTCGGCGCTTCCGAAGACGCGGAGCGCGAAGATCGTGCGACGCGCGGTGCGGGCGAGCGCGCTCCACGAAGATCCGGGCGACCTCTCGACCATGGAGAATCCCGACGTGCTCGAGGAGATCGCGCGTGTCGTCTGACCAGCTTCAGGGAGTCGCGCTCGTCACCGGCGGCGGCCGCGGGATCGGCGCCTCGATCGCGCGCGAGCTGGCCGAGGCCGGGATGAAGGTCGCGGTCACGGGGCGCACCCGCGAGCAGGTGGAGCAGGTCGCCGGTGATATCGACGGGCTCGCCCTGGTCGGCGACGTCACCCGACAGAAGGACGTGGAAACCTGGGTCGAGCGCACCGAGAACGAGCTCGGTCCGATCGAGCTTCTTGCCGCCAACGCGGGCATCGGCAGCCCGGAGGGAGCGACGTGGGACATCCCGCCCGACGACTGGTGGCACGTGCTCGAGGTCAACGTTCTCGGCGTTCACCTCTCATGCCGCGCGGTGATTCCCGGCATGCTCGAGCGTGGAAGCGGGCGCATCGTCATAACCGGCAGCGGTGCCGCGTATCTGCCTGGAGGCGGCGGGCAGACGCCGTACCCCACGAGCAAGGCCGCGGCGTGTCGCTATGGAGAGATCCTTGCCAACGAGCTCCGAGATCGCGTGCCCGTATTCGTCATCAGCCCCGGCCTCGTCCGCACGGAGATGACCGAACGCTGGGGCGATGACATGCCGTGGACGCCGCCCGAGCTCGCTCCGCAGCTCGTTCGCGTCCTCGCCTCGGGGCGTGCGGACGCGCTCGCGGGGCGGTATCTGCACGCGGAGCACGACGACATCGAAGACCTGATCCGGCGCGCGGACGAGATCGTCGAGAACGACCTGAACGCGATCCGCCTCCAGCGCTGAGCCGGGCTTAACTCCTCCCAAACGCGCCGCCCCCTACCCTGCGACGGTGCCCTTTTTCATCTGCCCCAACTGCAAGCAGCGGTCGGTCGACAGCGACGGCTACGACGGCTTCTCGACGCAGGCGGTGCAGTGCCGCAGCTGCGGCTTCGGCTTTCTCTACGAGCTGCTCGAGGACTACTACCCCGCACCCGAGACGGGATTCGTCGTGTGTGACGGAGAGTCGCGGGTGCTCGCCGTCGGCCGCGGCGTGTTCGAGCTGACCGGCTACCGGGACGGCGATCTGATGGGACGCAAGGTCGCAGATGCGCTGTCGCTCTCGGATCCGTCGCCGATCGAGATCGTGCACGAGTGGGGCGTGCGAAAGCTCGGACAAGAGCTCGAGATCCGCACGAGCGCCGGGCTCCCGAAGGACGTCACCGTCGACTTCTTCCCGGCCTACGACGACGACGGCGGCCTCCTCGTCGCGCTAACTCCGCGCTAGCGCGGCGCGATCCAGACCTGCTTGGCGAGCGCGAGGAGCTCGCCGTCCTCGGCGAAGAGCGCGGTGCCCGCGAAGAGCTTTCGTCCGTCCTCTCCGACCGGCCAGGACACGACGACGCAGCGGTCTCCGCTCTCCGGGACGCGATCGATGCGGGCCGTCATACGGCCGAGAACCACGCCGCCTCTCCCGGCCGCGCCCACCGCGTACGCACCGGGACAGTCGATCGCCGCCCATACGAGCTCGGGTGACGCCTCGGAGACCGTCCATGGCGCTGCCTGCAGCAGCTCACGACCTTCCACCGGACCGGCGTAGATTCCCAGGCCATCGTGGTCGTCTCGGACGCCGCACACGAAGCACTCGCGGAATACGGGGTTGCCTACAGCGACGAACCGCGTCGTGGCCTGCTCGGCGTCGGCGAAAGCGACCGGCGCGGGCGGGTCGAGGTCGAGGTCGAGCTCCGCGACGCGAGCCTCGGCAACCACGGCGTCACCGTCGAGCAGTACGGCAGAGTCGCCGTTCCGCTGTACCTGAAGCGATCGTTCGAGAGGAGGCGGGAGGCGAAGCGTCACCTCAACCGTGCCGCCATCAAGAAATGCCGCCAGCGTCCCCGACGCGTACCCGCCATTCGCGGACGTCAACGGCCCCCGGAAACGGCGTGGAAAGGTGAGCTCCACGAGGTGAGTTCTACCTGGGGTCAGACCCCACGGGTCGGACCCCACGCGTTGTAGACTCAGGTTTGTGACTGTGAGGCGAAAACCTTGAGACTCGCACTGGCACAGCTCAACGTCGTGGTCGGCGACCTCGACGGGAACCGGGCCAAGATCGTCTCCGCACTCTCCGACGCACGCGAGGCAGGCGCAGACGTCGTCGTCTGTCCCGAGCTCGCCACCACGGGATACCCACCCGAGGACCTCCTGCTCCGCCCGGGATTCATCCGCGCGACGCACGGCTCCCTCGAGGAGATCGCTCGTGCCGCCCAGGGGATCGTCGCGCTCGTCGGAACACCGTGGTTCGACCGGGATCTCGCGAACGCCTGCGCGGTCTGCGCGGACGGCCGCGTCCAGGGCATCTACCGAAAGCACTTCCTCCCGAACTACGGCGTCTTCGACGAGCACCGCTACTTCGCCGAGGGCCGCGACCTCCTGCTGCTTCGCATGGGCGACGTCTACGCCGGCCCGACGATCTGCGAGGACCTGTGGCAGCCCGGGCCGCCTGCGACCGACCTCGCCCTGGCCGGCGCTCAGCTCGTGGTGAATCTCTCCGCATCTCCCTACCACGTCGGCAAGGCGGAGGAGCGCGAGGAGATGCTGGTGACACGAGCACGGGACACGAGCTCGTACCTCGCGTTCTGCAACCTCGTCGGCGGACAGGACGAGCTCGTCTTCGACGGGCATTCGGTCGTGCTCGACGACGCGGGCGAGGTGGTCGCGCGCGCACCCGGCTTCGAGGAACACCTGCTCGTGGTCGACATCGAGCCCGACCTCGCCATCGGTCGCCGGCTCCGCGACGTTCGCCGGCGCGAGCTCGATCGCTCTCGGGAGAGCGTTCCGGCGGTCGACGTCGTCGAGCTCGCCCTCGCGTCGCCGCACGCGAAGCCACTCGACCGCGTGGTGGCGCCGTTCGAGCCCGAGCTGGAGCAGATGCGCCGTGCGCTCGTCCTGGGGCTGCGCGACTACGTCGCGAAGAGCGGGTTCGAGCAGGTCGTCGTGGGAGTCTCGGGCGGGATCGACTCGGCCGTCACCGCAGCGCTGTGCGTCGACGCCTTCGGCCCGGAGCGCGTCCATTGCGTCTCGATGCCATCGCAATTCTCGTCTGAAGGCACGCGGAACGACGCTCGGGGGCTCGCCGAGGGCCTCGGTTGCGACTTCCGCGAGATCGCGATCGAGGACGTCGTCGAGGAGCTCCGGAGCACGCTCGCAGAGCCGACGGGCGGTCTCGAAGGGCTTGCCGCGGAGAACCTGCAGGCCCGGGTGCGCGGAGTCATCCTCATGGCGCTCTCGAACACGTTCGGCTGGCTGGTCGTCTCGACGGGGAACAAGTCGGAGCTCGCGGTCGGCTACTCGACCCTCTACGGCGACATGGTCGGCGGGTACGCGCTCCTCAAGGACGTCTTCAAGACCGACGTCTTCCGAATCGCGCGCCACCTGAACCAGCGCAGCGCAGGCGAGCTGATTCCTGCGAGCACGATCGAGCGGGCCCCGAGCGCCGAGCTCCGAGCCGACCAGCGGGACGAGGACTCGATCCCGCCGTACGACGTCCTCGATCCGGTGCTCGAGGCATATGTCGAGCTCGACCACTCGCGCGAGGAGCTGCTCGAGGAGTTCGATACTGAGGTCGTGGAGCAGGTCGTCACTCTCGTCGACCGCGCGGAGTACAAGCGCCGCCAGGCCCCACCGGGGGTGAAGCTCCGCCCGAAGGCGTTCGGACGCGACCGGCGGACCCCGATCACCAATCGCTGGAGGGGTTGACACCGTCAACCGTAAGTTGTAACTTACGGTAAGTGAATGCTAACGGTCACCCACTCGACGCACTCGGCGACCCGACCCGGCGGCAGGTCTTCGAGCTGCTGAAGGATGGATCGCGCTCGGTCGGCGAGCTCGCAGCCGGGCTCCCCGTGAGCAGGCCGGCAGTCTCGCAGCATCTCCGCGTCTTGGAGACGGTCGGTCTCGTGACCCACCAGCGACAGGGTACGAGGAACCTGTACGAGGTCAACGGGAACGGCGTCGCCGAGATCCGCGTGTGGGTCGACGGATTCTGGGACGAGGCCCTCGCCCGCTTCAAGGCGGCGGCCGAGAGGAAAGGAGACGTTTCATGAGCGACGCGCTCGTACTGGAAGCGGTACGGAAGACGATCACCGTGGACTGCGTCGTCGAGGAAGCCTTCCGCGTGTTCACCGCGGACGCGCGCAGCTGGTGGCCGGTCGACCCGCACTCGATCCACGGGGACGGGGTGAAGGAGATCGTGTTCGAGGAACGCGAGGGAGGAGAGGTCTACGAGATCACGGCCGACGGGAGGAAGGGCCACTGGGCGTCCGTTCTCGCCTGGGAGCCGCCGGACCGGCTCGTGCTCGCGTGGAACGTCCTCGAGCGCGAAGCTGTCCCCACCGAGGTGGAGGTGCGCTTCACGCCAGAGGACGGCGGAACTCGCGTCGACCTCGAGCATCGCGGCTGGGAAACGGTCGAGAACGAGGCCGCCGCGAAGCGGGAGAACTACGACACCGGCTGGGATCGCGTCCTTCGCTTCTACGAGGAGCGGCTGACCTAGACCCCGGCATCGAGCGGCTCCGCTGGAGGTCCCGACTCGAGCAGTGAACGGACGAGCGACGGAAGGCGGCTGGGAGCGAACAGCGTCCCTTCCGCCTCCAGCTCGTCGAGCTGCCACCACCGCACGGCGCACATGTTCTCCTCCCGGAGCTCCTCCCAGGTCAGCCGCGGGACCGGGTCGAACGCACCCGTGCGCACGAGGTAGTACCGCTCCGTCTGCCCGTCCCAGCGGCCGTCTCCGAGCGGGACGAGATGGGTCCTCGTCCACACGAGCGGGCCGAGGTCGAGCTCGTCGAGGCCGGTCTCCTCCAGAAGCTCGCGCCGTATCGCCTCTTCGTCGGTCTCCCCCTCGTCGATCCCACCACCTGGAGCAGCCCAGACGAGCCGATCGCCGAAGTCGAAGCAGACGAGGAGGATGCGGTCGTCCCCGTCGAGCACGAGCGCCCGGGCGGCGACTCGCAGGCGTGGCTCGGTCACGGGACGAGCTCCCGAAGCGCTTTGAACCAGCGGAGGCGCTCGTTCCAGGGCACAGCCGCGTTCGCCGGTGACGTCGACGGGAGGACGAAGAGCGCTGTCTCGTCGAGACGACGCTCCTGGAGCCCGTGCTCGACGCGACCGCCGAACGGGCCCGTGTAGGCGATCTTGCCCACGAATGCCAGCGCCTCGGGAGCGAGCGTGCGCGCAATCTCCTCGAGCCGCTCGGCGGCGCCGGCGAAGTCGGACTTGCGCAGGTCGCCAGAGCCGCGCGTCGTCCGGCGCGCGGCATTCGTGAGGCCGACTCCGTACCGAGTGAGCTCGGCTGCTTCCTGGGGCTCGAGGAGGCGAGGCGTGAACCCCGCCGCGTGCAGGAGGCGCCAGAAGTCGTTCCTCGGGTTGGCGAAAGGCGCTCCGGCAGCAGCGCTCATGCGCCCAGGGTTGATGCCGCAGAAGACGACGCGAACGCCGGGCGCGAGGACGTCGGGAACGGCAGCGCTCATGCTCTGCCCGATCCTGCCTACGGAGGTCGCTACGCGGCTTCGGCCTCTCGCGCGTCCAGGCGCAGCTCGAGCAGGCGGCGGAGCCGCTCGCCCATCTCGGAAGGCTCGAGGCGAGGATCGGGTTCGCGCCGAAGGACTTTCACGGAGTCCTCGGTCCACCGCCACCCGTAGCAGCGCTCGTAGCACTCGGCCTCGCTGAGCGTCCTGAGCCGCTCTTCCATCCGCCCTGACGGTAGGTCACGAATCGGACGGCGCTAGGCTGCTGCGGTGGCAAGTACAGCGCGCGTTCTCGAGTTCGACGTGAGCGTCGACCGCGACCGGACTGCGCGGAGCGAGCGGGGAGGCAGCGCGATCTCCGCCGAGGACACCTGGTCTTCCGAGCATCTCGTTCTCGCAGGACTTGTCCGCTGCACGCTCGCAAGCCTGGACTACAGCGCGAAGCGGGCAGGGCTCGAAGTCGAAGCCTCGGGAACCGCGCACGGCGTCGTCACTCGGCGGGAGAAGGACGGACGCTACGCGTTCGTGACCATCGAGTCCCGGTTCGACGTCGAGCTCGACCCGCGCACGGAGCATCAGGCGGTGCGGGATCTCGTCGCACGGGCCGAGAAAGGCTGCTTCGTCGGCAACTCGTTGATCGCGAGGCCGCGGTACCGGTGGACGGTCAATGGAGAGGAGCTGACATGAGCACCGCGACCCTCGACGTGAGTGGGGTGCGTGCGGAGTTCAGCGCCCTGGACCGGCCACTGGCGTTCTTCGACGGCCCTGGCGGAACACAGTGCCCGGACGCCGTGATCGACGCGATCGCGGGCTACCTGCGCGAGTCGAACGCGAACATCGGGGCGCCGTACGAGACGAGCCGCCGAACCGACGAGCTCGTCGCGAGGTCGCGTCAGAGCGCCGCGTCCTTTCTCGGGTCGTCACCCGGCGAGGTCGCGTTCGGGCCGAGCATGACGGCGCTCAACTTCCTGCTCACCCGCGCCTTTGCGAGAACGCTCCGCGCCGGAGACGAGATCATCGTCACCAAGCTCGACCACGACGCGAACGTGGCCCCGTGGCTGGAGCTCGCCAAAGACCTTGGGATCGTGGTGCGCGTCGCAGGTCTTACCGAGGAGCTCGAGATCGACTACGAGGATCTCGCCCGGCTCCTCTCGGACCGGACGCGCGTCGTCGGCTTTCCCGTTGCCGCGAACTCGGTCGGGACCGCGCCAGACGTCCGGCGCATCGTCGAGCTCGCGCACGCGGCAGGCGCGCTGGCATGGGCGGATGCCGTGCACTACGGGCCGCACGGCCCGATCGACGTCGCCGCCTGGGACGTGGACGTGCTGATCTGCTCGCCGTACAAGTTCTTCGGGCCTCACCTCGGCCTCGCCTTCGGCAAGCGGGACCTGCTCGAGTCCTGGCGGCCGTACAAGGTCCGCCCCGCCGCGAACGAGCCCGTTGGCCACCGCTTCGAGCTCGGGACGCTCCCGCACGAGCTCCTCGCGGGCTTCGTCGCGGCCGTCGAGCACATCGACTCGCTCGGCTGGGAGGCGATCCAGGCCCACGAGACCGCTCTCGGCGAGCGGTTTCTGGACGGGATTCCCGACGCACTCGAGCTCTACGGCCTGCGGACGATGAGCGGGCGCGTTCCCACCTTCTGCTTCAACCTCCCCGGGCGGTCGCCCGAGAGCGTGGCGACGCTTCTCGCAGAACGCGATCTCGCCGTCTGGCACGGGAACTACTACTCGCTCGAGACGATGCAGCACCTGGGCCTCGACGACGGGGCGGTGCGGGCGGGGATCGTGCACTACAACACCGAAGCCGAGGTCGACCGCCTCCTCGCCGCGCTCACCGACCTCCTCTGACGCGGCGCACAAGGGCTCCACGGGCACACCCCACGCCGCTCTCGCGGAAGCTCGGTGCGAAGCCAGGCGCTGGGGTGGTCGTCTACCGGCTCGAGGAGAGACCTCAGGCGTAAGCCTTGCGAGCCCGGTCCCAGGGCTCCTCGTCCCAGCGGATCAGGTCCGCGTCGACACCGCGAGCGTCGGCGAGGTCGACCGCGAGTCGCTGAAATCGGACGATGTCCACCACGGGGTGCGTGGTCGCGAGCACAGTGACGTCGCACCCGAGCTCCTCGAGCGCCCGCTCCGCGTCGCGAGCTCGCTCGGCCGCGCGGCCGGCACCTTCGAGGAGGAAGCAACGCACGTCGGAGTCGACCGCAGCGAGGTGCCCGTGGAGAATCTGCTCCGTCTGATGCGCCTCCGCGGCGACGTGCGCGCCCTCGCGAAGCTTGAGCACGGCTTCGAGGACCGTTGCGGTGTCGCCTCCCGCTCCCGCGACGACGAAGCGATCGTGCTCCGACGCGCCGAGCGGCTCCGCGTCGAGCTCACGTTCGACAGCTTCCGCGAGGCCGCTCACATCCTCGCCCTGGAGCGCCCGCCCAGCGGCGATGACGCACGTGTAGCTCGCGGTGTGGCAGTAGCTCTTCTCGAGCTCCGGCGTCACGACGACGACGTGATCGACCGCGCGTGCCAGCGCGCTCTCGCCCGCGCCGGTGAGGAGCCAGGTTTCCCCGTCGAACGCTCTCGACCGCCTCCTGCGTGAGACGCGTTCCCGCCCTCGTGACTGATCGCGACCAGCACGTCGGCTGCTGGCGACTGGCCGATCACGACGTCGAGCGCCTGCGCCGCGGACCCACAGGCGAGCGCCGCATGGAAGGAGGTGCCGCACCCCGTGAAGAGCACACGGCTTCCTGCCGGGAGCCGCTGCGAGCCGACACGGTCCGGAACCTGGCGAAGCCACTCCGGCTGGGCGGAGATGGCCGAACGGGTCATCTGTGACGGCACGGGTCGTCTCTATACCATCGAGCGAATGGCGGTCTTCGAGAAGACGACGCTCGGCAACGGCATCCGCGTCGTCTCCGCTTCCATGCCGCAGGTCGGCTCCGTCTCCTGCTTCGTCATGCTCGCGGCGGGCTCGCGCTACGAGAGCGCCGAGTCGAAGGGCATCGCGCACTTCTCCGAGCACATGTTCTTCAAGGGGACGGAGCGGCGTCCCACCGCGCGCACGATCGCGACGGAGATCGACGCGATCGGCGGCGAGTTCAACGCCTTCACCGGCAAGGAGATCACCGGCTACTACGTCAAGTGCGGCGCGGAGACACGCGGGGTCGCCTTCGACGTGCTCGCCGACATGCTGCTGCACTCCCGGTTCGACGAGTCCGAGATCGAGAAGGAGAAGGGTGTGATCCTCGAGGAGATGAACGTCTACCTCGACAACCCGCAGCGCTACGTCGGAAGCGTCTACGACCGGCTCCTGTACGACGACCAGCCGCTCGGGTGGGACATCCTCGGCACGAAGGAGACCATCGAAGCGGCGACGCAGGAGACATTCACCTCGTACCTCGACGCGTGGTACCGGCCGGAGAGGATCGTGGTCGGCGTCGGAGGCAAGATCGACGACGGCGTCCTCGAGCAGCTCGAGGAGCTCCTCGGAGGCCTGGAAGCGCGGGAGACCGGAGCCCCGGTACCCGTCGAGCTGCCGCCCGAGCGCTCGCCGGTGCTCCTGCACACGAAGCAGTCGGAGCAGGCGCATCTCATACTCGGCGTACGCGGCTATCCGCTCGGGCACCCGGACCGGTACGCGCTGCAGCTGCTGACGGTCGTGCTCGGAGGAGGCATGTCCTCGCGGCTCTTCACCGAGGTGCGGGAGAAGCGCGGATTGGCGTACTACGTCCACGCCGGCAGCGGGTCCTACACGGACACGGGCACGCTGTACACGGGCGCAGGGGTCGACGTCGACCGGGTCGACGAGGCGATCACGACGATCCTCGCCGAGCTCAAGGGCATCGCAGCCGAGCCCGTGCCGGCCGAGGAGCTCGAGAAGGCTCGCGGGTACTCGAAGGGCCGGTTCGTGCTCAGGCTCGAAAGCCCCCAGGGCACGATCCAGTACGGCCTCCGGCGCGAGGTTCTGGAAGGTGAGATCGAGGAGCCGGAAGAGCTTCTGCGCAAGCTCGACGAGGTGACGGCGGTGGACGTCCAGCGCGTCGCACGGGACTTGCTCGACGGAAAGCGGCTCTATCTCGCGGTGGTCGGGCCGTTCGACGACCCCGAGCGCTTCGAGAAGCTCCTGACTTAGAGCCTCGTCGCGCGTACATAGACTCGACGCGATGGGCGAACGAGAGCTCCTTCGGCGCACCGCCGCGATCGCCGGGGACTTTCTCGAGTCTCTCGACCAGCGGCCGGTCTGGCCTCCGGCGTCGGTCGAGGAGCTGCGCCGGGACCTCGGAGGACCGTTGCCGAACGAGCCGGTCGACCCGCTGACGGTCATCGAAGAGCTTGCGGGAACCGCCGACCGCGGCGTGGTTGCGATGCCTGGCGGTCGCTACTTCGGCTTCGTCATCGGCGGCTCGCTTCCCGCCGCGCTGGCGGCCGACTGGTTGACGAGCACCTGGGATCAGAACGCCGGGCTCGTCGTCGGCGGTCCCGCGGCGGCGGTTGCCGAGGAAGTGGCAGGCGAGTGGCTCAAGGAGCTCTTCGGCCTGCCGGCACGGACCTCGTACGCGTTCGTCACCGGGTGTCAGATGGCGCACGTCACGTGCCTCGCCGCGGCGCGTCACGCCGTGCTCGAACGCGCGGGCTGGGACGTCGAGCGCAAGGGCCTCGTCGGCGCGCCTCCTGTGCGGATCTTCGCCGGGGGCAAACGCCACGTCACGGTCAACCGGGCCCTACGCCTCCTCGGATTCGGCAGCGACGCGCTAGTGGCGGTCTCGGCCGACGACCAGGGCCGAATGCCGCCCGAGGCTCTGGAGGCGGCTCTCGGCGATGTCGCCGGGCCTGTGATCGTCTGCGCGCAAGTTGGCGAGGTGAACACCGGTGCCATCGATGCAATCGGGGAGATCGCCAGCCTCACTCGGGCGAACGGCTACTGGCTCCACGTCGACGGCGCGTTCGGGCTCTGGGCGGCCGCATCGCCGGAGCTGCGCGAGCGCGTAGCCGGTGTCGAGCAGGCCGACTCCTGGGCCACGGACGCGCACAAGTGGTTGAACGTCCCCTACGACTGCGGGCTCGCGTTCGTGGCGGATGCAGACGCTCACCGCGCAGCCATGGCCATGACCGCCGAGTACCTGGTCGCAGACTTCGATGCCGCGCGAGACGCGATGGACTGGACGCCCGAGTTCTCGCGACGCGCGCGAGGCGTCGCGGTGTACGCGGCACTCCGCTCCCTCGGTCGCGACGGCGTCGCCGAGCTCGTCGAACGTTGCTGCCGACACGCGCGCCGCTTCGCCGAAGACCTCGGTCGACTCCCCGGCTGCGAGATCCTCAACGAGGTCGTCCTGAACCAGGTGCTCTTGCGCTTCCCCGACGACGCGACGACCGGCTCGGTGCTCGAGTCGGTGCAGAGAAGCGGCGAGGCCTGGATGAGCGGAACGACGTGGGACGGTCGCTTCGCGATCCGCATCTCGGTGTCGAACTGGCGCACGAATGAGACCGACGTCAGCGCGCACCGTGGCCGCGTTCGAGCGCGCGGTGGCCGCGAGCTGACCCGGCGACAGCCGGCCCAGCCGCGGCCGCTTTCTTTACAGAGCCTGGCCCTGTAAGCGTCGAAAGAGTGCGTCGATCTGTCCACAGGTGACGGTTCTTGGCGCTACGAGCCGGCTACCGTCGACTCATGGCACGCGTGCCGCGGTCGAGCCTTCCGCCCGACGGCTACTTCCACGTGTATGCCCGCGCGCTCGCGGCCGCGGGGCTCCTCTTTCTCGATGACGACGACCGCCGGAACTTCCTCCAGCTGCTGCTCCACGCCGTGCGCCTACACGCCTGGACCTGCCATGCGTTCTGCCTAATGGGAACGCACTACCACCTCGTGATCGAGACCCAGCGCGAGAGCCTGTCGTCGGGCGTCCACCGGCTCAACTGGCCTCTACGCGACGCGGCTTCAACGAGAGGCATGGCCGATTCGGGCACGTGTTCTCCGAGCGATTCTCGACACGGGTGATCGAGAGCGAGGAGTACCTGTTCGACGCATGCGCGTACGTTCTGCTGAACCCGATTCGGGCCGGGCTCTGCAGCCGAGTCGACGATTGGCCCTGGGCGTACAGCCGATACGGGCGCGACGCGATCTGAGGCGACGAGCCCGACTACTCCTCGCTCGGTTGAGCTACTGCGCGATCCGCGATCTCCGCGACCACCGCGGGGTCCGCGAGCGTGGTCGTGTCTCCGAGCGGCCGGTCCTCGGCGACGTCGCGCAGCAGCCTGCGCATGATCTTTCCCGACCGGGTCTTCGGAAGCTCCGGCGTGAAGACGATGTTCGCCGGCTTCGCGATCGGCCCGATCTTCTGCGCGACGTGGTTGCGGAGGACGTCCAGCATCTCCACGGAGGGCTCCTCCGACCCCTTCAGCGTCACGAACGCGACGATCGCCTGGCCGGTCAGCTGGTCGGCGCGGCCGCAGACCGCTGCCTCCGCGACGCTCGGATGGTCGACGAGCGCGGACTCGACCTCGATCGTCGAGATGCGGTGCCCGGACACGTTCATGACGTCGTCGACCCGCCCGAGCAGCCAGAAGTCGCCGTCCTCGTCGATTCGGGCACCGTCGCCCGCGAAGTACATCCCCGGGAAACGCTCCCAGTACGTCGCGCGAAAGCGCGCGTCGTCGCCGAAGATCCCGCGCGTCATCGCCGGCCATGGCCGCTTCAGGACGAGGTAGCCACCGCCGCCCGGGCCGACCTCGTGGCCGTGGTCGTCGACGACCGCCGCTTCGACTCCGGGAAACGGCTTCGTCGCAGCGCCCGGCTTGGCCGTCGTGACGCCCGGAAGGGGCGTGATCATGATCATCCCGGTCTCCGTCTGCCACCACGTGTCGACCACGGGAAGGCGGTCGGCGCCGATGTGCTCGCGGTACCAGATCCACGCCTCCGGGTTGATCGGCTCGCCGACCGTTCCGAGCAGCCGCAGCGACGAAAGGTCGTGCCGGCCCGCGAACTCGGGCCCCCACTTCATGTGGGCGCGGATCGCGGTCGGCGCCGTGTACAGGATCGTGACGCCGTAGCGCTCGACGATCTCCCACCAGCGGTCCTTGTCGGGGAAGTCGGGCGTGCCCTCGTAGAGAACGCTCGTCGCCCCGTTACACAAAGGCCCGTAGACGATGTAGCTGTGACCGGTCACCCAGCCGATGTCCGCCGCGCACCAGTAGACGTCGGTGTCCGGCTTCAGATCGAAGACGTAGTGGTGAGTGGTGGCCGCACCGACGAGATAGCCGGCGGTCGTGTGCGCGATGCCCTTCGGCTTCGCAGTCGTCCCGCTCGTATAGAGGAGGTAGAGCAGGTCTTCCGAGTCCATCTGCTCGCAGGGGCACGAGGCGGGATCCGCGGACTGGCCATCGACGAGGTCTGACCACGTGAGGTCGCGTCCCTCGGTCAGCGGGACGTCGGCGCGCGTGCGTTGCCCGACCACGACCTTCCGGACTCCGGGACACGACGCGAGAGCCTCGTCCGCGTTCTTCTTGAGCGGGACCGTCTGTCCACGACGCCAGCTCTCGTCCTGGGTCAGGAGGATCTCGCAGCGCATGTCGTTCAGCCGATCCGCGAGAGCCTCGGCGGAGAAGCCACCGAACACCACCGTGTGGGGCGCGCCCAGGCGCGCGCAGGCGAGCATCGCGACCGGCAACCCCGGGCCCATGCCCATGTAGATGCCGACCGGAGTCCCTTTGCCGACGCCGAGGGCCTTGAGCCCGTTCGCGGCCTTGACGACCTCGTCGAGCAGCTGGGAGTACGTGATCGGCGCCCGTTCTCCGACCGGCTCCCCCTCGAAATGGAACGCGACCTTGTCCCCACGCCCCGCTTCCACGTGGCGGTCGAGGCAGTTGTAGGCGACGTTGATCTTCCCGCCCAGGTACCACTTCGCGTAGGGAAGCTCCCACTCGAGCAGCATGGAGAACGGCTCGAACCACGTGACCCGTTCGCGCCCTTCCCGCTCCCAGAACTCCTCGAACGTGACGTCGTAGATGTCCGCGCTCGCGTTCGCCTGCTCCGCGAACTCGTCGGCAGGCGGATAACGGCGCTCTTCTGCGAAGAGCGTCTCGATGGCCTGATCCGTCACCCGGTCACCGCCAGGTCATAGGAGCAGTCGGTCAGCCGCTCGTAACCGTCGGCGGTCACGAGGAACAGATCCTCGACTCGCACTCCCCCGAAGCCGTGGCGGTAGAGGCCGGGCTCGATCGTGATCACGTCGCCCGCGACGAGCTCCTCGCCGACCATGCCGAGGCTGGGCGACTCGTGAACCTCGAGTCCGACGCCGTGTCCGAGACCGTGGTAGAAGCCGTCGCGGAGTACCTCGCCCTCGGCCTTCGTCAGCTGCGTCGGGAAGCCCCGCTCCGCGAAGAACTCGGAGACGAGCCGGTGCACGGCGCCCCCGTCCACCCCCGGTCGGATCTCCGCGGCGCCGAGCTCGAGCGCCTCGCGGCAGAGCTCGTGCCACTCGCGAATCTCGTCCGGGACGTCGCCGACCGCGAGCGTGCGGGTGATGTCCGCGTAGCAGGCCGACTCGAGGTCGATCGGGAAGAGGTCGAGGATGAGGACGTCGTCCGCGGCGATCGCGCCCGAGCCCATGTCGTGACCCACCGCCGTTTGCGCACCGTGGGAGACGACCATCTCCTCCGCGAGCGCGCCGACTGTCCAGGAACGCAGCCTGGATGCGCGCCTTCAAGAGCTCGCACGTCACCGTCTCGCCGTCGACGGCGAGACCCCCGTTCACGCGCTCCGCCCGGGCAAGGAGATCGCGCGCAACGCCGACACCGGTCTCGGCCGCCTTCTGCGCCCGCCTGAATGCCGGCGAGCTCCTGCTCGCTCTTCCTGCGCCGCCGGTCGTCGAAGAGCCCCTGGTCGACGGTCAGCGCGATCCCCTCCGCTCGCAACGCATCGCCGATGCCGAGCGGGAAGCCCCTGGGCACGGTCGCCGCTGCGATCCCGAGTCCCTGCGCGACGCGCACCACCTGCTCGACTGCCGCTCGGTGGACGTCGACCCCGCTGCGCCGGATCTCGTCGGCGCCGAACTCCTCCGTCGGGCGCACCTCGAGGCCGAGGCCGAGCCCTTCGACCCGCGTCGCCTCCATGGAGCTGATCGCGACGACCCGCCGACCGTCGAGCTCCGCGTAGACGAACGGATCCGGGATCGCGAGCGGCACCTCGTGGCGAAGCTCGGGAAACCGAACGGTGTCGCCCACGATCAGAACGTTCACGGGCGCCGATCCTACCCCGCGCGGCTAGAGTCACCGGTAGTGGAAAGCGACCTCCGCACGCTCCGCGAGCGCCTCGCGGAGATCTTCGATCTCGGGCGTATGTTCTTCCTCGCGGCGTGGGACCAGCGCGTGATGATGCCGGCGCTCGGTGGCGCGGCACGTGCGGAGGCGATCGGAACCCTCGGCCGCATCGCCCACGAGAAGTTCGTCGACGACGAGATCGGCAGGCTGCTCGACAAGCTCAGGCCGCACGAGGAGTCACTCGAGTACGACTCGGAAGACGCGAGCCTGATTCGCGTGACGCGCCGCGACTGGGAGAAGGCAAGGCGCGTGCCCTCGGAGCTCCGCGCCGAGATGGTCAGGGCCGGGGCGCAAGGCCACCAGATCTGGGTCGAAGCCCGCGCGAACAACGACTTCGCCGCGTTCCTCCCCACGTTGGAGCGAAATCTCGACCTCAAGAAGCGCTACGTCGAGTGCTTCGAGTGGGACGACTCTCCGTACACACCGCTGCTCGACGACTTCGAGCCGTTCATGAAGGCGACCGAGGTGGCGGAGGTGTTCGACACGATTCGGCCGGTGCTCGCGGAGCTCGTGCGGGACGCGCCCTCGATCGAGGCGTCGTTCTTCGACGTCCCGTATGCGCCGGAGCTCCAGCGCGGGTTCGCCGAGCGCGTCCTCGAGACGGTGGGGTTCCGGGAAGGCACCTGGCGGCTCGACACGACCGTGCACCCCTTCTGTACGTCGTTCTCGCCGAGCGACGTCCGCCTCACGACGCGGTACCGCCCAACCGGGATCGAGTCGTTCTGGTCGACCATGCACGAGGCCGGCCACGGCCTGTACGCCCACGGCATCGCCTCGTCGCTCGAGCGGACTCCGCTCGCGAGCGCCACGTCGTTCGGGGTGAACGAGTCGCAGAGCCGGACGTGGGAGAACCTCGTCGCCCGCAGCCGGCCGTTCTGGTCGCACTGGTTCCAGCCCCTCCAGGAGACCTTCCCCGACCAGCTCGGCGCCGTCGACTTCGACGCGTTCATGGCGGCGATCAACCGCGCGGAGCCGGGGCTGCTCCGGGTCGAAGCCGACGAAACCACCTACAGCCTGCACATCATCCTCCGCTTCGACCTCGAGCGGCGCCTGATCGAGGAGACGCTCGCCCCGAAAGATGTCCCGGAGGCCTGGAACGAGGGCATGCGCGAGCTGCTCGGCGTCGACGTGCCGGACGACGCGCGCGGCGCTCTCCAGGACATTCACTGGTCGGGCGGCGGGATCGGATACTTCCCGACCTACGCGCTCGGGAACGTCATCTCGCTCCAGATCTGGTCGGTCGTACGCGAGGCGATTCCCGACCTCGACGCGCAGATGGAGGCCGGCGAGCTCGAGGAGCTCTCGACGTGGCTCCGCGAGAACCTGTATTCGCTTGGACGGAAGTTCACGCCCAAGGAGACGATCGAGCGCATCACTGGAACCGGAGCGATCGACCCACAGCCATACCTCGCGTACTTGCGCGAGAAGCTCTCCGCGCTCGCTGCCTGAGCCCGTTTAGGCGCCGAAGTCGAGAGTGCCGTCGCGCCGTCCGCGCGATGCGAGCCGGTTGAAGCTGAGGAGCGCGGCAGTCATCCAGCCGATCCCGACAGCCAGCTCGAGCGCGGCGTAGCCGAGGATCTCGGACGACGGGGCACCCTCGAACACGCCGCGGATCCCGAGGAGTCCGTTCGTCAGCGGGAGAAGATGCGCGACCAGCTCGAGCGCATCGGGGAAGTAGTCGAGCGGGACGTTGACCCCGCACACGGCCATCAGCGAGACGTATGTCGTGACCACGACCAGGCTGTTGATGCTGCGGTAGCGGAATACGATCCCGGCGAGGAAGGTCCCGAAGCCGTACGACGCCAGCGCGATGAGAAAGGTCAGCGGCACGACCGCGAGCACGCGCGGCATCGGGAGATCCATGCCGAAGAGCGGGCCGGCGACGAAGAGCGCTCCGAGCGCGCTGAGAGCGCCGTCGATCGCGAGGTACGAGCCCCGTGACGAGAACACGATCACAGGGCTCGAGGGGCTCGCGACGAGAAGGGAGAGCGTTCCGGTCCACCGCTCCGAGGAGGTCATGTTCAAAGAGAAGACCCCGACCTGCGCCGCGATGAGCAGCGCATTGCCGATGAGCAGGTAGTACGTCTTCTCGTCGTCGCCGATCCGCTCCCCGATGAAGGCGAAGAAAGCGACCTGGGCGAGCACTCGCACGTACCAGCCGGCGAGCCAGCTCTTCCAGGTGAAGATCGCGCGGTAGTCCGCGAGACCCGCACGGAACGCGTGGCGCATCACGTTGACCGTGCTCGCGAGGGTCGTCACGCTGTCGCCAGCTCGCCGTTCGCACGCATCTTCCGAAGCACGTAGTGGAGGATCACCCGGCCGATCGCGAAGCTGATTGCTCCCAGGAGCACAACGGTGCCCAGGCGCTGCCAGAAGTCGTCGATCGGAGCCTCGTTGACGCTCGCGCGCAGGAGATCCGAGCTCCAAGAGACGAACAAGACGGTCGAGATCGGGTGCACCCAGTCGGGGAGGAGCGCGACAGGGACGAAGACGCCCCCGAGGAGGTAGAGCGGGAAGCTGGTCGAGTTCGTGAAGGTGTACGCATTCCGGGTCATCACGAGCAGCGCCGAGAACGTCACCGCCAGTCCGGCCATCGCGACTGCCGTGAGAGCGAGCGTGACGAAGAGCTCGAACGGGTGCTCGAGAGGAATCGAGACCCCGAAGACGAGCTTCGCCACGATCCAGACCTCGACGAACGACAGGAGGCCGAAGCACATCAGCAGCATGATCCGCCCGAGCAGGAACGACGCGAGGCTCGACGGCGCCGCGACCATCGGCTCGAGAAGCGCCTGCCAGCGGTCCCCGGCCATCACCGTCCCGGCGTGCTGTAGCGCGACCCAGAGCAGGGTCATCAACACCGGCGCCATCAGCGCGTCCGCGGTCAAGTCGTCTCGTCCGCTCTGGCGGACGATCGCGAGGAAGATGATCGCGAACAGCGGCGCAGTGAAGAGGGGCATGAGCGCATCGGGGCTCGAGCGCACGATTCGGAGCTCGAGGCGGAAGCCCGCGGCGAACGCCTTCATACGTCCATCCCGCGCTCGCCGATGAGCTGGACGTAGACCTCCTCGAGGCTCGGCAAGCTCGTCCTCACGGAAGTGACGCCCGCTGCGACGAGGCGCTCCAGCACGAGCTGCGAGACGCCCTCCTCGTCGACCTCGATGCGCGTCCCGGCACCGTCGACCGCCGAGACGCTCGAGACTCCGGGCAGCGCTCGGAGGTCCGCGAGCACCTCCTCCGAGGCGCCTTCCACGTCGATCCGCTGGAAGCGCGACAGCACCTGGCCGAGAGTCCGCGGAGACTCGGTCGCAATGATCTTCCCGCGGTCGATGAGCGTGACCCGGTCGCACACCATCTCCGCCTCGACCATGTCGTGCGTCGCGAGCAGGATCGTGCGACCTTCGTTACGGAGCTCACCGATCAGCGTCCGGAACTCGCGGGCCGCGAGCGGGTCCATGCCTGTGGTCGGCTCGTCGAGGAAGAGCACCTTGCCGTCGCCGATCAAGCCGCGTGCGAGGTGCAGGCGCTGTTTCATGCCGCGCGAGTACTCCTCGACCCGCTCGTCCGCCTTGTCCGCCAGGCCGACTCGCTCGAGCAGGTATTGCGAACGTTCCTTCGCCCCGCGGGCGGAGAGCTTGTAAAGCGCACCCCAGTATTCGAGGTTCTGCCTCCCGGTGAGGCGCCAGTAGAGGCCGCGTTCCCCTCCGAACACGATGCCGATCAGCGGTCTCACCGCTTGGGTGTCGGCGACCACGTCGTGACCGAGGACTCGCGCCTTTCCCGACGTCGGCAGCAGCACCGTCGAGAGGATCTTGACCAGGGTCGTCTTGCCGGCGCCGTTCGGGCCGAGGAGGCCGTGGATCTCGCCGCTCGGCACGCTCAGGGAGACGTCGTCGAGCGCGACGACGCGGTTCGCGCTGCGCCGGCGCGGCTCGAAGACGCGCGTGATCTCCTCGACCTCGACGGCCTCCATCCTCGAGGAGCCGATTCTACGCCTGCATAGACTGATCGCATGATCGCAGGCACGCGGAGCTTCGAGCTCGTCGTCAACGGCGAGCGGCACTCGCTCGAGGTCGAGCCGCGGACGCTGCTCGTGCACGCGCTGCGGAACGACTGCGGTCTCACCGGCACCCATGTGGGCTGCGACACGAGCCAGTGCGGCGCGTGCACGGTTCTCGTGGACGACCGGGCGGTGAAGAGCTGCACGATGCTGGCGCTTCAGGCAGAGGGCGCGGAGGTGACGACGATCGAAGGCCTGGCCCGGGACGGCGAGCTGCATCCGCTACAGCGCGCGTTCGTCGAGCATCACGGGCTCCAGTGCGGCTTTTGCACTCCCGGGATGATCCTGACGGCGCACGATCTTCTCTCCCGCGACCCGTCTCCCGACGACGCGACGATCCGCCGCGCGATGCGCGGCAACCTCTGCCGCTGCACCGGCTACCAGACGATCGTGGACTCGGTTCGCGCTGCGGTGGGCGCATGATCGCCGCACCGTTCGAGCATCGGCGCGCAACGTCGCTCGACGACGCCCTAGCAGCACTCGCAGACCCGGATTCGAAGGTGCTCGCAGGCGGGCAGTCGCTCCTCCCGGTGCTGAAGCTGCGCGTCGTCCGGCCGAGCGTGCTCGTGGACATCGGCAGCCTCGAGCTTCGCGGCGTACGCGTGGACGGGGACGAGGCTCGCATCGGCGCGCTCACGACGTGGGACGAGCTCGCCCGCGCGCGCGATCTGAGCCAAGAGCCGCTCGCCGCCATCTCGGACTGCGCGGCCGAGGTCGGCGACCTGCAGGTTCGCAACCGCGGCACGGTCGGCGGGAGCCTCGCCCACGCCGACCCCGCATCCGATCTCCCAGCGGTCGTGCTGGCGCTCGGGGCCGAGCTCGTCGTGCGAGCGGCGAGCGGCGAGCGGCGAGTCGCAGCCTCGGACTTCTTCCAGGGGCCCTTCTCGACTGCCCTCGACCATGGAGACCTCATCACCGAGATCGTCTTTCCCGTGGTGCCCGGGGCCGGATCCGCGTACGCCAAGGTCGAGCACCCTGCCTCGGGATTCGCCCTGGCTGGCGCCGCTGCGCTCGCGCGGCCGAGAGGCCCAGCGAGCGTGGCCGTCACGGGCGTAGGTGGGCAAGCCTTTCTGCTCCCGGCCAACGAGGAGCCGATCGAGGCCCTTGCGGCTGCGGAGATCTACGGCGATCGCTTTGCGCCGGAGGAGTACCGCCGTCATCTCGCCGGGATCGTCGTCGGCCGAGCGCTCGAGCGCGCACGCACACGTATGGAGGAGCGCTGACCGAGAGCGTCATCGGAGTCGCGCGCCCGAGGCAGGACGCGCCCGACAAGGTCACGGGGGCAACCCGCTTCGCGGCGGACGGGCACGTGCATGGGCTCCTCCACGGCCGGCTCGTGCTCTCGACGGACGCGCACGCGCTGATCCGGAGCATCGATCGCGACGAGGCTCTGGCGCTGTCCGGAGTCGTCGCCGTCCTCGTCGCGGAGGATCTCCCGATCACGGCGTCCGGCTCCGACCGGACCGCCGAGCCGCTCGCGCGCTCCGAGGTCGTCTTCGCGGGACAGCCGGTCGCGCTGGTGGTCGCCGAGTCCGAAGCCGCGGCGGCCGATGCGATCGAGCTGATCGCGGTCGAGTACGAGCCGCTTCCTACCGTCGTGGACGTCGAGGACGCGATGCTGCCGGGTCGCGCGCTCGCCCGCGTCGTGGAGGACGCCGAGAGCGGAAGCGACCTGGAGTCGATCCATGCGAGCGTGAGCAAGGGCGAGGAGAGCGAAGACGAGGAGCAGCTGTCCGGGAACGTCCTCGACACCGTCCGCCGCAGCTCGGGCGATGCCGCCGCGGTGCTCGAGTCGAGCGACGCGGTCGTGTCGGGGACGTTCCGAACACCGTGGATCTACCAGGCGTACATCGAGCCTCAAGTCTCCACCGCGTGGCTCGAGCCGAACGGCGTGCTCGTCGTCTCGACGAGCACTCAGGGGACGTTCGTGACCCAGCGAGAGCTCGCGCGGGCGTTCGGTCTCCCGCTCGAGCGCATCCGCGTCATCGCCGAACCGCTCGGTGGCGCGTTCGGCGGGAAGTTCGCGCTGATGGAGCCGCTGGCCGCGGGGGCCGCCCTCGCGCTCGGGCGGCCGGTGCGGGTCGTCTTGACGCGAGCGGAGGACTTCCAGGCAACCAACCCCGCATCGGCGCAGATCACGCACCTCCGGATCGGCGCACGAGCGGATGGGACGCTCACGGCGATCACGGGCCGCATGATCGTCGACCGCGGCACGAACGCAGGCTGGGGTGTCGAAGGAGCCAGCTCCCTCCTCGTCGCCGGGCCCTACCGGTGGGAGGCTCACGACCTCCGCGGCTACGGCGTGCAGACGAACCGATTCACGTTCGGCGCGTACCGCGCCCCAGGGGCGCCGACCGCGGCCTTCGCGGTCGAGTCGTTGCTCGACGAGCTGGCGGAAGTGCTGGAGATCGACCCCGTCGAGCTGCGGCTTCGGAACGCCGTGGTCGAAGGCGATGTCGGCATCAGCGGGAACAGCTTCCCGCGGATGGGCGCGGTGGAGGTGCTGGAACGCATCCGGGAGCACGAGCTTTGGCAGAAGCGCAACTCCTTGCCGGCAGGAGAGGGCATAGGCATGGCGGCGGGCTACTGGGCCGGGGGCATGGAGCCGGCCTCGGCCGTCTGCCGCGTGAACCAGGACGGCACGATGACCGTGATCACGTCCGCGGTGGACATGAGCGGCGTCAACACCGGGTTCGCCACCATCGTCGCGGAGACGTTCGGCCTCTCACCGGATCAGATTCGGGTGGTCTCCGCCGACACGGCCACGGGCCCGTACTCGGGAGCAAGCGGCGGCTCCAAGATCACGTACACGGTGGGCGCGGCCGTGCTGCGCGCGGCGGAGGCGGCGCGCGAGAAGCTCCTCGCAGCGGCCTCGGAGGAGCTCGAGATCGCACCGACGGACCTCGAAGTAGTGGACGGGGTCGTGCGCGCCGTGGGCGCGCCGGATCGCTCGATCACGGTCGCGGAGATCTCGGGGAAAGCACTTCGCTTCGGCGGTCGCTACGAGCCGATCGAGGGGCACGGCGGCTCCGCGCAGAGGCGTGCCGCTCCCGCTGTCGCCGCTCACCTTGCCCACGTCCGCGTCGATCGCGAAACGGGGGAGATCGAGCTCCTCGCTCACGCGATCGCACAGGACGTGGGGAGAGCGCTCAACCCGGCCCTTGTCGAAGGCCAGATGCGCGGCGGCACTGCGCAGGGCATCGGCTGGGCGCTGTTCGAGGAGCTCGTGCACGACGAGAGCGGCCAGTTGCTGACGGGGTCGTTCATGGACTACGCGATCCCGGTCGCAGATCGCGTTCCGAACATCGACACGCTCATCGTGGAGGTGCCGTCGCCCGACGGCCCCTTCGGGGCGAAAGGAGTCGGCGAGGCACCCGTGATCGCGGCGGCACCTGCGATCGCGAATGCGGTCGCGGCAGCCACCGGGCTCCGCCTGCGTGAGCTGCCGATGTCGGCGCCCCGTGTGTGGGCGGCGCTGAGCGCAGGCGTCGAGGGGGATTCGCGCAAGTGACCTCGATCGAGCGGGCACGAGCGATCGTGGACACGTACGAGAAGGAGCTTCGCTTTGAGATTCCCGAGAACGCGTATCTCTTCGACGCGCACACGCACCTCGGAGACGACATCGACGGCATGCAGAGCCGGTACGAGGAGCTGACGGCCGGGCTCGAGCGCTACCGGTTCGCGGGCGCGTTCGTGTTCTGCCTGGACGAGCCGGATCGCGAGCCCGGCTTCTGCGTTCCCAACGACCGGACGCTGGCGCACGCAGCCCGATCGAACGGGCGCCTTGTCCCTTTCGCCCGCCTCGATCTCACCGCGAGCCCGCTGGAGGAGGCACGTCGCGCGCTCGATGCCGGAGCACGGGGGATCAAGCTCCACCCGCGCGCGCAGGCGTTCGCGCTCGACGACGAACGCCTCGGGCCGATCTTCGCGCTCGCCTGTGAGCGCGGCGTTCCGATCCTCATCCACGGGGGGCGGGGGCTTCCCCCGATCGCCGCGCACCTCGAGACCCTCGTCAGACGGAACGACGGCGTACAGCTGATCGTCGCGCACGCGGGGATCGCCGACATGGCGGGACTCGCGGGGCGACTCGGTGGGATACCCGGAGTGTTCTTCGACACCTCCGTCTGGAGCGCGCTCGACCTCCTCGACCTCTTTCGCCAGGTCCCGCCCGAGCAGGTCGTGTACGCATCCGACTACCCGTACGGACGCCAGCCGAACTCGCTGCTCGTGTCGATCCGGTCTGCACGACTCGCCGGCTTCGATGACGCCCGGCTCCGCGCGATGCTGGGCGAGACCGCTCGTGGGATCGTCGAAGGAGCACGACCGCCGGCGCTCACGACACCGGTCGGAGCACCGTCGCTCACGCAACCCCTGACGTTCGCCCGCATCCACCAGTACATATCGATGGCCGTCCCGATGCTCTGGCTACGCCAGCGGGATGCCGTCGGCGCGCTCGGGCTGGCCGTAAACGCATCGCGAGAACGCGACGGGCACGCGGAGGAGTCCGAGCGCATTCAGGAGCTCCTGTCGACGGCAGGCGATCTCTGGCGGGAAGGCGGCGAGCTTGCCGAGGACGACCGCGTCAAGACGATGCGGGCCGCGATCCAGCTCGTCAACCTCGCCGACCTGATCGCGGTCACTACCCGCGCGTAGTTCCGCGCACGGCGTACAGCCGGCGCGCGCCCTCGAGTCCCTTCAATTCGTACTCGCCGCGATCCTCGAACTCGATGCCGGATCCAGCTACGAGATCGCGCGTCGTGGCGCTCACGAGAACTTCACCGGCACCTGCAGACGCCATGACGCGAGCGCCGAGGTGCAGGGCGATGCCTCGCGGTTTGTCACCGGCGCGACGCTCGACCTCCCCAGTGTGTACGCCGGCCCGCACGTCGAGCGTCAGAGCCTCGAGCGCCTCGCGGATCGCGACCGCGCAACGAATCGCCCGCGCGGGGCCGTCGAAGATCGCGAGAAACCCGTCTCCGGCGGTGTCGATCTCCTCCCCCGAGAAGCGCACGAGCTGCAAACGGACAGCCTCGTTGTGCGAGCCTAGAAGTGACGCCCATGCTGCGTCGCCGATCGACTCGGCGTACTTCGTCGAGCCGACGAGGTCCGTGAACAGCAGCGTCGCGAGCACGCGATCCGATGTCGGCGCGGGACGCACACCGGTCAGGAACTCCTCCACCTCGTCGACGATTTCGTCCGGATCGGCTGCCGGTACATGCTCGCCTCCCGAAAGCTCGACGAAGTGCGCTCGGGGAATCTGGTCGGCGATATACCGCCCTTCATCGATCCTGGAGTCGAGATCCCCGGTGCGGTGCAGAACGAGCGTTGGGCACTGCACCGCCGAGAGCACATGGCGCACGTCCGCCTGCGAGTTCATCAGGATGAGGTCGCGAGCGGCGGCCGGGCTGAGCGAGGCCCGACCACGGCGCTGGAACCAGGCAGCTTCCTGCGGGCCGGCACCCGGCCACATCGTCGACAGATCGACGTTTTCGCCCCACGTCTCCTCCAGCTCGTGGGCGACGCTGAGGCGCTCCTCCCACGTCGGCGCCCACGGGTAGTCGTCGCTTCGCAGTCGCTTCGCGTAGGTTCCGTACAAGACGAGGGCGCGCGTCCGCTTCGGGTACGAGGCGGCGAAGAGAACGCTCATCGGCCCGCCTTCCGAGTACCCGAACAGCGCGGCCTGCGTGCTTCCCACCGCGTCCATCACCGCACGGACGTCGTCCATCCGCGTCTCGAAGTCGGGAAGGCCGACGCCGCGGTCCGAAAGCCCTGTCCCACGCTTGTCGAACGTGACCAGTCGTGCGAATGCCCCGAGCCGCTCGAGGAAGTGGGCATATGCAGGGAGCTCCCAGTCGATCTCGAGATGGGAGAAGAACCCGGGGACGAGGACGAGGTCGAAGGGGCCTTCGCCGGTCACCTGGTACGCGATGTTCACGTCGCCGCTGCGCGCGTACCGGATCGGCGCGTTCATCCTGCGATCTCTCGGAATCGAAAGCAGTCGACCGTGTGGTCGTTGACCATCCCGACGGTCTGCATGAACGCGTAGCAGATCGTCGGCCCGACGAACCGAAAGCCGCGCCGCTTGAGGTCCTTGGAGAGCGCTCGTGAGAGATCCGTCTCGGCCGGGAGCTCGGCGAGCGAGCGCCACGAGCCCACGACCGGCTCGCCCTCGACGAACGCCCACAGGTAGGCGTCGAAGCTGCCGAGCTCCTGCTGCACCTCGAGGACCCGTGCGGCGTTCGCCACCGTCGACTCGACCTTCAGCCGGTTGCGGACGATGCCGGTGTCCTCGAGCAGGCGCTCGACGTCCTTCTCGGTGAACCGTGCGACCGCCGCCGGGTCGAAGCCGGCAAACGCGCGGCGTGTACCCCTCGCGCTTGTTCAGGATCGTGCTCCAGGACAGCCCTGCCTGGGCACCTTCGAGCGTGAGCATCTCGAAGAGGTGCCGGTCGTCGTGGCTGGGCACCCCCCACTCCCCGTCGTGGTGCTCGAGCATCGGCTCGGAGCCGCCCGACGCCCACTCGCATCTCGTCACGGCCACGTGGATAGGATCGCACGCGATGCGCGGCGCGCTCTTGGCAATCGCCTTCGCTCTCTCGATGCTCGGCGCAGGGTGCGGCGGGGACGACGAGCCGTCCGCCGCGAACGATGAGTGCGAGAGCGTCGAGGCGCCCGCTCCCCGCGAGCCCGAGAGCAACGAGGCGCCGACAGAGCCGCTCGACGCAGGCGTGAGCTACGCGCTCGTGTTCGAGACGAGCTGCGGATCGTTCACGGTCGACCTCGACACCGAGCTCGCGCCCAACACGGCAGCATCGCTGGTCGCGCTCGCCCGCGACGGCTTCTTCGACGACACGATCTTCCACCGAATCGTCCCCGACTTCGTCATCCAGGGAGGCGACCCGACGCAGACCGGTTCCGGCGGCCCGGGGTACAGCACGGTCGATGCCCCGCCTGCCAGGCTCCGAGTACGTGAAGGGAGTCATGGCCATGGCGAAAACGGAAGCCGAGGCAGCGGGCACCTCCGGCAGCCAGTTCTTCGTCGTCACCGGCGACGATGCGGGCTTGCCGGCCGACTACGCGATCGTCGGCGAGGTGACCGAAGGAATCGACGCCGTCGAACGGATCGGCGCTCTGGGCGGGCCCGACGAGCGACCCACGCAGCCGGTGGTCATCTCGAGCGTCACGGTCACCGAGAGCTAGATGAGGGTCGCGGCGGTCGTCCTCGCGGCGGGCGAGGCGACGCGCTTCGGCTCTCCGAAGCAACGGCTCCTACTTCCGCGCGTGCTCGAGCGGGTCGGTCATGGCTCCGGTCATCGAGATCATCATCGTCTCGGGCGCGTACGAGCTCGAACCAAGTGGCTCAGTGCCACAAGGTATTCCGTGTCGCGTCGTGCAGTGCACGACTGGAGTCGAGGGCCGGGGGCATCGCTTCGCTGCGGGCTTCGATGCGCTCCCGAGGACTCGATCGAAGCGGCGGTCGTGGTGCTTGCGGACGGCCCCGGTCTGTCGCCCGCCGCCGTCGATCGCGTGCTCGCCGCTTGGCGCGAGGGGCGGAGGGATCGTGGCGGCGTCGTACGCCGGCGAGCGAGGGCATCCGGTCGTTCTCGGTCGAGCCGACTGGAACTCCGTTCCCGACGAAGGGCTGAGAGGCGCTTCCCGTCAGGCTCGTCCCCTGCGACGACCTCGGATCGCCCGGCGACGTCGATACTCCGGAGGATCTGGAGATGTTGTGAGGGCGAGGCGAGCCTCGCCCCTACGCGGTCGCGTCGAGCCCGCGAAGCTCTTCGAGCTTGACCATCAAACCCGGTGGCATCCGCTCGACCGCGCTCAGCTTCACGTACCGACGCAGCGTCTCCTCGAAGCGGTAGCGGCGCCTGCAGTAGTCGCAGTCGCCCAGGTGCGACTCGGCCTCGGCCCACTCCTCGTTCGTGAGCGTCCGGTCGAGGAAGTCCTGGAGGATCTCCTCGCAGCGGTCGCAGGGCTCGAGCGTCATGTGAGCGCCTCCTCGGCGAGCTTTTGCTTCAGCGCACGCCTTCCACGATGCAGGCGGGACATGACTGTACCAATCGGCACATCCAGGATCTGCGCGGCGTCCGCATAGGTGAAGTCCCCGATGTCGACGAGGACGACCACTTCGCGGAACTGCGGCGATATCTCCGCGAGCGCGCTGACGACGGAGTCCTGCGACAACCGCTCGACGACCTGCTCCTGCTCGAGCGCCTCCTCGCCGGCGGTCGAGGCGAGCTTGTTCGCCAGGTAGTAGTCGCTCTCTTCCAGCGGTTGGAGCTGCGGCGAGCGCTGAACCCGTCGCCCGCGGTCGACGTTCAGGTTGGTGAGGATGCGGAGCATCCACGCGCGCATGTTCGTGCCCGGCGTGAAGGAGCGCCAGCTCCGAAATGCCCTCGCATACGTCTCTTGCACCAAGTCCTCTGCCTCCTCGCGAGAGCCGACGAGCCGTCTCGCAACGCGGTAGACCTGGTCCGCGAGCCCGAGCGCCTCCTCCTCGAAGCGAGCGCGGTCGCGAGCTTCCGCCGCGATGCGCTGTGCTTCGGTGGCGGGCTCGACCTCACTCACCCGGCTACCGTACCCTTGCTCTACGGGAGGCTGCAACGAGGCTTTTTACCCTGCTATTCCCACTCGGCGGGAGTTTCTCGGAATCCCGCCTTCGACATGCGCGCGAGAATCGCGTCCCTCGAGGTTCGCTCCTCGTCCCAGGACAACGTCACGTCACCCACGAGATTGGCGGTCGCGAGCTCGAGGCCGTCATGCCCTTCGAGCGCTCCTGCGAGCCGTGCGACGCAGCGCTCGCAGCGGATGCCGCTGACCCGCAGTGTCTCCGTCACCGTCGGCACTGGGACGATCGTACCCTAGCGCGTCGCCTTGCCCTTGATCCCGTGGACCGGGCGGCCCGCGGCCTCCCAGGCGTAGTACGAGGCGCTCGGGCCGTATGCGCTCTCGTACGGGACGATCCGAGGATTCCGGCTCACCTCCATCGCGCGCTGGGCGTGCCAGAGGAGGTTGGGGTCGTCGCGCTCCTCCCAGACGAGGATCAGGTGGGCCGCCGTCATGAAGTCGGCGACGAACCCACAGCTGGGCGCCGGGCACGGGAACGGATCGGTGCGAACGCAGAACCAGCCGCTGTAATCGCCGTCGTCGTCGTCTTCCCAGAGCCGCTCGTCCGACTCCAGATCCAGGTCGGACAGCACGACGGCACCGCGCCGAGGCTCCGGCTCCACAAGGGCCACAATAGCCACATGGGTGCGCAGCCCGAACGTGACGTCGGAATCGTCCTCTCCGGAGGCGGGATCAACGGGATCCTGCTCGAGCTCGGGTTTCTGAAGCGACTGCGGGAGAGCGCGCTCTGGCCACGAGTCGGGTGGATCTACGGAACGTCGGCCGGTGCGCTCTCGGGGGTGATGGCCGCGCTCGATCGCCTCGACGACCTCGAAGAGTTCCTGCTCGGCCTGCAACCCGACGAGGTGTTCAGGCCACGCCGGGTGTGGCAGTTCCCCGGCGGGCTGCACGACTACACGCTTCCGGAGACGATTGCCGAGAGAATCGGCCCCGCCGAGGATCTCGGCGCGGGGCTCGTCGGGTCCGAGATCGAGCTCGTCGTCATCGCGACCGATATGAGCGAGCCTCTCGACGGGGACGAGGCGCGTCATTTCGAGCTCGTCTTCTCGTCCCGTGTGACCCCGCCGGCAGCAATGGGGAGGGCGATTCTCGCGTCTGCGGCAGTCAGCGGGCTCGTTCTGCCCGTCAGCGTGGGCGGCATCATCGCGACCGACGGCGGCTGGATTCGGAACTTCCCTCTCGAGCACGCGTACCGGAACCCGGACGTGCAGGCAATCGCCGCCTTCCGGTACATCGCAAGCTATCGCCCGGCCGACGTCGCCTTCCTTGCGCGGATGCGCGAGCGCCTCGAACGTTTCAGAGCGGTGCCGCCGGTGCGGGCGCTGCTCGCGGAGATCCGGCTCGCAGAAGAGCGCGCCGGGCGCGGCGAGCCGGCCCACTACGCGGAGATGATCGTGCGCCTCATGCGGGTCGCGGTCGCTCGGAACACGGTGCTCGAAGAGCGGCTGGCATCGGAACGGGACACGTCGGTGCTCGAGCTGCAGCGGTTACGGGACGAACTGACCTCGGCTGCGCTGCGCGCGGCGCCGAGATGGCGTCGGGGGCGGTTGCGCGACGAGCTCGAAGGCATCTTCGCCGGCGCGCGGTTCCCCTTCCGCCACGACCGGCACATCCCGAGCCTGATCGTGAGGGCGACGCCGGGCGACGATGGCCTCGATCCGACATTCCGGGGAGACGAGCCCTGGCACGAAGCGCGCAAGCGCGCTCTGATCGAGCGCGGCTACCGCATGACGGACGACGCGCTGGCCGCAAGCTCAGACTTCGGGAAAGACGGGACTACCCTGCGGACGCAGGTTGCTTCCCGAGCGTGACCGTGACGGTCGTCTTCTTCGCGTCGCGGTAGATCCTGAGCTTGATCTTGTCTCCCGGCTTGTGCGCGGCGATCGCGTCGCGGAGCTCTCCGGTCGAGGAGACCTGCGTCCCGTCGACCGCGACGATGATGTCCCCGCCGAGCACGTACGTTTGGCCCGCGACGACGACCTCGGTTGAGCCGGCCTCGAGGCCCGCCTTCGCGGCGCCGGTGCCCGGGCGGACCACCTCGACGAGCACGCCTCGTGCGACGGGAAGGTTGTACGTCTCGGCGAAGTCCTCGGTCACCGGGCGCCCGGCGATCCCGAGATACGCGTGCTCGACGTAGCCCGTCTGGAGGATCTGCGCGACGACGTCCTCGACGGTGTTCGACGGAACGGCAAAGCCGATTCCGACGTTGCCGGTGCTGACCCCGCCGGTCTGGATCTGAGTGTTGACGCCGATCACTTCACCGTGGGCGTTCAGGAGAGGGCCGCCCGAGTTTCCATGGTTGATGGGCGCGTCGGTCTGGATGACATGGTCGATCGCGAAGTCGTTGGGTGCGGTGATCAGCCGTTGCAGGGCGCTGACGATTCCCGCAGTCGCGGTCCGGTCGAGCCCGAACGGATTGCCGATCGCGACCACGGGGTCGCCTACCCGCACGTCGTCGGAGTCACCGAGCGGCAGCGGCGTCAGGGCTCTGGCGTCGGCGTCGACCCGCAACACGGCGAGGTCGGTCGAAGGATCGCTGGCGACGAGCTCAGCCTCGACCGTGTCGCGGTTGGAGAAGCTGACGCGAATCTCGTCGGCATCCTCGACGACGTGGAAGTTCGTGACGATGTGGCCCGCCTTGTCGACGACGAATCCCGAGCCGAGCGCCGAGGGGGCCGTCCCGGAGAGCACATCGCTGGTGTCGCTCGTCCTCGCGATCTGCACGACGCCCGGCGCCGCGCGCTCGTAGATCTCGTTGACGGTCATCGCGTCGGCGGGAGGCGCTGCGAGTGTGCTCGGCTCCCGCGCGCTCTCGGTGATGACGGTCGTCGTCGAGCTCTCGAGCCCGCCGAGCAGAGCGACCGCACCCACCGCGGCCGCGCCCCCAAGGGCTCCGGCCGCGATGAGCGCTACATACCCACTTGGGGAGGAGAGGGAGGGCATGCCCCTCCGTTATAGACACGCGGCGGTGAATCGCGGGTTAGAGCGGGTTAAGAACGCGTTCTATAACGCGTTTCGAGCCCTCAGGCGACGAGGATGCCGGTGACGTACATCACGGCAACCCCCGCGAGGAAGCCGCCGATCACGTAGCCGGAGCGAAGGCCGCCCGGCGCCTGGCGCGCCACGTAGCGCCCCACCTCGACGACGACCTGGAAGGCCGCTCCGGCGGCGATCGCGAAGAAGAGGACTCCGAGGACGTCGCTGGTCGTGTAGCCGCCGATCCACGCTCCGAGGATGGTCGGAGCACCGGCGACGAGGGCGAGCGCCACGAGCGCGAGAACGGTCACCCGCGTCTTCGCGACGGGGGCGGCGATGCCGAGACCTTCGGTGACGTTGTGGATCATGAAGCCGATGATCAGGAACGCGCCGAGCTGAAGCTCCCCGAGCGCGAACGAAGCGCCGATGGCGAGCCCTTCGCCGAGATTGTGGATTCCGATCCCGATCGCGACGAGCAGCGCGAGCGTCCAACCGGTCGCCGTTCCTCCCCCGCTCAGCCGGCCGGAGAGCGCGGTCATCCCGAGGAAGCTGAGCGCGACGCCGAGCAGCACGAGTCCGCTACCACCGAGAGCGGACGGAAGAAGCGCCTGGAGCTCGAATGCCTCGGTCAGCGCTTCGAGGCCGAGGAACGTGAGCAGCCCTGCGGTGACGGCCATGAATGCGGAGAGCCACGCGGGGCTGGCCTGCCGGAGCGCGGGCAGCCAGAGAAGCCCGAGCGCGACGGGCAGCACGCCGACCAATACCCCGATCAGCGCGTAGCCGAAGAATCCTTCCACCGACGGCTCCGGGGTCGCGATCGCCGCGGGGACCTCGTGCACGGTCTGGATCCCCGTCGAGCTCGTCACACCTACCGTGATCGGGTCCTCCTCCACCCAGTCGAACGGGACGACGATCGTGCTCGAGCGGAGACGTCCGAGCGTCGTCGGCCCGTCGACGGTGTACGGCACGATCGCGTCGTCGACGTTGACGTTCGCGATCGTCAGGTCGTCCGGTTGCGGGTTGCGTACGGTGATCCGGATCTCGCCGGGCGAGAACTCCACGCGGCGGATGTCGAACTCGTCGGCGGGCGGCGGGTTCGTGCCGACGAGGTCGACCAGTGACGAGCCGCTGGTGACGACGAAGCCGACCGCGAGCGCGAGCAAGAGCACCGGGACGACCGCCCAGAGCCGCCAGCCCATGCGCGCCCGGGTTGCGGCCGAGCCGGCCTCCACTATTCAGTGACCTCGAAGAAGCCCATCCAGCCGAGCTCCGCGAACTCGGACTGGTGTGCGTGGAACATGAAGCGGCCGGTGTTCGCGAACTGGATCTCGATGACGCCACGCTGGCCCTGGCACTGCATCACGGTGTCGGTGTACTCCCAGCTGTCGCCCGTCCCGGTGGGCTGGTAGCGGAAGAAATCCGCGTGCAGGTGGAACGAGTTGATGAGATCGAACTCGGTGAGATTCGCGAGGTAGATGCGCACGAGCTCGGAGCGCTTGACCTCGATCGGGTAGCGGGCGTAGTAGAACGAGCGTCCGTTGACCGTGTAGAAGTTGTTCTCGCCGTCGGCGTCCGTGTCGAAGCCGTTCATCACCATCACGAGCTCCTGCGCGGGCGGTCGCGGCTCCCTGGGATCGATGATGAAGGCGCCGTAGAGGCCCTTGTGGATGTGCTTCTTGAGCGGCGTCGCGTGGCAGTGGTAGAGATGGAGCCCCGCCGGCCTTGCCTCGAATTGGTACGTGAAGCTCCCGCCCGGGTCGACGACCTCGAAGACCCCGTCCATGTTGGACGGGTGGATGCCGTGGAAATGGATCGTGTGCGGATGCGATCCACGGTTCCGGAAGAGGACCCGAAGGGTGTCTCCCTCGGTCGCCCTGATCACCGGCCCCGGGGCGGTGCCGTTGTACGTCCACGCGGGGAAGAAGACGCCAGGCGCGACTTCGAGGTCGGTGTCGACGGCGGTGAGGGTGTACTCGCGCAGATGTCCAGCCCGGAAGGGCTGTACCGGAGGCGGGTACAGGAGTGCATCGAGGTCTCTGGGGCCGCCGACGGCCGGAACGTCGGGGCCGATCATCGCCGCGTGTCCCATCGCCGGCCCCCGGCCGCCGATCACATGAGCGGCCTCGTCGCCAGGAAGAACGTGGCTCGCATGGCTGTGGCCGCCGGCTTCCGCCTCACCGTCGAGCGCGAGCTTTCCTACGAACGGCACCGCCGCGAGCGGAGCCGCGGCAGCCAGCAGCTTGCGACGGGTGAGTGGCTTTTTAGTCAACGCTAAATCCGAAACACAGTGTAACCTAAGAAAGCCGAGATGAGTACCCAATCCGCCGATCTGACCGTCGCTGTCCAGGACTACCTGAAGGGGATCTACGCCCTGGAGTCCGCAGGCGAGCGCGCCACGACGTCTGCGCTCGCCGCGCGGATGGGTGTCAGCGCTCCTTCGGCAACCGCGATGACGAAGCGCCTCGCCGAGCTCGGCCTCGTCGAGCGGGCTCCCTACCGCGGAGTCGCGCTGACGGAGGAGGGACGCCGAGGCGCGCTCGAGGTCCTCCGGCACCACCGGCTGCTCGAGCGCTACCTCGTGGATCGGCTCGGGCTGTCGCTCGACGAGGTGCACGCCGAGGCAGAGCTCCTGGAGCACGCGCTCACCGAGGAGCTCGAGGCGAAGATCGACGCGGAGCTCGGCTTCCCGACCCACGACCCGCACGGCGACCCGATCCCGGACCGCGAGCTTCGCGTCGCGGCACGTCGCGACCGAACGCTGATCGACCTCGAGCCGGGCGAACAGGCATCGGTGTCCCGCGTGCCGGACGGAGACCCCGAGCTACTTCGCTATCTCGCTGAGCTCGGGTTGGTGCCCGGGTCGGGTGTCGAGATCGTCGCCCACGCGCCCTTTGCAGGCCCCGTCACGGTACGCACGAAGAGCGGTGACCACGCGATCTCCCGCGAGCTCGCGGATCGCATCGCTGCCGCCGCCTAGAGCGCGTCTAAGCGAGGTCGAGCGCGACCGACTTGACGTCCTTCGGCCGCTCCGAGCCGAGCGTGTCGTCGAGCTTCCGCTGCAGCTCACCCGACTCGAGCAGCTCCTCCGTGATGTCAGCGCCGCCGATCAGCTCGCCCTTGACGAACACCTGCGGGATCGTCGGCCAGCCCGAGATCGCAGAGAGCTCCTGTCGAATGCGCGGGTCGGGGAGGATGTCCACCGTCGTGACCGGGGCGCCGGCAGCGTGCAAGGCGCTCAATGCCCGGTGCGAGTTGCCGCACATGATCATCTGCGGCGTTCCCTTCATGAAGAGGGCCACCGGCTCGTTTCGGATCACATCGGCGATCTGCTCGTTCAGCGTCTTCATGTCGTTCCTTTCGTCTTGATGCGGAGCTCGTGGATCGAGCCGTCGCCGAGCGGCGCAGCCAGGGCCTCGTTCACGCGACGGTGCTGGTCGAGCAGCGAGAGCCCGTCGAACGAGGGGGACTCCACGGTGACCTGGAAGTGGTCGCCCGTTCCGGTGCGATCCTCGACCGTGAGCTCGACCGCGTCCGGGAACGCGTCCTCCAACACTCCACGGATCGACTCGACCTCCATCGCCAGTCATGCTAGCCACGGTACGCTCGCTGCTGATGCGCGTGCTCCGGTCACTCGGTCTCGTCGTCGCCGGTGTCTACGTCGGATTCGCGGCGGCGGCGAAGGTGATGAAGAGCGTGCTTCCTTCCAGAGGCGACGCAGAGAGCGACGACGTCGCGCTCGTGGCGATCTTCGACGGAGTGAAGCTCGAGAGCCGCTCGCAGGCATTCCGGGGAGGCTCGATGCTCGCGTGGTTCGGAGGGGTCGCAGTCGACCTGCGCGAAGCGCAGCTCGCGCCCGAAGGGGCAAGGCTGTCGCTTCACTCCCTCTTCGGCGGGCATCGCGATCCGCGTGCCGGTGGGTTGGCACGTCGAGTCGAGCGCACGAGCACTGAGCGGAGGCGTCTCCGTGGACGTGCCCGAGCCGGACGAGCCCGATGCTCCGACGCTCACCATTGAGGGCTTCGCGGCCTTCGGTGGGATCGCCGTCGGCGCGCGAGTCGCCGACCCAGCCTTCGACGAGTAGCCCGTGCGACGGCCAGTGCGCTTTCTGGTTTCCGTGCCGGAGCGGCTCGTGCGAACGGTCGCGAGCCTCGTCGGGGGAACGGTGCACGAGACGGCGGAGCTCGTGCTTCCACGCCTCATCAGGCGCTCCCGTCTCTACGAGGCGACCGCGAAGAACCTGCTTCGCATCACCGTCGAGCTCGTGGGCGGAGTCGAGCGGCCTGCAGACGCGATCGCGGGCGAGTTCGAGAAGTCGCCGGGCAGGCTCGCAATCCGCAAGGGAGCCGGCAACGTCGTCGAGCTCGGGTCGATCTTCGCCTTCGGCTTCTCGCCGCTCTGGCTCCTAGCCGCCGCTGCCGACGTGACCCATGGGGCGCGCGTCTACCTCGATGCGCTCGTGGACGAGCTGAAGGATGCCGGCGTGATAGCCCGCTCTGCTGCGCTCGCGTCCGTCGACGACCTGCTGGCGGCGCTCGAGGGAGCGAGTGGGACGACTGCGCGCCTGATCGACATCCCGCCGCTCGAGGTGGAGGGGCTCAAGAGGACGCTCATTGACCTGCGGGAAGATGCGGAGAGCTTGCCGAGCCCGAGGGAGCTTGCGGCGGTGTACTCGGCTCTCGTCCGGGAGGCCGATCGTGAGCAGAAGAGCATTCTCGAGGTCTCGGTCGGCATCGGTTTCGCGTTCTTCAACTCCGCCCGGGCGGTCGGGAGGCAGCATCTGCTCGATCCGTACAAGGAGGACCTGAAGCCCGTGCGCGACGAGGGCTTCGCCACATACGCACTCCGCGTCGGCCGCCCGTACGCGCAGGCGGTCGCACGCCATTTCGATCCGAGCCGACCGACGCTCACCGAGAGGGCGATCGAGAGCGTGGGGCCAAGTGACACTGTGTCACAAGGCGATCAGCGCGCGCCCGGAGACGTCTGGTTGAATCGAGCCATGGGTCATCCCGATTCGTTCGGTGCACGCGCTCGGCTCGAGGTCGGCGGAACGGGATACGAGATCTTTCGCATCGCTCCGCTCCAGGAGCGGTTCGACGTGTACCGCCTGCCGTACACGCTACGCATCCTGCTCGAGAACGTGCTCCGGCATGAGGACGGCACGAGCGTGACCGCGGACGACGTCGAGGCGGTCGCGGCCTGGGACGCCTCGGCCGAGCCTTCGCAGGAGATCTCCTTCATGCCGGGCCGCGTGCTCCTGCAGGACTTCACCGGGGTTCCCGCGGTCGTCGACCTCGCCGCGATGCGAAACGCAATGCGAGACCTTCTTGGCGACCCGGTCAGGATCAATCCGCAGCTCCCCGCCGAGCTCGTCATCGACCACTCGGTCCAAGTGGACGAGTTCGCGACAAGGCTCGCGATCACGCGGAACGCCGAGCTCGAGTTCCAGCGCAACCGGGAGCGCTACGCGTTCCTGCGCTGGGGACAGGGGGCTTTCGCCAACTTCAAGGTCGTTCCGCCGAGCACGGGCATCGTTCACCAGGTCAACCTCGAGTTTCTCGCCCGGGTCGTGGAGGACCGAGACGGCGTCGCCTTCCCGGACACGCTCGTCGGAACGGACTCGCACACGACGATGATCAACGGGCTCGGCGTGCTCGGCTGGGGAGTCGGCGGTATCGAGGCCGAGGCTGCGATGCTCGGCGAGGCGATCTCGATGCTCGTCCCGCAGGTCGTGGGCTTCAAGCTCATGGGCTCGCTGCCCGAGGGTGCGACCGCGACCGATCTCGTGCTCACCGTGACGCAGATCCTCCGCCAAACGGGAGTGGTCGGAAAGTTCGTCGAGTACTACGGGCACGGGCTCGAGGGGCTTCCGGTCGCCGATCGCGCGACCCTCGGGAACATGTCCCCCGAGTACGGCGCGACGTGCGGGTTCTTCCCAGTGGACGCGGAGACGATCCTCTACCTGCGATTGACCGGACGACCCGAGGAGCGGGTCGCGCTCGTCGAGGCGTACTGCAAGGAGAACGGGCTCTGGCACGACCCGGGCGAGCCTCCAACGTATTCGCAAGTGGTCGAGCTCGACCTCTCGACGGTCGAGCCCTCGCTCGCCGGGCCGCGGAGGCCGCAGGACCGGGTGCCGCTCAGCGAGGCGAAGAACGCGTTTCTCCACGAGCTCCCGACTTTCGGTATCGACTACGGCACCGCACACGACGAGGCGATCGCGGAGTCCTTCCCGGCGAGCGACCCGCCGGCCCAGATGGAGCCCGGCACCGAGACCTTCGACGGCGGCGCGGTCGTGCAGGTCGCTCCGACCGCCGCCGCCGAGATGCCCGGCGGGGCGACGGTGACCCTCGACGGCGAGACGTTCGAGCTGGAGCACGGCTCGGTCGTCATCGCCGCGATCACGTCCTGCACGAACACGTCCAACCCCGCGGTCATGGTCGGCGCCGGCCTCCTCGCCAAGAAGGCGATCGAGCGCGGGCTCGAGCGCAAGCCGTGGGTGAAGTCGAGCCTCGCCCCCGGCTCGAAGGTCGTCACGGAGTACTACGACAAGGCCGGCCTCACGCCGTACCTCGAGGCGCTCGGCTTTCATACCGTCGGGTACGGCTGCACTACCTGCATCGGGAACTCGGGCCCGCTGCCCGAGCCGATTTCGCAAGCGGTCACCGAGGGCGACCTCGTCGTCTGCGCCGTCCTCTCGGGCAACCGCAATTTCGAGGCTCGCATTCACGGGGAAGTGAAGGCGAACTACTTGGCTTCCCCGCCGCTGGTCGTCGCCTACGCGCTCGCCGGCCGGATGGACCTCGACCTCCTGACCGAGCCGCTCGGAGTGGGCTCGGACGGCGAGGACGTGTTCCTTTCCGACATCTGGCCGACAGCGGACGAGGTGCGGGAGACGGTCGCCGGGTCGATCGGCGAGGAGATGTTCCGCGAGATCTACGCCGACGTCTTCACCGGAGACCAGACATGGCGCGAGCTTCCCGTACCGGAGGGGAAGCTCTTCGCCTGGGACCCCGACTCGACCTATGTGCGCCTGCCGACCTACTTCGACGGGATGCCGGCCGAGCCCGTCCCGGTCGAAGACATCGTCGGTGCCCGTTGTCTCGTCTCCGTCGGCGACTCGGTCACGACCGACCACATCTCGCCGGCCGGCTCGATCAAGCCCGACTCACCTGCGGGGCGATATCTCATCGAGCATGGCGTCGAGAGGCGCGAGTTCAACTCCTACGGCTCGCGGCGCGGGAACCACGAGGTGATGGTGCGCGGGACGTTCGCGAACGTCCGGCTGCGGAACCTGCTCGTTCCCAACTCGGAGGGAACCTGGACCGTGCATCTCCCTTCCGGCGACGAAGCGACGATCTTCGACACCGCGGAGCGCTACCGCGCGGAAGGAGTCCCGTTGATCGTCCTCGCCGGCAAGGAGTACGGCTCCGGCTCGTCGCGCGACTGGGCCGCGAAGGGGCCGAAGCTCCTCGGAGTGCGCGCGGTCATCGCGGAGAGCTACGAGCGCATCCACCGCTCGAACCTGCTGATGATGGGAATCCTTCCGCTCCAGTTCCTTCCCGGTGAGAGCCTCTCATCGCTGGGCCTCACCGGCCGCGAGGAGTTCTCGATCACCGGGGTCGAGAACGGCGACGCGCGCGAAGTCCCCGTGCGTGCGGACGGGGCGGAGTTCCGCGCGACTGTCCGGTTGGACACGCCGCGCGAGCGCGAATACCTCCGCCACGGCGGGATCCTTCCGTACGTGCTGCGGCGGCTGCTCGCTTCGAACTAGGCGGCGACCGCGTCAGGATCTTCGCCGCGCTCGCGGGCGGCGATCCTCGCCTCGTGGAAGGCGATTCGCTCCGCAAGCACCCGCTGCGAGCGTTCGAAGCCGGCCCGGTGCTCAGGCGGGAGAGCCATTTCCATCGTCCTCTTCTGCTTCTTCCTCATCTCCGTCTTCGAGTAGTAGCCGGATTGCCCTGATGTCGTCGGCGATCTGCTCCAAGTGCACATTCACGGGTCACCGCGCACTCAGCTCGGCCGGGAGGTCGCGTGCATGGACGACGACGAGGGTGGTCGTCGGACGTGTGAGCGCGACATAGAGCTCTCGGAGCCCCTGACCGCCTCCGCCCTCCTCCACGATCGCAGCCGGCTCGACCACGATCACGTGATCGAACTCCATGCCCTTCGCCTCGCGTGGCGTGAGCACGGAGATCCGCGAGTCGTCGAAGAGCGAGCCGGGAGCCGCTTCCACGTCGCCACGGAGCGACGGCGGCGCGATCACCGCGAGCAGCCCCTCGGCTCCCGCCAGCCCGGCGGCTTCTTCGTACGCCGCGTCGAGCGGGGAGTCGGCGCGAACGATGCGAGGTGGCTCGCCCCCAACGCGATAGGCAATGGGCGGCTCGACGTCCGGGGCAATGTGCTCGAGTAACGGAAGCGCGAGCGCCATGATCTCGCGCGGGACGCGGTAGGCGTGCTTGAGCTCCTCGATCTCAGCCTGCTCGCCGCCGGGGAGCTGAGCGAGGATCTCGTCCCAGCTCACGTACGGCACCGGGCCCGTCGCCTGCGCGACGTCGCCGAGGATCGTGAACGCACCCGACGCGCGCCGGGCGATCATCCGAAGCTGCATCGGCGTCAGGTCCTGCGCCTCGTCCACGATCACATGGCCGTAGCGGTCGTGATCACCGAGGATGAGCGCGCGCGCCTCGTCGAGTAGCGGAAGATCGGGCGCGCTCCAGCCGCTCCGCGCGCGACGCATGAGCCGCTGCTCGTCGTCATCCAGGATCCCCTCCGCCGCCTCTGCGAGCCGCTCGCGAGACGACAGGAGCTGGCGGACGACCTGTTCCGGCTTCGGCGCGGGCCAGACCGTCTCGTAGGAAGTCGTTCAGCACGCCCCCCTTCCGGAGCGAGCGCTCGACCTCGTCGAACGCCCGTACCGCGAGGCCTCCGAGGGCGTCTCCGTAGTCCGCATAGAAGCGCCGAAGGACGTCCATGCGGAAGCGCTCGCGAGCGGCGGCCGAGAGGCCGAGCTCCGAACGCGCCGTCTCGAGCAACTCCGCGACCTCGCTCTCCCGCACGCCGACGAACACCCCTTCCATCCGCACGACGAGCTCGCGCGGGCTTCCCTGCGACCGCAGCTCGACCGCACGGCGTACGACGTTCGCGAGCCGCCGGTCTCCCTTCAGGCGCTCGACCTCGGGCGGATCGACAAGGGACACGTCGACGCCATCGACGAGCTCCACGACCGCGCGCTGGTCGACCGCGTCCTCCCCCAGCGCCGGAAGGACGTGGGAGACGTAGTCCATGAACACGGGGTTCGGGCCGACGATGAGCACACGGCGAAGCTCGGCGCGGTGGGAGAAGAGGAGGTACGACGCACGATGCAGGCCCACTGCGGTCTTGCCGGTGCCCGGACCGCCCTGGATGACGAGCGGCGGCTCGGGCGCTCGCGCGATCAGGCCGTATTGGTCGGCCTGGATCGTGGCGACGATGTCGCGCATGCGCGCGTCTCGCGCGCGTTCGAGCTCCTCCAGCAGGAAGTCGTCGAGCGTTCGCGCAACGTCGGCGAGCGAGCCGTCGAGCGCTTCGTCGCTGATGCCCGTGAGCGTTCGGCCCTGGAGGCGGAAGCGGCGTCGGAGGGTGACGCCGTGCGGCTCGGCGGGCGTCGCGGTGTAGAAGGGACGCGCGGCCGGCGCCTGCCAGTTGACGACGAGCACGCCGTCGTCGTCGTCGACCCACCGGCGCCCGACGTAGAGGGAGTCGTCCGCCGCGTCCAGGTCGAGCCGCCCGAAGCAAAGGCCGCTCTCCGCATCCTCGTAGGACTTGAGCCTCCGGATCGCCCAGGCCTCGATCGCCTCGGCCGCCACGTCTGTCGCCGCGGCGCCGGCGGAGCGGAGCATCGTCTGGCGCATCTCGTCGAGGCATTCGTACGCGTGATCGACGTAGGCCTGCTCGGCGGCGAGATCAGGATGCGTCACGAACGCCCACCTCGTGATCCCGCTCCGCGACGATGATCGAGCGCGGGATCACGAGCACGATTCTCGCACGCCGCCGATACCCTCAGCCGTCGATGGCGGCGCCTGAGCGGATCGAGGGGAGCTGGGGAGTCGAGCCCGTTCCCGACCGGCTTGCGGGTGCTCGGCACGCTCGACACGGGCCTGCTCTGGGGCGAACCTCGGCGTCTCGCTCCTCGTGATCGTCGCCGGCGCGGCGCTCGTCCCCGCCCTGTCGTTGCCCGACGCACTCGTCGCGATTCTCGTCGGCTGCGTGATCGGCAACGTCATGCTCGGCGTCGCGGGTGCGATCGGAGCCGACGCCCGCGTGCCGGGAATGGTGCTGCTGCGGGCGCCTCTCGGCCGGCGTGGCTCCTACCTCCCCACCGGCGTGAACGTGCTCCAGGGGATCGGCTGGTCGGTGTTCGAGCTGCTCATAATCGCGACTGCGGCCGCGGCGCTCTCCGACGAGCTCTTCGGCTTCCGCGCGCAGTGGCTGTGGACGCTCGTCTTCGGAGGATTCGCGCTCGTGCTTGCCCTGCTCGGCCCGATCGGCTTCGTTCGGCGCTTCGTTCGCCGAATAGCCGTCTGGGCGGTCCCATTCGCGCTCCTCTACCTGACCTGGTGGGCGTTCGACGGCGCCGATCTGGGTGCGCTCTGGGACGCACCCGGCACCGGCGGGCTCTCGGTCTGGCAGGGAGCCGACATCGTCGTGGCGATCACGGTCTCGTGGGTCCCACTCGCGGCGGACTACACGCGCTTCTCGTCGAGTCGTCGTGCCGGCGGTTTGGGAACGGGGCTCGGCTACTTCGTTCCCGGCACGTGGCTGCTCGTACTCGGTGTCGTTCTCGTCCTCTCTCGGGATCTCAGCGACCCCGCCGCGCTTCCGACCGCGGTCGTCGCCGGAGGACTCGCCGCGATCGTCGCACTCTTCGCGCTACTCGTGACGGAGACCGACGAGGCATTCGCGAACATCTACTCCGCCTCGGTCTCGCTGCAGAATCTCGCGCCCCGCGCGTCGCAGCCGCTCCTCATCACGGCCGTGACCGCGATCGCGACCGTCGGCGCGCTCGTGATCGACCTCGTGAGCTACCAGAGCTTCCTCTTGCTTCTGGGTTCCGTCTTCGTGCCGCTCTTCGCCGTCTTGCTCGCCGACTGGCTCGCGGCCGGCCGCAGCTATTCGAGCGCGGAGATCTTCGAGGGGCCAGCGTGGCGTCCAGGCCTGATCGCAGCCTGGCTGGCCGGGGTTCGCGCTCTACCAGTGGCTCTTTCCCACGGGCCCGAGCTGGTGGACGGACCTCGTCGCGAAGCTGAGCCCGCCCGACTGGGCTATCGGCGCGACGGTGCCGAGCTTCCTCGCGGCGTTCGTCGTCGCGGGCATCGTCGCCGTGCTCTCGCGCAAGCTCACGACGGGGGCTGCGCCCGCATGAGTGTGATCGCCGTCCTCGGGCACCTGGCGCGAGACGTGGTCGCAGGAGGCGCGCCGAGGCCTGGCGGGGCCGTCCTGTACTCCGGGCAGGCGCTCGCACGAATCGGGGCCGACGCAACGGTCGGCGCTTCCTGCGCGGTTGCCGATCGCGCGGAGCTGCTCCCGGCCCTCGAGGCATTCGGCCTGCCGACCGAGTGGTACGAGTCATCGACGACGAGCGCCTACAGCTTCCACTACGACGGCGACACGCGGATCATGCGGCAGGACGCGGTCGGCGACCCCTGGAGCAGAGATCGAGCGCTCCGAGGCCGCAGGCGATGCCGAGTGGGTACACGTCGGCGCGCTCGTTCGAAGCGACTTTCCCGAGGACGTGCTCGCGGCGCTCGCCGAGGGCGGGCGCTCGTTGCTCGTCGACGCCCAGGGGCTCGTCAGGCGAGCCGACCTTGGGCCGCTACGGACGGATGGGGAGATCGGCGACGTGCTTCGACACGTGCGGATCCTGAAGCTCAACGACGAGGAGGCGGAGACATTGGTGGGGAGCGCGGAACCGGGGTCGCTCCGGTCCCTCGGCGTTCCGGAGGTCATTCTCACGCTCGGCTCGCACGGCTCGTACGTGATCACGCCCCATGCGCTCGAGCGCGTGCCCGCCGAGGTCGTCAGCGATTCCGTGGATCCCACCGGCGCGGGCGACACGTTCTCGGCGACCTACCTCACGCGGCGATCTGCGGGCGCCAATCCCGTGGAAGCAGCGCGCGCAGCAACCGACACGGTGGCCGAGTTCCTCGCGAACTAGAGCTTAGGCTGCTGCCGGCAAGCGACGCCGCGCCATCTGCTCCGGCGACGGCTTGTGGACGTTCCAGACGAGCCGGAGCCTCTCGAGAGCGCGGATCACCCACCACGACACGTCGAACTGCCAGCGGGCGAGCCCGTGCCTCGCAGAGCTCGGGAACGCGTGGTGGTTGTTGTGCCAGCCCTCGCCGAAGACGAGGACCGCGATCAGCCAGTTGTTGCGCGACTCGTCGCGTGAGCGGTACTCGCGCTGGCCGAACATGTGGCAGATCGAGTTCACCGCGAAGGTCGCGTGCTGGTAGAGGAAGATCCGGAGCAGGCCGCCCCACACCGCCGCCTCGATCCCACGCGCCACGCTGCCGCCGAACACGTATCCGATCGCAAACGGGATCGCGAAGGTGAGGACGACCCAGAGGAGGTACATGCGGTCGATCGTCCGCACGAGCCGGTCTTCGTACAGATCCTTGCCGTAGTCGCGACCGCGCTCCATGCCCTTGAGGGTGAAGAGCCAGCCGACGTGCGCATGCGCGAAGCCCTTCACCGCTCCCCACGATCCGTCACCGTGACCGACGTGGGGCGAGTGGGGGTCGCCGTCCTCGTCGGACAGCGCGTGGTGCTTGCGGTGATCCGTCACCCACTGCGTCAGCGGTCCCTGCATCGTCATGCAGCCGAGCACGGCGAGCGTCGTCTTGACCACCTTCCCCGTGTCGAAGCTCTTGTGCGTGAAGTAGCGGTGGAAGCCGATCGTCGTCCCGAACGCGCACACGACGTACATGCCCACGAGCACGACGAGATCCAGCCAGTGGAACGCCACACCCCACAGCAAGCCCATCGCGGACAAGAGGCCGAGCGGCGGCACGACGACCGCCACGATCGTGACGAGCTGGCTCGCGAAGCTGGTGCGTTGACGGACCGTGCCGGTCGGGACTGCTGTTTCGATGGCGCGCACGGTAGCGGCTCTTCGATTAGAGCCGGAACTCGCCACGCGCGACGACGACCGCACGGCCGCCGACCGCGACCCGCAGGAGCGCGCCGTCGCGGGCGTCGGCTCGAGCGAAGAGCGTCGACGGCCTCCCGATCTCGACGCCCTGCGAGATCTCGATCCACTCCCCCCACTCGACAAGCCCGTGGCGGCAGACGTGGACTGCGAGCGGGCCGGCGGCGGAGCCGGTCGCCGGATCCTCTGGAACTCCGTCCGCTGGCGCGAACATCCGCGTCTTCCACGCGCTTCCGGATCCCGCGAAGCAGCTGACCATGACCTCGAGCTCGGCGAGCGCCGAGAAGTCAGGCCGAAGCGCGGCGACTTCCTTTGCCGAGCCGAGGTTGACGAACGTGGGCCGGAGGCCGTTGTCGTACCGCTCGACGGGGAGCTGCGACCGCCCGACGCCGAGAGCGCGCAACAGAGTCTCCGGATCCGGGTACGGCTCCACGCTCGGCAGCGGCTGATCCATGCGGCCGAAGACGATCGCGCCGCTCTCGTCGCGCTCGATCTCGACCGGGACGATCCCTCCCAGCGTCTCCAGCTCGATGAGTCCCCGCTGGAGCGACGATGCGAGCACCCACGCCGTCCCGAGGCACGGATGCCCGGCGAACGGAAGCTCGGCGTTCGGCGTGAAGATGCGGATCCGCACCGTGCCACCTTGCTCAGGCGGGAGCACGAACGTCGTCTCCGAGAACCCGATCTCGAGGGCGAGCGCCTGCATAGTTCCCTCGTCGAGCGAGCGCGCGTCGGTGAACACTGCAAGCTGGTTGCCCTCGAGCGCCTGATCGGTGAAGACATCGGCGACGACGTAGCGGAAGCTGTCCACGACGTCAGCCTACGCGGAGAACCTTGTGGCTCTGAGCCACAAGGTCGCTCGGAACGCGGACTATGCTCGGCGGCGACCATGCTCGTGTTCCTCGTCCGCCACGCGCACTCCGAGCCGGGTGAGCCCGACGAGCTTCGCCCGCTCTCGCCGCGTGGTCGCGAGGAAGCGCTTGGCCTCGCCGAGCGCCTGGCCGAGCACCCGACTCCACCTCTTCACGTCATCTCGAGCCCGTTGCTCCGCGCACGCGAAACCGCCGAGGCGATCGCCAACGCGACGTCCGCAGTGATGCGCGTCGACGCGCGATTGGCGCCTGGGGCAACGAGCGAGACCGTTCGCGACCTCGCACGCGAGGCCGAAGGGCCGGTCGCGGCCGTCTGCCACCAGCCCGACTGCTCCGAGATCGCGCTCGACCTCACGGGCACCGACCCAGGGTTCCCTCCAGCCGGTGTCGCAGAGGTCACCGTCGACGCCTGATGCCGAGCGCGATCGTCGTGCGCGATCTCCGCAAGTCGTACGACGGAGTCGAGGCTCTCCGCGGAGTCAGCTTCGAGGTCGGGGAAGGAGAAGTGTTCGGTCTCCTCGGCCCGAACGGCGCGGGGAAGACGACAACCGTCGAGATCCTGGAGGGCTACCGGCGCCGCGACGGCGGCGAGGTCACGGTCCTCGGCGAGGATCCTGCGGCGGCACCGCGTGCGCTCAAGGAGCGGATCGGAGTGGTCCTGCAGCATTCGGAGCTCCACCCGCTCCTCACCGTTCGCGAGGTGCATCAGATGTTCGCGGGGTACTACGCCGAACCGCGCAGCGTCGACGACGTCGTCGACCTCGTCGGGCTCGCCGGGAAGCGCGATGCTCGAGTGAAGACGCTGTCGGGCGGCCAGAAGCGTCGACTCGACCTCGGTGTCGCGCTCGTCGGCGATCCCGATCTCGTCTTCCTCGACGAGCCGACGACCGGGTTCGACCCCGCGGCGCGACGGTCAGCGTGGGAGATGATCCGTGCGCTCCGGGCACTCGGGAAGACCATCCTCCTTACAACGCACTATCTGGACGAGGCTCAACAGCTCGCGGATCGCGTCGCGGTGATCCAGGCCGGAGAGATCGTCAGCATCGGGACTCCGGCAGAGCTGATCGGCGACTCGCAAAGCGTGGAGGTGCGCTTCGTTCGTGACGGCGAGCCGGTCGTGATCGCAACGGAAGATCCGACCCGGACCCTGTACGAGCTGACCTCCGAGGCGCTCGCCTCGGGTCGCCCTCTCGAGCAGCTCGAGGTGCGCCGCCCCACGTTGGAGGACGTCTACCTGGAGCTGGTCGCCGATGACGAGCAGAACGCCGGATGAGGATGCTCGCTCACCAGCTGACGTGGGAGCAGCGAACGTTCTGGCGGAGCCGGGAGGCAGCGGTCTTCATCTTCATCTTTCCGCTGCTGCTCTACGCGCTGCTCGGCTCTGTGTACTCCGATGAGATCGAGATCAACGGCGTCAGCGTGCCTTCCGGCGACCTCCTGCTCGCTGGTCTCTTCGGCTACGGAGCCGCGAACACGGCCTTCGGCGGACTCGCGATCATCCTCGTGAGCAGGCGGGAAGCGGGAATTCTCAAGCGGCTCCGTGCGACGCCCCTCCCACCGGCGACCTACATCGCGGCGGTTCTCGTGTCGACGCTGGCCGTATTCACTCTCCAGGCGGTCGCGTTCGTTCTCCTCGGGAAGCTCGCGTTCGACGCGAGCGCTCCCGCGAACTGGCTCGGCTTCGCAGGGGCGATCGTCCTCGGTGTCGCCTGCTTCGCCGGCCTCGGCGTCGGAGCCGCATCGCTGATCCGCTCGGCCGAAGGCGTCTCCGCGGTGGTCAACGTGGTCCTGCTGCCGATGGCGTTCCTTTCGGGCTCGTTCGGACCGAGGGAGGAGTATCCCGCTTTCCTCAATGCGATCGCCGATGTCCTTCCGCTCACGTACTTCCTGGACATCGTGAACGGCGTCTACCTCGACGGCGAGTCCCTTTTCGCGGATCCGACGGCTCTCGCTATCGTCGCCGCGTGGGGCGCTGCGGGGGTCGCGATCGCGCTCCGTCGTTTCAGCTGGATGCCGCGCGAGGGTTAAGAGGAAAACGAAAGGGGGTCAGACCCGTGGGGTCTGACCCCCTCGCTTCTTACCGATTCGTGAAGATCGAGAGGTAATAGAGGAGCACCGCGACTGCCGCGAGAGCTCCCGCGACATACGTCCACGCAGCTGCCTTGAGAACGCTGTTCACGCCTCCGGCCTCGGCCGTGGCCACGATTCCCATATCACTCAGCTGGCGCTTCGCTCGCCGCGAGGCGTCGAACTCGACCGGGAGCGTCACGAGCTGAAAGAGGACGGCGAACGAGTAGAGGGCGACTGCGACGAAGACGAGTTGCAGGGCGCCGAGAATGAAGCCACCTATGAGGAAGAGCAACCAGATGTTCGACGTGAACTGCACCACCGGCGCGATCGCGGAGCGAAAGCGGAAGAACGCATACGCGTTCGCATGCTGAAGCGCGTGCCCGACCTCGTGCGAGCCGACGGCAGTCGAGGAGATCGACCGGCCGTTGTAGACCTCGGGAGAGAGATGAACCGAGCGGCTGCGCGGGTCGTAGTGGTCGGAGAGGGTGCCGGGAGTCTCCTCGATCGGCACTTCCTGGAGCCCGTTGGCGTCGAGGATGCGACGGGCGACCTCCGCCCCTGTCATCCCGTGCGAGACGGGAACCTCGAGGTTGCGCGCAAACGTGCTCTTGACGCGATGCTGTGCCCAGAGGCCGATCGCGAGCGGGACGACGAAAGCGATGAGGAAAAGCATGGCGTGATGGTAGCGCCCGCGGTCGTGCTCAGAGGATGCGCCGCTGCTCCCTCAGTGAGTTCTTAACCCGGGCAGCGTTCGCGTTACGGCTTCGGAGAAGCCCGAACGTCTCAGCTGACCGGGGCCAGCCCGCGCGCCTTGCGACTCGCTGCCGTCTGGCGGCGTTGCGCGGAGAGCTCGACTTTTCGTAGACGCACGTTGCCGGGCGTGACCTCGACGCACTCGTCCTCGCGGATGTACTCGAGCGCCTGGTCGAGCGAGAGCGGCCGCGGCGGGATGAGGCGAACGGTTTCGTCGGCGTTCGGAGCCCGCATGTTCGACAGCTTCTTCTCCTTCGATGCGTTGACGTCGAGATCGCCGGCACGCGCGTTCTCGCCGACGATCATCCCCTCGTAGACGTCCACCCCAGGGCCGACGAAGAGCGACCCGCGCTCCTGCAGGTTGAGCACGGCAAAGGCGGTCGACTTGCCGCGGCGATCTGCGACGAGCGCGCCCGTCGGTCGGGTGCGGAGCTCGCCGACCCACGGCTCGAAGCGGTCGAAGACGTGGTGGAGGATCCCGGTGCCGCGCGTCTCCGTCAGGAACTCGGTGCGGAAGCCGATCAACCCTCGCGCCGGGACGACGACGTCCATCCGCACCCAGCCCGAGCCGTGGTTGACGAGCGCCTCGGTGCGCCCCTTGCGAAGCGCGAAGAGCTGGGTCACCACCCCGAGGTAGTCCTCGGGAACGTCGATCGAGACCCGCTCGAACGGCTCGTGCAGGACGCCGTCGACGTACCGCGTCACCACCTGCGGCTTCCCGACGGTCAGCTCGAATCCCTCGCGGCGCATCTGCTCGACGAGGATCGCGAGCTGGAGCTCGCCGCGACCCTGCACCTCCCACGCGTCCGGCGACTCCGTGGGAAGAACGCGCAGCGAGACGTTGCCGACGAGCTCCGCCCGGAGCCGCGCTTCGACGAGGGTGGCGGTGACCTTGTCTCCGTCGAGCCCTGCCAGCGGTGACGTGTTGATGCCGACGGTAACCGACAGAGACGGCTCGTCGACCGAGATGACCGGGAGCGGACGGGCGTCGTCGGGGTCGGCGAGGGTCTCGCCGATCGTCACTTCGGGGATTCCCGCCACCGCGATGATCTCCCCCGGGCCGGCCTCCTCGGCCTCGACCCGGTCGAGCGCCTCGGTCACGTACAGCTCGGTCACCTTCGCACGCTCGACGGTCCCGTCGGCGCGACACCAGGCGATCTGCTGGGCGCGCCTGATCGTGCCCTGGAGGACGCGGCAGACGGCGAGCCTGCCCACGTACGGCGAGGCGTCGAGATTCGTCACGAGCGCTTGCAGCGGGTGCCCTTCCTCGTAGGTCGGCGCAGGGATGCGCTCGAGGATCAGTTCGAACAGCGGCCGAAGGTCGGCCTCCAGCGCGTCTGGGTCTGGGTCGAGCGACGCGCGTCCCGTCTTCGCGTTGCAGTAGACGATCGGGAACTCGATCTGGCTCTCGTCTGCGTCGAGGTCGAGGAAGAGCTCGTAGACCTCGTCGACGACGGCCTTGATCCGCGCGTCCGGGCGATCGACCTTGTTCACGACGAGAATCACCGGGAGCCTCGCCTCGAGCGCCTTTCGGAGCACGAAGCGGGTCTGCGGGAGAGGGCCCTCGCTCGCGTCGACGAGCAGGAGTACGCCGTCGACCATCGTCAGGCCGCGCTCGACCTCCCCTCCGAAGTCGGCGTGACCAGGCGTGTCGACGATGTTGATCTTCGAGCCGCCGTAGCGCACGGCCGTGTTCTTCGCGAGGATCGTGATGCCCTTCTCGCGCTCGAGATCCATCGTGTCGAGCACGCGCTCGGCGACGTCCTGGTTCGCGCGGAAGGCGCCGGTCTCCCAGAGCAGCGCGTCGACGAGTGTGGTCTTGCCGTGGTCGACGTGCGCGACGATCGCGACGTTGCGAATTACCACTTCGAGCGCCGGCCGCGACGGCTCGTGTACACGAGCTTCGGCCGAGCAGTCTTCAAGCCGGCCCGCTCGAACTGCTCGCGGTGGCCGAGCCGGTTCGCCGCGCGGCTGGTCTCGTCCTCCTGGTCCGGCAGCACGAAGGTCACGGCGGTCCCGTTGCGTCCCGCGCGGCCGGTGCGTCCGGTGCGATGGACGTAGCCCTTGTCCTCCTCCGGCGGGTCGTAGTTGATCACGTGCGCGACGTCGTCGATGTCGAGGCCGCGCGCGGCGACATCGGTCGCGACGAGAACCTGAACCTTGCCGCTCTCGAAACGGCGCAGGGCGCGCTGGCGCTGCCCCTGGGAGAGATCGCCGTGCATTGCGACAGCGTCGACCTGATGGAATGCCAGCTTCTTGGCGAGCCGGTCTGCACCGCGCTTCGTCCGTACGAACACCAGCGTGAGGCCATTGGCGGAGCGGATGTGCTCGACGAGAGTGTCCACCTTCGTGTCGGGGCTCACCGCCACGAAGCGGTGGTCGATCTCGCCTACGGCCCGGTCGGCGGGCAGATCGGCCTCGAAACGAGACGGGCTGCTCGTGTACGCCCGGGCGAGCTCTCCCACCTCGCCGTCGAGCGTGGCCGAGAAGAACATCGTCTGCCGGTTTCTCGGCAAGAGCCGCACGATCCGGTCGACCTGAGGCTTGAAACCCATGTCGAGCATGCGATCGGCCTCGTCGAGGACGAGGATGCGAACTGCGGAAAGGTCGAGCATGCGCCGATCCGCCAGGTCCTGGAGGCGGCCGGGCGTCGCGACGAGGATGTTGGCGGAACGCGCGCGATCCGCTTGGGAGCGGAGCGGCATGCCGCCGTAGACGGCGGCGACTTTCAAGCCGTTCGCGGGTGCGATGCCGGAGAGCTCCTCGGTGACCTGAACTGCGAGCTCTCGCGTCGGGACGAGGACGAGCGCGCTCGGCCGTTTGTCGCGGCTGGTCGTGCGCTCCACGATCGGGATCGCGAACGCGAGGGTCTTGCCGGACCCGGTCGGCGACTTCGCGAGCACGTCGAGGCCCGCGAGCGCGTCCGGAAGGACGAAGGACTGGATGGTGAACGGCTCCGTGATCGAGCGGGCGGCGAGCGCGTCGCAGACGCGCGCGGACACGCCGAGCTCACGGAAAGACTGCTGTGACATTGGTGTTCGACTCCTTTACGGGTTCGAGACTTGCCTACCTCGAAACACCCGAAGGAGGAACGAGAAGCTCATCTCACCGGCCGGCTGGATTGCCGACCGTCGCCCGAGGGTAGCAATACGCCTGCATTTCGGCTAGTTGGCAACCGGAGCGCAACCGATGCACAATCCAAGCTCGGCGTCGGAAAGGTGTCCCGACTGGTAGCGGGCGCCCCTAGCCGGCGCATCGCTCGATCGTTTCGCACCGGCCGACCACGACAACTCTGGGAGCGGAGGCTTGGCCATTCGGCCAGGTGAGCTCCAGGAGGACCGAGGCCGCGTTGTCCGAGTACCTGAGCTCACGCATGGCACGATCCGGGTTCGCGCGGTGGACGAGGAGGTAGCGACCCGCCGGGAGTCGTGTCACGTCGAGCTCCTGGCCATGGAAGAAGGCCGGATAGCGGTCGACATAGCCCACCGACGTGCCTTCCAGCACCTGTCGTGCATCCGGCTGCCCCGCCCCGCAATCGCCGACGAACCTCGCCGGGCCGGAGCCGAGAATGCGTGGCGAGATGCGCCCCCAGCGGTCGATGAGACAGAACCCGGTCTTGCGATCGCGAACCACCAACGCGAAATCGCTTGCCCGGCGCAGCTCATACCGCACGAATGACTGGAGGTGCCAGTGCCGGTGCGGTGGATGGAGCTCGTAGTGCAGGTACCCGACATCGGGTACGACGCGACGTGCACCGCTGCGAAGCTCGACGACCTGGTGCGCTCTCATCGGCTGCCCCGGGCGTCTCAGGCCGTGGATCACGAGCGGGCCGCGGCCGCGATTCTCGGTCGACGATGCGAATCCCAGGTGAAAGCCGCGGCCGGCCCGAACGACCATGAGACCCTGTGGTGCACGCTGGTCGAGGTCGGGGAGAAGCTCGTCGGGGCGCGGCACGAGTGAGCGGTGCGTCCACGCCCAGTCCGGGTCCGCGAGACCTTCCGTGTCCTCCACCTCGCGTGCCGGCCGTTCGTCGTCGCCGACGACCCAGATCGATGAGCGCCCTGCTACCGAGCGCGCGAACGCGACCCGCTCGCCGCTCGGCGACCAGTCGGGCCGCGAGTCCCAGCCGGCGCTTCGCGTGAGCTTGCGCGTGCTGCCATCCGAGAGCTCGAGCACCCAAAGGTCGGAGTCGCGGGTCGATTCACGGGTGAACGCCAGACGGGTTCCGTCTGGCGACCACGCGGGCGCACGTGCCCTCCCGGGAACCTGCACGAGCTGCTCTGGCTCGCCACCGCCGGCCCCGACCACCCAGAGCTGACGCCTCCCGCCGCGGTTCGACGAGAACGCGACCCGCTCCCCGTCGGGCGACCATGCGGGATCGACGTCGTCTCCGACCCCTCCCACCAACCGTCGCTTGCGTGAACCGTCCGCCTGCATGACGAAGAGATCGGCCGCATCGCCCGGGCCGCCCTGCCAAGCGATCCTGCGGCCGTCGGGCGACCATGCAGGCCGACGATCGGCTCTCCCGGGGCTGTTCGTCAACCGGCGAACCTCGCCCGTGCGCGTGCCCGCCACGTAGACCTCCCGATTCCCGTCTCGAGCCGAGACGAAGGCGATTCGGCGGCCGTCAGGCGCAAGCGAGCCGTCGGAGTCCCCTGGATAGAGGGACGCGAGCTCGACGCGCCACGTCCCGTCGGGGATCACGGCGAGCGTCGCCGTCGGACTCGCCGCAACGATCGCCGCGAGCGGCGGCTCGGCCGTGCCGCGCGCGCCTGCCGCAGCGGCGCCCGCCGCAGGCAGGAGCGAGGCCAACACGACTGCCGCGATCGCGTATCCCGTGCTCCGTGCCATGAGTCAGCAGGGCGCGACGCGACTAGGTCGGGCTGACGCGTTCGACGACGAGCGTGAGCTCGTCGCGGGAGACGACGGCGACCGTATCTCCCGGGTCAGCGCCTTCTGTGCAACGCGCGTCCCAGATCTCTCCGTCGAGACGAACCTGGCCATCGGGCCGGCAGGCCGAGACGACCGTCGCGGTCTTCCCGATCAGGGTTTCCGCTCCCGTCTGGGCGCGGTGACGAACGGTCCGGTTCCAGAAGGCGAGCTCCCCGACGAAGAGCGCGAGACACACGGCGGAGGCGATGAGGTTCCACGGCGACGGGAGCAGGAGGAGCAGTACGAGGCCGACGATGAGGAACACGAGTGTGAAGCCTACGTCTCTCGTGGCTCCCGCTCGGGCCACCCGGCGACGATCTCCGCGCCGAAGAGCATGGCGATCGCGCCGGCCCACACGACGAGCAGGAACCCGAGCAGCGCACCCAATGACCCATAGACGACGCTGAGCTCGCCGAATCTCGAGAGGTAGAAGCTGTACCCGGTGGTCGCGAGCTGGAAGCCGACGGCACCGACGGCCGCGCCGGGCCACAGCGCCTCCCAGCGCGGCGCGGTCGTGGGCAGCAAGCGATAGAGACCGGCGAAGGACGCGAAGGTCAGGCCCAGCGTCGCGGCGCTCGCCGTTGCTGCCGCCAGCCAGCTCTCACCCGTGCTCTCGATTCCGACCGCCGCGCGGAGGTCGCTTCCGGCGTCGAAGACGGCGTCGACCACGATGCCGAGGCCGAAGGCGACGATCACCACGATCCCGGCTCCGAAGACGACGACGAAGTCGAGGATCTTCCCGCGGAAGTACGAGGCCGGGACGACGGACGCCCAGATCGCATGGAACGCCCGGCGAATCGCTCCCATCATCCCGCTGGCTGCCCAGACCAGGCCCGCGAGGGCGACGAGACCCGCAACGGAGGCCGTGGTGGTTCCCTGCGCGAGCGCGCGCCTGACGCTCTCCTCCAGGCCGGTCGAGCCGGCCAACATGTCGATGACCCACTCGACGACTTCCTCGCGCTGTTCCTCGGGAATCAGCATGTCGACGACCGCGATGGTCAACGCCGCGAGAGGAACGAGCGAGAAGAGCACGCGAAACGCGATCGCAGCCGCCTGCTGCGAGTCGGCGTGCCGGCTGTAGCCGCGGACTGCGGTGCGGAGCGCGCTCCAGAAGCGACGGAGCCAGCGAGTCTGCGATGGCGCTCGGCTGGACATGTCAGACACGATGCTGACGATCTCACCCGACGCGCGGCGACGAACGACCGCCACCTGAACCCTGGCGGCACAGCCGCAAGATACCCCCGGCAGGAGTCGAACCTGCGCACGCGGTTTAGGAAACCGCTGCTCTATCCACTGAGCTACGGGGGCGTGCAGCAAGCGTAGCGCGGTAGTCGCGTGGCTTTCTTCGGGGAGGGAGGTCCGCGCCGGCTGACTCTCCGAGCTGCTCCCGTTGCCGGGGAGCTACTTGTGGCGGTAGACGATGCGGCCGCGGGTCAGGTCGTAGGGCGAGACCTGGACATTGATGCGGTCGCCCGGAGCCATGCGGATCCGGTAGCGGCGCATCTTGCCGGCCGTGTATGCGATCAGCTCGTGACCGCCGTCGAGGGACACGCGGAACATGCCCCCGCCCAGGGCTTCGAGCACCTCGCCTTCGACTTCGACCTTTTCTTCTTTCGGCATGCTCTCCAAAGAATAGAGGCGCGCGCGGCCGAGGCCGCGCGCGCCTGCTCGAGACCTAGACGGTCTGGACGTTGATCGCCTCGGGGCCCTTCGCGCCCTCGCGGGCCTCGAACTCGACCCGAGCGTTCTCGCTCAGCGACTTGAAGCCGTTGCCGGCGATATTCGAGTGGTGGACGAAAAGATCCTTGCCACCTTCATCTGGTGTGATGAAGCCGTAGCCCTTCGCGTCGTTGAACCACTTCACGATTCCGGTTGCCATATGTAAAACACCTCCCCTCACCCTCGATCGAACGGGTAAGGAAGCCTTGGCCCCCGGTACTCGTCCTGGTTTTCGCGCTACAGACTAGCTGGTGGCGTTCGACTCACGCGGTCCGGCACCAAGAGCAAGCTCGATGGCATCCTCGAAGGCAAGCCCCCGCCCCTCGCTCCAGTGCAAGGCTCCGTCAGCTCCCAGAGCCGTGCGGGCGGCACCGACATAGCGCTCCAAGAGCGCGTCCCAGAACGGGATCGAGAAGGTCGTGCCCAGCGATTCCCACAGCGCCTCGACGGACGCCGCGAGCCGAATTCCACGTACGAGATCGCCGCTTCCCGCAGCAGCCATTGCCACACCCTGGACCTCGAAGCTGGTCTCGATGACATCTCCGAGCGGCAGCGCCGCACGCAAGCTCTCGCGGTAGCGCTGCTCGGCAACCTCGCACTCGCCCTCGATCAGTGCGCAATCGGCGAGGAAGTGGAACGCGAAGTGCTCGGAGCGCGGATCTCCTTCGGCCATTCCGAGGAGCTCCCCGGACAGCACGGTGGCTCGCTCGACCTCCCCCATCGCGACAAGCACCTGACAGACGCCGCACAGAGCCCGGCGCTCGCCCACCCGGTCGGAAAGCCCTCGCCGGATCTCGAGGCTCTTCTCGAATGCCTCGAGCGCACCGTCGTTGTCGCCGGGTGCGTAGACGAGCATCCAGCCGAGCGCGTCGAAGGCGGACGCAAGCTCCCCGTGGTCACCGACCGTCGACCAGATACCGAGTGCCTCCTCGAGCTCGGCGCGAGCGACGTCGACCTCCCCTTGCCACGCGACCAGGACGCCCGCCGCAGTCAGGGCACGCGCGCGCAGCCGCCCTTCGAGACTCGACGCGGACAGGGCAACCGTGAGCCGTCGCCGGCCCTCGGCGAGATGCGAGTGGGAGACCCAGAACCATCCGAGAGCGCCCGCCAGCCGGAGCTGAAGGTCGAGGTCGCGTCCGGCAAGCCAGTCGAGCGCAGCCCGGAGATCGTCGTGGTCTCGCTCGAGTCGATCCGACCACTCCGCTTCGGCCTCGAAGCGCTGCTCGTACGCCTCCTCCGCAAGCCCGGTGAACGCCTCGGCGTGACGCAGGCTGACATCGGCAGCCATGCCGGACTCGAGGAGCCGATCGCGTGCGTACTCGCGGATCGTCTCCAGGAGCAGGAAGCGGTCGCCATCAATCGCCTTCAACAGGCTGGAGTCGACCAGCGTCGCGAGCGTGTCGATATCCGCATTGCAGACCGTCTCCGCCAAGGTGATCGGGAACGACCCCGCGAACACCGAGAGACGGGCGAAGAGAAGCTTGCTCGGATCGTCCAGGAGGTCATAGCTCCATGCGATCGTCGCCTCGAGCGTCCGCTGGCGCTCTGGCGCATCGCGAGCGCCCCCGGTCAGGAGCGGCAGCGCCGATTCGAGCCGCTCGAGGAGCGTCTCCGGCGTGAGGAGCTTCATGCGCGCGGCCGCGAGCTCGATCGCGAGCGGAAGCCCGTCGAGCCGACGGCAGATCGCCTCCACCGCCTCTCCTCCGACCAGCACGCGACCCGCTGCGCGAGAACGCTCGGCGAAGAGCAAGATCGCATCGCCCGTGGGCAGCGGTTCCAGTGGGTAATCGACCTCACCCGAGATGCGCAGCGGGCTCCTGCTGGTCACGAGCACCTTGAGCCCGCGTGCGCCCGCAAGGAGCTCTGACACGGTCGGCGCTGCGGCGAGGAGGTGCTCGAAGTTGTCGAGCAGGAGCAGGAGCTCCTTCCCACGCAGCGAGCCGGCGAGATCCTCGCGGGCGCCGATCGTGCGCGCGATCTCCGCGGAGAGGATCTCCGGATCCGTGAGCCCTGCGAGCGGGACCCAGAAGACGCCGTCGCCGAAGTGTCCGACGAGCTCGGCCGCGATCTGGAGCGCGAAACGCGTCTTCCCCGTACCGCCGGGTCCGGTGATCGTGACGAGGCGCGAGCCGTCCGAGAGCATGCTCAAGAGCTGGTCGAGCTCGCGCTCCCGGCCAACGAGTGGGCTCGCCGCAAGCGGCAGGTTGGTCGCATCGAGCGTTCGCAGCGGAGGAAATGCGCCGTCGCCGAGCTGGTAGAGCCGTTCCGGCTCCGTCAGATCCTTCAGCCGATGCTCGCCGAGGTCGCGTAACACGACATCTCCGTCGAGAAAGCCACGAGTCGTCTGCGAGAGCACGACCTGCCCTCCATGCGCGGCTGCCGCGATCCGAGCCGCGCGGTGGACGTCGAGCCCGATGTACCCCTCTTCGGTGACGAGCGGCTCGCCGGTGTGGATTCCGATCCGTACCTGCACCGGGCCGTCCGCCAGCGCAGCTTTCGCGCTCGCAGCTGCCGCGACCGCGTCGGAGGCGCGCGAGAAGGCCACGAAGAAGGCGTCGCCCTGCGTGTCGACCTCGACGCCGTTCGCCTGCTCGAAGGCCGCCCGGAGCGCTCTGCGATGCTCGCCGAGCAGATCGGCGTAGGCGGCTCCGTGCTCCCGCAGCAGCCGCGTCGAGCCGGCGACATCGGTGAAGAGGAAGGTGACGGTCCCCGACGGAAGAGCGCCATCTCAGCTCGGAAGACCTGCGGCCTCGTCCACGGCCGACTTGACGGCGTAGTACCGGCCGCGGGCCTCCTCGAGCGTGTCTCCGATCGCGGTAAGGCCGATGCGACCGGCGACGGCGAGAGCGCTGACCATGTGCAGGACGACGCCCGTCTCGCGTTCGGTGTCCCAACCGAGGCCTTGCGCTCTGCGATGACGTCGAGCAGGTCGTCCGGGGTGAGCGATTCGGTAGGCAGGGGAGTCGAGGTGGTCGGTCGCGGCGTAGTGCTTGATCTCTCCATTCCGATTGCGGTACTCGCCCGAGAGCGGCTCGTAGGCTCCGTCGGTCAACGCCGTCAACGCGAACAGCGGGTGGGTGGTCCCGCCGCAGCGCAGATTGATCTCGAGGGCGTAGGGCTCCCAGCCGTTGTCTCTGACGAACCGCCGCGAAGTCGACCGAGGCGCGCCCGATGACACCCTCGCGCGCGAGCCGGCGCCCGACCTTCAGAGCTTCGTGAGGCGATCGCGCTCGGCGTACTCCTGGTCGGCGGGGAAGTGACAGCCGAAGTACGTCTGCCCGTGCGGCCCCCGAGCACCTGGTCGTGCGTGGACATGATGTCGACCTGCCCGCCGGGCTCATGCGGAGCTGGACGCTGGGGCTGCGGAAGTCCGCGCCCTCGATCCGCTCCTCGACGATGCCGCCCTCGTCGTCGAGCGCGCTGCAGGTACTCCTCGACGTCGAGCTCGGTGTCCTCGAGGTGGAGCGCGGAGTGCGGATCGTCGTCTGCCGCGGTCGAGGTCGACGAGCGCGTTGCCGAGACCGCTCACCCCCTGGTTGAGCTTGAGCACCGCCTCGCGCGCGGCAGGGCCGCAGCGTGCGCAGCTCGCGCACTGCCCCGGCGAGCTCGCGCTGCGCCGTCGAGCTCTAGGCCGGCGGGATGCTGCGACGCCTTCGTCCTCGAAGACGCGGCGGCTACCCGATCTTCGTCCCCAGCCGGTTGAGGGCGGGATCGCTGCCGTAGATGGGGAGGCCGAGCGCAGCGGCGAGCCGCGCCTCGTCGTCGGTCATGCAGAAGGGCAGGATGAACGCCAGCTCCGGATCGCCGATCTGGCCACGGATCCGCCGGATAGCTCCGGGGCGCGCGAGCAGCTTGCGCGCGAAGCGGCTCGTTACGGCCGTCGACGAGCGAAAGCGGCGACGAAGCGGCCTCGTGCCTCCGGCGTGTCGAGCTCGGGGACGAGCCCGAAGTAGTAGTCGAGCACGCGTGGATGGATCGGTTGCGAGGTGACGTAGATGACGCGCGAGCGAGGCGCCTGGAGCAGGCTGAGGACGAGGCAGAGAAAGCGCTCCTCGTAGGCCGGGAAAGACAGGGATCAGGTGATCCGGAACGTCGAAGCTGATCGAGTGCGACGACCACGACCGTACGCTCGACGTCGCCGATGGAGCGCAGCGTGACGCTCGGCCAGAACTGCGCGCAGCTTCGCCTGCAGCTCGGTGAAGGCAGGCGTCGGTCATGACGCGACGCTACTCCAGCGTGGGAGCGAAGTCGAGAGCCCTGCCCGTTGGTAGCGTGGTCGCGTGGAAGGCATCGTCGGGGGAGCGCGCGTCTCTCTCGGGTCGCGTGCTCGCGATCGCGGGCGCGAGCGGGAATCTCGGCCCGATCGTCGTCCGACAACTCGCTGAGCGCGGCGCGTCGCTCGCGCTCGGCGGACGCGAACTGCCACCGCTCGACGAGCTCGCGAAGTCGGTCGGCCAGGCCGACACGTACGCGGTCGACCTTCTCGATGCAGATGCCGCACGCGCCTGGGCCACGGACATCGTCCAGCGTCACGGTCGGATCGACGGACTCGTTCACCTCGTCGGAGGCTGGCGTGGCGGTACGCCGATCGAGGAGGCTCCACCCGAGGAATGGGACTTTCTCCACGGCTTGCTCGTCCGCACGGTTCAGCATGCGACACAGGCGTTCGCCCGAACCCTGATCGAGAGCGGCCACGGCCGCTTCGTGATCGTCTCGAGCAGCCAGGGCCAGGCGCCCACCCACACGAATGCGGCCTATGCGTCCGCGAAAGCAGCCGCCGAGGCGTGGACACTCGCACTCGCGCACCGCTTTCGCGGCACGGGGGCGACCGCGAACGTCATCGTCGTCGGCTCGATCCTCACGCCCGAGCTACGCGAGGAGTCACCGGACAAGGACTTCTCGACCTTCACGCCCGCCGAGGAGATCGCAGAGGCGGTCTCCTACCTCTGTTCAGACGCCGCCGCGTCGATGAACGGTCAGCGGGTCACGCTGCGCGGCGCCGCATAGAGCGCACCACCAGCTCCCGTCGGAGCTGGAGCAAGGGAAGCAGCACCAGGCTCGCGAGCACGAGCCAGAGATAGAGCTCGGGTACGCCGAGCACGAGACAGGCGCCGAGCACGAACAGCTGGGTCGAGAGGCCGAGGTTCGCCAGCACCCCAAGGGTGGCGCGATCGTGGTAGGCGAGCGTCGCGAGACTTCGCTCATCCGGATTGCCGACCCCTCGAAGAACGCGCTCGAGCCTCCGGGCAGAGAGCGCGCGGATCAACCGGTCCTGCGGTGCGAAGAAGGTGTCGTACACGAGCGCGAGCGCCCGCTCGATGCCCCCGCCCGACCGTGGCGGTACTCGAGCCTCCTCTCCCCGGACCTCTCGATAGACCTCCGTGAGGTTGAAGTCCACGCTGAGGACGATCGTCAGCGCGCAGAACGCCGCCAGCGCGAGCCACGGCCGATCGGTCACCACGCCGATGAGCGCGAAGAGGAAGGCGTTGAGAGCAGTGTCGGACTCGGTGTCGAGGTACCGCCCGAGCAACGTCACGCGGCCGGTCAGCCGGGCGAGGCCGCCGTCCGCGTTGTCGAGGAGCGTCTTCAGCTGGAGCAGCACGGCAGCTGCAACGAACGCTGCGAGCGCAAGCTGCGATACCCGCTGCGACTCCGGTGGCGGCCGCCACGAGCACGACGGCCGGTGGCGGAATCCGCGTGGGCGCCAGAACGAGAGCGAGGCGATGGGCGAGAGGTCCGAAGACGAACGCGACCACGAGCTCCCGCGCGGGGCGATCCTTGGCCGACGCCCTCGGAGCCGGGACGACGGCGCTCTCGGTGGAGACGGTCATCGGATGCGTTCGATCGTAGATACTGGTGAGATGGCCGATCCGGATGGGTGGAGCGAGGTCTCGGACGCGCTCGAGCGCACGTTCGAGCTCGCGAGCTTCCGTCACGCGCTCGACTTCGTGAATCGCGTGGGCGAGCTCGCGGAGCGCGAAGGTCACCACCCGGACATCGCGATCCACTACAAGCAAGTGACCCTCCGCTGGTGGACGCACACGGCGGGAGGCGTCACCGACCGCGACCGCGAGCTGGCCCGGAAGACGAACGCGCTCGGGTAGGCGAACCGCATGCTGACTGTGTTCGACGTGGGGCCGCGCGACGGCCTCCAGAACGAGCCCGAGGTGATCGCACCCGAGGTCCGAGCGGAGCTCGTCGGCAGGATCGTCGCAGCAGGGGTTCGGGCGGTCGAGGTCGCGAGCTTCGTCGATCCACGACGCGTGCCGCAGATGGCGGGCGCCGAGGAGGTCGTAGCCGCTCTCGGGAGCGAGAGTGGCGTGGTATACGCGGGCCTCGCACTCAACGAGCGCGGCTACGACCGGCTCGTCGCGTGCGGCCTCGACGAGGTGCGCTTCTCCTTCGGCGCGACGGAGTCTTTCAATCGCCGAAACCAGAACGCCTCCGTGCGCGAGTCCCTCGCAGCCGCGATCCGGATCGTCGAGCGTGGACGCGCCGACGGGATTCGGTCGGCGGTGACCATCAGCGTGGCCTTCGGCTGCCCGTTCGAGGGCCCGGTCGACGAGAGCCGAGTCCTCGAGCTGGCGGAGGAGATCGCGGCTGCGCGCCCGGACACGATCCTTCTCGCGGACACGATCGGAGTGGGCGTGCCGGGCCAGGTTCGTCGACTCGTCCTGCGCGCGGTCGAGCTCGGAGTCCCGATCGGCGGCCACTTTCACAACACACGGAACACCGGCTACGCGAACGCGCTCGCGGCCCTCGAGGCGGGCGCCACAGTTCTCGATGCCTCGATCGGCGGGCTCGGCGGCTGCCCGTTCGCTCCGCGCGCGACCGGAAACATCGCGACCGAGGATCTCGTCTACCTGCTCCACGGCGAGAGCGTGGACACCGGGATCGACCTGGACGCGCTGACCGGCGTCTCGGAGTGGCTCGAGGGAGTTCTCGATCGGCGGCTCGAGGGCCAGCTCTACCGCGCCGGAACCTATCCGCCGGCGTAAGGACCGGGTGGCGCCGGCAGGATCGTGCCCGCCACCTCCCCGAGCTCGACGTCTCCCGCGCGGCCACGAAGCACGACGGTGTCCCCGTCTTCGAGGAACGTCCTCGTGCTTCCGTCGCCGAGCATGATCGGATGCGCGCCGTTACGGGTCAGCTCGATCAGCGAGCCCTCGCTTCCCGGATCCGGGCCGGAGATCGTCCCCGACGCGAACAGATCGCCGGTCCGGAGCGACGCGCCGTTCACGGTCGCATGCGCCAGCTGCTGAGGCATCGTCCAGTAGAGAGAGCGGGAGTTCGTCCTCGAGACGATCGTGCCGGAGAGCTCGACCTCGAGCTCGATGTCGAGACCCCAGTTCGCGGGCACGTGCAAGTAGGGGAGCGGCTCGGGCTCCTGCGCCGGCGGCGCGACGAATCTGTCTTGCAGGAGCGCGAGCGGCGTGACCCACGCAGAGATCGAGGTCGCGAACGACTTTCCGAGAAACGGACCGAGCGGTTGGTACTCCCACGCCTGGATGTCGCGGGCGCTCCAGTCGTTGACCAGGACGACTCCGAACACGTGCTCGCGGAAGTCGGCGGCAGGGACCGGCACTCCGAGCGTGCTGCCGATGCCGACGACGAACCCGAGCTCGAGCTCGATGTCGAGCTTTCGGCTCGGTCCGAAGCGAGGCTCCGGATCGTCGGGCCCTTTCGCCTGGCCACACGGCCGGACGACCGGTGTTCCTCCGAGGACGACACTGCCCGCACGGCCGTGGTAGCCGACGGGAAGGTGGCGCCAGTTCGGCAGGAGCGGATCAGCGTCAGGGCGGAAGAGGCGTCCCAGGTTCGTGGCGTGCTCGAGCGACGAGTAGAAGTCGACGTAGTCGCCGACCCGGAACGGGAGGTGCACTGTCGCCTCGTCGAGTGGAACGACCTCGTGACCGCTCTCGACCAACTCCGCGATACGGCTGAGCGCCCCCTCCCAGGCGCGCCTGCCGGCAGCGAAAAAGGCGTTCAGGCTCGGCTGGGAGAAAACGGCATCGCGACCACTCGCCGTGAGGTCGAGGATCCCGCCGCCGACGCGGAAGCCGACGCGAGGCTCGTCTCCGTCCAGCGAGAAGACGCCGAAGCCGACCGCCCCGTTCACAGCGGCAGCATCCCGAGCTTCTCGAGCTCCTCGACCGGCTCGAAGAAGCTGCAGCTGCCGATCGAGTGCAGGCGCTCACGTCGAGCCCGGACGAGCTCGTCCGGGAGTGCACGGCGTCCGCGCCATGCGAAGCCCGCAGCGTCGAGCTCGAACGCCTCAGGGTCGGACTCCGCGAGCGCAGACTCCTCGTCCCCGAAGACGACTGCGGCGACGAGACTCAGGAAGCCGTGCTCGCCGTCGCTCGCCAACGCGTGGTGGAGGCCTGCCGTGGCCTTGAAAACGAGCCTGCGTTCGGCGCACGCTCGGATGAAGGCGGCAAGGGCTGGGGCTCCGGGAGTCGAGTCGCCGCCGCAGCGAACCTTCGCGCGGAGCCCGAACGACACGAGCTCGTCCAGGCGATCGTCGAGGGTGTCGTCGAGCGGGATCTCGACGTAGACCTCCGGAGCGAGGGCCGGCAGCGTCCCGAGGTCGTCGACCCATACGGTCTCGACAGCCTCGACGCTGCCACCGAGGTCTGGCTGAAGCCAGACACCTGAGCCCTGTACGACGCTCACACCCCGCCCGACGTCGGGAAGCTCGACGAGCCGAGCCGCCGGGCACACGAACCGCCCGAGCACGAAGGCCGCAGGGTGAGCACGAGCGCGCACGTCTTCTTCCAGCGCCTCGGGCAGCGCGAGCGACGCCGGCGGAAACAGCGGCGCATGGTCGATGAGGCGCGCGAGCAGAGCGGTGCGTGCATCCTCGGACGGACTCACGACGGGTGATGTTCGCAGAGCGGCCGCTCAAGGGGACTTGCCAGCGTTCCGATGATTCCGTCGAGACCCCTCGTATGTCGGACCCTGCGCCCAAGAGCCCCGAGAGCCTCGAGTCGACAGCTCGTCCCCAGATGAGCCTCGTCTCGTCTGGCTCGGCCGAGCCGTATCGCCGACTGGCGGAGATCTTCCACGACGTCCTCTCGGAGGACAACCCGACCGCTCTCCTCGAGCGGATCGCGGACACGCTCGCGGAGCTCATCCCGTACGAGGACGTCCACATCTACGAGGCCGACGAGGCCAAGCGGGAGTTGATTCCCGTGCTTGCCCGGAGCAAGTGGGAATCCGAGGTCATGAGCGAGACCTTCTCGTTCGACGAGGGCATCACCGGCTGGGCGGTCGTGCACCGCGAGCCGGTTCTCGCGAACCAGGCGCATCTCGATCCCCGAGTCCGTTTCGTACCCGGAACGCCGATCGATCCGGAGGCGCTCATCGCCGTGCCGCTGATCGCCCGTGGACGGCTGAAGGGGACGCTCAACATCTATCGCGTCGGCGAGCTGGCCCAGTTCACGGACGAGGAGTTCCATCTCGCCACACGCTTCGGTGACGCTGCCGCGCTCGCCATCGACAACGCGCACGTGCGTGCGCGGCTCGAGCACCAGGCATCCACCGACGCGCTCACCGGTCTCTACAACCACCGCGCGTTCCACGACCGGCTTCGGGAGGAGGTCATGCGTGCCTCGGCCGAGCACGACACGGTTGCCCTGGTGATGCTCGACCTCGACGACTTCAAGAAGGTCAACGACGTCTACGGGCACGGGGTCGGAGACCAGCTTCTGGTGCAGGTCGCCGACGTGCTGCGATCCTCGGCTCGATCCCCGGACGTGGTGAGCCGGGTGGGAGGCGAGGAGTTCGCGATCATCCTCCCGTCCGGTGACCTCCGGAGCGCGCAGGCGCTTGCCGCGCGCTTCGCCGCGGAGCTCGCGAAGCTCGAGGTCGGGGCCGCCGGACGACTTACGGTCTCGACCGGGATCGCAGTCGGTCCCGAGCACGCGGCCAACCCACGTGAGCTGGTGGCGTGCGCAGAGGCAGCGATGATGACGGCGAAGGCCCACGGGAAGGGCCTCGTCCTCCCCTACGACGAGTCGGCGCTCGAGCGTCCCTCCGAGGAGAACGTGCGCCGGGCGGACATCCGCTCGCTCGCACACATGAAGATGCTCCAGAGCCTCGCGGGGAAGCTGTCCAGGCTGAACGACGTCGCACGCATCGGGCTCACCGTCGCGGACGAGCTGCGGCTCCTCATCGACTACCACAACTGTCGCGTCTTCCTACGTCGCGGCGACGATCTTCTGCCGATCGCATTTCGCGGGAATCTGATGGCAGCAGAGCCCGGAGCGTCGGTGGAGCTCATGCCGGCGCGGGTCGGACGCGGCGTCACCGGCCGGGTCGCGGAGACGGGCGAGCCGCTGCTGATCCACGATGCGGGAAGCTACGAGTTCGCCGAGCAGATCGAGGGCACCGCCGACATCGCCGAGTCGCTCCTGGCCGTGCCGCTCACGTTCGGCTCGCGCGTGATCGGCGTCATCGTGATCTCGAAGCTCGGGCTCGACCAGTTCGACGAGGACGACCTGCGCGTGCTCGAGGTGCTTGCCGGCCATGCATCGGTTGCGCTCGAGAACGCGCGCCTCTACGAGGCGCAGCGACGTGAGGCCGAGAGCGCGACCGCGCTGCTCGAGTTCGCCCGCGACGTCGCCGAGGCTGACGGGATCGCCGAAGTCGCCGAGCGGGTCGTGCACGGCTCGGCGAGGATCCTCTCCAGCCCGAGCGCGTCGCTCTGGCTCCAGAACGCGGCGAGCGGGGATCTCGAGCGGCTGGCGGCGTATCCGTATGCCGGTCGCGACACCATCGTCCGTGAGGTCGTGGTCCCGGCACAGCATCTCGGGCCGTGGATCACACGCACGGAGCCGTATTTCATCGGCGCCGCCGACTACGCCGCGGTCGCCTCACCGCCCGAGAACACCGAGGGCCGGTTTGCCATCGCCCCGTTCACGGTCGACGGACGCTGGGGCGTCATCGCGGCGGCGATCCCGCCGAGGACCCTGTTCGCGGACCGCGAGCTCGAGCTGCTCGGCGGCCTCGCCCAGCAGACGAAGCTCGCGCTGCAAAGCGCGGAGAGCTACGAGACACTCGAGCGGACCTTCGTCTCCACCGTCGAAGCGCTCGCGAACGCGCTCGAGGCCAACGACGAGTACTCGTCCACGCACGCTCGCTGGATCACCGATCTGGCGCTCAAGGTCGGTGTCGAGCTGGGTCTCGATGCGAAGGCGCTCAAGGGGCTCGAGCTCGGCGCGCTCTTCCACGACATCGGCAAGATCGGCATCCCGTCGGCGATCCTCCTGAAGCCCGGTCCCCTGACTCCCGAGGAGCGCGCCGTCGTCGAGACGCACCCGCTGCTCGGCGAGCGCATTCTCGAGCCGATCGCCCAGCTCGCGGACGTGGGACGAATCGTCCGCAGCTGTCACGAGCGCTTCGACGGCACCGGCTACCCCGACCAGCTCGCGGGAGATCGCATTCCCATCGAGTCGCGCATCATCTTCGTCTGCGACGCCTTCCACGCGATGACGACCGACCGCCCGTACCGCCGCGCGCTGAGCACCGAGGTCGCCATCGCCCGCCTGCGCGAAGGCGCGGGCCGGCAGTTCGATCCGCTCGTCGTCGAGACCTGCCTGCGCGTCCTCGAGACGACGTAGGGGCGAGGCTTGCCTCGCCCTATGCGCCCGAGGCCTCGGCCTTGCGCAGGCCGAGCAGCGCCCACGTCCAGAACGCGACCCCCATCCCGATCGCGAGCGCGAACGCTCCGAGTGCGTGCGGAGGGTCGCCGGCGAGGAAGCCGCGCCCCGTCTCGAGGATGTACGTGAGCGGATTGATCGAGGCGACCGACTCGATCCATCCCTCCAGGAGCTCGAGCGGCACGTACACCGGGGCGAAGAAGAGCACCAGAAAGACGGGCATCTGCATCAGCGGCGCCGCCTGGATCGTGCGGAACCTGAGAGCGAGCCCTCCGGACCAGAAGAAGCCGCAGAAGTTGACGAGTATCGCGAGGACGTAGAGGCCGACAAGATCGACCGGGCCGCCGCCGACCTGCATCCCGGCCACGACCGCGACCACGGTGAGGACGGCCGCGACCACGAGCCAGCGCACGAGCGCCGCCAGCGCGTACCCGAGCACGATCCCGCTGCGATGCGGCGCAGCGAGCAGGAGCCGCTTGCCGAACCCACCCTCGAAGTCCCGCGCGATCCCGAATCCGGTGAAGACGCCGCTGAACGCTGCGGACTGGAGCAGGACGAAGACGAACTGGAACGCGGTGTAGCCCGGCGGGAAGTCGAAGCCCGGAATCTCGCGCAACTGGGAGAGGCCCCCGGCGAAGGCGGTGAAGAAGAAGAGCGGGAAGAGCATCACCGGGATGAAGATCTGGGGGTTGGTCAAGGCGGTCTTCGACGTCCGCCACGCGACTCCCGAGACGACGTTCCACATACCTAGGTCCTCGTCATTCGGGTCCGAAGCGCGCGCGAGGCGAGCAAGATCGAGACCACACCGATGACGATCGTGAAGCCGAACCCGAGCGCGAGCGCCTGGAGGTTCCAGCCCTCGATGATCAGGCTACGGACGAGCTCGATCATGTACGAGACCGGGTTCAGCGTCGCCGCCGTCTGGAACCACTCGACGTCGATGAGGTCGCGCGGGGTGTTCATCGACGAGATGAAGAGGAAGACGAAGAGGACCGGGAAGAGCGCCTGGATCGCCTCGCCGGAGCCCGTCCTGAACGCGAGCCACGCGCCGAGCGCGCCGAAGGCGAGCGAGACGAGCGCCGCGTAGAAGAGGAGGACGGCGATCCCGGCAGGGCCCGACTCGAACTCGACACCGGAGGCGATGCCGACGGCGAGATAGAAGATCGCCTGGACGACACCGAGCACCACGACTCCGGAGATCTGGCCGATGAGGAGCGCCCAGTCTCTGAGCGCGGTCAGCGACAGCCGGTTGATGAAGCCCGTCTGGATGTCTCGCGCGAGATCGGTGCCCGCGTTCATGGTCGAGAAGAGCGCACCCTGGATGAACGGGACCGCGAGGGCGAAGGCCAGGAACGAGTCGGTCGGGAAGCCGGGCAGCTCCGTCGACGCCTGGAGGCCGGCCGCGTTCACGGTCATGAGCGCGATCGGGAATACGAGAGGCGGAATCACGCTCGCGGGCTGGCGGGCAGTGCGAACGACGGAGCGGCGCGCGATCGCGCCGACCTGCGGCAAGGAGCTGCTCACGCGCTCTTCTCGGCGTCGGCTTCCTCGGTCGCGCCCTCGAGCGTGCGCCCCGTCTTCGCGAGGAACACGTCGTCGAGCGACGGCGCGCGGAGCTCGAGGTCGATGATGTCGACACCGTTCGCGTCGACGGCACGCACGATGTCGGTGAGCCCGAGCCCGTCTCGCAGCCGAACCGCGACGTCGCGCGTCGTCTCGAGCCGCTCCCCGAACGGTGCGAGGAACGCCGCGATCTTCTCGCGGTCCTTCTCGTCCCGCGGAATCGCGTGCACGCTCGGGCGGCCGATCTCCGCCTTCAGCTCCGCCGGCGTTCCCTCCGCGACGATCTTGCCCTGGTCGATGATCCCGACCCTGTCGGCGAGCACGTCCGCCTCCTCGAGGTACTGCGTCGTCAGGAAGACGGTCACGCCCTCCTCGCGCCGAAGTCGTCGCGACCTCCTCCCAGAGCGCGGTCCGGCTCTGCGGGTCGAGCCCGGTCGTCGGCTCGTCGAGGAAGAGAATCCGCGGGAGGTGGACGAGCGCGAGCGCAAGGTCGAGGCGACGCTTCATGCCGCCCGAGTAGCCGGACACCTTGCGATCGCTCGCGTCCTCGAGCCCGACCCGGATCAGGAGCTCGTCCGCGTGGACGCGCCGCTTCGCCTTCGGGACGCCCTGGAGCGTCGCCTGCAGCCGCAGGTGGTCGCGGCCGGTGAGCAGCGGGTCGAGCGCGGCCTCCTGGAGCGCGACGCCGATCAGCGAGCGCACCTTCGGGCCCTCCTTGACGACGTCGTACCCGCCGACGCGAGCCGTTCCCGCGGTCGGCGGCAGGAGAGTCGTCAGGACGTGAACCGTGGTCGACTTGCCCGCGCCGTTCGGCCCGAGAAACCCGTAGATCTCACCCGGTGCGACGGTGAGGTCGATCCCGTCGACCGCGCGCGGGCCCTTCTTGTACTCGCGAACGAGCCCCTGGACCTCGATCCCGTTCGCTCGCTCCTCCACCGTCGAACACTACCGGTGGCGGTTTTGGCTCTAGGCCGGTTCCAGGGGTAACTTGCTCTCGACGACGCGCTTGCCGTTTCGCTGGTAGACGACATCGACGGAGTCGTTCTGGCGATAGGTGCCCGCGACGCCGACCCACATCGAGAGCCAGCGCCAGAAGCCCGAGCTTCCCCTCGCCCTTCAGCTCCTGCTCGAACACGAGCGTGCGCCCCTCGATGCGAAAGTCGCGGCCCTCCTCCTGCGGCACCCCGTTCACGTAGATCTCGAACGGCCGCGCGACATCCGGCGGGAGGCGGACGCGGGTTCCTCGGGACGCGTTCTCGGGCACGTTCATAGAATGGCAGCCGGTGAGCACCGACCATCGAGCGGAGGTCAGGCTGAAGCCTGACCCCGAGCGCGCGGTGAGCGCCGGCCGTCGAAGGGAGGCCAGGCTGAAGCCTGACCCCGTGCGCGCGGTGAGCGCCGGCCGTCGAGGGGAGGCCAGGCTGAAGCCTGACCCCGGGCGCGCGGTGCGCGCGCTCCTCGCCGCGGCCGGTGCCCTACTCGTCATGGCGGTCCTCGCCCCCGCCGGATTCGCGCAGAACGGGGGGTTCGCTCCGGTGCCGCCCGAGTCGCCGAACGCCGAGCGGATCAACGACACCTGGGTGTTCGTGTCGATCTTCATCGTCGCGATCTTCGTTCTCGTCGAGGTTCTGCTCGTCACGTTCATCTGGCGCTACCGGCGTCAGCGACGCGAGCGCTTCGAGGACGGAGCGCAGATCCACGGCGCGACGAGCCTCGAGCTCATGTGGACGGTCGCGCCGGTCGTCATCCTCGTCCTGATCGGCGGCTTCGTCTTCTACAAGCTGCCCGGGGTCACCGAGGTTCCCTCCGCGAGTGCGCGCGGCGAAGAGCGGCTCGACGTGCGGGTCACCGGGCGCCAGTACTACTGGCAGTACGAGTACGCGAACGGCGCCGTCGCGATCGACACGCTGCGCGCGCCCGCCGGCGTACCCGTGCGCCTCGAGGTAACCGCGCCGGACGAGGACGTCATCCACTCGTGGTGGATCCCCGCGCTCGGAGGCAAGATCGACGCGATCCCGGGCGTCGTCACCGAGACGTGGTTCGAGGCTGAGCGCCCGGGTGTCTACGCAGGCCAGTGCGCCGAGCTGTGCGGACTCGAGCACGCGCGGATGCTCGCGTCGGTCGAGGTCCTCGAGCCGCAGGAGTTCGCTGCGTGGCTCGCGGAGCGCGAAGCCGAGCAGGCCAGCAGCGAGCTCGGCGAGGAGGAGTGGGAAGGCGTGTGCGCCAAGTGCCACGGCCTCGGTGGGGAAGGCGGAATCGCGCCCCTGATCGCGGGGTCGCCGATCCTGACCGACCCCGAAGCCCTCGCCGAGCTCGTCCGCAACGGGCGCGGTGACATGCCCGCCGTCGGCTCCGAGTGGTCGGACGAGCAGGTCGACGCTCTCGTCGCCTATCTCCAGGAGAAGCCCGCCAAGTGGCAGTTAGAGCCGAACACACGCCTGCGTGGCAGCGCGGCCGGCTCGTGAGCTGGCTCGTCACCACCGACCACAAGCGGATCGGGATCCTCTACATCGGGACGTCGCTCGCGTTCTTCGTCCTCGCCGGGATCATGGCGATGCTGATGCGGCTCCAGCTCGCGCAGGAGGAGGTCGACCTCATCGGCCCCGACCGCTACAACGAGCTCGTCACGATCCACGGCACGTCGATGATCTTCCTCGTCGTCGTGCCCCTGCTGACGGGGTTCGCGAACTTCCTGCTCCCCTTGATGATCGGCGCACGCGACGTGGCGTTCCCGCGGCTGAACGCGCTCTCGTACTGGCTCTTCGCGTTCGGCGGCCTCGTGCTCATGCTCTCCTTCTTCGCCGACGGCGGCGCGGCGAAGTCGGGCTGGACGGCCTACGCGCCGCTCTCGACCCAATCCGCGGGGAGCGGGCAAGACCTCTGGATCCTCTCGATGCACATCGTGAGCGCGGCGTCGCTCGTGGGCGCGATCAACTTCATCGTGACGATCCACAACATGCGTACGCGTGGGATGAGCTGGACGCGCATGCCGCTCTTCGTCTGGTCGATCTACGTCTTCTCCTGGCTCCTCCTGGCCACGCTGCCGACCCTCTCGGCCGGCCTCACCATGCTGCTCCTCGACCGCGGGATCTCGATCGGCGGCTGGGAGGCCCAGACGAACTTCTTCGACGCCTCCGAGGGCGGGTCGGCGGTGCTCTACCAGCACGCGTTCTGGTTCTTCGGGCACCCCGAGGTGTACGTGATGGCGCTCCCGGCTTTCGGGATCATCTCGGAGGTCATCCCGGTCTTCGCGCGGAAGCCGATCTTCGGCTACAAGGCGGTCGCGTTCTCGACCGTCGCGATCGGGTTCTTCTCGCTCCTCGTGTGGGCGCACCACATGTTCACGGTGGGCATGCCGAACTCGCTGAACGGCGTTCTTCATGGTCACGTCGATGGTCATCGCCGTCCCGACCGGGGTGAAGATCTTCAACTGGCTCGCGACGCTCTGGCGGGGAAACCTGATCTTCGAGACGCCGATGCTCTTCGCGCTCGGCTTCCTCTCGGTCTTCACGATCGGCGGGCTCTCGGGCATCTACCTGGCCGCCTTCCCGATCGACTGGCAGGTGCACGACACGTACTTCGTCGTCGCGCACTTCCACTACGTGATCCTCGGCGGCTCCGTGTTCGCGATCTTCGCCGGGCTCTACTACTGGTGGCCGAAGATGTTCGGGAAGGTGCTCGACGAGCGGCTCGGGAAGTGGCACTTCTGGCTGATGTTCATCGGCTTCAACATCACCTTCTTCCCGCAGCACATGCTCGGGCTCGAGGGGATGCCGAGGCGCGTCTACACGTACACGAACGGCGAGTGGGAGGGCTACAACCTTGCTTCGACGATCGGGTCCTGGGTCATGGCGGTCGGCCTCCTCTTCTTCGCGTGGAACGTCGAGAAGACGTGGCGGAAGGGCAAGCGCGTCGGCAATGACCCTGGCAGGCGGACACGCTCGAGTGGTACACGACCTCGCCCCCGCCGCCGCACAATTTCGACGAGGTGCCCTACGTGACGAGTGCGCGCCCCCTCTACGATCTACGGCGGAAGCTGCGTGAGCCCAGTGGATACAAGACGCTCTCCTGAAGCTGCGCCCGGGTTGCTACTCCGGCTGCTGGTAGTCGGAGGAGCAATTGCGACCGGGGCCGTCGTCGCGAGCGCGGTTCTCGAGCTGGGGACGACGCACTGGGGGATCGCCGTGGTCGCACTGCCCCTGCTGACCGCTGCTGCGATCGTCGCCTGGCTCGCGTATCCACGCCTTTTCTGGCGAGCCGCGCTCGCGGTCGGGCTGCTCGTGCTCGCGATCGCGCTCGGCGGTAGTCGTCGCCTGGGCTCACGGTGCGGCCTGGTCGGACGCCCTCCACGTCGGGGCTGCTGCCGCGGCGCTCGGCGCCTCGCTCCTCGTGGTCGCGCCGTGTTCCGCGGCGCATCGACGCCGCTCGCGTCGTTCCGCGACTACCTGACGCTGACGAAGCCGCGGATCATGACGCTTGCTCCTCGTCACGGGCGCGGGTGGGATGTTCGTGGGCGCGCAGGGGGTTCCGCCGCTCGACCTCTTCGTCGTGACGATGGTGGGGCTCGCGCTCGCCTGCGGCGGGGCTTCCGCCCTGAATCACGTCCTGGATCGCGACATCGACGTCCTCATGGGGAGCCGGACGAGAGAGCGGCCCGTCGCCTCGGGTCGAGTGACGCCGGCGCAGGCGCTCGAGTTCGGGCTCGTCCTCTCCGCTCTTTCCTTCGCGCTCTTGGCTTCTGCGGTGAACCTGCTGACCGCCGTCCTCGCCCTCGTCGGCAACCTCTTCTACGTCGTCGTCTACACCCGCTGGCTGAAGCGCGCGACGCCGCAGAACATCGTCATCGGAGGCGCAGCCGGCGCCGTACCGCCGCTCGTCGGCTACGCGGCGGCGACCGGAAGCCTCGCGCTGCCGGCGCTGTGGCTCTTCCTCATCGTCTTCCTCTGGACGCCGCCCCACTTCTGGGCGCTCGCACTGATGATCAAGAACGCGTATGCGGCTGCCGGGATCCCGATGCTGCCGGTCGTGCGCGGCGATCGCGAGACCGCGCGCCAGATCCTGCTCTACTCGGTCGCGCTCGTCGCGTTCACGGTCGCCGTCGGCTTCTGGCTCGGGCCGGTCTACACGGCGGCGGCGCTCGTGCTCGGTGTCGATCCTGGTCGCGCTGGCCGTGCTCCTCCGCCGTGACCTGTCTCGAGCCCGGGCCCAGGTGCTCTTCCACTACTCGCTCGCCTACCTCGCGCTCCTCTTCGTCGCCGCCGCGGTGGATCCGCTGCTGACGTGAACGGCGACGATCTCGAGCGGAGGAACCTCCGCTTCGGCTGGGCGCTCTTCGGCCTCTTCTGGCTGCTCTTCGCGGGCACCTTCCTCGTCGCCCTGCTCTACCTGCAGCTGGATTGACGTTGCTTCCGCGGGAGTGCCCTCCCGGTGTGTTCCTGGCACTTCCCGAGCAAGCCCCTGCAGGCACGCGCTTGGCCGTGAAGGATCTCTTCGACACGGCTGGGCTGGTCACGACGTACGGCTCGTCGCTCTTCGCGCAGCACGTCCCGGTCGACCACGGCGCCGGCGGTCGTCGCGCTCGAGGCAGCGGGGTACGGCAACGTCGGAAAGACGAACCTGCACGAGTTCGCCTACGGGACGACCTCCGAGAACCCGCACTTCGGCGTCGTCCCGAATCCCCTCGCGGCGGATCGCGTCGCCGGGGGCTCGAGCGGCGGAAACGCAGCCGCGCTCGTCCTCGACGCCGCCGACGTGGCGCTCGGGACCGACTCGGGCGGCTCCATCCGCATCCCCGCCGCCTGCTGCGGCGTCGTCGGCTTCAAGCCGTCCTACGGGCTCGTGTCGCTCGAAGGCTGCTTTCCGCTTGCTCCGAGCTTCGACCACGCGGGGCCGATGGCACGCGATGTTGCCACCTGCGAGGCGGCGCTCGCGGTGCTCGCCTCCGGATACGAGCCACTCGTGCTCGAGTCGCTCGAAGAGCTCGAGATCGCCATCGCGTGGGTCGACGACGCCGAGCCGCTCGTTCGTGCTCGCGTGCTCGAGGCAGTCGGGCACATACCCCGCCACCGCTCCGTGTCGCTCCCGCGGCCGGACGGCGTCCACCCGCTCTTCGACCGCGAGGTGGCAGACGTGCATCGCGAGCTCATCGCGGAGAACGCCGAGCTCTACGGCGAGGACGTGCGCTTCAAGATCGAGCGCTGCCTGGAGGTGTCCGAAGCCGACGCGGAGCGCGCGCGCACGCCGTCGTGAGGAGTATCATCGACGAGGTCGAAGTGCGCTCGCCGGGTTCGACCTCGTCCTCACGCCGACGCTCCCTCGGGTCGCGCCGCGAATCGGCGAGGGAGCGCCCGGCGACGTCAACGTGAGAAAGAGCCTGATCTCCAACACGTTCCCGTTCAACACGCTCGGCTGGCCGGCGCTCGCTCTCCCCTGCGGGAACGCCGAAGACGGTCTTCCGGCATCCGTGCAGCTCGCCGGCCGACGCGGATCCGACTCGCTCGTGCTCGCGGCCGGAAAGCTGCTCGAAGCATCGCTTTCCGCATAGGGACGACCTTCTCGATCGCCGGCGGCTAGGTAGCGTCGGGGCGTGAGCCCCGATCTCGCAGCTCGCCCTCGCGCTCGCCGACGCCGCGGACGCGATCTCCCTCCCGCACTTTCGTTCCGGGCTCGTGGTCGAGACCAAGCCGGACCTGACGCCGGTCACCGAGGCAGACCGAGCCGTGGAAGCCGAGCTGCGGCGCCTGCTGGCCGCCGAGCGACCGGCCGACGCGATTCTCGGCGAGGAGGAAGGGACGAGCGGCGAGGGCTCGCGCCGCTGGATCGTCGATCCGATCGACGGCACGCGGAACTATGCCCGCGGGGTTCCGGTCTGGGCGACGCTCCTCGCCCTCGAGGACAGCAAGGTTCTGCGCTTGGGCGTCGTCTCCGCTCCCGCGCTCGGGCGCCGTTGGTGGGCCGAACGAGGCCAGGGAGCATTCGCGGGCGGCGAACGCGTCTCTGTTTCCTCGGTTGCGCGCATCGAGGAAGCCGTGCTCAGCTTCGCATACGAGGGAGAAGTGCCCGATCTCGTCAAGCGCGCCTGGCACGTTCGCGGTTTCGGAGACTTCTGGGCGCACATGCTCGTGGCCGAGGGCGCCGTCGACGGGGCGGTCGACGCCCTCGGCGTGAGCGAATGGGACCTCGCCGCGGCTCAGGTGATCGTCGAGGAGGCCGGCGGGCGTTTCTCCGATTTCTCGGGCGCCGCGCGCATCGACGGTCGAGGAGCGATCACGTCGAACGGCCTCCTGCACGACGAGCTGCTCGCTTCTGTCGCCCGCAGAGCCAGCAAGCCCTCCTAGATCGAGGGAGCGGGCTCTGCCTGCTCGGCGGTGGTCTCGTCGCGCAGGCGTCGGAGCAGGTCGTGGATGTCCGCGATCTCCTGCTCGAGATCCTTCTGCCGCTCTTCGAGCGCGCGCATGAAGTCCTCGCGCTTGGGAGCGCGCCGCGAGCTTCTACGGCTGCGGTGTTCGCGTCTTCCGCACATGTTCACCTCCTTCCCGAGAGTCGTCGAGAAATGTCGCCAGATCGTCGCGGAGCACGCCGAGCGCCTCCAGCCAGGTGCCGAGCAGCGCTCGGCCGTCGTCCGTGAGCGTGTAGCTCCGCTTCGCCGGGCCGGGCAGGTCCGCCCGCCACTCGGAGACGACGAGCGCGTCCTCCTCGAGCGCACGGAGCGCCCGGTACACGTTGCCGACGTCGACGCGCTCCTCGCCGATGAGCGCGGGAAGGCGCTCGAGGAGCTCGTAGCCGTGGGTCGAGCCCTCCGACACGAGCAGCAGCAAGGCCGGCTCGGCGAAGCGCTCGACCCGGGCTTGGACCTCCCACGTGCCATCGGAGAGCCGTCTTCGGTTACGCGCTCGGGAGCGGTGGCGACGGTGCATGCCGCCAGTATATGCAAATTACATATGTAAGTGCCTGAACCCGCCACCGTCGCCCCTCGGGGACACGGCGAACGTCCGCCCAGCCTGACAGCCGAGCGGACGTTCGACGACGCAGCTACCGATGCGGCGGTAGGAACGTGTCGGTTTCGTAGCTGTGCAGCACTGCAGACGTGTGCAGGCCTGCGTGAGCGATCGGCGCTCCGATCGGGTTGAGCGTGAGCAGTGTGGGAGCGCTCCAGATCACGTCTCCCGTCACGGGCTTTCTCATCTTCTCCGAGCGAAAGTCGCTGTACCCGGAGTGGTAGGCCGCCGTCATCGCGACGGAGGCGACAAGCGCGACGATGCCGATCACGACCTTGCCGGACGCATGCCGGCTCAATCGCGTCCCCGCGAACGCGGCGAAGACGACGAGGATCGGGAAGACGGATAGCAGAAGCCCGTCCGTGACCCCGTACAAGATCCCGCGCCAGGCGATCGCGCCCACGAGCTCGACTCCGTCAGGTCGAGCTGTCGCGTCCTCGGTTCGGACGACCATCGCAGCCAGAAGTGCGGCCGCGGCGAGGCCGAGCAGAACTGCCGCCACCCAATGCCGCTTGCAGGCTGCGACGAGGTCGTAACCCGTCGATCGAGACCACAGCGCGAACAGGCCGAAGACGGCGAGGGCATACAGCCCGTAGTACAGGTCGCGGTTGACGTCGAAGTCGACGCCGAACACCGAGTGCGTCTCGGCGAACAGGTATGGCACAGCGAATGCGAGGGCCAGGCCCCCTGTGAGCCACGCCCAGTGGACGGAGACGCCGTGCCACACACGCGCACCGACCTGGGTGTCGCGTCCGACAGCGTGCGTGCTCATGGTGTGCCTCCTTTCTGTTCTTCAGTCCTCGTGTTCACGGCAGAAGCCGTACTTTGCGACCGCCCACGAGCCGATGAAGGCGAACAGCGCGACGCCGATCGCCGCCGGAATCGTGGTGCTGTTCGTCCCTCCACCGTTCGTGGAGACGAAGTCCGGTGCCCAGACTGCGCTGATCGCGACTGCTATCCACATCGCGACGATCGCAAGGGAAAACCACATCTCCCTGACGTGGAGCAGCGAGGTCCAGCGATGCTCCTGCGCCGCTCTTGTCGGAGGGTGCGAGACGCTCGACATGTCACACCTCCTTTCTCCACCCAACTCTGCGCGCGCCACGGGCGGCAGCGCATCGGTGGAATCCCGATCCGGCTTGCACGTTGTCCGTACTTCCTTCGGATCACGCGGTCGGTGCGGCTGGCCCGATGGTCATCTCGGGCTCGTGCTCGCCGGCATCGAGCCGGAAGGGCGGATACTCGGGCGTCATCAACGCTGCGAAGGCGCCTGCCCTGAGCACCCACCGGTTCAGCCCCATGACGAGGTCGAAGATGCTGCGCAGGTAGGTGCCACGGACCAGGAGCACGATCGCGGCCACGAGCACCAGGAGGCCGATCAGGCCGCTCCAGGCGCCGCCGACGAAGATCCCGGCGATCACGTACTGCGGAATTCCGAGCAGCCACCACCCGATCAGGGCAAACCCCTTCCGCTGGTGCTCGGGGTAGTCGATCGTGAGCCGAGCCGGGTAGTCGGGCACGTCGGCGAGCGTGAACGGCGGATACCGATCCGTGCCGAGCGCGCTGTAGCTGTAGAAGGCGACCCTCCACGTCCAGCGCAGCACTCCGACGTTGAAGTCGAAGATCTTCCTCGGGTAGCGCCCCGTGAAGAGGATCGGGAAGAACGCGATGACCGTCAGCACGACGAACGCGATCCAGAGCAACGCGAGCACGATCGCATGCGGGATGATGAGCACCCACTTCACGAGCCAGAGCCAGCGGCTGAGGCTCCGCGAGAGCTCGCCCTCGATGTGTGTCGGATGTGCGGACATCTTTCACGCCTCCTTGTTGATGGGCTCCATGTAGGCACGTACGAGCCTCGCGCGACGTGAAGCCGGACCGGATCCGGACGACGCGCGACCGAAGGTCACTCGAGGGCAGTGCCGGATTGAGCAGCGGGCTCCCCGGAGAATCCGTCAGCAGCCGCAAGCATGCGACAGCGCAGGCTGGATCGAGCACGAGCTCCTCGTCCTCGAGCTCCGAGGCGAGCGCCTCGAGCTCGTCCGCAGCGGCTCCGACACGCGACTCAAGAGTGAGTCCCGGCCGTATCGTGCCGCGGATCATCGCCGCGAAGATCCTTCGTCGATCCATCGTGGCATCTCGCGACGCATAGGCGAGTACGTCGGAGATCACGTACGCATCGCGTTCCCCGGCCAGCCGATCGACGAGGTCCCACCGACGCCACAGGGCTCTGACCCCCAGCGCCCAGACCGTCATGCCTCCGATGAGCAGGGGGAGCGCCCACGCGGGGCGAAGCTCCGTTGCTGCCGCAGCGAGGCAGAACGCGAGCACCCCGAGCCCGAAGTCTCCCCACTCGTGGTGGCGAAGGTCCCGAAGGTCCCGGGCCGCGTCCTCGACGGCTCTCGCGTACATGGCGCCTCCCGCGCTCTCCGTCAGACGGTGGCTGCTGCGGCCGGACTGACGACCCGCACCTCGACGTCGAGTCGCACCGGCACGTCCAGGGCGGATCCGACCAGGCAGCGCTCGTTCGCGGCCTCGGCGATGTGCTCCATTGCGCGCTCGTGCCCGGCGTCCGTCTCGAGCTCGACGTCGAGCTCGAAGAGCATGAAGCGGTACTTGTGGTCCTTCCGCTCGACGTGGGCGGTGGCGTCGACCTTCACGTCGTGGAGCGGAACGTCCTTGTACTCCGCGATGGCGGCGACCGTCAGCTCGTAGCAGGCTGCGAGCGATGCAACCAGGAGCTCCTCGGGTGTCCATACGCAGCGAACCCCGTGCCTGAACTCGGGTGGCGTCGCGACCCGAAGCACCGGCTTTCCCGGTGCTTCGAGATCGAGGCTCTGCGGTCCCGTGCAATGCGTCCGAACGCCGTATCGATGCACTTTCACGATGCTCATCTCGACCTCCTTTTCGCTCAGCATCGCGACGGGGGTCGACGCAGGCATCCGGGCCAAAGCGGAGTGCAACTGCGGGTTCACCGCAGAGCGCTCGCGTCGGTCGTCATCCACGTGCGTGCGGGCGTCGGTCTCTCGAGTAGTGCTCCGAACGGCGCTCCGTACTTTTCCCGATGCCATGGCGCGATGGAGGAGGGACGGTTCGGACATCGCTCGAGAAGGTGGATTTCATGGCCAAGCGGCTCGCGATACTGACCGGCGGAGGCGACTGTCCAGGACTCAATGCGGCGATCCGTGCCGTGACGCGACGCTCGCTCGACCGCCACTGGGAGGTCGTCGGCCTCGAGAACGGCTGGAAAGGCCTGATCGACGGAAGCACGCACGAGCTCGGACGGCAGCAGATCTCGGGAGTCCTGCCGCGCGGCGGCACGATCCTCGGCACGTCTCGCACGAACCCCTACAAGGTCGACGGCGGCGCGGACAAGGTCATGGCCAGCTTCAGCCGCCTCGACCTCGACGCGCTCGTCGCGATCGGCGGCGAGGACACGCTCGGGGTCGCAGCACGTCTGCACGAGGAGCGCGGGCTCCCGGTCGTGGGCGTGCCGAAGACGATCGACAACGACCTCTCCGCGACCGACTACACGATCGGCTTCGACACGGCGGTCGCGATCTGCACCGAGGCGATCGACCGGCTGCACACGACCGCGGAGTCGCACAACCGCGTGATGGTTGCCGAGGTGATGGGCCGGCATACGGGTTGGATCGCCGTCCACAGCGGCATCGCCGGCGGGGCCGACGTGATCCTCATCCCCGAGCAGCCGAGGCCGCTCGACGAGGTGTGCGCGCTGCTCGACCGGCGCCACCGCGGGGGGAAGGACTTCTCGATCGTCGTGGTCTCCGAGGGCTACGAGCTCGCGGGGCTGGCCGACGAGAAGGACGTCGATCAGTTCGGTCACGTCCGGTTGGGGCTACGCGGCGTCGGCGATCGGCTCGCCCACGAGATCGAGGAGCGCACCGGCTTCGAGACGCGCGTCACGGTCCTCGGCCACGTTCAGCGCGGCGGGTCGCCCACGCCGCGCGATCGAGTGCTCGCAACCCGCTTCGGGCTTCGAGCCGCGGATCTCGTCCACGACGGGCGGTTCGGCCGGATGGCCGCGCTCCAGGGTGACCAGATCGTCGACGTCTCGCTCGCCGAGGCCACCGCCCGGCTGAAGACCGTGCCGCCCGACTGGTACGCGGTCGCGGAATCGTTCTTCGGGTGAGGCGCGGAGAGGAGGTCGCCGCGCGCGGCTGATCGAGGTCGGCCGGATCGACATCCCTGGCCTCAACCATTGCGTTCCGTCGGGGTCCGATTCCTGCCTCGTGGTGGCTCGTGCTTGATGCCTCCTGCTCAACGCCTCAGCGCGGAGTGGTCGGCGACTCGGGCATGCGAATACCTCGCTGCCGTTGGTCGTCCCAGCGCCAGGTCACGGTCGAGTGGACCGAGACGACGCCCGGGACTCGCGCGACGAGACCGGGAAGGAGCTCCACGTCCGACCTCCGTTCCAGCTCGCCCGAGAGAGTCACGTCTCCACCGTCGACCCGCACGCACGGCGCCTCGCCGTCGATCCAGAGAGTGCGCAGCACCACGTCCTCGCGGATTTCGCGCGCGATCTCTTCGTCCGATCGCGCGAACGCCTTCACGAGATCCGACCGCGTCACGATGCCGATCAGAACGTCCTTCGAGTTGACGACCGGAAGTCGCTTGATTCCCTTCTCGGTCATCAAGCGAGCGGCCGCAGCCACCGGCGCCCGCGAGCCGACCGTGAGCGCAGGAGCCGTCATCGCCTCGCCTGCGGTTCTGGCCGCGAGCTTGTCGTCGTCCGCGGTCCCGCCGTCGAGCAACCAGCCGAGCAGCCGTCCGTGACGGGCGACGGAACCGCGCTCCTTGATGAGGATGTCGGCCTCGGAGACGACTCCTACGACTGACCGGTCACGATCGATGACGGGCACTCCGGAGATTCCGCGTGCCACGAGGAGCGCGGCAACATCCTTGAGCGATGTGTCAGGCTCGACGCTGATCACGTTGCGGCTCATGAGCTCGTCGACCTTCATGACCTCACCTCTTTCATGGGGTGGGCTCGCGGCCTATGCGAGCGCTTCTCGGGCTGGGGAAAGTGCTCGACGACCGCATCGTGTCCGGGATACAGCCGGCTCACGTGTCCGTCGTCGCTCCAACGGACGACGAACGGAGGTTGCCCGTCCTCGCCGACCACCTTCAGGATCTCACCATCGCGGGTGCGCTCACCGAGTCGGTGGGGCCGAACGACGATGCGGTCACCGGGTCGAACGCACAACGCGGCTTCGATTGTGTCTGTCGTTTTCACGAATGCTCCTTTCGCTCCTGCCCAGGATGCGCCGAGGCACTCCGGCGCGGCATCGGGAAGAACACGGAGTCCGCTGCGGAAGAACCGCGGGCGGGCCGGTCACAGAGGTTCAGGGCTCGGAGTCTGCGAGGAGCCGGGAGTCCAGCAATGTGCTCAGCGTCGGGACGACGTGATCGGCGCCAGAGTCGAGCAGGAGCTCGGCTCTAGCGCCGCTGCCGATACCGACGGTCGCGAGCCCGGCAGCGCGACCCGCTGCTACGCCGGCTGCAGTGTGCGTCAATGTGACTGCCTCGGTCGGTCGGACGTCGAGGCGGCGGCAGGCGGCGAGCAGGAGGTCCGGAGCAGGGCGTGAACGCAGCTGCTCCGCGCGGATGGCATCGGCGTCGACGCGCTCCTCGACCAGCGTCGCGAGTCCAGCGAGCTCCAACATCGGCAGCGCGTTGGCGCTGGCGGAGACGACAGCGCGCTTCACGCCGGCACGTGCGGTTGCCTGCATGTAGCGGAGCGCCCCAGGGAGAGCCGTCACACCGCGCTGACTCAGAGCCCGCGCCATCGCCTCGGCCTTTCGCAGTGCCAATCCGCAGGCCGTATCAGCGCCGGCCGCGCCGTCGGGTCGCCCTTCGGGAAGACGAATGCCGCGGCTGCCGAGGAACGCATGGACACCTTCGAGCCTCGAACGACCGTCGACGTACTCGCGATAGTCGGTCACCCGGTCAAACGGAATGAACTGCCATCCGGTCTTCGCGGCGACGCGGACGAGGAGGTCGTCGAAGACCTCGCCCCATGCCCAGGCGTGGAGGGCTGCGCTGTCGGTCAGCACCCCCTCGACGTCGAAGAGACAGGCCTTGGCGGTGACCGGCAGTCCGAGCATCGCGTTGCTCACGGGCACCGACGAGAGCCACGGCTGCGGTCGGACGCCGGCAGCATCCGCAAGTCGGCGCAAACACCGTGCCGTCTCGTGTCGCTCGCGTACGAGCTCGTACTGCCGCTGCTGGAGGTCCGACGCGGGCAGGGAGATGTCGGCGGCACGCAGCGCGTGCTCCGCCGCGTCGAGTGCCCGCTGCCAACTCGTACTGATCGACTCCAGCTCGAACGGTTGCCGTGGTCGGGCCGCCCCGTCGACATCCCCTGGCCGGGAGTCATGTCGTGCGTGACGCTCCGTGCTTCCGCTCCGTGCAATCGCTCGACGACGAGTCGGAGCCGACACGGTCATCTCGGGTCAGGCTCCCGCCTGCATCACGCCTCTGCCGGGACGCGGGCCAGCACTTGCTGCGCGAGCTCGACGAGCCGGTTCGAGTAGCCCCACTCGTTGTCGTACCACGCGACGACTTTCAGCTGGCTGCCGTCGACCACCGTCGTGAGCGGCGCGTCGAAGATCGACGAGTACGGCGACTTGACTATGTCCGACGAGACGAGCGGCTCCTCGCTGTAGCGGAGGATGCCGGCGAGCTCGCCGTGGTCGGCGCGAGTCGCGAAGAGCGCGTTGACCTCCTCGACGGTCGTCGTCCGCTCGAGCTCCACCGTGAGATCGACCAGCGATCCGGTGGGAACCGGCACCCGGACGGCGAAGCCGTGGAGCTTTCCTGCGAGCTCCGGCACGACGAGACCGATCGCCTTCGCCGCGCCGGTCGAGGTGGGCACCAGGTTGGCGGCCGCGGAGCGTGCCCGGCGGTAGTCCTTGTGCGGCCCGTCGAGCAGCAGCTGGTCGCCGGTGTACGCGTGAACGGTGGTCATCACGCCATGGCGGATGCCGATCGCCTCGTGCAGCACCTTGGCGACCGGTGCGAGGCAGTTCGTCGTGCACGACGCGTTCGACACGATGTCGTGCCGTTCGGCATCGTACGTCTCGAAGTTGACGCCCAGCACGACCGTGACGTCGGGCTCCTTCGCGGGAGCCGAGACGATCACCTTCTTCGCGCCCGCGTCGAGGTGCTTCGCGGCATCGGCCCTTGCGCGGAAGCGTCCGGTGGACTCGATCACGACGTCGACGTCGAGCGCCTCCCACGGCAATCGTGAGGGGTCGCTCTCCATCGGCGCCACGATCTCGTCTCCGTTGACGAAGATCGCTCCGTCACCGGCTTCGACCGTGCCGTCGAAGCGACCGTACACCGTGTCGTACTTGAGCAGCTGCGCCAGCATCGGCGGATCTGCGACGTCGTTGATCGCGACCCATTCGATGTCGGCGCCGGACTCGAGCGCGGCCCGGAACGCGGCGCGACCGGTTCGCCCGAAGCCGTTGATTGCGACGCGGACAGCCATCTTCATCCTCCTTCGTTCGATATCTCTTCGACCGTAGGAGCACGGCTGCGGCGAGACATCCGCGAATCGCGTGACAGAGGTGCGGCCTTCCCGCAGGCCGATCCGGGACAGCGCCGATGGCTCCGCACCCAGCGCAGCTCACAGTTCGCGACATGAGCGCAGTCTTGGACGACCTCGCGCGTGAGCTTCGACCACCGCTGACTGCTGAGCAAGCGATCGTCGAGGCCGACCGCTGCCTCGAGTGCGGCGGCCCACACGCTCCCGCGCCGTGCGTCGTCGGTTGCCCGGCGAACGTCGATGTACCGGGTTTCGTCGCCGCGATTGCCGCGGGCGACCCGGCTGCCGCGGCCCGCACGATCCTCGCCGAGAACGTCCTCGGAGGCACGTGTGCGCGCGTCTGTCCGGTCGAGGTTCTCTGCCAGCGCGACTGCGTCCTCGTGCACGAGGGTCGCGCGCCGATCGAGATCGGCGCGCTCCAGCGCTACGCAACCGACTGGGCGTACAGGAACGGCGTGCCGCTGCGCGCGGCCGCACGGTCGAATGGCAAGTCCGTCGCCGTGGTCGGCGCGGGCCCGGCAGGACTCGCCGCGGCCGGGGAGCTCGCTGCGCGCGGCTACGCCGTTACGGTGTACGACGAGCGCGATGAGGTCGGCGGCCTCGTTCGTTACGCGATCGCACCCTACCGCCAGACGAACGAGCCGCTTCCCGACGAGGCGCGGCTGCTCGCCGACGCCGGCATCGATTTCCGGCTTGGTACCCGCATCGACGCAGCTGGGCTCGAGACGCTCTCTCAGGACGTGGACGCGGTCGTGCTCGCGGTCGGGATGGGCGCCGACGCCGACGTGTCCTACGACAACGACGACCTGGAGGGAGTGTGGGAATCGCTTCCCTTCATCGAGCGGCTGAAGACCGGGGAGCCGCCCGCGGTCGGCGGACGCGTTGCCGTCATCGGTGGCGGGAACACCGCCGTCGACGTCGCGATCGAGGCGAAGCGGCTCGGTGCCGACGTCTCCCTCCTGCTCTACCGGCGGACCGAGCGGGAGATGCCGGCCTACGAGCACGAGGTCGAGCTTGCACGGCAGGAGGGAGTCGAAATCCGCTTTCTCACGAGCCCGCTTGCGATCGTCGGAAACGGACATGTCGAAGGAGTCCGCTGCGCGGAGATGCGGCTCGGAGCTCCGGACGAAAGCGGCCGCCGTCGTCCCGAGCCGGTTCGCGGCAGCGAGTTCGTGATCCCCGTCGACACCGTCGTCAAGGCGATCGGCCAGCAGCCACGGGACGAGTTCCGTTCCCTGCTCGAGTCCGTCGAAGAAGACGGCCGCACCGAGAACCCGAAGATCTTCGCCGCCGGCGATGCTGTCAACGGCGGCGCGAGCGTAGTGCAGGCCGTCGCCGGAGCCAAGCGTGCCGTCTCGGCGCTCGAGGAGGCGCTGCGGTGAAAGGGATGACCGAGATCCGCTGGCATGCGCGCGCGGGCCAGGGCGCCAAGACGGCTTCGCAGATCCTCGCGCTGGCGCTACTGCGCAGCGGGAAGGGCGTCCAGGCGTTTCCGGAGTACGGCCCTGAACGGCGCGGAGCGCCGCTGCGGGCGTTCACGCGCATCGCCGATCGCCCGATCCGCCGGCACGATGCGATCACGGATCCCGACCTCGTCGTCGTGCTCGAGTCGTCGCTCGTGCGTGAGGCGAGCGTCGCGGACGGATTGCAGCCGGACGGAGTCGTGCTCTTGAACGGCGAGAAGGCCCCGTCCGAGCTCGACGGCCTCGACGTGCGCTGCATTCCGGCCGCCCGGCTCGCGAGCACGCTCGGCTCGGACTTCGTGAACCTCGTCATGCTCGGCGCCGTCGCGGCCGAGCTCGGGGAGCTGCCGCTCGACGAGCTCCAGGACGCGGCGACGGAAACGCTCGGCCGCAAGGTCGCGGCCGAAGACGTGCGTCGCGCGCTCTCGGAGGGGTACTCATGGACGAGCTGAGCACCTGGGAGACGCTGCCAGTGGCAGGCGTCGTGAGACCCACCGACGCGCCTCGGCCCCGTACCGGCGGCTGGCGAACGGGCGAGAAGCCCGCCGCCGACCTGTCGCTGTGCGTGAACTGCATGCTCTGCTGGCTCTACTGCCCTGATTCGGCGGTCTCCGTCGACGGAGAGACGTTCACGGGCTTCGACCTCGACTACTGCAAGGGCTGCGGAATCTGCGCGGATGTCTGTCCTGTCGCCGCGATCGCGATGGTGGCGGAATGAACGACATCAGGCTCCTCACCGGCGGCGAGGCTGTCGCCCATGCGATGCGGCAGGTCGATCCCGACGTCGTGCCGGTCTATCCGATCACGCCGCAGACGCCGATCATCCAGACCTTCGCGAAGCTCGTCGCGGACGGTGAGGCGAGTACCGAGATCGTCAACGTGGAGTCCGAGCACTCCGCCATGAGCGCCGGGATCGGCGCCGCGCTCGCAGGCGGCCGCACGATGACCGCGACCTCGTCCCAGGGGCTTGCCCTCATGGCCGAGGTGGTCTACATCGCCGCCTCGATGCGCGCACCGATCGTGATGGCGCTCGGCAACCGTGCGCTCTCGGGGCCGATCAACATCCACTGCGACCACTCCGACTCGATGCTGATCCGAGACTCCGGCGTCGTCCAGCTCTTCGCCGAGAACGCGCAGGAAGCGTACGACTTGATGGTGATGGCACCGCGGATCGCCGAGGACCCCCGCGTCCTGCTCCCGGTGCTCGTCTGCCTCGACGGCTTCACGATCACGCACTCGGCCGAGCCGGTGTCGCTCTTGCCCGCCGACGAGGTCGTTCGCTTCGTCGGGCCCTACCGAACGCCGAACGCCATGCTCGACACGGCGCGGCCGACGACACAAGGGCCGTTCGCGATGCCCGACTACTACTTCGAGCTGCGCCGCCAGCAGGCGGCGGCGCTCGAGGCCGCGCTCGCCGTCCTCGACGAGGTGGCATCCGACTTCGCGCGGCTGTCGGGACGTCTGCATGAACCGTTCGAGGCGTACCGTCTGGAGGACGCCGAGCGCGCAATCGTGGCCCTCGGCTCCACGGCCGGCACGGTGAAGGACGTCGTGGACGAGCTCCGCGACCAGGACGAGTCGGTCGGGCTGTTGAAGCTCGTGTCCTTTCGCCCGTTCCCCGCTGAAGCGATCGCGGCGGAGCTGGAAGACTGCACACGAGTCGCCGTGCTCGATCGTGCCGACTCTCCGGGTGGCACGCCCCCACTCCACGCGGAGCTTGCGGCCGCACTCTACGGCGGAGACGTCCAGCTAACCGGCCACGTCTACGGCCTCGGCGGCCGCGACCTGCACCCGCCGGACGTGCGTGCGGTCTTCAACGGAGAGGCAGATCCCTACGTCGGACTGCGAGGCGAGCGATGTCCCGTCTGAAGACGATCGTTCGGAACCAGCACGGCGTGCAGCCGCTGCGCGGCGGGCACTCGCTCTGCCAGGGCTGCGGCATTCCGATGGTCGTCCGCACGGTCCTGAGCACGATTCGCCAGCCCGTCGTCGTTGTGAACGCCACCGGCTGTCTCGAGGTCGCGACCACGCGCTTTCCCGCGACCGCCTGGAACGTTCCGTGGCTTCACGTCGCGTTCGAGAACGCCGCTGCAGTGGCAAGCGGCGTCGAGAGCGCGCAGCGTGCGCTGCGTCGCCGTCACGCGCTCCCGGCCGACGAGGAAGTGGCGGTCGTCGTCTTCGCCGGCGATGGCGGCACCTACGACATCGGTCTTCAGGCACTCTCGGGCGCCCTCGAGCGTGGTCATCGCTTCCTCTTCGTCTGCTACGACAACGAGGCGTACATGAACACGGGCGTCCAGCGCTCCGGCGCGACACCGTTCGGTGCGAGCACGACGACGAGCCCCGCCGGCCTCGAGAGCTTCGGCAAGGCGCAGCGGCGCAAGGACATGACGGCCGTCGCAGTCGCGCACCACGTGCCCTACGTGGCGCAGGCCGCCGCGACGCACTGGCACGACCTGAGCGTGAAGGTCGAGCGCGCGGCCGCTGCAGACGGCCCCGCCTTTCTCAACGTCCTCACCGACTGTCCCGTCGGCTGGGGTCACGAGCCGCAGCTTTCGAGGCACGTGATCGACGCGGCCGTCGAGACGTGCTTCTGGCCGCTGTACGAGGTCGTCGACGGCCGGTACCGCCTGACCTACGAGCCCCGGCACGCGCCTGTCGAGGAGTGGCTCGGCTCCCAGCAGCGCTTCGCCCATCTCTTCCGACCCGAGAACGCCGGACTCGTCCGCCAGATCCAGGAGCAAGTCGACGGTGACTGGTCCGCGCTCGTCGCGCGTTGCGAGGAGGAGCCGGCATGACCGGAGGCTCGCGCGTCTTCGCCATCACCTGCCCGATCCCACGCGGGTCGAGCCGCGAGCTGCACATCGAGATCGCGGATCGGACGGCAGTCGCCGTGACCGCGCGCGGGTTCCGGCGCAGGTTCGAGCTACCCCCGGATGTCGCGATCGAGGGACTCGAGTGGCAGGTGTACGGCGACGTCCTCGAGCTTCGTGCTCCGTATCGAGGAGCCGAGCACTGAGGACTGCCCACTCGCGCGCTCGAGCCTCAGCTGGGGCAGATCTGCGGACCGATCGCGGCGGCCGCGACGAGGAAACCTCCCACGAAGACGACGAACCACGCCGGCGGCAGGAGCAGCGAAACGCGCGACGACTGCGCGATCCGTGCATAGATCGCGCCGGTGGCGACAGCGAGCCAGCCGAACGTTCCCACGACGGCTGCGGCCGCCATGTACGTGTCACCCGTGATCCGCACGCGCCCGTACTCGCTCACGCAATCCGACTCGATCGTGAATCCCGTCGGGATCACGAGCAGCACGAGCCATGCGGCGACGAACCCGAGAACGAGAATCTCCAGCGCGCTCAAGGCGCCCGGTCCGACGTGTCTGCGTGCCATCGCTCTCGACGGTACTGCCGACGGTCGTGTGGCCATCGGGGTCTGCGCTGAAACGCCTGCTTCGTTCTACTGAGCGGTGATCAGGTGTCGTCGGAACCAGCCGGCTGTGGGTGCGCGTCGAGATTGCGGATCGGACGGCAGGCGCGGCCCGATGCCGAGACGCATCCACAGTGCCTGCAAGAGGAGGCCGAAATGAGCCGAGAATCTCGGCACACCTCCGTGGCGGTCTCTCAGGGACTGCCGCTGATCAACTCGGCGAGCGTGAAGGCAACGGCGATCGCGACGGGTACGACGGCGGCAAACACAGTCACGGCACGGTCGCAGTCGCGAATGATGGCCAGTAGCCCGACGGCTCCGCCCGTGAGACCGCAGACAAACCCCAGCGCCGCTCCCCTCGGCACGACGGCTGCTGTGAACATGAGCGGGAGGAAAGCCGCAGCGAGCCCTACGCCCCACCAGCCGAGCTGCGTCGTGGGCAGGATGCGGATGCGAGGTCGGTGCTTCGCCGGCGTTCCCGGGCGCTCGACTCCGACGTTCATTCTCTGAATCTCCTCTCGTGCACGTCGAGCATCACATGCGCCGGGTGATGTCACGCATGGCACCACGGGGAACTACGAGACGTGTTCACATCTCGCCCGAGCTATTCGCTCGACCACAGTCGGACAAGCTCGACGGCCGAGCTCCGTCGCGCGCGTCAGTCCGTCCGCGAGACATAGATGGGCGCACGCCGAGCTTCGTTCTCGCTGAGAGCAGCGAGGCGCGACTCGGTGTCGGTCGCTGGCATGCGTATGAACCACAAGCGGGTCAGCGAACTCCCCGATGGCTGGGAGAGCCCAACGCTGGATGCTCTCAGTGGTCTAAGTAAGGAGCTGATTCTGTTGCCGACCGAGATGCTCAGCGAGCGAGAGCTTGCCGAGCATGATCGCGTTCGGCCGCGGGACCACATCTCGCTCGCGACCCGCGGATCAGGGCATGAGGACGGTCTCAGCCTCGTCCATGTGAGCAAACAGTTCGAGTCCGTGCATGCGCTCGCCGACCTGTCGTTCTCGGTGGAGCCGGGGCGGATGCTCGGCTTCCTCGGCCCGAACGGGGCGGGGAAGACGACCGCGATGCGGGCGGTCTTCGGCCTCGTCCAGATAGATGGTGGCGAGGTGCTGTGGCGTGGCCGGCCGGTGCGGTTGCAGGAGCGGCTGCGGTTCGGCTACATGCCAGAGGAGCGCGGGATGTACCCGCGGATGCCCGTGCGGGAGCAGCTCGAGTACTTCGGCCGGCTGCACGGGCTGGATGCAAACGCAGCGCGTGCGGCTGCACGGACGTGGCTCGAGCGCCTCGGGCTCGCGGAGCGCGGGGAGGCGAAGGTGGAGGAGCTCTCGCATGGGAACCAGCAGCGCGCGCAGCTGGCGGCGGCGCTGGTGCATGAGCCGGAGCTGCTCGTGCTCGACGAGCCATTCGCCGGTCTCGACCCGCTTGCCGTGCGCACGCTGGCCGAGGTTCTTCGCGGAGAGGCCGACCGCGGGGCGGCCGTCCTCTTCTCGAGCCATCAACTCGAGCTCGTCGAGGGCATCTGCGAGGACGTGGTGATCATCGACCACGGCCGGGTAGTGGCGACGGGCACGGTGGACGCCCTGAGGCGTGGCTCCCGGCGGCGGCGAATCGAGCTCGAGCTCGAGGACGCATCGACGGCATGGCTGCCGACAATCGCGGGCGTCGAGCTGCTCGAGCGCCGTAACGGCGCGCTTCAGCTGCTCGCCGACCACGACGTCGACCCGGAACAGGTCCTCGCGGAGGCGCAGCATGTGACTGGGGTCGTCGCCTTCAGCTACGGCCCGCCCTCGCTCGCGGAGCTCTTCGTGGAGCTGGTCGAGTCATGAGCGCGCGACGCGTGATATCGCTCGTCGCCTGGCGCGAGATCCGCGAGCGGCTGCGCAGCCCCGCATTTCTGTGGTCGACGGTGATCATGCTCCTCATCGTCGGCGCGTCGAGCGCGCTGCCGATGGTGCTCCAGGAGGAGCCGACATACCGGGTCGCGGTCGTTGCGCCCGCGCCACGCGGGCTCGACGCCGCACTGCAGCGCGCCGCGGAGCCGTTCGACGCGAAGGTGCGGCTCCAGGTCGTCGGATCGGCGGCGGCTGGACGCCACGAGCTGGACGCGAAGAAGGTCGATGCGCTGCTCCTCCTCGGTGCCGACCGGATCGTCTTCCGGAAGAGCGTCGACACGCAGCTCGCGGCAGCTGCGGACACGGCAGTGAGGGCACTCCGCCGCCATCTCCCGCCGGCGCCTGAGCTCGCGACCACGACGCTCGAGCCGGCGGACGAGACGTCCGAGGACGCGGAGGCGCTCGTCGCCATGCTGGGCGCCGCGCTTCTCCTCGGGTCTCTGGCGATCTACGGCCAGTGGGTGCTCGCCGGCGTGGTCGAGGAAAAGAGCAACCGCGTCGTCGAGCTGATCCTCTCGAGTGTGCAACCCCGCCACTTGCTCGTCGGCAAGGTGGTGGGGATCGGCCTGCTCGGGCTGACGCAACTCGCCCTCGTCGCCGGGCTTGCCGCCGTCCTGCTTGCCATCGGCGTCTACGACGCCCCGGCATCGCTCGGCCGAAGTGTCGCGCTGGTGGTTCCGTGGTTCGCGCTCGGATTCGCGCTCTACGCGGTTGCGTACGCCACAGCCGGCGCGCTCGCGGCGCAACAGCAGGACGCGAACTCCGCGGGGCAGCCAGTGACGTACACGCTGTTGGCCGCGTTCTTCGTCGGCTACGCAGCGCTCAGCGCCGACGCGGAGAGCGCCATCGCCAACCTCCTCACGGTCTTCCCCCTCACCGCGCCGCTCGTTCTACCCGCGCGGAGCGCGCTCGTGGGCGTGCCGCTCTGGGAGCACGTGCTCGCGCTCGTACTCGTGCTCGCCTCGATCTACGCGCTCGTCCGGCTTGCCGGTCGCGTCTACGCCCAAGGCCTACTGCACGCGGGCTCGCGCCTGCACGTGCGCACGGCCTGGCGGCTCACCCACCAGCGTGACTGAGAGGAGGCGCCAAGTGCTCAAGACAATGCTGACCTACGTCGAGAACCTGACCGTCATCGTCGCGGTCGGCGTCTCGGTCCACTACCTCGTCGGACTCGACTGGCCCTGGGCGATCTCGATCGGCGCCGCCGTGTTCATCGCGCTCCGTTGGCTCCTTCGTACCGTGGGGGCTGCGCGCGCGAGAAAGCCACCGCTGACCGGAGGTGGTTGATGCTCCTGCCCGTGCTCGCGGCGCGCGCCGCTGCCGTCGTGATGGTGGTCGTCGCGGCATTTCAGGTGGCGCTCGTCTTCGGCGCACCGTGGGGCGCGTATACGCAAGGAGGCGAAACGGAGGGTGCCCTGGACACATCCGGGCGCGTGTTCGCCGCAGTCTCCTGCGCGACCTTGCTCGTGACGGCCTCTGCCATCCTGGCACGAGTGCGAGAGGGTCCGCTCAAGGGTGCTCCGGGCAAACTCGTGACCGCACTCGCCTGGTTCACGACGATCTATGCCGCCGTCGCAGTCGTCCTCAACCTGGCCACGCGAAGCTCGTCCGAGCGCGCCGTGTTCGCGCCGACCGCGATCTTTCTGTTCGTCCTCGTCGTGACCGTCATGGTCGGCTCTCGCCTGAGGGCTGATCAGGTGTCGTCGGAACCGACTGGCTGCGCCGACGGAACGTCCTCGACCGAGCGCAGGTACACGAACCAGTAGATCGCGCCGACCATCAGCGCCCCGCCGACGACGTTGCCGATCGTCACCGGCAGCAGGTTCGCCGTGACGAAGCGCTCCCACGTCAGGTCCGTGAGGCTGGGAAGCCCTTCCTGCTGGGACACGAACCCCTCGTCGCTCTTCACGAGCAGCCCCATGGGGATGAAGAACATGTTGGCGACACTGTGCTCGAAGCCCGCGGCGACGAACGCCGCGATCGGCGGCACGATCGAGAGGATCTTGTCGGTCGTCGTGCGCGCGCTGTAGCAGAGCCAGACGGCGAGGCAGACGAGGGCGTTGCAGAACGCACCGAGCGCGATCGCCTGGACGAAGCCGAGGTTCGTCTTCGAGGCGGCGATGGAGAGCGCTTGGACGCCGACGGCGCCACCGCCGAACTCGTACTGCTTCCCGACGAAGAGGATGCCGGCGGTAGCCAGCGCCCCCGCGAAGTTCCCGAGATAGACGAGCGCCCAGTTGCGAGCGACCTGACCCGTCCGCACACGTCGGCTGGCCCACGCCATCACGATGAGGTTGTTGCCGGTGAAGAGCTCGGCGCCCGCGACGATGACGAGGATCAGGCCAAGGGAGAACGCAAGCCCGCCGAGGAGACGGAGGACGCCGAACGGGAGCTCGGCGCCTCCCGCGGTCACCGTGGTCGCGAAGATCGCCCCGAGCGCGATGAAGGCGCCGGCGAGAACGGACAGCGCGAGGGTGTTAGCGGTCGACATGCCCGCCTTGACGACACCGACGTGCTCCGCCTTGCGCGCCATCTCGAGCGGCGGGAGGGCGTCGAGGCCCGCAGGAGTGAAGATGCGCTCGGGCACCGAGGGCTATTCGTAGCCGGATGACCGGACGGGCTCGGCAGGAGCGCGCGCCCGGAACTCAGGCGGTACGGCGCCGCAGCGTCAGCGCACCGAGCGCGAGCGCCAGCGCCGTGCAGCTTGCGACGACGACGGCATCGACCGCCATGTACACGTCGAAGCCACTTCCGGTCGTCGCCCGCTCCAGCGCGTCGTACGCGTAGGTCAGAGGGAGCGCGTAGGAGACCGCCTCGAGGACCGGCGCCATGTTCTCGCGCGGGATGAACAGGCCGCAGAGCAGGAGCTGTGGGAAGACGACGGCGGGCATGAACTGGACCGCCTGGAACTCCGTTCGGGCGAACGCGCTCAGGAACAGTCCGAGCGCGCTGCCGAGGATCGCGTTCGCCACGGCGAAGCCGAGCACCCAGCCCGGGCTCGCCACGGAGAGGTCGAGCAGCGTCAACGCGACCAATGAGACGACCAGGGCCTGGATGGCCGCAGCGAGCGCGAAGGCTGCCCCGTATCCGAGCAGGATGTCGAGCTTGGCCAGCGGAAGGGTCAGCAGCCGCTCGAGGGTCCCGCTGATCCGCTCTCGCAGCACGGTGATCGACGTCACGAGGAACATCGCGATGAACGGAAATAGCCCGAGAAGCGGTCCGCCGATCCTGTCGAAGACGAGCGGCTCGTCGACAAACACGTATTTGAGAAGCGTGACGAGCGCACAGGGCACGACGAGCAGCAGCGCGAGCGTGCGTGGGTCCCTCCGGAGCTGGGTGAGAACGCGCGCCGCGGTGGCCGTAGTCGCTCGCGCGTTCACGACGACTCGTCTCCGACGAGCCGCAGGAAGGCGTCTTCCATGTCCTCCGTTCCGGCGCGCGCTCTGATCTCGGCGACCGTGCCCGCGGCCAGCAGGCGGCCGCCGCGGAGGAGGACGAGGCTGTCGCACCGCTCGGCCTCGCTCATGACGTGACTCGACACCAGCAACGTCGCCCCATTACGCGCCAGCACCGCGAACGTGCTCCAGAGCTCCCTCCGCAGCACGGGATCGAGCCCGACGGTCGGCTCGTCGAGCACCAGGAGCTCGGGGTTGCCGAGGAGCGCCGTGCCGAGCGCGACGCGTGCCTGCTCGCCGCCGGAGAGCCTGCCGACGACGTGTCCGGCCAGGGGCACGAGGTCGACGGTTCGAAGCACCTCGTCGATCCGCTCAGCCGGCGCATCGAGGATCCGTGCGAAGTAGCGGAGGTTCTCGCGAACGCTCAGATCCAGGTAGACGGACGGCGCCTGGGTCGTGTAGGAGACGCGCCTCCGCAACGCCGGTGCTCCTCCTTCCTCGCCGAGGACGCGCACGGTGCCCGACTCGATGCGTTGCACGCCGACGATCGAGCGCATCAGCGTCGTCTTGCCGCTGCCGCTGGGGCCGAGCAGACCGGTGACGGCGCCACGCCGCACGGTCAGGGTGACGTCCGCCAGCGCACGGGCACCACCACGCACGACGACGAGGCGGTCGACCTCGATCGCGTGCTCGCTCGCCATGGCCTCTTCTACCGCAGTCGCCGGGCGGGTGTCTGCCGGTGCTGCGAAAGTGACGTCGTGGCCGACGCCCGTGCCCCAGAGAGCTTCCAGGGCGCGGCGGGTGGAGTCGCGGTCTCCGATGTCCCGACAGCAGTTTCCGACGCCCGCGTGGCCCAGGTGCGTGCGACGCTTTCCGACCGCGCGTTCGCCAGCGTCACTGAGGTCGCCGTGCTCGACCACGGGCGCTTCTCCGGAGTCGTCTCGATCGAGCGGCTGCTCGCCTCGCCGCCCGACACACGCGTCGGCGAGCTTGCGGAGGAGCCGGCGCAGGTCCTGCCCGAAGCCGACCTCGAAACGGCGGCGCGCGCAACGGCGCGGCGCGGAGGCCGCAGCGTCGCCGTGGTCGATGCCGAGGGACGGTTCCACGGGCTCGTTCCGCCCGATCGGCTCCTCCGGGTCCTCGAGCTCGAGCACGAGGAGGACCTCGCCCGGCTCGGAGGCTTCCTCAGCGATGCGTCGGCGGCGCGGATGGCCTCGCTCGAGCCCGTCGCGCGGCGACTCTGGCACCGGCTGCCATGGCTCGGGCTCGGCCTTCTCGGGGCCATGGCCTCTGCGGTGATCGTGGGAGCGTTCGAGGAGGAGATCCGCGAGGAGGTTCTGCTGGCCTTCTTCCTGCCGGCGGTGGTCTACATGGCGGACGCGGTGGGGACGCAGACCGAGACGGTCGTCATCCGCGGGATGGCGCTCGGGGTCTCCGTGCGCTCGGTCTTCGCGCGTGAGCTCGCGACCGGGCTCGTGATCGGCGCACTTCTGGGCGCGGCCTTCTTCGCCTTCGCGCTCGCAATTTGGAGGGAAGGTGACGTCGCTGCTGCCGTCGGCGTGTCGTTGGCGATCAGCTGCTCGATTGCGTCCGTGGTCGCCATGGCGCTGCCGTACGGGCTTGCGCGCCTGGGACGAGATCCTGCATTCGGATCCGGGCCGCTTGCCACGGTCATCCAGGACCTGCTCTCGATCGTCGCCTATTTCGCGGTCGCCCTCCTCCTCGTCAGCTGAAAGTCGCTATGTGCCGGTCAGCGTCGAGGCGAGGGCGCCGATCGAGTACGCGACGATCGCGGCCACGGCGCCGACGAGGAGCATCTCGAGCCCGCTCCGCAGCCACCCGAGACGGGTAACGACCGTGCGGGAGGCGCCGACGGCGAAGAGCGTCGACAGCGTCAGCGCGACGGCCACCGGAAAGCGCACGTCGTCCGGGAGCGGGACGAGGTAGGCGACGAGAGGCACGATGCCTGCGGTGATGAAGCCGACGACCGTTGCCAGGCCGTGGCGCGCGGCTTCACGACCGGCCGCACGCTCCTCCTCTTCGGCGTAGGAACGGCGCGAGAGGAAGTTGCTCGCGCCCATCGAGAAGCCGTCCGCAAGGAGGTTCGCGAACCCGAGGATCAGGATGACTCGCTCGGAGAGGTCGGCGCCGACGACGCCCGACACGACCGCGAACGTCGTGATGATCCCGTCGTTCGCGCCGTAGACGAGGTCCGGGAGGTAGTGGCGGATCAGCTCCGAGTGCCGCGGATGAGCGAGCCGCCGCATCATGCCTCCGCCGCCTCCAGCGTCAATCCCGAGCGCCGCAGCAGTGCCTTGCCGATCTCGACGCACAGGAACGGGACGAGCGCGAGCGCGGCAACCACGCCGAGCTCGGAGGCGCCGAGCGGAACAGTGGCGAGCGGCTCGTTCAGCATCGGCAGGTAGAGGACCGCCAGCACGATGGCCGCCGAGAGGACGACGCTTCCGAGCAGGTAGAGGTTCCGCGGCGCCTGCCAGGCGGCCCGGACGGGCGAGCGCAGCGAGAAGACGAGCGCCAGCTCGGCGAACGCGACTGTCGCGAACGCCATCGTTCGCGCCTCTTCCCCGCCCTCACTGCGGCCGACGAGAAACGCGGCGAGAGCAGCGAGCCCGACGAGGACGCCGACGACGGCCAGCGCGGCCCACGCGCGCGGCGGGAAAAGGCGGTCCCCGCGCTCGGGCGCCCGGCGCATCGTGTCCGCCGCAGCCGGGTCGCGGGTCAGCGCGACGGCAGGGAGCCCGTCCGTGAGGACGTTGACCAGGAGCACCTGCACGACGGTCATCGGCACACCGAGCCCGGCGAAGATCGCGATTGCGAAGAGCGCCACCTCGCCGAGGTTCGCGGAGAGGAGGAAGGCCACGAACTTCCGGATGTTGTCGGCGATCGCGCGCCCCTCGCGGATCGCCGCGACGATCGTGGCGAAGTCGTCGTCCGTGAGGACGAGATCGGCCGACTCGCGAGCGGCCTCCGTGCCGCTGCGACCCATCGCCACACCGACATCCGCCAGGCGAAGGGCCGGTGCGTCGTTGACGCCGTCGCCGGTGACCGCGACCACCTCTCGCCCTTCCTGCAAGGACTCGACGAGGCGTAGCTTCTCGGCGGGCGTCACGCGCGCGTGGATCGCGGACTCGGGCAAGCCGAGAGAGCGGCCGATGGCCTCGGCGGTCAGTGGATGATCTCCAGTCATCATCTCCACCCGGAGGCCGGCCGCGCGCGCTTCCTCGACCGCTTCTCGGGCGCTTTCCCGCAGAGGGTCGTGCAGCGCGACGAGCCCGACGAGGACGAGACCGAGCTCGAGAGCATCGTCCTCCACCTTCGCAGCGGGAAGCTCGCGCTTCGCGACGGCGAGCACCTTGAGCCCTCTCGACGCCCATTCCTCCGCAACGGCCTCGATCGACGCGGCTTCGTCGGACGGCAGGATCGAGCGCTCGAGCACGACCTCGGGTGCGCCCTTGACGTACAGGTGGCTCCCGCTGTCCTCCTCATAGACACGAGCCATCCGCTTCCGTACCGAATCGAACGGAAGCTCACGCACCGGACGCCGGCCCTGGAGCAGCACGGTGCGGGTGAGACCGCGCTCGTGCGCCGCCAGCGCAAGCGCGGCGTCGACCGGATCGCCGACCGGCCTCAGCTGTCCCTCCTCGTCCGAGCAGACGCCCGGTGGACGCCAGGACTGCTGCAGCCAGGAGCTCGCGCTCGTCCCGGCCGTTCGCGGGGAGGGCGTCGGCGAGACGAAGGCGATTCTCCGTGAGCGTCCCCGTCTTGTCCGAGGCGATCACCGTCGCGCTTCCCAGCGTCTCGACCGCGGTGAGCCGACGAACGATCGCACCCCGGGCAGCCATCTCACGAGCGCCCAGCGCGAGCGCGATCGTGACGGTTGCGGCCAGCCCCTCCGGCACCGCTGCGACGGCCACGGAGACTCCGACCAGGAAGGCTTCCTCGAGCGACGAGCCGCGAGCCAGCATCGCTCCGCCGAGGGCGAGCGTGACGACGACACCGAAGGCGACCATCACGCGGGTGAGCGCACCGATGCGGCGCTGCAAGGGCGTGAGCGGCTGCTTCGCCTGCTCCGTCAGTCCCGCGATCGCACCGAGCTCCGTCGCCGAGCCCGTTGCAGTGACGATCCCACGACCCCGCCCGCGAGTCACCGACGAGCCCGCGTAGGCGATCGAGGTGCGCTCCGCCAGCGGCGTCTCGAGCGGCACCGCGTCGACCGCCTTGTCGACCGGGACCGACTCACCGGTCAGGGTCGACTCGTCGACCGCGAGCCCCGCCGCGACGACCAGCCGCACGTCCGCCGGCACCCGCTCACCCTCTCGGAGAACCACGAGATCGCCCGGCACGAGCTGCTCGACGCCGACCTCGCGCTCCCGTCCACCCCGAATCACGCTCGCGTGCTCTTCGAGAACCTCGCGGAGCGCGAGCACCGCGCTCTCGGCGCGGGCTTCCTGGACGAAGCCGAGCAGCGCGTTCAAGAGAACGATGGCGGCGATCGCAGCGGCCTCGATCCGCTCGCCGATCAGGAGCGAGACGATGACGGCGCCGAGCAGGAGCCCCACCAGCGGGTCGGCGAACTGCCGCAGCGCGATCGCCGGGTATGCCGGGCGGTGGGCTCGCGGAAGCCGATTCGGGCCGAACCGCACGAGGCGCGCGGCGGCCTCGGCGTCGCTCAGGCCGCGCTCGAGATTCGCGTCGAGCCCGCGCGCGACGTCCTCGGCGGCGAGCGCGTGCGGAGCTTTCGTCATCTCCTACGTCGGCGGCGGCTCGGTCAGCCGCCGTCCGACGTCCTGCCGAGCTGGGGGGCGTGCTGTCGGCTCAGGTCGAGGGCGATCGCCAGGAGCAGCAATCCCGTCCACCAGTTCACGGGATCGAACGTGAGGGGCTCGTTGTCGCCGACGAGATTGAAGACGAGCCAGACGACGAACCAGATCAATGTCAACGGACGTGCCTCCTTTGGTCGACCCGAGCCTACGAAGCGCGGGCGCTCCGCGCCTCGCGGCGCATGCGTACCGAGCTGCGGAAAACCCGCAGGCGGAGCCGGGTTCTCGCGGTTCTCCGCCCGGCCCCTGGAGGCGATCATCGTGATGTCCATCGACACGTCGAGTCGCCGGGGGTACACGATGGAAGAGAACGGGATAGCCAAGGTACTCATCGCAGGGGGAGGCGTCGCCGCCCTGGAGGGTGCGCTCGCGCTGCGGGCGCTCGGGGAAGACCGAGTATCGGTCGAGCTGCTCGCCCCTGACCCCCGCTTCTGGTACCGGCCGATGGCCGTTGCCGAGCCCTTCGAGCTCGGGACGGTGAAGCACTTCGAGCTGGGAGCGCTCGCGGCGGAAATGGGAGCGACATTCACGAAAGGTGAGCTCTCCTCGGTGGATGCAGCTCGCCACGTCGCGTACACGTCAGCAAGCGGCGCCATCCCGTACTCGATGCTCCTCGTCGCCTGTGGTGCCGTGCCGAAGCCGGCTATCGACGGCGCGATCACGTTCCGCGGGCCTGCGGACAGGGAGCGAATCGAGCGGCTGCTGGCCGAGGTCGAGGCGGGTAAGGCGCGGACCGTCGTCTTCGCAGTTCCGGTAGGCGCCGTCTGGAGCTTGCCCGCATACGAGCTGGCGCTGATGACCGCCGCTTGGGTCTCCAGCCGGCAGATCGCCGGTGTGACTGTCGGCCTCGTGACGCCCGAGGATCAACCTCTCCGAATCTTCGGACTGGAGGCGAGCCGCGCGGTCAGCGATTTGCTCGACGAGCGAGGAATCGTCGTTCATACCCGCGCGTATCCGGCGGAGGCGCGTGACGGCGAGCTTCTTCTCGTGGGCGAGGGCATCGTCGTCGCGGATCGCGTGGTCGCTCTCCCGCGCCTGCAGGGCCCGCGAATCGGCGGGATCCCGCAGACGCTCGAGGGCTTCGTTTCCGTCGACGAGCACGGTCGAGTGCTCGGTCTCGACGACGTCTACGCGGCCGGCGACATCACGAGCTTTCACGTGAAGCAGGGCGGCATCGCCGCTCAGCAGGCAGAGGCCGCCGCCGAGGCGATCGCGTTCGAGGCGGGCGTGGAGCTCGCGCCTCACCCCTTCCGGCCTGTCCTCCGAGGACTGCTCTTGACGGGAAAGGGGCCCAGGTATCTGCGTGGCGAGCTCACGGGCTGGTCCGAGGAAGCATCGCAGGCGAGCGCGGAGCCGTTGTGGTGGCCGCCCGCAAAGATCGTCGGCCGCTACCTCGCCCCGTTTCTGGCGCGGGTTGCCGGTGCGGAGGTGCCGGCCGAGCTCCCGCACGACGTCGGTTTGGCCGTTGAGATCGAGCTCGACGTCGACGACGCCGCGCCTCGCCGTGACCGCCTCCTCGAGTCTGCGTTCGAGACAGCGTTCGGCGAGTCGGAGGAAACGGTCGGAGACGTCATGTCAACCGATCTGCTCGTCGTCGCGCCGGAGGACACGCTCGGCGAGATCGCAGAGCAGCTGGTGGAAGAGGATCTCGGCTCCGCGCTCGTCGCCGAATACGGGCGGCTGATCGGAATCCTGACCTCCCGCGACCTGCTGCGGGCTCTCGCTGGGCGAGTCCACTCGAGCGATGCTCGAGCGCGCCAGTGGATGACGGCGGAGCCGATCACGGTCTCGGCGACTACCGCACTCGACACCGCGGCATTCCTCATGAGAGAGCACGACATCCACCACCTGCCAGTCGTTGATCGCGAACGGCCCATTGGGATGGTCGGCATGCGCGACGTCGCGCGTTCGACCTTCGGGGCGGGAGTCGGGCTCGGTCTCTGAGAGTGGCCGCGCTGCGGGTAATCCGCAACCGGATCGGGGCCGCCGACGATGGCGCGATCGCTGTCTCGGATCAACGTGACGGCGAGGGCGTCAAGGAGACGATGAACGAGCCCGCGCGTGCCCTGGTCGGAGCCAGCGGCATCGTCGACCTGGTCGTCGTCGGCAGCCGCGGACCGCACGGCCTGAAGGCGCTAGGTTCCGTCAGCGAACGAGTCGCGCACCAGGCGCTCAGCTCGGTGCTCGTCGTCCGGGAGGCGCCATGGCAGCAAGCGGAAGGGCAGGGGGGCAACAACGAGTGACGTCGACGGCAGCGACGGCCGATGCCGTCGACGTGATCCTCCGTGACGGGAGCACGCTTCGCCTGCATTCGCCCGGCCAGGCCGATCGGTTGGCGCTCGTCCACTTCTTCGAAGCCCTGTCGGAGCGGAGCCTGTACCTCCGCTTCCACGGCCGCCCGACCGTCGACGAGCGGCTCGTCGACCCCGTTCTCGATCCCGACTGGGTCGACCGGGGAGCTCTCGCCGGCTCGGTGATCGAGGCCGGTGAAGGCCGGATCGTCGCTCTCGCGAACTACGTGCGCCTTCGGGATCCGCTGAGCGCGGAGGTGGCCTTCGCGGTCGCCGACGACCACCAGCGACGGGGCATCGGCACGAGGCTTCTGGAGCAGCTCGCGGCTCGGGCGGCCGGCGAGGGGATCGCGCGCTTCGTCGCCGAGGTCATGGCGGACAACGCGGCGATGATGAACGTCTTCGAAGGCGCCGGCTTCGAGGTCACAAGGCTCCTCTCGGGCGGCGAGGTGGAGCTGACGTTTCCGATTGCCGCGACGGCCGACTACACCTCGCGTGTCGAGGCACGCGACCACACCGCCGTGGTCGCGTCGTTGCGCCCGTTCTTCGAGACGCAGTCGGTCGCCGTCCTCGGCGCTTCGTCCCGGCGCGGCACGATCGGCGGGGAGCTCTTTCGCAACATCCTCGAAGGCGAGTTCATGGGCGCGGCGTACCCCGTCAACCGCAACGGCGAGTCCGGTCGCGGGGGTACGTGGCTACCGCTCCGTCGCCGACATTCCCGATCCGGTCGATCTCGCCGTGGTCTGTGTCCCGGCGGTGGTGGTGCTCGAGACGGTGGAAGCGGTCCTCGATGCTGGAGTCCGGGCCGTTTGCGTGATCTCGGCCGGGTTCGCGGAGGTCGGCTCCGAAGGAGAAGAGCGCCAGAATTCGCTGCTCGGCCTCGTTCGAGGCCACGGCGCCCGCCTCCTCGGGCCCAACTGCCTCGGCATCTCCTCGGCCGCGGTGAGGCTCAACGCGACGTTCGCCTCGCGCGCGGCGCCGCCGGGGAACATCGGCTTCTCCTCGCAGAGCGGCGCGCTCGGCTTGGCGCTCCTCGAAGCGACTGAATCCAGGGGTCTCGGGCTGTCCGCTTTCGTCTCGATCGGGAACAAGGCCGACGTCTCGTCGAACGACCTGCTCGAGTGGTGGGAGGACGATCCGGCGACGGAGATCGTCCTGCTCTATCTCGAGTCGTTCGGCAACCCGCGGAAGTTCGCGACCCTCGCCCGCCGCGTGGCCCGTACGAAGCCAATTCTTGCCGTGAAGAGCGGGACAACGGGCGCCGGAGCTCGGGCAGCGAGCTCGCACACCGCAGCGCTCGCGGGCTCGGAATCTGCCGTCGACGCGCTTTTCCACCAGGCGGGAGTCATCCGCGCGGGCTCGCTGGAAGAGCTCATCGACGTGGCCACCCTGCTCTCGTCGCAGCCGATGCCGCGAGGCCGCCGGGTCGCCCTGCTGACGAACGCCGGCGGCCTCGGGATCCTGTGCGCCGACGCTTGCGAAGCCGCGCGTCTCGAGCTGCCCCCGCTCGGCGAGAGCACGATTCGAGCGATTGCGGCGCTGCTCCCGGAGGAGGCCAGCCTCGCCAATCCCGTCGACATGCTGGGATCGGCGTCCGAGGCCTCCTACGAGAGTGTCCTGCCGCTGCTGCTGGCCGATCCCGGCGTCGACGCCGTAATCGCACTCTTCGTGCCAGCCGTGAGCGCAAGCGCCGAGAGCGTGGCCGGCGCGATCGCGCGCGCGGCAGCCGCGTCGAGCCAGGAGAAGCCCGTGCTCGCAGTCGTCATGAGCGCCGGTGGCATTCCAGCGGCCCTGCGTCAGGACCACGGAGCCGCCGCGGCCTTCACGTTCCCCGAGTCCGCCGCCCGGGCGCTCGGTCGAGCCGCCGAGCGGGCCGACTGGCTGAGGCGGCCCCTCGGCTTTGTGCCCTCCCTCGAAGACGTCGACCGAGAGGCGGCGGTACGAGTCGTCGAGCGCGCGCTCACGCAGTCGGACGATTGCTGGCTCGACCCTGCCGATACGCACGAGCTACTGGTGGCCTACGGGATTCCGTTGGTCCCGAATCGTGTCGCCTCCACCACTGAGGAAGCCGTGGCGGCTGCCGAATCGCTCGGCTACCCCGTCGTCGTGAAGTCCGCCGAGGCGGGTGCACACAAGACGGAAACGGGCGGCATCGCCCTGGACCTGTCGAGTGCCGACGCCGTTCGCGCTGCCGCGGACCGGATCGGCACGCCCGTCGTCGTGCAGCCAATGATCGCCGGGGGCACGGAGCTTCTGGGCGGCCTCGTCCAGGATCCGGTCTTCGGTCCGCTCGTCGCGTTCGGGCCTGGTGGTGTCTTCGCCGAGCTCATCGGACAGGCGTCCTTCAGGATCGCGCCGCTCACGGACGTCGATGCCAAAGAGCTCGTGTCGGAAGGCAAGGCAGGTCGCCTCGTGCGCGGCTTTCGAGGTGCGCCAGCCGCCGACGCCGCAGCACTAGCCGACCTCGTGCACCGGCTCTCCCGCCTCGGGGAGGACGTCCCCGAGGTCGCCGAGCTCGACCTGAATCCCGTGCTCGCGCTCCCTACGGGCTGCGTCGTGGTCGACGCCCGCGTGCGTATCGCGCGCCCGCGGGTCCCCGTTCGCACGAAGACCTGGTAATTCCGACGTTCCGTAGAAATCCGTGGACGATCGCGCGGTTCCACGGGTGCCGCCGACACGCGATACGGGACACTGTCCAGGACAGGAGGTGCTGCATGACCACCATCGTTCTCAGGTGCTGATCGTGCACTGATCGAGGATCGCAACTCCGGAGGAGAAGGCATGACGACCACGACTCGGGACAGCGGGCTCCTCCCCGCCGCGATGCCCCTGGACGTTCGGGCCGTTCGGGAGCGTCTCGAGAGATCCAGAGGGGGACGCAAGTCATGGCTACCGCGTCTGCATTGGAGATCCGCGTCGAGGTGCTCACTTCTCCGGGTACCGGAACGATGCGGGTGGTGCCACGAGACGTGCTGTACATCGCGCTCGACGGAAACGGCGTCCTCGGCGTGCCGGAAAGCGGCCCGGTGACGCTGACCTGGGGCGAGGCCGCAGTGGTACCGGCCGGCGCAAGACATGTCGTGTTCGGCAATCCTCGACTCAGCCTGCTCGTCGTGCTGGCTCACGGAGGAGCCTCCTTGGCTCGGCTCCATCCGTGACCGAGGCCCTAGGATCGACGTCGTGAGCGCGCTGACCACGGAGGCGCTGGACGCACTCGACCGCTACTGGCGCGCGGCGAACTACCTCTCGGTCGGTCAGATCTACCTCCTCGACAACCCGCTGCTTCGGGAGGAGCTGCAGCCCGAGCACGTGAAGCCCCGTTTGCTCGGCCACTTCGGGACGGTGCCGGGACTGAACCTCGTCTACGTGCATCTCAACCGCGCGATTCGCGAGCGAGGGCTGAACACGATCTTCGTCACCGGGCCCGGCCATGGAGGGCCTGCGAACGTGGCCAACGCGTACCTCGAAGGGACGTACAGCGAGGTCTACCCCGACATCGGGCAGGACGCCGAGGGACTGCAGAAGCTCTTTCGCCAGTTCTCGTTTCCCGGCGGGATCCCGAGCCATGCCGCCCCGGAGACTCCCGGCTCGATCCACGAGGGCGGTGAGCTCGGGTATGCGCTGTCGCACGCCTTCGGAGCTGCGTTCGACAACCCGGACCTCCTCGTCGCATGCGTCGTCGGTGACGGAGAGGCCGAGACCGGGCCTCTCGCAGCGAGCTGGCATTCGAACAAGTTCCTGAATCCCCGCGTCGACGGGGCCGTCCTTCCGATCCTGCATCTGAACGGGTACAAGATCGCGAACCCGACCGTGCTCGCCCGGATCCCGGAGGCCGACCTTCTCGACCTCTTCCGTGGCTACGGCTGGGAACCGCTTCTCGTCTCTGGCGGATTCGACGGCGAGGAGCCCGGCCCAGTGCACGAGCGCTTTGCTGCGGCACTGGACGGGGCCCTCGACAGCATCGAAGCGATCCAGCGCGCCGCACGCGAGAGCGGCGCGAACGCGCCCGCCCGCTGGCCGATGCTGATCCTCCGAACTCCGAAAGGGTGGACCGGGCCGCGCGAGGTCGACGGAAAGCCCGTCGAAGGGACCTGGCGCTCGCACCAGGTCCCGCTCGCCGGTGTTCGCGACAGCGCCGAGCGCATCCGGCAGCTCGAGGAGTGGATGCGGAGCTACCGGCCCGACGAGCTGTTCGACGAGAACGGGCGAGTCGTCTCGGAGATCGCGGCTCTCGCGCCCGAGGGAGACGCGAGGATGAGCGCGAGCCCGCATGCGAACGGCGGCGAGCTGTTGCGGGATCTCGTCCTGCCCGACTTCCGTGAGTACGCCGTCGACGTGCCGGCGCCGGGACACTCCTCGAGCGAGGCGATGCGCGTGCTCGGGGGGTTCCTCCGAGACGTCATCGTTCGGAACCCCGACAACTTCCGGATCTTCGGGCCCGACGAGACGGCTTCGAATCGTCTCGGCGACGTGTTCGAGGTCACCGACCGCGCCTGGGAAGCCGAGCTCCTCCCCACCGACGAAGACCTAGGCCCCGAAGGGCGCGTCCTGGAGATTCTCTCCGAGCATCAGTGCCAAGGCTGGCTGGAGGGGTACCTGCTCACCGGCCGGCATGGCGTCTTCAACTGCTACGAGGCGTTCATCCACCTCGTGGACTCGATGTTCAACCAGCACGCAAAGTGGCTGAAGGTGACGAGCGGGATCGCGTGGCGGCGGCCGATCGCCTCGCTCAACTACCTGCTCAGCTCGCATGTCTGGCGCCAAGATCACAACGGCTTCTCGCACCAGGATCCCGGCTTCATCGACCACGTCGTGAACAAGAAGGCGGAGATCATCCGCGTCTACCTCCCGCCGGACGCGAACACGCTCCTCTCGGTCGCCGACCATTGCCTGCGCAGCAGACACTACGTGAACGTCGTCGTGGCCGGGAAGCAGCCTGCGCTCGACTACCTCTCGATGGAGGACGCGATCGTCCACTGCACGCGCGGCCTCGGCATGTGGGCGTGGGCCTCGAACGACGACGAAGGTGAGCCCGATGTCGTCCTCGCCTGCTGCGGCGACATCCCGACGCTGGAGACGCTCGCGGCCGCCGCGATCCTCCGCGAGCGCCTGCCCGAGCTCAGGGTTCGGGTCGTGAACGTCGTCGACCTCATGCGCCTCCAGCCCGAGGCGGAGCATCCGCACGGGCTCCCAGACACCGAGTTCGATTCGCTCTTCACGACGGACCGGCCCGTCGTCTTCGCGTATCACGGCTACCCCTGGCTGATCCACCGCCTGACCTACCGACGCGCCGGCCACTCCAACCTCCACGTGCGCGGCTACAAGGAGGAGGGGACCACGACCACGCCGTTCGACATGGTGATGCTCAACGACCTCGACCGGTTCCATCTCGTCATGGACGTCGTCGACCGCGTCCCCGGGCTGGCGGCGAGCGCCGGGCATCTCAGGCAGGAGATGATCGACCGGCGGCTGCAGGCTCGCGCGTACACGCGGGAGCACGGCGACGACGATCCCGAGATCCGCGACTGGACCTGGCCGTTCTGAGCGCTTCGGGCGCGATCCTCGTCGTCAACGCCGGCTCGACGAGCCTGAAGCTCCACCTCGTCGTCCGAGGACGAGCAGGTCGTGGTCGTCGAGTCGCTCGAGGCCATTCGCGCCGAGGAGGTCGCCGCAGTCGGCCATCGCGTCGTCCACGGCGGCGCGCGACTCGTCGAGCCGACGCTCGATCGACGCCGCCGTGCGTCGCAACCATCGCGAGAGCTCGAGTCGATCGCACCGCTTCACAACGCGCCAGCGCTGGCGGGGATCGACGCTGCGATGTCGCGCTCTTCCCCGTGTGCCGCACGTCGCGGTGTTCGACACCGCCTTCCACGTGACGATTCCGGTCGAAGCTGCGACCTACGCGCTTCCACGGACCTGGCGCGAGGAGTGGGGAATCCGGCGCTACGGCTTCCACGGGCTCTCGGTGCAGTGGTGCATCGGAGCGAGCGCCCGAGCTGCTCGGTCGCTCCCCGAACGATCTCCGCCTCGTCGTCTGTCATCTCGGCGGCGGTTGCTCGGTGACGGCGGTACGCGACGGACGCTCGGTCGACACGACGATGGGGTTCTCGCCGCTCGAAGGCGTGCCGATGGCGACCCGCTCGGGCTCGATCGATCCGGGCGCTCTCCTCTTCGTCCAGCGTGCGCACGGGCTGTCCGTCGACGACGTCGATCGAGCCCTGAACGAGGAGTCGGGCCTCGAGGGCCTGTCCGGAGGAGAAGGTCTTCGTGCGCTCGAGGCGGCTGCTCGGGACGACGAGCGGGCGCAGCTCGCGCTCGGCGTGTACACCTACCGCATCGCGGGAGCCGTGGCGGCGATGGCTGCTGCAGCGGGCGGCCTCGACGCGCTCGTCTTCACCGCGGGCGTCGGCGAGCACTCGGCGCGCGTCCGAGCGGACGTGTGCGAGCGCCTCGGCTTTCTCGGCGTCGAGCTCGATCCCGAGCTCAACGCGCGCTCGATCCCCGACTCGGACGTGGCGACGTCGGAGTCGGCGGTTCGGGTCCTCGTCATCGCGGCACGCGAAGAGCTCGTCGTCGCACGCGCCGTGCGAGCGCTCCTCTAGATCGGTCTTCTGCGGAGAAGTACGGAGCGGGATCGGACCCGGCGCGGATGCGCCTGCGCCGACGTCGGAGGAAGCTGGGAGCACGAGCGAATCGAGGAGGTCGACGATGCAGCGGATCCTGATCGCAACCGATGGTTCGGCGGCCGCGGACGAAGCGGTCGAGCTCGGAGTCGAGCTCGCGCGGGAGGAAGGCGCGGAGGTGGTCTTCGTTCACGTCGTGCCTCCGTCTCACACGGTGGCGATGAACGGCTTCGGTCTGATGGGGTACGTGCCCTACGAGCCGACCGACTGGGACGAGCAGGTGCTCGAGGGCGCGTACGCCGTCGCCGAGCACGCGTGCGTGCCAGCGGAAACCGATCTGCTGCGGGGCGACGCCGCTGTCGAGATCGTCCGTCACGCCGAAACGATCGACGCAGACCTCGTCGTCGTCGGGTCGCGAGGGCATGGCGCCGTCGCGTCGGCGCTCCTGGGCAGTGTCTCCCGCAGAGTTCTCGGCGCGTCGAAGCGGCCGGTGCTCGTCGTCCGTGCCGCAGCCGTACGGGAGCACGTCGTCGCGTAGCCATACGTAGTTCTCCACACCAGCCACGCGGCTCGAACGCACCAACGCGGCGTGGATGTGCCGATGGCCGTCGCCCCGTCTCGCTCGAGACTGGTGCATCACAGCAATGAAGTGCTCACCCGGGAGGTGGAGCGATGAAAGGCAAGAAGATTTGGGAGATCGGTGGATTCGTCGCCGGAGGGATTCTCATCCTCTTCGGCGCCGCCGCGATCTACATGGGCGTCGACGGGTACACCACCGTCCGAGACAGCCTGAAGGACGAGCAGGTCTTCTTCAGCGAAGCCGCTGACGAGGACGCGGCGACCGACAAGTACGCGTCCGAGTGGTACGGCGAGCAGGTCGAGACCGGCGACCAGGCACGGGCGTTCGCGTTGATCATGCGCGAGCACCAGCTCGAGCGCACCGAGGGCCTCACCTACGCTCAGATGGGAAGGTTCATCGCCGCCGACGACCCCGACGGTGCCAAGGGGACGAGCGACGAGGAGGCGGCGCTGAAAGACGAGGAGGGCAACCCGGTCGCGAACCCGGCCCGGCAGAGCTGGGTGTCGGCGGTCGCGATCACGACCGCTCTCAACACGAGCTACATGGCCGAGCAGCTCTCGATCTTCGGTCTGGTCGTCGGAGTCGCGCTGCTCTTGACCGGCATCGGGCTCGTGATCCTCGCCTTCGCCGTCTTCGGCCGCGAGCCGGCGACGGAGACGCGGAGCGCCAAGCCCTCCACGCAGCCGGCAACAGGCTGATCCGGGAATGCGGGAGGCCCGGATCGCAAGAGCTCCGACCTCCCGGAGCAACGAAGCAGAGAGGGCGGCGATGCCGCCCTCTCTGTGTTCTAGGCGTCTCCGGTCGGTAGTTCACCGAACCGTGGATCGGCGTCTCACCCGATGCTCCGCCCAGGGCGGGTCAGCCACGATGGGGACAACCGAAAGGAGGACTCGATGAAGGTCGAGGACATCATGACCCGGGACGTGCTGACTGTGGAACCGGATACGCCGATCCGGGAAGTCGCCCGCATCCTCGCCGAGAACCACATCTCCGGCCTGCCCGTCTGCGACGCGCAGGGCGGTGTGCTCGGAGTGGTGTCCGAGGGAGACATCCTCTACAAGGAGTACGACCCGATTCCGGCTCGGACCAGCCGGCTGTTTTCGTTGCTTTCCGAGAGCGACGCGATCAAAGCGAGCAGCAAGGCGCGAGCGGTCAACGCGGGCGAGGCAATGACGGCTCCGGCGCTCACGATCGCCGCCTACGGCTCGGTCGCCGAGGCCGCCCATCTCATGTCCGAGCACGGCGTGAACCGCCTGCCGGTCCTTGGCGCCCAGAAGCTCATGGGCATCGTGACCCGCAGCGATCTTCTGCAGGCCTTCGTCCGCGAGGACGACGACATCCGCGGGGAGATCGAGGAGGACGTGCTTCGCCGAAACCTGTGGCTCGAGGATCCTGGAGCCGTGGTCGTCGAGGTCGAGCATGGCGCCGTTCTCGTCACCGGAGTGGTCGCGACGCGAAGCGAGGCCCTCGCGCTGGAACGACTCGCGGCACGAGTGCCGGGCGTCGTCTCGGTTCGGTCAGAGCTGAGCTGGACGATCGACGACACGACCCGCAAGGCGAACAGGAAACTGCATTTGGCTCGATAGCGACACGTCCGAACGAACCACACTCGATACCCGGACAGCTACGGATCCGCGTGCGACCGAGGTTCGGTTACTCGGACTCGAGCAGCCCCTCGGACAGGGCGTGACGGACCAGGTCTGCCCGACTCGAGAGGCTCAGTTTCTGCATGATGTGGGCCCGGTGCGTCTCCGCGGTCCGGACGGAGATGTAGAGCTGTTTTGCGATCTCCTGGTTCGTGTGGCCGAGCGCCAGTAGCCGGAGGACTTCACGCTCGCGCTCCGACAGCGGATCCTGCTCGGCACGCCGTCGGTCCTCGGCGTCCGCAGCAATGAGCTTCGCTCCCAACGCGGGGTGCACGTAGCGCTCTCCCGAGGCGACCGCCCGGATCGCCGCCACCACCTCGGTGTCGGCAGCCTCCTTCAGCACGTACCCGCTGGCTCCGGCCTCGAACGCGGCGCGCACGTAGCGAGGGTCGTCCTGCATCGAGAGGACGAGCACCTTCGTCTCGGGGACAGCCTGGAGCACCGCAGGCATGCCCTCGATCCCGCCTTTCTCGGGCATCACCAGATCCATCAGCACGACGTCCGGCTGTCCCTCGAGGGCCTCGAAAACGGCCCGGTTGGCGTTCGGCGCCTCTCCGACGGTCTCGATGTCGGGCTCCGCATCGAGGAGCCGGCGGAGCCCGGACCGGACGACCGCGTGGTCGTCGACGATCAGCACGCGGATCACGGCAGCGGCACCTCGGCCTTGAGCAGCGTCCCGCCCCCCTCGCTCGATTCGACGGTCAGACGCCCTCCGAGGAGCGCAACGCGCTCCCGCATGCCGACGAGCCCGAGACCACCGTCGCGCACGCTCTCCTGCTCGAAGCCCTTTCCGTCGTCCTGAACGAGGAGGACGACGGACTTCTCGCTCTGACTCAGCCGAACCAGGACCCGAGTGGCCGCAGCATGTTTCAGCACGTTCGTCAACGCTTCCTGCACGATGCGGTAGAGCGCGGTCTCGGTCTCGGCAGGCAGCCGCGCGTCGCCGAGAGGGGACTGCACCTCCACGGAGAGACCGCTCTGCTCCTCGACCATGTCGCGAAGGCGCTCGATCGCCGGCACGAGCCCGAAGTCGTCGAGGGCGGCGGGCCGGAGCTCGACGGCGAGTCGACGAACGTTCCTGCAGGGTCGAGACGACGAGATCGCGGAGCTCGGTCACCGCGCCACGACCGTCGTCGGTGTCCGCACGGTCCTCGAGCGACTTCAGTCCCAGAAGGATGGATGTGAGCGCCTGTCCCGTCTCGTCGTGGAGCTCGCGCGCGAGACGCGCTCGCTCGAGCTCCTGCGCCTCGACGACGCGGCGAACCGCGTCGCGGCTCACACGCTCGGACAGCTCGACGGCCGTCGCCGCTCGCGCGGCGAGCGACTCGGTGAGCCGCACATCCTCGTCGGTGAAGCTGGACGTCGCGCCGAGCCTGTCGTGGGCGACGACAACTCCGATCGGGCGTCCCTGGGCCACGAGTGGAACGTACAGGGCAGACGGACCCCCATTCTCCGTGCGGCCTGCTGATCGATCTCGGGGTCGTCGAGCACCGAGTCGACGCGCTCGCTCCGTCCGCGCTGGAGGACGCGGCCGGTCTTCGAACCACCGAGCTCGAGCTCCACTCCGACGAGACCGTACGCGTCGGAGCCTTCGCCGTCCGCGGCTGCGATACGGAGGCCCTGGCGTCCCGGCTCGGGAAGGGCGATCAGTACGAGCCGCGCGTGGATGAGCGCTCGAAGCCTTCGCGCCACGAGACCGAGCAGCGGCTCCAGCTCGAGCTCCCCCGCGAGCGCGTCACCGATCTCGTTCAGCGACTCGAGGTGGCGCAGCCACCGCGTGGAGGTCTCGTACAGCCGCGTGTTCTCGATCGCGACGGCCGCCTGGGCCGCCAGCAGCTGCGTGAGCTCTTCGTCCTCGTCCGTGAAGGCGCCTCCGCCTTCCTTCTCGGTCAGATACGAGGTTCCCGTAGGCGACGCCGCGGAGTAGGATCGGGACTCCGAGGAAGGTGCTCATCGGCGGATGGTGGGCAGGGAATCCGACCGAGCGAGGATCGTCGCTGAGGTCCGTGAGCCGGAGCGGCTTGGCCTCCCGGATCAGGACGCCGAGGATCCCCCGTCCTCTCGGCAGATCGCCGATCGCCGCGTGAGTCTCCGCGTCGATACCGGCCGTCAGGAAGCGCTCGAGGCCGGTGCCTGTCTGGTCGATCACGCCGAGCGCCGCGTACCGGGCGCCGGTGAGCTGCGCGGCCGTCTCGACGAGCTGCTGCAGGAGCGCGTCGAGGGACAGCTCCGAACTGAGCGCGATACCCGCGTCGACAAGGACGCGCAGCCGGTCGAGCGCGGTCTGTTGAGACATATACCTCCCGGAGTTCAGGCGCCAGCGTAGACGCTCCCGGGAGACCGTGGGAGGCGAAAGGCTCGGCGCAATCTCTGACTACCGCACGCGCGCTCCCGTGCGGATGTTGCAGCTCTCTACTGACTGAACGAGGATGGCAAGCGGAAGGCGTAGTTGTCCGCAGGATCCCTTCGGACGACCGCCGATGCGCTTGGAGAGCGCTGCCTGTGATCCTTTGCCCATGAACTTGTCGACGGCTTCAGCTCCGAGCGCGACGCTCTCCGGAATGAGGGTCGCCGACGCCATGCACCGGGGTCTCGTCAGCTGCCCGCCGGACGCGTCCCTGAGGACGGTCGCCGCCTTGATGAGCGACAACCGCGTCCACTGCTCGTGGTGATCGACGATCCCGTCCGACCAGCACTCCTTGTGGGGGGTCGTCTCCGATCTCGATCTCGTCGCTGCCGCGACGGTCCGATCCCTCGACGACCAGACTGCCGGTGGGACTGCCGATGAGACCCGCCATGACGGTCGCTCCCGACGAGACGCTCGAGGATGCGGCCCGGCGCATGACGATGGTACGGGGTCTCGCACCTCGTCGTCGTCGACCGCGTCAAGCAGCGCCCACTCGGGGTCCTGTCGACGCTCGATCTGGCCGTCGTGCTCGCGGCCGCCTGGTCGCCGCCTCTCGACACGGATCCGTACTTTCCCGCGCCTGGTTCGCGGCTCTGAGCCGATACCGATCGGCTCGGCGCGGGACGAGACTCCGTGCACGACGGAAGGAGATCTCATGGACACGCCGATCGTGGAGGCCCGCTCGCTCCACAAGACCTATGACACCGGCGCCGTCCGCGTCGATGCGCTTCGCGGCTTGGATCTCGCGCTCGAGAAGGGCGAGATGGTGGCGATCATGGGCCCGAGCGGCTGCGGCAAGACGACGCTGCTCAACTGCCTCTCCGGGCTCGACTCGATCGACGGCGGCGAGGTCTTGATCGAGGGGACGCCGCTGTCCGAGATGTCGGATCGCGAGCGGACCGACTACCGCGCGCGGCGCATGGGCTTCGTCTTCCAGTTCTACAACCTGATCCCGGTTCTGACCGCGGTGGAGAACGTGGAGCTCCCGCTCCTCGTCGCACGGGTGGCAGGGGGCGAGGCGCGAGATCGCGCGCTCGCGGCGCTCGACCTCGTCGGCCTCGCGGAACGTGCGAACCACGTACCCGACGAGCTCTCGGGAGGCGAGCGCCAGCGCGTCACGATCGCCCGTTCGCTCGTCAACGACCCGGCGATCGTCTGGGCCGACGAGCCGACCGGAGACCTCGACTCCGAGAACGCAGCCGAGATCGTCGCGTTGATGCGCCGGCTCAACCTCGAGCGCGGACTGTCCTTTCTCATCGTCACGCACGACATCTCGGTCGGACGCAAGACCGACCGCATCGTGCGGATGCTCGACGGCGAGGTCGTCGAGGAGCAACGACTGGAGGTGTCACATGTACTCGCGCGTCACGCTGCTTGAGATCGACACCATGCGCGTCGACATCGACGACGCGGCCGCGCTCTTCAAGGCGAAGGTCGCGCCGGGCCTCGCCGAGCAGGAAGGCTACGAGGGCGCAGTCGCTCTCGTCACGCCCGACGGCAAGGGGATGATCGTCACGTTCTGGGACACGGAGGAGGGAGCCCAGGACACCTCGGGGTTCGCGTCCGCGGAGCTCGAGCGCTACGTGACGATGTTCAGGTCCCCTCCCGGCAGGGAGTACTACGAGGTGGCCTTCGCCGACACGGCGGGCGTCTTGGTGGCGTAGCCGATGAAGGAAGTCTTCGGCATCCCCGCCGACACGCTCCTCGTCGTCCTCCTCGTCGGGCTCGGCATCGCGCTCTCGCGCACTGGCGGCCCTCGGCGTCCGCAACCGCATCCTCGTCAAGCTCGCCGTGCGGAGCGTCGGCCGCCGGCGCGGGCGCAGCGCGCTCATCGTGGTCGGGCTGATGCTCGGCACCACCATCATCGCCGCCGCTCTGACCACCGGCGACACGATGAGCCACACGATCCGAACGACCGCCGTCGCAACGCTCGGCGCGACGGACGAGACGATCGCTCCGAAGGGCGCGGTCGACGACATCCCGGGCGCACTCGGGGCGGCGACCGGCACCGGCTGGGTCGACGAGTCGGCCGTCACGCGCATCGAGACGGCTGCGGCGGGCTCCGACCTCGTCGACGGGATCACCGGTGCGATCGTGGAGCAGGTGGCCGTCCAGGCGCCGGCCCAGGGCCAGAGCGAGCCGAGCGTCGTCCTCTTCGCGGGCGACCCGGGCCGGATGGACGGGTTCTCACCCATCGTCGGCTCCGGCGGCAGCACGCTGTCACTCGCAGACCTGAGCGCACGCGAGGTCTACCTGAACGCGAAGGCCGCCCGCGAGCTCCGCATCGAGCGCGGCGATCGGGTCGTCGTCTACGCCGGCGGTGCACCCGTCTCGGCGCGCGTGCGGGATGTCGTCCGATTCGATGGCGCAGGCACGTCCGACGCTGCCATGCTCGTCTCGCTCGACCAGGCGCAGAAGCTGTTCGACCACGACGGCCAGATCAAGATCGTCGCAGTCTCGAATCGAGGAGGGGACGTCGCCGGCGCCCGCCTCTCGGCCGACGTCGTCGCGCTCCTCACGCCCGTGACCGAGGAGCTGGGACTCGAGATCCAGACCCTCAAGGCGGACGCAATCGAGGACGCCGACGCTGCCGGCAACGCGTTCATGGCGTTCTTCACGACGTTCGGGACGTTCTCCATCGCCGCGGGCATCCTCCTGATCTTCCTCATCTTCGTGATGCTCGCCGCCGAGCGGCGGAGCGAGCTCGGCATCGCACGCGCGGTCGGCACGCGGCGTGGACATCTCGTGCAGATGTTCACTTTCGAAGGAGCCGCCTACGACCTGCTGGCCGCGTTCGTCGGCGCGCTCTTGGGAGCGCTCGTCGCCCTCGGCATGGTCACCGTCATGGCGAGCGCCTTCGCCGCGGCGGACGGGGACGAGGGCCTCCAGATCGAGTTCGCCGTTACCGCCCGCAGCCTCGTCATCGCCTTCGCGCTCGGGATGCTCCTGACCCTGGTCGTGGTCGCCATCTCCGCGTGGCGCGTGAGCGTGATGAACGTCTCGACCGCGATCCGGAACCTTCCCGAGCCGCCGACCGGTCGGCGACGGCGGCGACTCGTGTCGGCTTCGGTCGCGATCCTGCTCGGCCTCACTGCTCACCCTGTCCGGGACGAGCTCGGGTACCGCGACGCCCGTCATGCTCGGCGTCTCGCTCCTCCTGCTCGGCCTCATCCCGCTCTTGCAGGTCGCGGGCGTGCCGGAGCGCGTCGCGTACACGGCGTGTGGGGGCGCGCTCGTCGTGACGCTGCTGCTTCCCTGGAACCTCTGGGACGCCGTCTTCGGCACGCTCGCGATGGACTTCTCGACCTGGATCGTCGCCGGCCTGATGATCATCGTCGGCGCGGTGCTCGTCATGGTTCACAACGCCGCGGCGCTGCTGGCGCTCGTCATGCGGGTGTTCGGCCGCATCGGCGCGCTCGCACCGGTTCTGCGGATGTCGATCGCCTATCCCCTCGCTGCTCGGTTCCGCACCGGGACGACGCTCGCGATGTTCACCCTGGTCGTGTTCACGCTCGTGACCGGGACCGCCTCGAACGGCTCCTTCGTCCATGCCATCGGCGTCGACGACTACGGAGGCGGGTTCCAGGTCCGTGCCGGGACGGCCGGGACGGCGCCGATCGACGACATGGCGGCGGCACTTCGGCGGAAGCCCGGCGTGGACGCCGCAAGCTTCACCGCCGTCGGCAGCCAGTCGGTGCTCGCCGTCGAGGCGAAGCAACTCGGGGTGGGACGCCCATACGAGACGTATCTCGTCCGTGGGCTCGACTCGCCGTTTCTCGAGCAAACGACCTTCGGGCTAGGCGACATCGCGCGCGGCTACGGCTCGGAGCAGGACGTCTGGGCCGCGGTTCGCAAGACGCCGGGCCTCGCCGTGGTGGACAGCACGATCGTTCCACGGCGGGACAGCTGGAACTTCGGAGTGCTTCCGGACTTCCAGCTCACCGGGTTCTACTTCGAGGAGGGCTTCGACCCGATCCCGATCCAGGTCCTGGACAAGCAAACTGGGAAGCGCGTCCGTCTGACCGTCATCGGCATCCTCAAGGACACGGCGCCGCTCGAGATGGTCGGCATCTCGACCTCCGAGGAGACCCTCACGGCGGCATTCCCGGGCCGGACGCAGCCGACGATCCACTACTTCGAGGTCACACCGGGAGTCGATCCGGGCGATGCTGCCGCGAGGCTGGAGGCCGCATTCCTGGCGAGCGGGCTCGAGGCGGAGTCGATCCAGCAGGTGGTCGACGACACCCTGGCCGCGAACGTCACCTTCAACCGCCTGATCCAGGGCTTCCTGGGGCTGGGGCTGCTCGTGGGCGTAGCGGCGCTCGGCGTCATCAGCGCGCGAGCCGTCGTCGAGCGACGCCAGCAGATCGGCGTCATGCGCGCGATCGGATTCCGAACGCGAATGGTGCAGGCCGCCTTCCTGCTCGAGTCGTCCTTCATCGCACTCACCTCGATCGTCGTCGGAACCGCTCTCGGCCTGCTGCTCGCCTGGAACATCATCCGCGACACGCGCTCGCAGCCGAGCTGGGAGAACCTCGAGCTCGTCGTGCCCTGGTTGAACCTCGGGGTCATCTTCCTCGTCGTCTACGCGGTTGCGCTGGCCGCGACGCTTGCACCGGCGCTGCGCGCGTCGCGCATCAGCCCCGCCGAAGCGCTCAGGTATCAGTAGCGACCGATGCGTCGATCCCTCGCCGCGTCGGCTCGCGGCCGGCGGGCTGACTCGGCGCCGGTCGAACGGGCGTCGGCGGAACGGCGAGTGCGACGGGTTCGCGCCCTCGAGAGCGTGACGGTCTCGCCGTGATGGCCGACCTCGAGATCGGCTCGCCCTCGACGAGCGTATAGGCGGCCGCCTCCCTCGTCACCTCTACCTTCAGCCGGCGTCCGCGGAAGAGAAGGCGGAAGACCAGGCGCTCGAGCCGCGCCGGCAGGCGCGGCGCGAACGTCAATACGCCGCCGTGGTCGCGCATGCCGCCGAACCCGGCAACGGCTGCAGTCCAGGCACCGGCCAGCGAGGCGATGTGGACGCCGTTGTCGGTGTTGCCGGCGAGGTCGTGGAGATCGACGAGCGCCGCTTCGGCGAAATAGTCGTACGCGAGCTCCAAATGTCCGACCTCTGCGGCGATCACCGCCTGCGTACAGGCTGAAAGCGATGAGTCTCGCACGGTCAGCGCGTCGTAGTACGCGAAGTCCCTCGCCTTCTCCTCGTCGGTGAATGCGTCGCCGCGCGCGTGGAGGGCCAGGACGAGATCTGCCTGCTTGACCACCTGCTTGCGGTAGAGCTCGAAGTACGGGAAGTGCAGCAGCAGCGGGTACCGGTTGCGCGCGGTGCTCTCGAAATCCCAGACCTCGTGATCGGTGAAGCCCTCCGACTGAGGGTGCACCCCGAGCGCCTCGTCCCATGGCACGACCATGTCCTCCGCGGCGTCTCGCCAGGTCGCAGCTTCTTCGAAGTCTGCGCCGAGCTCGGCCGCACGGCGTGGGTGGAGCGCGACCGCATCGGCTGCCGCTCGAAGATTCTGCTGCGCCATCAGGTTCGTGTAGACGTTGTTGTCCGCGAGTGCGCTGTACTCGTCGGGCCCCGTGACGCCGTCGATGCGAAACCTCCCGTTCGCGTCGTGGTGGCCGAGCGAGCGCCACAGGCGCGCGGTCTCCACCAGCAGCTCGAGCCCGGACTCCCGCATGAAGGCATCGTCGTCTGCGGCCGCCTGGTAGCGGATCACCGCGTCGGCGATCCCGGCGCCGATGTGGAACGCCGCCGTACCCGCGGGCCAGTATCCGGAACATTCGTGGCCCCGGATTGTCCGCCACGGGAAGGCCGCACCTTCGACGCCGAGCTGGCGCGCGCGCTCCCGCGCCAGGTCGAGGGTCGAGTGGCGCCATCGCAGCGCATCGGCGGCCGCGTGCGGCGTCGTATAGGTCAGCACCGGGAGGACGAAGCGTTCCGTGTCCCAGAAGGTGTGGCCGTCGTAGCCGGGTCCGGTCAGGCCCTTGGCCGCGATTGCGCGTTGTTCCGCGCGCGCTCCGGCCTGCAGCGTGTGGAACAGCGCAAGGCGAACAGCCTGCTGGAGCTCCGTGTCGCCGTCGAGCTCGACGTCGGCGCGATCCCAGAAGTCGTCGAGATACTCGCGCTGCAAGGCGACGAGGCCGTCCCAACCGGTGTGACGCGCCTCCGCGAGCGCCGCGACGACGAGATCGCGAACGGCCGGAAGCGATCTCTGGCTCGACCAGCCGTAGGCGATGAACTTGACGACCTGCACTCGTTGCCCGACACCGACGTTGGCGGCAAGCGTCATTCGACCCACGTGCGACGCGCTCTCGGAGCTCGTGACCGTTCCTTCGGGGCCTTCTACGAGGTGATCCATTCCTGCCGCCACGCGCAGTCCGCTGCGCTTCGTCGAGTGAACGAGCACGACTCTCGCGTCGTTGTGCGAGAACTCCTCCGAGTGGAGCGGCGACTCGAGCGCCGCTGCGGCACGAGGGTCGGCCGACTGAGGAGGCGCCGGCTCGTTCGCGACCAACTCGGACTGGACGACGACCCGCAGCGGGCCGTCCACCGGCTCGACCTCGTAGAGGATGGCCGCAATCGTCCGCTGGACGAACGAGACGAGCCGGGTCGACCGCACGCGGACCGCTGCGCCGGCGGGTGAGACCCACTCCACGCGGCGCCGAAGCAGGCCCGACCTGAGATCGAGCACGCGCCCGTGCTCGAGCAGCCGCCCGTAGCGGACGTCGAGGGGCTCGTCGTCGACGACCAGCCGGATGATCTTGCCGTTGGTCACGTTCACGATCGTCTGGCCCGATTCCGGATACCCGAAGCCGGCCTCCGCGTACGGCAGCGGCCGCAGCTCGTAGAAGGAGTTGAGATACGTGCCCGGCAGGCCAAAGGGCTCACCCTCGTCGAGGTTCGCGCGCAATCCGATGTGACCGTTCGCCAGCGCGAACACCGACTCGGTCTGGGCCAGAGCCTCGAGGTCGAGGCTCGTCTCGCGCACCGACCACGGCTCGACCTCGAATGTCCGGGGCGAGGTCACGCGTCCTCGAGCAGCTCGGCCAGGTCGGAGACCACCACGTGGGCGCCCTTGCCGAGCAGGGCCTCTGCCTGGTCGGACCTGTTCACGCCGACGACGAAGCCAAAACGCCCGGCTCGGCCGGCCGCGACACCGGCGAGTGCGTCCTCGAAGATCGCCGCCTCAGCCGGCCGGACACCCAGGGCCTGGGCAGCCGCGAGAAACGTGTCCGGCGAGGGCTTGCCTCGCAGGTGCTCCCGCTCGGCCACGACGCCGTCGATCACCTCCTCGAACAGATCGTCCATTCCTGTCGAGACGAGGATGTCACGGCAGTTCTTGCTCGCGGAGACGACACCTCGGTGCAGACCCACATCGCGAGCCGCGCGCACATACGAGACGGAGCCGGGATACGTCTCGACACCGCGGCTGCGGATGAGCGAGAGGACGAGCTCGTTCTTCCGGTCGCCGAGGCCGATGACGGTGTCGACGTCGGACGAGTCGCTCGGTTCGCCCTCGGGCAGATCGATCCCGCGCGACGCGAGGAACGAGCGCACACCGTCGTAGCGCAGCTTGCCGTCGACGTACTCGTCGTAGTCCCGTTCGAGGTCGAACGGCTCGAACGCCGATCCATCGAGCTCGGCCCGGTTGCGGAGGAAGGCATCGAACATCTCCTTCCACGCCGCCGCGTGCAGGCTCGCCGTCCGCGTGAGCACCCCGTCGAGGTCGAAAAGACACGCGCGAATCCCGTTCGGCAGTCCAAGCATTCCGCTCACCCGTCGTAGTTCACCGCATGAGGCCTCCGGTTGCTCCGACTCCGGCGAGCACCGACGGCGGACGCTCCCACGAGAGACGCGAACAGCGACCGGAGCTGGAGTTGCCCCGGTCGCCATGACAACGTCAGTGAACGATGAGAACGTCGCAGTGCGCCTTGCGCTGCACGGCGCCGCTGACGCTGTGGCCGAGCAAACGCGCGAGCATGTTCGGCTCACGCGTCCCGACGACGATGAGATCGGCGTCGCGCTCTTCGGCGAGGCGGAGGATCTCGTCGGGTGCATCGCCGAGCCCGAGCACTGTCTCCACATCCACGCCGCGCTCGCGCAGGATCGCGCCTCCACGAGCCTGTTCCTCACGGTGCATCTCGGGCGAGTTCCAGTGCTCGAAAGGCCCGACTCCGTGAACCATGACGTTGTGCGTCGGCGCGACGCTCGTGACGATGACGTGAGAGCCGAACGCAGTCGCGAGCTCGGCGGTTCGCTCGAGCGCACGCTTCGCCGGCTCGGTCTCGTCGTAGCCCAACACGATGGTCTTCATGGTCGTACCTCCTATCGGTGCGCCGATCATCACGGCACGACGCAGAGCCCGCATCCGGAATCTGCCGTCGCCCCGCTGGGACTACTACGGATGGAGCGCACCGGTCGTCGCTCCTCGCACGCGCTGCGGAAAAGCCGCAACCCGAATCGTGGCGGCCCCGAGGGCGGCAGACGCGCTGCTGACCTACATTGGGCCGAGTCGATCGAGGAGAGAAACGATGGCTTCACACCCTGCTCGCACCTCTACGTACCGATCATCCCCCGACAAGGAGTCCGGAGTTCTGTCGAAGATCTTGGCGCTCTTTCTCGGCCTGCTCGTGGTCGTGCTCGGCTTCGCCGCGCTGATGATGTGGATGGACGCGCGCGATGCGCGTGACGGCGCGAGCACCACGTCGTCGGCAGCTCACGCAGATCACAACACGGCACTGCCTTTGAACAGCTTCGCCGGCGTCGTGCCCGAGAACGCCGCCGAGCTCGCCGAAGCGCACGCACCGTACGACGCTGCCCTTCCGGCCGCACCGGCGGGCGACCTGGTCAAGGTGCAGATGACGCTCAAGGACATGACGGTCGAGATCGCTCCCGGGGTCCAGTACAACACCTGGGCTTTCGACGGCCACGGAGCGCCGGGGCCGATCGTCCACGTCCGCGAGGGACAGACCGTCGAGATGACGCTGACGAACGGCGGCTCGATTCCGCACTCGATCGACTTCCACGCGGCTCGAATCGCGCCCGATGTCGCGTTCAAGGACGTGGCCCCCGGCGACTCGATCAAGTTCCGCTTCACCGCATCCGACCCCGGCATCTACATGTACCACTGCGGCACCAAGCCCGTGCTCGCGCACATCGCCAACGGGATGTACGGCGCGATCGTCGTCCGGCCCAAGGCCGCTCTCCCCCCTGTCGACAACGAATACGTCCTGGTCGGCAGCGAGTGGTACCTGACCGGCGACGGCATCGAGGAGCCGGCCTCGCTGGATATGAGCAAGGCGCGAGCTCGCATGGCCGACTGGGTCACGTTCAACGGCTACGCCAACCAGTACGTGACACATCCCCTCACCGCCAAGCCGGGCGAGACGACGCGTTTCTGGGTCGTCGCCGCGGGGCCGACGAACAACGTCAACTTCCACGTGGTCGGCGCGATGCTCGACCGTGCCTGGGTCAACAGCGACATGACGCAGTACCAGCGCAACGTGCAGACCGCAGTCGTCCCAGCCGGGGGTGGCGCAGTCTTCGACGTGAAGATCGGCGACGACGGGCTCTACCCGTTCGTCAGCCACGCGTTCGCGGACGTCGATCTCGGTCAGGTCGGCCTGCTGAAGGTCGGCAACCCGAAGGGAGCCCCGACCCACTAGGGGCTCGAGGACGACGACCCTGCAGAACGCGTACGTCGACCTGTACTGGCTTCCACTGGGTGCCGGCGGCCACTCCGTGCGCTACAACGGGCGCGTCTTCGAGTCCGTGGTCGCGTGGCTCGAGAAGCGGCCTACTCGGGACCTGTACCACTCCGCGCTCGTCGTCCGCGTACCGGAAGGTGAGTTCGTGATCGAGCAAGCGCCCGCATTTCACGGCGACGGAGGACTACGAGGTGTCGTCGCCGAAGGCGCGGTCGGCAGTCGCCGCCTCGGCAGGCTGCGCCTCTTTCGCTACGAGCTCAGGTGCTGGCGTGGCGGCGTCATCCCCGACGTGAACGAGGCAGTCGACAGTCCCCGACGGCTGACGGACGACCCGTCGCACGCACAGCGCCTCCTCGAGCTCGTCGCCGAGGTGCCCACCGCGGTCTGGGGACGGGACGAGCTCGATGCCGGCGAGATGTGGAACTCCAACTCGGTGATCTCCTGGCTGATCACGCGGAGCGGCATCGACGTCGGGGCCGTGCTCCCGCCGGTAGGCGGGCGTGCTCCGGGTTGGCGCGCGGGCGTCGTCGTCGCGCGGCGTCAGGCGACGAGCGCGGCGCGCTTCGCCTCGATGCCCTCGAGCACCTGGCGCAACGAGTCCGAGAACTTCTCGACGCCCTCCCGTTCGAGCGTCTCGACGACGTCGTCGTAGTCGACTCCGGCCTCGGCGAGCGCCGAGAGCAGCTCGCGAGCTTCGTCGACGCCCTCGGTGAGCGTGTCGCGGACGGCTCCGTGGTCCTGGAACGCCGTGACGGTCTCGAGCGGCATCGTGTTCACCGTGTCCGGCCCGATCAGCTCCTCGACGTACAGCACGTCCCGGTAGTCGGGGTTCTTCGTCGACGTCGACGCCCACAGACAGCGCTGCGGAGTCGCTCCCTCCGCCGCGAGCGCCTGCCAGCGGTCGCCCGAGAAGGCCTTCAGGTACTGCTGGTAGGCGAGCTTCGCATTCGCGATCGCCAGCTTGCCTTGGAGATCCTTCCGGCCGAGCTCCTCGAGCCGCCGATCGGTCTCGGTGTCGACGCGCGACACGAAGAAGCTCGCGACCGACGCGACAGGCGCGGGATCGCCGCCCCCGGCGACCAGCCGTTCGAGACCGCGCAGGTACGCCTCGATGACCTGGGCATGGCGCTCGAGCGAGAAGATGAGCGTGATGTTGATCGAGCGTCCCTGCGCGATGCAGTCCTCGATCGCTCCGAGGCCGGGCTCGGTCCCCGGGATCTTCACGAAGAGGTTCGGCCGGTCGACCAGCTCGTGGAAGCGCATGGCCTCCTCGTAGGATCCCTCGCGGTCGTAGGCAAGCCCCGGGTCGACCTCGAGCGAGACATAGCCGTCGACGCGGCCCGTGTCCTCCCACACCCTGCGCAGGACATCGCAGCCGCGGCGCACGTCCTCGATCGCGAGGTCGACGAAGATCTCCTTCGGAGCATCGTCGCCTCCCAGGATCTCGCGGAGCTGGTCGTCGTACCAGTCGCCCGCGGAGAGCGCCTTCTCGAAGATGGTCGGATTGGAAGTAACGCCGACGACGGCGTCCTCGTCCATCAGCCGCACGAGCTCACCGGTCTCGAGGAGCTCTCGGGAGAGCGTGTCGATCCAGACACTGACGCCATGTGCCGTGAGCTCGTGCAAGCGACTCTTCGCCATGTCCCGAGATTACCTCGCCACGCTGCGCGGAAACACGGCCGTAGAATGGCCCGCATGAGCGACGCCGAGCGCCGAAGCGAGCTGGGACAGCAGTTCCGGGTCGATTCGATCCGCATGAGCGCAAAGGCGAAGTCGGGCCACCCCACCTCGGCGATGTCCGCAGCCGACCTCATGGCGGTGCTCGTCGACGGGTACCTGCGCTACGACTTCGACTCCCCGAAGAGCCCGACGAACGATCGCCTGATCTTCTCGAAGGGGCACGCTTCGACACTTCTCTACTCGATCTACCTCGCAGCAGGCGTGATCTCCGACGACGAGCTGCTGTCGTACCGCACGTTCGGAAGCAAGCTCGAAGGGCACCCGACGCCTGTTCTCCCGTGGGTCGACGTCGCCACCGGCTCGCTGGGGCAAGGCCTGCCGATCGGTGTAGGGACGGCGTTGGCCGCGAAGTACCTCGACCGCGTCCCCGCCCGCACGTGGGTGCTGTGCGGCGACAGCGAGATGGCCGAGGGCTCGATGTGGGAGGCGTTCGAGCACGCCGCGCACTACTCCCTCGACAACCTCACGGCGATCCTCGACGCCAACCGGCTCGGGCAACGAGGCGAGACGATGGTCGGGCGCGACCTGGACGTGTACGTCGAGCGCGCACGGGCGTTCGGCTGGCATGCGATCGCGATCGACGGCCACGACGTCGGAGAGATCGATCGCGCATACACCGAGGTGCTCGACACGGCGGGAAAGCCGACGCTCGTGGTCGCCCGGACGGTGAAAGGCAAGGGAGTCGAGGCGGTCGAAGACGAGAACGGCTTCCACGGGAAGCCCCTGGACGACCCGGAAGAGGCGATCGAGGAGCTGGGCGGACTCCGGCAGATCCGAATCGAGGTCGCGAAGCCGGACGCCGCAGAGCCGCACCCCTTTCCCACGAAGAAGCTCGCTCTCCCGCGCTACGAGCTCGGCTCCGAGATCGCGACGCGCAAGGCCTACGGGGAGGCGCTCGCCGCGCTCGGGAGCGCCCGAGGGGACATCGTCGCCCTCGACGGGGAGGTCTCCAACTCGACGTTCGCGGAGATCTTCGGGAAGGAGCACCCCGAGCGCTTCTTCGAGATGTACATCGCGGAGCAGCAGATGGTCGCCGCAGCAGTGGGCCTCCAGGCCGTCGGCTGGCGGCCCTTCGCCTCGACCTTCGCCGCCTTCATGACGCGGGCGTACGACTTCGTCCGTATGGCTGCCGTGAGCCGGGCCTGCTTTGCGCTCTGCGGCTCGCACGCGGGCGTCTCGATCGGCGAGGACGGCCCTTCCCAGATGGGGCTCGAGGACATCGCGGCCTTTCGGGCGATCCACGGGAGCGTCGTCCTCCACCCCTGCGACGGGAACCAGACGGCGAAGCTCGTGGTCGCCATGGCGGACTTCGACGGGATCTCGTACCTCCGCACGCTGCGGCCGGCAACTGAGGTGATCTACGGGCCGGACGAGGAGTTCGAGATCGGCGGAAGCCGGGTCCTGCGCTCGTCGGACGAGGACGAGGTCGCGCTCGTCGCCGCGGGGATCACCGTGCCCGAGGCGCTGAAGGCTGCCGACGCGCTGGCCGAGGATGGGATCAGCGCGCGCGTGATCGACCTCTACTCGATCAAGCCGCTCGACGCCGAGACGCTCGAGGCCGCCGCCGAGGCGACGCAGGGTCGGATCGTGACCGTCGAAGACCATTGGCCGGAAGGCGGTCTCGGGGATGCCGTGCTTTCGGCTCTCGGAGACACGGACGACCCGCCTCGCGTCGTCAAGCTCGCCGTCAAGGCGATGCCCGGCTCGGGGAAGCCCGAGGAGCTGCTCGCAGCAGCAGGCATCGACGCCGAGCACATCGCCGAGGCAGCGCGGCAGCTCGTCCGTCAGACGGTGCAGACGGCGTAGCGGCCAGAGCTCGCGCTCCGCTCACCGTTTCGCGTCCTCTCTACCCTTTCCCGGATGTCCGTCCTCATCGCCTCCAGCCTCCGGAAGGAGTTCTCCGGCGACCCGCTCTTCCAGGGTGTCTCGTTCACCGTGGGGCGCCGCGACCGGCTGTCGCTCGCGGGGCCGAACGGCGCCGGCAAGACGACGCTGCTCCGCGCGATCGCCGGCGAGACGTCGCTGCAGGGGGGCGAGCTCGCCTTCGCGAAGGGAACACGCGTGTGGCTCTCCACGATCAGCGGCCGCCACGCGAGCTTGGTCTCACGCTGCGCGAATACGTGCTGTCCGGCGCGCGGGACCTCCTTGCGCTCGAGGACGAGCTGCGCCGGCTCGAGCAGAGCATGGAGGGCGGAGCACACGACGAGGGCACACTGCGGCGCTACGCGGACGCCCAGTCGAGGCTCGAGCACGCGGGTGGCTGGGCGTGGCGAGACCGGGCGGCCCGAGCCGTGCGCGGCCTCGGGTTTCGCGATGCCGATCTCGATCGCCAGCTCGCAACCTTCTCCGGGGGAGAGCTGACCAGAGCGTCGCTCGCCCGATCTCTCGCCGTCGAGCCCGACCTGCTCCTACTCGACGAGCCGACGAACCACCTCGACGTCGAGAGCCTGGAGTGGCTCGAGGGCGAGCTCGCGACCCTGGATGCCGCCGTGATCCTCGTCGCCCACGACCGCTGGTTCCTGGAGGCGGTCACGACGGCGGTTCTCGAGCTGGCGCCGGGAGGCTCGCACTACTTCGCCGGCCCGTGGCACGCATGGCGGCGAGAGAAGGCGGCCCGCGCCGCCGCAGCGGAGAAGACGGCAGGTCGCGTCGAGGAGGACATCGCCCGCCTCGAGCGCTTCGTCGAGCGATTCCGCTACAAGAAGTCGAAGGCGCGCCAGGCGCAGGCGAAGCTCACGCAGATCGGGCGCCTGGAGAAAGAGCGCGCAGTCGGCCCGCGGAGAGCTCGAGGCACTCACGCGCGGGCGGCGAACACTCGGCTTCGACTTCCTCCAGCCACCGCGCACGGGTCGTGTCGTGCTCGAGGCCGAAGGCATCGAGCTCACGGCCGGGGACAAGCAGCTGCTCGATGCCGCGTCGATGGTCGTCGAGCGGGGCGAGAAGGTCGCACTCGTCGGGCCGAACGGATCCGGCAAGACGACGCTGGTCGAGACGCTCCTCGGCCACCAAGCGCCGGCTGGAGGGAAGCTCGGCCTCGGACACGGGGTCATTCCCGCCTACTTCTCGCAGCACACGCAGGAGCTTCCTGCCCAGGGATCGGTGCTCGACTGCGCAGTCCGGGAGACCGGCCTGTCCCGGCCTCAGGCGCAGACACTGCTCGGCCGCTTCCTCTTCTCCGGCTGGGAGATGCACGAGCGCGAGGTCACCGCACTGTCCGGAGGCGAGCGCAGGCGACTCGCGCTCGCCTTGCTCGTCGCGTCGGGTGCGAACTTCCTCGTCCTCGACGAGCCGACCAACCACCTCGATCTCGAGAGCCGTGAAGCGCTCGAGGCGGCGCTGGAGGCATTCCCGGGAACGGTCCTCATCGTCTCGCACGATCGCGCTTTGCTCGACGCCGTGCCCGACCGGATCGTCGCGGTCGAGGAACGGTCGCTGCGCTCGTACGACGGCGGCTGGGCCGATCTCACGCGCGAGCGAAGCGCTGAGGTGTCGGTTCCTTCCGAGCCGGTCGACAAGAAGCAGCGCGCTCAACCACCACGCCCGGCGCGAAAGGCACCCTCGGAGCTCGAGCTCGTCGAGACGCAGATCGCGGCGACAGAGGCGCGGGTCTCCGAGCTCGAGGGGAAGCTCGCCGAGGACTGGGCCGACATGGACGTCCTCTCCGCGCACCGGGCTGCGCGCGACGAGCTGAAAGCGCTACTCGGCCGCTGGGAGCTCCTGTTCGAAGGCTCGGAATCGCGGTGACGTGAACGGCCCGCGGCGGCGTAATAGAGGCATGCACGCGGTGACTCTCGAGGCTTCTCGCCCGACGGACACGGCGACGCTCTCCTTCGCCGCCGTCGCCGAGGACCTCCTCGACGACGTGTACGGGTATCTCCTCTACCTGACGAAGAACTGGGCGCTCGCCGAGGATCTGACGAGCGAGACGTTCGAGACCGCCCTGCGGCGTTGGAAGCGGTTCGACCCACGCCGCGGGACACATCGCGCGTGGCTGCTCGCCATCGCCCGCTCGACGGCGCTCGATCGGTTCCGTGCCGACGCGCGGCGCAAGCGTCGCGAGGAGCGCGCCGAGACCGGCGCGCCACGTGACGCCGAGGAGCACGTCTTCGGTGAGGGCTTCTCGCCGGAGCTCGAAGAAGGGCTTCGCGCCCTGACCGCCGGCGAGCGCGAGGTGGTCGCGCTGCGAGTCGTGCTCGATCTCTCGAGCGAGGAGTCGGCAGAACTGCTCGGGATCACACCAACCGCAGTCTCGACGAGGCTGCACCGCGCACTCGGAAAGCTGGAAGAGAGGATGAGACACGATGACGTCGCCTGACCTGATCAACGAGCTCAAGGCCAGCCGGCCCGCAGCTCCGACTGCACTGCGAGCGCGGGTTCGCGAGATCTCCGCACAGGAAACGGCACCCAAGGCTTCCTTCTGGCCGAAGCTCCGCTTGCCCGTGCGGCGCATCGCGCTCGTCGCGGTACCGGCGACGATGGCGGTGGCGTTCGCGAGCGCCGGCGTCCTCGGCCTCGCTCGGTCCGACTCCCTCTCGCAGGTGCAAAACGCGCCGACGCCCGTCCTGGTGGCGAACCGGCTCATCCCTGCCGGCACGCCCGGAACGCTCGTCGCGAGCCAGACCATGTACGCGCCGACGACGCTCCCGCGTAAGGAGGTCGAGGAAGGATCCATCGCAGATCCGCAGTACCTGAGCGGACGAGCCGCAGCCGTGGACATTTTCCCCGGCCAGCAGTTCACGGCAACCGACTTCGCGGCCGACACCCGCGACGTGGGATCCGTCATCACCATGCTCGAAGGGGCTCAGGCCCAGGACTCGGTGAACCCCAAGACGGCGGGCCCTGCCACCGTGCTCGCTCCCACGCAGGCCCAGGACTTGCCGATAGGGCCAGACACCAGCCGGGCGCAGCGGATCAGCGCCACGCTGACCGTCGAGGTCGCCGACTCCGACGGCGTCTCTCGAGCGGCGCAGAAGGCGCTCGACGCTGACCGAGTCGCTGGGCGGCCACGTCGTCAGCGCGAACGTCTCGACCGGCGACGAGGGCAGCGCGGCGCTGACCCTGCGGATCCCGGTCGCGAAGGTGCAGGACGCGATCGTCCAGCTCTCGGCCCTCGGCCGGATCGTCTCGCAGCAGGTGACCATCGACGACCTGCAGGCGACGCTCGACGCGCTCGAGCGGCGGGAGCGGTCGGTCCGGGCGCAGATCGCACTCGTGTCCGCACGGCTCGAAAGCGAAACGCTCGACGCGCCGACCCGCGCTCAGCTCGAGGCACGCTTGAAGACGCTGCGCAGCGAGCTCCGGCAGCTCCGACGCGACACCGCTGCAACGAGTGCCGAAGCACGGATGGCCACTATCCAGGTGTCGGTCGTCACGCCGGGCGCCCTCGGGGCGGTTTCCGTCCCGTCGCGCCTGGACCGATCCCTGGACGAGGCGCTCAACATCCTCGTCTGGGAAGGCGTCGTCGCGCTGGCGATCCTGATCGTCGCGGCGCCGTTCGCGCTGATCATCGCCGCGACGTGGATCGGACGCAGCCTCTACCGGCGGCGCGAAGAGGAGAAGCTGCTCGCGACGTAATGCCTCGGGGTCTGGCTTCAGCCAGACCCCGGTTCGTCGACCGCAAGCGTCGCGATGAGCGCCTCGGCCACCACCTTCAGCGGCCGCCCGGAGATCTGGCTGGCCTTGCGGAGCCGCGCGAACGCCTCCTCCTCGCTCAGCCCCTCGCGCTGCATGAGGATTCCCTTCGCCCGCTCGATCGCCTTTCGCGCCGCCAACGCCTCCGCCAGGGATTCGGCCTCCTCCCGCAAGGCGGCAAGCTCCTCGTGCCGCGCGCGAGCGGTCTCGATCGCCGGGAGGAGGTCGGTCTCGCGGAACGGCTTCACGAGGTAGCCGAAGACGCCCGCCTCGACCGCGCGGGACACGAGCTCCCGCTCCCCGTACGCCGTCACCATCACGATCGGGATCGGGCGCTCGTCCAGGATCCGGCGAGCGGCTTCGATCCCGTCGAGGTGCGGCATCTTGACGTCGAGGAGCGCCACGTCGGGAAGCGTCTCGGACGCCAGCCGAACGGCCTCCTCTCCGTCACGCGCCTCCGCGCAGACCTCGAAGCCGGCGCTCTCGAGGAGGCCCCGGAGGTCGAGCCGGATGATCGTCTCGTCCTCGGCGATGAGCACGCGCGTCACGCCGGGAACACCACCTCGGCGTGGAGACCAGGATCGTTCCGCAGCTCGAGCTCTCCGCGGAGCTCGTCACGGACGAGGGCGCGCACGATCGAGAGCCCTGTGCCGGATCCGCCTCCACTGATCCCCTCACCGTCGTCGGAGATCGTCAGCACGACCTCGCCGTCTCGCCGCGCGAGAGCGATCGACACCGTCGCTCCGCCGTGCTCGAGCGCGTTCTGGAAGAGCTCGGTGAAGACGAGTGCGAGCGCCGTCGCCTGCTGGCCCGCGAGGGACACGCGCGCAAGGCTCGCGGTCACCTCCTTCCCGGCGACGAGGCCCTGCACGAGCATCGCGCGAAGCCTGTCGACGAGCTCGCCGAGGTCGACGTCGTCCTCGCGATGCTCGGTGAGCACCTCGTGCACCGCGGCGATGGCGAGGATCCGATTCACCGAGTCCTGCAGGGCCTTGTGCGGATCCACGTTCTCCGCCCGAGCCTGCAGGCGGAGGAGCGAGGCGACCGCCTGCAGGTTGTTCTTGACCCGATGGTGGATCTCCTGAGCGAGCACCCCGCGCATGACCGCACGCCCGTGCTCCAGAGCGACCGCCGCGTGGTGGGCGATCGCCTCGAGCAGCGCCTCGTCGTCCGCGGAGAACGGCGTGTCCCGGTCGCAGACGAGCTCGCCGATCTGCCGTCGTTTCCAGCGCAGGGGCATCCGCACGGCGTAGGCGCCCGCGCGGCCCTCGGGCCACGCGATGTTCCCGTCTTCGAGAACGAGGGCCGCCCCGCTCGCATGCAGAGACTCCATCGTCGTCTTCACGATCGCCTCGAGAGATTCCTCGAGGTACAGCGACTCCGACACCGCTTCGGAGATCCGCGCGAGCGCCTCCAGCTCGGCGACGCGCCGCTGGGCGCCCGCGTAGAGCTGCGCGTGCTCGATCGTCTGCGCCACCTGCGAGGCGATCGCGACGAGCAGCTCGATCTCGGCCTCGGTGAACTCACGCGGCTCGCGGGTGCGGACGTTGAGCGCGCCTTCGAGCTTGTCGCGGGCGAGGATCGGCACCGCGAGGATGGACTCGTACTCGTCCTCTGGCAGGTTCGGGAACAGCTTGAAGCGCGGGTCGAGGTGGGCCTGCGCCGGGATCATCACCGGCGTCCGCTCGGCGGCGGCCACTCCCGTGATCCCCTCTCCGGGCCGCATCCGCGGCGTGCGGGTCATCTCCTCGACGCGGCTTCCGTGCGTCGCACGCAGGACGAGCTCGCCCGCCCGCTCGTCGTAGAGGTAGACGAAGCACGCATCCGTGTCGAGTGCGTCCGCGACGTTCCGCGCGACGAGCTCTAGCACCTCCTGGAGATCGAGCGACGAGTTGACCGCGGCAATGGTGTCCGTGAGCAGCCGGAGATGGCGCGCGGTCGTCTCCATCAGCTGCATTGTCGCCTGGTCGCGGCGGTGTCGTAGGATCGCCGCGTGAGCTTCGACGAGTGGATCCTCGCGCTCCACGTGTTGAGCGCGTTCGCCGTTCTCGCCGGGCTCATCCTCTTCTGGACACTCATCGTCGCCGTGCGGCGCGCCGACACGCCCGAGGCCACGATTCGCATGGAGCCGATCGTGAAGATCGGCAACGCCCTGACCGGCATCGGCATGGGAGGGGCGATCGTCCTCGGCATCTGGCTCGCGTTCTCCTACGGCGGCTACGACATCTGGGACGGATGGATCATCGCGGCCATCGTCCTCTGGGCCGTCGTCGGCGCTCTCGGCCAGCGGACGGGAGCGGCGTACATGCAAGGCATGACGAAGGCACAGGAGCTCCAGGCGGCAGGCCAGACCGGCCCGAACGCCGAGCTGCTCGCCCTGAACCGCACCTCGAGCGGGGTCTTGTTCCAAGCTGCCGCCACTGTCGTCGTGCTCCTGATCCTCGTCGACATGATCTGGAAGCCGGGCGCATGACGGGGATCCTCGCCGCCGTTCGACCTGACGCCCAGGAACTTCCCGCTCTTCGTCCACGTCCTCGGGGCGATGATCCTCGTCGGCGGCCTCGTCACGAGCGCGAGCGCCCTCGTCCACGCACGCGGCGACGCAGGAACGCTCCGGCTCGGGTACTGGGCGCTCCTCGCAGTCGTCGCTGCCGGGCTGGCTCCTGATGCGCATCGGCGCGCAGTGGATCTACTCCGAGCAGGGCTGGGACGACCTCCCCGACGAGGTCGACGAGCCCGCGTGGCTCGGCATCGGGTACATCGTCGCCGACCTGGGCGGGCTGATCCTGCTGATCTCGCTGATCACCGGCGGGATCGGCGTCCGCCGCCTGAAGTCGGGAGGCGGCTCCGGCCTGCTGAAGGCGACGCTGATCCTCTCGCTGATCATGCTGGTCGGGTACGTCATCGCCGTGTGGGCGATGTCCGGCAAGCCGGGCTAAGCGCAGCCCGCGACGATCGACGTCGGAGCGGCAGTCCGGGTGGAAAGTGCGCCAGCACTTTTCACCCCTGAACGACCACGGGCTCCTCACCTGGGAGCCCGCGATCGGCCGTCAGATACAAGGCGCGCCACTCGCCTAGTGGCGTGCCCTGCACCGCCAATCATGTGCTATCGCGCCTGCGTCTGCAACCCAAAGCCGTCTACAAGGCTGCGAGGTATTTCGTCTTCTCCCACTCCGTGACCTGGACGCGGTACTCGTCCCACTCCTTGCGCTTCAGCTCCACGTAGCGCGGGAAGATGTGCTCGCCGAGCGCCGTCCGCATCAGGTCGGAGTCGGCGAGCTCGTCGATCGCCTCTCCGAGCGACTCGGGGAGCGAGATGATCCCCTGCTCACGCCGTTCGGTGCTCGAGAGGCGGTACAGGTTCCGCTCCATCGGCTCGGGCAGCTCGTAGCCCTTCTCGATCCCTTCGAGGCCCGCGTGCAGCAGCGCCGCGAACGCGAGATACGGGTTGCAGGCGGGGTCGGGACAGCGAATCTCGGCCCGTGTCGCCTGCTCGGAGCCCGGCTTGTAGAGCGGGATGCGGACGAGCGCGGAGCGATTCCGCTGGGACCAGGCGACGTAGACCGGCGCCTCGTACCCGGGGACGAGCCGCTTGTACGAGTTCACCCACTGCGCCAGCACCGCGGACATCTCGCGGGCGTGCACCAGCAGGCCGGCAATGAAGCCCTTCGCGGCGTCCGACAGGTGGTGCTCGTCGCGCCGGTCGAAGAACTGGTTGCGTCCCCGCTTGAACAGCGACATGTGCGTGTGCATGCCCGACCCGTTCTCGCCGAAGAGCGGCTTCGGCATGAAGGTCGCGTAGTACCCGTGCCAGGTCGCGACTTCCTTCACCACGAGCCGGTACGTCATCGTGTGGTCGGCCATCTCGAGGGCGCTCGCGTAGCGCATGTCGATCTCGTGCTGCGACGGCCCGACCTCGTGGTGGTGGTACTCGATCGGGATGCCGACCGACTCGAGCGCGCCGATCGTGTCGTTGCGCATCTCGGTGGCCGCGTCCTGGGCGGTCATGGCGAAGTAGCCGCCCTCGTCGATCGTCTCGGTGCCCTGGTCGTCCTCGAAGACGAAGTACTCGAGCTCGGGCCCGACGTTGAAGGCGTCGAAGCCGAGATCCTCCATCCGCGCGAGCGCCTGACGGAGGACGTAGCGAGGATCGCCTTCGTAGGGCGAGCCGTCCGGCGTGACGACGTCGCAGATCAGGCGCGCGACCTTCGACCCGATCGCCTCGCCGTGCTCGTCGACCGGGCGGGGCATGACCTGGAACGTCGAGGGATCCGGGATCGCAACCATGTCCGACTCCTCGATCGCGTTGAAGCCGGTGATCGACGAGCCGTCGAAGCCCATCCCGTCGTTCAGCGCCTCCTGCATCTCCGCAGGCGTGATCGCAAACGACTTCAAGTGGCCCTCGAGGTCGGTGAACCAGAAGAGGACGTGCTCGATGCCCTCGTCCTTGATCCGCTTCAGCACCGCGCGGCGCGTCAGCCACGCTGGAGGTCGCGCGATCGCGGCTCTTCACCATCGTCGCGCGCGTCCTCGTCGTCGTCTTCGCTCTCGGTCTCGCCATCGAATCCCTCCTGGAAATTGAAAAAGCCCCGGACGGAAAACCGCCCGAGGCCTCGTTGCCTCACACAGACCGCGGGAGTCTACCGATCGCTACGCGGAAGCGCCCGAGTAGCTCCGCAGGCCGAAGCGCCAGAACCCGCGCGTGACCGCGAAGAGGAACACCGCAAAGCCAGCCGCGAGCGCGAGCGTCTGCCACTCGAGACGTGACGTCATAGCCTCCGCCGGCACCGTCACCGCGAACGCGATTGGCACGAGGAACGTGACGCTGAAGCGAAGCCACGGCGGATAGATGCCGATCGGCCAGCGGCCCGTCTGGAACACGCCCTCGAACAGCTCTGGCAGGTGCCACATGTTCACGATCCAGAACGCCAGCGTCGCGAGCAGCATCCAGAAGCAGTAGAGAAGGACGGCGCCTACGGCGAACGCAGCGACAAACGAGACGATTTCCATCGCCCCGAGGTCGCCCCCGAGCCGGATGAGCGCAACGACGATCACGCCGGTTCCCGTGATGAGGTCCACCGCCTGCCAGACCTCCACCTGCCGCACGCTCACGAGCATCTGCGCGTCGACCGGCTTCGTCAGCGCGTGGTCGAGCTTCCCGTCGCGCACCTCCTCGGTGAACCGCATCATGTTCGGCTGGATGAGGGCGTGGACGAGCCCGGCCATCATGATCTGGACGCCGAGCACCACCAGCAGCTCGTCCTGCGACCAGCCGTTCAGCTCCGTGGTGTGCGAGTAGACGAGGGCGAAGACGACGAGCCCGGTCGCGAGAGCGAGCAGCGACTGGAGCACCTGGAGCGCGAAGTTCATGCGGTACTGGAGATCGGTCATGACCCCGACGCGCAGGTGCAACAACGCAACCCGGAACGTCTGCATCAGTTGTTCACCGCCGTGTAGTGGCGAACAGCGCGGCGCCAGACAAGGGAGAAGATCGCGATGCCGGCAAGGATCCAGAAGATCTGCATCCCCAGCCCGCGGAGGAGCTCCGTGTTCGAGTAGTCGCCCACGAGCGTCTCGATCGGAAAGAAGAACGTCCACTGGAACGGCAGGAACCAGGCGAGCGTCTGCACCCAGTCGGGCATGAGGGTCATCGGTACGAGCCGCCCGGAGAGCAGGAGCTCGACCATGATGTAGAGCGAGAAAAGCGCGCTCACGCGCGTCGTCCAGAAGCAAACGAGCCCGAGCGCCCCCTGGTTGAAGGAGCGGATGAGGTATGCGCCCCAGATGGCGACGGCAAACACGGCGATCTCGGCAGGGCGGACGTCGAAGGTCGGATCGAAGAGCAGCGTCAGCACGACCCCGATCGGGAGGTAGAAGAGCAGCCAGGGGATCTTCGAACCGGCGAACCCGGCGATGTCGTAATGGATCGGGTGGAGCGGTCGCAGCAGCCACCCCGAGAGTTCACCCTCGCGGATCCGCCACTCCCAGCCAAATGGCGTGAAGACGAGGTTCATGTTGCGGACGAACGTCCAGACGATGTAGTACGCGGCAAGCTCGCCCGTCGTCAGCCCGCCCACCGTGCCGCCGGAGTCCTCAGCAATCGTCGTCCACACGACCAGGTAGATCACGGGCTCGGCGACCATGCCGAGCAGGTACATGTACGCCGCGGCGCGGTACTGGAACTGTGACGAGATCTGCGTGCGCATGGAGGTCGCGTAGAAGTCGACCCACGAGCGCACGCGCCCGGCTTCGGGCATCGGAGCGGGGACGGTGCTCATGCGGGCGCCTCGCGCGCGAAAACGAGCTCGATGACGTCCTCGATCGGCGGGTCTTCGACGTTGAGGTCGAGCACATCCTGCTCGGCGAGCAGCCGCGCCGTTACGCGCGCGGTATCCGCCTTCGGCACACGCAGCGTGACGAGGTCACCGTCGCGGTGGATCACCTCGCCGTACGCGGAGAGGTCACCGACCGAGCCGTTCTCGAGGGCCACGCCGATCGTCTTCCACGCGGCGACCGTCTCCGACAGAGCCGCGAGGTCCCCGTCGAAGAGGATCTTCCCGTGATGAATGACGATGACGCGCTCGCAGAGCGCCTCGACGTCGGCCATGTAGTGGCTCGTGAGCATGACTGTCGCCTCGTGCCGCTGCCTGTACTCCGCGACGAACTCACGGAGCCGCTTTTGCATCGTGATATCGAGGCCGATCGTCGGCTCGTCGAGGAAGACAACCTGCGGCCGGTGGAGGAGCGACCCGATGATCTCCACCTTCATGCGCTCACCGAGAGAAAGCTGGCGAACCGGCTTCCGCACGAGATCGCCGACGTCGAGCAGCTCGATCAGCTCGTCTCGCGTGTCCGTGAACTGCTGGCGCGGGATGCGGTAGATGGAGCGGTTGAGCTCGAACGAGTCGAGCGCCGGCAGGTCCCACTGGAGCTGGTTGCGGTTGCCCATGATGAGTGCCATCCGGCGCAGGTACTCGCGCTCGCGCTTCGACGGGGCGTGACCGAGGACGCGCGCCTCGCCCGAGGTGACGTAGAGCAGGCCTGCCAGCATCTTCAGCGTCGTCGTCTTGCCGGCGCCGTTCGGGCCGAGGAAGCCGACGATCTCACCCGGCGCGACGTCAAAGGAGATGCCGTCGACCGCCTTGACCTCGCGGGTTTTGCGCCGGACGAGGCCCTTCGTAGCCGCTTTCAGGCCGGCGTCGCGCTCCGGCACCTCGAACGTCTTCCGCAGGTCGCGGACGTGGACGACCGGCTCGCCCACTACCCCGACCTCTTCAGCTTTCCGTGCTTCTTCGCGTACCGCTCACCCCGAGAGAAGATCCAGAGGCCGAGCGGCACCGAGATCACGCCGATGATGAGCAGCGGCCAGATCTCGTCCCACATCGTCGAGAGCCCCTGGCCGTCCAGGATCGCGTCCCTCGCCCCGTCGAGCGCGTAGGTCGCCGGCGAGATCTTCGCAAGCCACTCCATCCAGGTCGGCAGCACCTCGACCGGGTAGTACACGCCCGAGACCACGAGCAGCGTCCCCTGCGCGATCCAGCCGAGCTGGGTTCCCTTCTCGGGAGAGATGAGCGGCAGCACCGAGGTCATCATCCCGATCCCGAGGAACGAGATCGACGCGATCGCGAGAACGACGAGCGCCGCCATGAACTCCGCGTCGGGCACCGACAGGTCGAAGAACCAGACGCAGACCGTGAACAGGAACACCGCGCGCAGCAGGCCGTAGAGCACGGAGAAGCCGCCCATCCCGGCGAGGTGCATCGGCCGCGAAAGCGGGGCCATGAACGTGTACTCGATCGTTCCCTCCCACCGCTCCCAGGCTACCGTCTCCATCAGGAACTCGAAGAGCACGCCGAGGTACGCCCACACGACCGCACCGATGAGCAGGCTCGTCGCGACACGATTCACGTCGAGCTCGCCACCCTGGGCCTCAATGCCCTTGGCGATGAAGACGATCGTGAGCGTGTTCGCGACGGTCCAGATGAACCAGGCGAAGTCCCACCAGATGTAGCGCTTGGTGAGGTAGTAGTTGCGCTCGACGACGCCGCCCGCGCCGACGAGCTCTGCGCGCAGAGTGGATCCCAGGGTGCTCATGCCATCACCTCCCGGTCGTCGTCATCCTCGTCCCCTTCTGCCTCGAACTCCCGGCCGGTCGCGGCGAAGAACGCCTCCTCCAGCGTGGTCGACTCATAGCGCCGCTTGAGGTCGTCCGCGGGCTCGAGCACGAGCAGCCGCCCGCGGTCGAGGATCCCGACCCGCTCGGCGAGGTTCTCGGCCTCGGTCAGGTCGTGGGTGCAGAGGAGGATCGTCGAATCGTGGTTCGTGCGGATCTCTCGGATGAATTCCTGGACCTCGAGCTTCGAGCGAGGGTCGAGACCGGTCGTCGGCTCGTCCAGCAGCAGCACGACCGGTGACGTGAGCAACGCCCGGGCGAGTGCGACCTTCTGCTGCATCCCGCGTGAGAGGTTCTCCATCGACTCGTCGCGCCGATCCGAGGGAAAGCCGACCCGCTCGAGGATCGCCGGAATCTTGTGACGCGTCTGGCCCGCGGACATGCCGTAGTACCGCGCCGCGTAGCTCAGGTTCTCCGCCGAGGACATCTTCTTGAAGAACGACGCCTCGACGGACACGCGGTTCACGAGCCGGCGCACCGGGCGCGCGTCCGTGACGACGTCGTGGCCGAAGATCCGCGCCGAGCCGCCGTCGGGGAGCAGCAGCGTCGAGAGCAGCCGGACCAGCGTCGACTTCCCGGACCCGTTCTGGCCGAGGATGGCGACGGTCTCACCGCGCTCGATCGTGAACGAGACGCCGTCGAGCGCGACGCGCGTCTTCTTGCCAAAGCGGCCCTTCTTGCGGTCGGGGACCCTGAACACCTTGCGGAGCTCGTGGACCTCGACCGCCTGAACAAGGTCGCGGGGCACGATCTCCATGGGTGGTGCTTCGCGTACTTCCGTCATCTGATGCTCCTTCGTCCTGCGTAGCGAGAAACGGCAAGCCAGTGCCGGGCCTTGCTGGAGGCCCACGGCAACGGGTGTGTCAGCTACGAGCGAGGCGCATCAAGCCGCGCACGATAGCGAGCGCGGCGGCCGGGGTCAACACGGCGCTCCGCCGTGGACCGGCTCTTGACCGCCGTCCGGAATCGCCGCTACTGTGAGGCCAGGTCGAGGGCGGAGAAGCTTCGGCCGAGGCGACGTGGCCTCAGGACTCGTTTGAGACCTGGGGTCTTTTTGTTTGGTCCGAAAGGAGGCGAGATGTCGGAAGTCGAGGAACGGCACTACCTGCGGAACGGCGGCGAGACGCTGCCGGACGCGCGGGAGGCGCTCGAGTGGGCAGGAGAAACACGGGCGGCCATGGTCGATCTCAAGTTCTGCGACCTGCTCGGGACCTGGCAACACGTGACGCTGCCGACCAGGGCGTTCGACGAGTCCGCGTTCGACGAAGGGCTCGGCTTCGACGGCTCCTCGATCCGTGGCTGGCAGGCGATCCAGGACTCCGACATGCTGCTCATGCCGGATGCCTCGAGCGCGATCCTCGACCCTGCGACCGAGGCGCCGACGCTCTCGCTCGTGTGCGAGATCGCCGATCCTGTCACGCGCGAGCCCTACGCGAAGGACCCGCGCGGGGTCGCCCGGCGGGCGGAGGAGCACCTGCGCGCGAGCGGGGTCGCCGACACCGCGTACTTCGGGCCCGAGTGCGAGTTCTTCGTCTTCGACGAGGTCCACTACGACCTCGGACCGAACTGCTCCCACTACTCCGTCGACTCCCCCGAGGGCTACTGGAACTCCGGCAAGCCAGGCCTCGGCTACACGGCGCGCCCCAAGGAGGGCTACTTCCCGGCGGCGCCGTCCGACCAGCTTCACGATCTCCGCACCGAGATGGTTCTGACGCTCGAGCGTCTCGGGATCCCCTGCGAGTTCCACCACCACGAGGTCGCGTCGGGCGGCCAGTGCGAGATCGACCTCCGCTTCACGACCCTGACGCGTATGGCCGATCAGGTCATGACCTACAAGTACGTCGTCAAGAACGTCGCCCGTCGCCACGGCAAGTCCGTGACCTTCATGCCGAAGCCGATCTTCGGCGACAACGGCTCGGGCATGCACACGCACCAGTCGCTGTGGATGGAGGGGACGCCGCTGATGGCGGACAAGTCCGGGTACGCGGGGCTCTCGCAACTCGCGCGTGCGTACATCGGCGGGTTGCTCGCCCACGCGCCCGCGCTGCTCGCGTTCTGCGCGCCGACGACGAACTCGTACCGGCGGCTCGTTCCCGGCTACGAGGCGCCGGTCAACCTCGTCTACTCGCAGCGAAACCGCTCCGCCTGCATCCGGATCCCGATGTACTCCGAGTCGGCGAACGCGAAGCGGATCGAGTTCCGGCCGCCGGACTCGGCCGCCAATCCGTACCTCGCGTTCTCGGCGATGCTGATGGCCGGGCTCGACGGAATCGAGCGCGGCCTCGATCCCGGTGCGCCCGCGGACTACGACCTCTTCGAAGACGCAGCGGTCGACGTTCCCCAGGTGCCTGCCTCGCTCGGAGAGGCCCTTGACGCACTCGAGCGAGACCATGAGTTCCTGCTTGTGGGAGACGTGTTCTCGAAGGAGCTCATCGACACCTGGATCGCCTGGAAGCGGGAGAACGAGATCGACGCGGTGCGGTTGCGGCCGCATCCGGCGGAGTTCGCGCTCTACTACGACTGCTAGAGGCGAAAACGGGAGCCCTCGGCTGCGAGCGCCAGCACGACGATCGCCGCCAAGGCTCCCACCTGCGCCGTCGCCGTGATCTCGGTTCCGAGTGGGATCGTCGCAAGCGCGACGACAGCGGCGATGAGCCGAATGCCGCTCCTCCCGATCCCGAGCGTGCGCCTGAAGCCAACCTCGCTGCCGATGAAGAGCGCCGTGCCGACCGCGAGCTCCAGCGCCACCCACGTCTCGAGCGGGTCGTACGGGTCGCCGACCGCCTTCTTGAGGCCCGCGGCCACGGCGACGATCGCCAACAGGAGCCCGTAGTGCCAGTAGCCGAACGCGGTCAGCGCGAGCCGTGGGCGGCGCTCGGCAGGGGCCTCGACCATCGCTCGCTCTACCGCGCCTTCGTCCGAGAAGTACAGCCACCAGAAGGACGCGCTGAGCGCGAGCGCGAGGAGCACGACAAACGCGAGCCCGAGGTCGAGGTCGAGCGTCGCAGCGGCACCGATGACGACGATCGACTCGCCGAGCGCGACGATGATCACGAGCCCGTGCCGTTCCACGAAGTGCTCCGCCGCGATCACGAAGCCCTCGGTCGACGTGAACCAGGGCGTGAACCAGAGCAGCGCGGCAGCGAATGCCCAGAGCGCCCACTGGATGTCCCCGCCGAACGTTCCGCCGACGAGGACGAGTGCGGCAGCTACGACGTTGAAGGGGACGATACGCAGGATCGCCCGCACTTCGGAGAACGACGTCCCACGCACGTACATCCCCGCATGCAGCGCGACGACCGCGAGGTAGCCGATCCCGAACGCGAGCCCCTTGCCTTCGTACGCTCCGGGAACCGCGAGCGCGATCACGAGGAACGCGCCCATGCCGCCGATGAGGAGCAGCCGATGCCGGAGGTGGTCCGTGGCGATGGCGTTCGTGAGCCAGGCGTAGCCGTCGTACATCCACCAGATCACGGCCAGCATCACGACGACTTGGGCGAGCGCGGCGAAGTCTCCGCCTGCGACGAGCACGGCCGTCAGCTGCGTGATCGTGAAGACGAAGACGAGATCGAAGAAGAGCTCGAGGGTCGAGACGCGCTCAGTGCGATCAGGCTCGAGCTGAGACACGCGCGCATCATCACGAAGGGGTCAGACCCCACGGGTCTGACCCCTTCCGTCAGCCACCACCTAGCGGAGAGAGAAGGTGACGCTGATGCTCGCCGAGGTCTCCTGCTCACCGGGGACGATCGGCGTCGAGGCATCCAGTGCCGCACGCTCTCCGTACGGGAGCGGCGTCGCGGCGCCGGACTCGGAAATGGCCTTGATCTCACCCAGTGAGCGTCCCGCAGCCTTCGCGAGCACCTCGGCGCGAGCGCGGGCTTCTGCAACTGCGTTACCGAGCGCTTGCCGGTACAGCGCCTCGGCGTTGCTCGAGCTCAGCCCGGGCCCCGAGATCTGGTTCGCGCCGGCCTCGGCGGCCGCATCGATCAACCCCGCCGCGTCGTCGATGTTCGCGGTGGCCGACACGCTGTTCGAGGCCGAGAAGCCGTCGACCGCGCCCATGTCGTTCGTGACGGGGTAGACGCTGACCCACTCGGTGGCGATCTCCCGTCCGCGGGCCTGACGGAGTGCGTTCAGGACCTTGCGCATCGCGTCGGCGTTCGCTGCCACCGCGGCCTTGGCGGTCGGCGCGCGGGTCTCGACTCCGAAGGACATCTGCGCCTCGTTCGGGACGACCTCGACCGAGCCGACGCCCGTGACGGTGATCGTGTCGCCTTCGGGCGCGTCCTGAGCGCCGGCGAGGTCGGGCAAGCCGACGGCGCCGGCGAGAGCGACGAGGGTGAAGAGGGCTGCAACGGCGAGCAACAGGCGCTTCATCGGATCCTCCGCGGTAGGTGGTGTTGCATGCGATACGTCGCAGCACCGCGGTCGCGTCACGCCATCGATTCCGATGCTTGACGAGTGATGCCGCATTCGCGGCCTCACCCTCACGTGCTTGGCTCGAACGTCTCCCGCTCGACGTCGCTCAACGGTCGCGAGCGGCCTGTATCCCGGTTACGCGCGACGAGCACCGCCTCGGACTCCGCTGCGAGCTCGCCGTCTCGCGTACGTATCTCCTCGCGCAGCGTCAGGCTCGACGTTCCGATGCGCTCGAGGCCGATCGAGACGACGACCTCCTCGTCTTCGAGCCGAAGCTCGCGCCGAAAGTCGATGGCGACTCGGGCCAAGACGTAGTCCCAGGGGGTGCCGACGTCGCCGAGCGTCTGCTCGAGCCACTCGTCGCGGCCTTCCTCGAGATACGTCGCATATACCGCGTTGTTGACATGGCGGTATGCATCCACGTCCCGCCAGCGGATCTCGATGCGCTTTTCGTGTGTGTTCACAGGTCCAGGAAGCGACGCCGAGCGTCCACCAGAGCCTCGACGATCCCGCCGGGGCCAGGCGCGGGTCGCGGACGCGACGTGCGCGGCTTCCTGAACGTCCCCTCGCGCACTCGCACTGCGACCTGCTCGTGGGCGTCGCGGAAGGGCGTGCCCTTGCGGACGAGCGCCTCGGCAGCATCGGTCGCGTAGAGCTGCGGGTCGGAGGCGGCCTTCGCAAGCCGCTCGCGGTCGACCTCGAGGCCGCCGACGAGGACGGTGAGGGCGTCGAGGGCGAGACGGACGTCGCGTCGCGTCGCGAACACCGGCGTCTTGTCCTCCTGTAGGTCACGGTCGTACGCGAGCGGGAGCCCCTTGACGGTCGCCATGAGCCCCGTAAGGCGGCCGATCGCCGTTCCGGCCTTCCCGCGCGCGAGCTCCGCCACGTCGGGATTCAGCTTCTGCGGCATCATCGAGAGGCCGTCGCCGCGGCTTCGGGAAGCCGCGCGAAGCCGAACTCCGCGGTCGCCCAGAGG
>CAVRLT010000015.1:0-19868 GCA_963721795.1 uncultured Actinomycetes bacterium
GGTTGCCGGGTAGTCAACCTGAGGGATCTTCGCGCTCGCCCCTAGACATGGGGTAGCCGAATGCGAGAGAGTGTCGCGTACACCCTCGCGCCCCACCCCCGGTTCGTCTTGAGTCAAACCGACATCGAGCACATCCTCACGGTCGAGGACATCCGCCAGTTGCTCGAGCAATCCGAGCAAGTCGGAAGCGTGCGCGCGGCCGACCTCGCGGAGGTCACGGAGACGTACGAGCTGACGGAGCTCGAGCACGACGCGCTCTTGCGCGAGCTCGACGAGCGTTCGATCGAGATCGTGGAGCTCCCTCCACCCCAGTCCGAGGTCGTAGCCGCCATCACGGCGCCGGTCGAGACGACCACGGATGCGCTCCAGCTCTTCCTCCGCGAGGCCGGCCGGCACCAGCTCTTGACGGCGGCGCAGGAAGTCGAGCTGGCGAAGCGGATCGAGCGCGGCGACCTCGCTGCGAAGGAGCGGATGATCCAGTCGAATCTCCGCCTGGTCGTCTCCATCGCGAAGAACTACCGCAATCAGGGCCTCCCCTTCCTCGACCTCATCGAGGAAGGCACGCTGGGCCTAATCTGCGCGGTCGAGAAGTTCGACTGGCGCCGCGGGTTCAAGTTCTCGACGTACGCGACCTGGTGGATCCGCCAGGCGGTCGCGCGCGCTCTTGCGGACAAGGCGCGGACGATCCGGATGCCGGTCGACATCGTCGAGCGGCTGCAGAAGATCAACCGCGCCGACCGACTGCTCTGGACACAGCTCGGCCGTGAGCCGACGCTCGAAGAGATCGCAGACGAGGCCTCCCTCACCGTGCAGCAGGTGCTCGAGGTCCGGGCGGCCGCCCGCGCGTCGACGAGCCTCGACGCGCCCGTCGGTGACGGCGACGACGCGGTGTTCGGCGACTTCGTCGCGGGAGACGAGCCGCTCCCGGAGGAGGCGGTCGAGCTCAATCTCCGCAGCGAGGCGCTCAGACAGGCGCTCGCGGCACTGCCCGAGCGCGAGCGCGAGGTCGTCGCGATGCGCTACGGCCTGGGCGGCGCGGAGCCGCAGACCCTCGAGGAGATCGGCCGCCGGCTCGGCCTCACCCGTGAGCGCGTCCGTCAGATCGAGCTCGAGTCGCTCAGACGCCTCGCAGGGTTGCGCGAGATGAAGTCTGTCGATGTCGTCTAGGGCTGCGCTCGAACTGCTACTACACACCCCGAAGCCTTCGTCGCCCGGGCACCACATGAAGGGATCTTCCCGCGCGATCGAGATCCGCGCGAGCGGATTTCGGTCTTGCGCAGAATCAGGTCCGCAGATATAGCTCGAGCCCCGGCGCTATGGCGCGCAGCTCGCGGAGCGCTCGCGCTTCCAGCTGGCGAACGCGCTCGCGGGTGATCCCGAGGTTCGCGCCGACTTCCTCGAGCGTGCGCGGCCGAACGCCGTCGAGGCCGAACCGCTCGATCACGACCCGCCGCTGTCGCGGCTGGAGCTTCGACAGTGCCTCGAGGAGCTCGGTCGAGCGAGCGCGATCGGCGGTCTCGAGCTCGGGCTGGTCGGCGCTCGTGTCCGGGATCAGGTCGGAGACGCTCGAGTCTCCCTCTCCGATCGGGGTGTCGAGGCTGACCGGGTCCTGCACGAGGTCGAGCAGCTCCTGGACGCGCTCGGGAGTGATGCCGATCTCGAGCGCGATCTCGTCGAGCGAGGGGTCGCGGTTGAGCTTCTGCCCGAGAAGGCGGCGAGTCTTGGTGACCTTTCGCACCTGGTCGGCGACGTGAACGGGCAGGCGGATCGTCCTCCCCTGCTCCGCCAGCGCTCGGGAGACCGACTGCTTGATCCACCACGTCGCGTAGGTCGAAAGCTTGAAACCGAGCTTGTAGTCGAACTTCTCGACCGCCCTGATCAGGCCGAGGTTGCCCTCCTGGATGAGATCGAGAAGCGGGACCTCTGCTCGTGTGTAGTTCCGCGTGATCGACATGACGAGCCGGAGGTTCGACTCGATCAGGCGGCGCTTCGCCATCTCGTCGCCCTCGTCCTTCAAGCGGGCGAGCTCGCGCTCCTCCGCTGGGGTGAGCAGCCGGCCGTCCCCGATCTGCCGGACGTAGAGCTTGAGCGGATCGTCGGCGGTCGGACCGGCGAGATCAGGCCGCTCTCTCGGCTCGGGATCGTCAGCGGCGACGTGGGTATCGTCGGTCGCGTCGAAGAGGTGCTCGGCAGCGTTCCCTTCCACGGCGCATGTATCGGCCGGGAAGTTGCCCCGCTTGAGGGATGACAACCGAGACGAGGGATCGGGGTCGCCGTCTCGAAGCCGATGGGGCCCGGTGCAAACAGACTCCTCACTTCCGTCGTCTACGCTCTTCGGCGTCCGATCGAGACGGTCGAATACCTGATATGTGCGGCATTGCGGGCTACAGCCTGAACCCCGAGTCTCCCGTCGAGCGAACGCTCGCGGCGCAGGCATTGCTCGCCGGGATCGCGGAGCGCGGCGCCGACGCAGTCGGCTATGCGTCGCGGAGCGCAGATGGTGCGATCGGCGTGACGAAGCTCCGAGGCGGTGCCAGCGCGCTCCTCGACGAGATCGAGGTCCCGCCCGCCGCGGAGCAGGCGCTCATCCACGTGCGCGACTACACGAAGGGTCATCCGGAGATCGTCGCGAACAACCATCCCATCCGCCACGGAACCGTGGTGGGAATCCACAACGGCATCATCGAGAACGACGACGACGTGCTCGCCCGCTACGGGCTCGAGCGCGCCGAACGCGACATGACCGTCGACTCGGAGGCGATCTTCGCGCTGATGGAGCTTCGTCGGCACGCCCCGCGTGCGCTCGCGGAGCTGCGTGGCGCGATGGCGGCTGCGTGGCTCGACGAGCGCGACCCGGCGACGCTCTTCATCGCCCGCGGCCGGGCTCGCCCGCTCTGGATCGGCCGGACGCGCACCGACCTCTTCTTCGCGTCGACGCGGCGTGCGCTCGCGATCGTCGAAGCCGCCGTTCGCGTCCGCCTGGAGCTGAAGGAAGTCCGCGAAGGGCGGCTTCTCCACGTCGAGCGGGGCCGGATCGTACGCGAGCAGCGGTTCCGGCCCGACCGGCGCTATCGCGAAGAGGGCTACCTCCCGCCGGTGCGCGCACCGCACGAGGCCGTCTCGTGCCTCGAGCGGCTCGCGATCCTCACTTCGCCCGCGACCTAGGCTCTCAGGCGAGCTTCCCGTCGGGGAGCACCTCGACCCCCTCCTCGCGCAACCGCTCTCGCACCAGGTACTGAAACGCGGTCCACGCTCCGCGAGGAACGTCCAGCAGCCGGTAGACCTGCCACTCGGAGAGGAGCTCGGAATCGGCTCGGCGGGCCGCCGCCCAGTCCGCCATCTTCGGAAGGTGGCCGAGGCGGTGAGCGAGAGCCGCGCCTTGCACAATCGCCCGTTCGAGTCGCTCCTCGCCCTGGAGCACCTCGTACCCGGCCTCACGGAGGGCATTCGCGAGCGACCCGAACGTGTGGGCGTAGAGCGACACGGAGGGCAGCGAGCGCCGTCGTTCACCCAGGTCGCGCGCGGTCGGTGTGCGTCCGAGCTCGTCTCCGAGCCCTCGGAGCTGCTCGAGGAGCTCCGCTCGCGTGATGAAACGCCGCGGGAAGAGCCCTGCGGCCCGTTTGGCGGCGTTCCACGTCCCGAAGTGCTCGATGACGGTTTGTGGATGGACGCGCGCCTGCGAGTCCTGCGCGAACTCGCGCATCGTCGGTGAACGGCCGAGCCGTCCGGCAGCGGCGCGCAGCTCGTCGAGAATCTCCTCGTCCGTATAGCGCCTGCGCAGGCCCGCTCGAAACGCGGCGAGCTCACGCTCATCGATGCGCACTGAGGCTCGCTTGCGAGAGCGCGGGCGGGTCATCCTGCAAGAAGCTTAGAGCGTTCTGTGGAATCTGCAAGTAGTCTAGAGCAGCCGTGCCTCCCCCACTCGGTTACCCTCGTCGCCGATGGGAGCCCGCCTCGCGCTCGAGACGATCGCGGCACGTGCGGTCGGCGCAGTCTCTCGCGCGGCCGGGCGCGGCGGCGGCACGACGTTGCCGGGGAAGCTCCTCTGGAAGATCGACCCGGGCGCCGTCGACGCGCTCGCGGCGAGGCTCTCGTCCGGTGTAGCTCTGATCTCCGCCACGAACGGGAAGACGACCACGACGGCGATGGCCGCGAAGATCCTCGGTGACGAGCACCGGCTCGCCTGGAACCGCGCGGGGGCGAATCTTCTCTCCGGGATCTCCTCGTCCCTCGTGTCGAGTCGCAAGGCCGACCTTGGCTTGTTCGAGGTGGACGAGGGCGCGCTTCCCGAGGCGATCTGGCGGACGCGACCACATGTCGTCTCGCTCGGGAACCTCTTTCGTGACCAACTCGACCGCTACGGAGAGCTCGAGCTCGTCGCCGAGCGCTGGCGGGGCGCGGTCGACAACTTGCCCGAGTGGACGACGCTCGTTGTGAACGCCGACGACCCTCTCCTCGCCGAGATCGGCGGGGAGCGCGAGCGCGTGCTGACCTTCGGGGTCGATGATCCGCGGCACGCGCGCGCAACCCTGCAGCATGCTGCCGATTCGAAGTACTGCGTCCGCTGTGGCCATCCATATGTCTACGCGGCGGCGTACGTCGGACATCTCGGCGACTATCGTTGTCCCGCGTGCGGTCACGAGCGGCCGCCGCTCGACGTCGCAGCCCGAGAGATCGAGCTCGCAGGGCTCGAGGGATCGCGCTTCCGGCTCGACACCCCTCACGGCAGCACCAGCGTCGAGCTGTCGCTGCCCGGGCTCTACAACGTCTACAACGCCGTCACCGCCGCTTCCGTCTCACTTGCGCTCGCGAGCTCACCCGCGACGATCACGCGCGGGCTGGCGGAGTTCAGCGCGGCGTTCGGCCGGTTCGAGCGGATCCCGGTCGGCGCCAAGGCGATCGTCGTCCTCCTGATCAAGAATCCGGCGGCTGCGAACGAGGCGCTCCGACTCTTCGAGACCGGCGTGCCGCCTGTGCTCCTGATCGCGCTCAACGATGCGATCGCAGACGGCCAGGACGTCTCGTGGATCTGGGACGTGGATTTCGAGCCGCTACTCCCCCACGTCGGCCGAGTCGTCGCGAGCGGCGATCGGGCGGCCGAGCTGGGGTTGCGCCTCGTCCATGCGGGGCTCCCGGAGGAGCGGCTGGAGCTGATTCCGTCGCTGGAGCAGGCGCTCGACCGCGGCCTCGAGCTCGTCGAGGCCGGCACCGAGCTCGTTGTCCTCCCGACGTATACGGCGATGCTGGCGTTACGCGCTGTTCTGACGGAGCGCGGCTTCGTGCAGCCGTACTGGGACGGAGCCACTCCGTGAAGATCAGGGTCGGGCACCTGTATCCCGAGTACCTCAACATCTACGCGGATCGAGGAAACATCGCCGTGCTCGCCCGCCGGGCGGCGCTGCGGGGGTACGAGCTCGCCATCGAGCCCATCGGGCTCGGCGAGCCTCTCCGACCCGGGATGCACGACCTTCTCTACATCGGTGGCGGCCAGGATCGCGAGCAGGCGCTGATTGCACCGGATCTCGCCGCCAAGGGCTCCGATCTGCGCAACGCAGTGGCTGGGGGAACGGCGTTGCTCGCTGTCTGCGGTGGGTACCAGCTGCTCGGACGCGGGTACCGTGGCCGCGACGGGTCACTCCTGCCGGGCGCCGGGCTCTTCGGTCACGAGACCATTGCCGGCTCGACGCGAATGATCGGCGACGTCCTCCTCGACTGCGAGCTCGAGCCGGACGCCGCGATGCCACTCGCCGGGTTCGAGAATCACGCTGGGCGAACGGTGCTGGACGCGGATGCCAGCGCGCTCGGTCGGGTCGTCCACGGGTTCGGCAACGACGGCGAGTCAGGCCTCGAAGGCTGCCGCGTCGACCGCGCGATCGGCACGTATCTCCACGGACCGCTACTTCCTCGAAACCCGTGGCTGGCCGACTGGCTGCTCGCGCAGGCACTCGGACATGCGCAGTCGAGCGACCCGCCGCGGCTCGAGCCGCTCCCCGACGAGCTCGAGGCGGAGGCGTTCCGGGTGGCCGCGGGTCGCGCTCGCACGAGAGGCGGACGCCGCTAGATGATTGATGCCGCGAAATCGTCTCCTTCGGGGCGCGAGCTGGCCGCTCGGGGGCGCGACGGGAGAGCGGCGGCGAGGCTTCACGCCTCGGGGTCGCTCTCCCGTCGCGAAGCGCACGTCCGGCGCGCGAACCGGGGTCTGGCTGAAGCCAGACCCCGGGCGCAGCCCGGGCGGAAGCGGCCCCGACGCGCCAGATCGCGCATCCGGACGCGCGAGATCGTGGCATCAATCATCTAGGACACCCACATTTCGCCGAGGTAGACAGCCGGATCACCGGGCTGCCAGCGTTGAAGGAACCTCTGGATCGGCGGGTGCAACGAGATCGAGTCGAGCTCCTGAGGGTGAAACGCCCTGTGCCCACGGACTGCCGTGTCCTGCGACGTCACATCTTCGAGAGACCCGGAAACATCCGCCGCGAAGATCACGTGGATCACGTGCTTCCTGGTCAGTCCCGACTGCGGGGCGATCGAGTCGACGAGCGCGACCGGGCCCTCGAGCGGTACCTCGGTCCCGTCCGGGAAGAGCCCGGTCTCCTCCCAAAGCTCCCGCTGGAGCGCGCGGAGCAGGCTCTCGCCGCTTCGAACCCCACCCCCCGGCAAAAGCCACGCCTCGCCACTGCCCTTTACGTGTCGGAGGAGCAGGATTCGACCGCGCCAGCGAAGGATTGCCGACACGCGTACCCGCGGCTCGCTCATTCCTCAGCGCGCCGAGGAGCCGAAACCGCGAGCACCGCGCTCACTCGTCGCGAGCTCGGCGACCTCGACGAACCGAACGGAGGCGACCGGAGCAATCACGAGCTGCGCGATGCGCATCCCGGGCTGGACGACGAACGCCTCGCTCGCGTCCGTGTTGAGGAGCACGACCCGGATCTCGCCGCGGTACCCCGCATCGATCAAGCCCGGTGAGTTGACCACGCCCAGGCCGTGCCGCGCCGCGAGCCCGGACCGCGGTTGGACGAATCCGGCGTAGCCCTCGGGAATCTCCACCGCGATCCCGGTTGGAATGACGGCTCGCTCTCCCGGCCCCAGCCGTACCTCCTCGCAGGACGCGAGATCGACTCCGGCATCGCCTTCGTATGCCTGGACCGGAAGAACCGCGTCGGCGCGGAGGCGACGGACCGCGACGTCGATCATCGCGACGAGGCCTCCGCGTCCAGCTCCCCGGCGACCAGGAACTGCGCAAAGCGTGGGATCTCGCGCCGCGGCAGCCTCGCCCGCACGCGCACGCCCTCCGGCGTGTCTCGTCGCTCGGCGATCGGAGCGCCCAATCCGTAGAGCTGAGCGAGGTAGCGCCCGTCTTCGTACGGGACGAGCAAGCGCACGTCCTCGAACCGGTCTGAGAACAACTCGGAGATTCGCGCTCTCAGCGCCTCGAGCCCCTCGCCGGTGCTCGCCGAAACCTGCAGCGCACGTGGGAACGCGTGCAGGAGGCGCCGGCGTGCGAGCGGGTCCAGGAGATCGAGCTTGTTCAGGACGAGCTCGACCGGGACGTCGTCGGCACCGATCTCCGTGAGGACGGCGTGGACGGCGGCGATCGTCTCGCGCAACCGGTCCTCCGAGAGCGAGGCATCGGCGACGTGCAAGATGAGGTCCGCGACGAGTGTCTCCTCGAGCGTCGCTGCGAAACCCTCGACGAGCTGCGTGGGGAGTCGTCGGATGAAGCCGACGGTGTCCGTGACGAGGTAGCGCTTTCCGTCGTGCTCGAACGAGCGCGTCGTCGGGTCGAGCGTCTCGAAGAGGCGATCGTCGACCGACGCCTCGGCGCCGGTGAGCGCGTTCAGGAGCGTGGACTTCCCGACGTTCGTGTACCCGGCGAGGGCGATCGTCGGCGCGCTCGTTCGCTCTCGCTCCTTTCGCCGAGTGGCTCGCTGCCCGCTCAGACCGCGCAGGCGTCGCTTCACCAGGGAGACCCGGTTGCGCGCCAGCCGGCGGTCCGTCTCCAGCTGACTCTCGCCCGGCCCTCTCGTCCCCACCCCACCGCCGAGCCGCTCCAGGTGGTGCCACAGTCCGCGCATCCGGGGCAGGTTGTACTCGAGTTGTGCGAGCTCGACCTGCAGTTTTCCCTCGGCACTCGAGGCGTGCTGGGCAAAGATGTCGAGGATCAGCTGCGTGCGATCGACGACACGCGCCTTGAGCGCGTCCTCGAGCGACCGCTGCTGCGTCGGGGTCAGCTCCTCGTCGACGAGGAGCACCTCCGCGCCGGCTCTCGTGTACGCGTCCTCGAGCTCGGTGAGCTTGCCCTTGCCGACGAACGTCCGCGGATCCGGTCGAGCGCGGTGCTGGACGATCTCGCCGACGGTCGCCACCCCGGCGGTGCGCGCGAGCTCGCGGAGCTCGGAGAGCTCCGTCTCACCGTCGACTCCCTTCGGGAAGACTCCGACGACGAACCCGCGCTCCGGCTCCGCTCCGGGTGCCGGATCGGGTTGGCGTGCAGTCACGGGAGGATTATGCCGCGGTGCGAGCGGGATAGGCTCTGGCGCGTGAGCGAGCTCGCCGACCGTCTCAGCGAACGGACTCTCGAGCTCGTCGACATCCCGTCCGAGAGCCGCCGCGAGGAGCGGATCCGCACGCACCTGCTCGAACGGGTGCCAGCGCACCTCACAACGGACTATGCGGGCGACGAGGCATTCCTCTTCGTCCCGCAGCGCCGCGCCGATGCGCCGCTGGTCGTCCTCGCGGGTCACTACGACACCGTGCCTCCCCAGGCCAACATCCCGGGACGGATCGAGGGCGACGCGGTGCACGGGCTCGGCGCAAGCGACATGAAGGGCGGCGTCGCCGTGGCAGTCGAGCTCGTGCGCGACCTCGCGTTGGTCGAGGCCGGCGCCTACGACGTCGCGCTGCTCCTGTTCGGCCGAGAGGAGCTTCCGCCCGAGCACAATCCGCTCCCCGCGCTCTTCGACGGCTCCCGCGCGATCCACGACGCGGCTCTCGCGATCCTGCTCGAGCCGACGGACGGGGAAGTACACGCAGGCTGCCTCGGTCACATGAGCGCACGACTCTCGTTCCGAGGCGTGAGCGGCCACTCCGCTCGCCCGTGGCAGGCGGACAACGCCATCGACCGGGCGCTGGAGGGCTTGACGCCCATCATCGAGCTCCAGCCGCGCGATGCTGTCGTCGGTGGGCTCACCTTTCGAGAAGTGCTCAGCGTGACCCGTTTCGAGGCCGGCATCGCCGACAACGTCATCCCGGACCGCGCGGTCGCCACCGTGAGCTTTCGCTACGCGCCCGACCGCACGTCGGCGAGCGCGCGTTCCTTTCTCGACGAGCTCGTCGACGGGCGGGCAGAGCTCGAGGTGACCGGAGACTCGCCTCCTGGACAGGTCGTCACCGACAGCCCACTGGTCGGGGCGCTCGTCGAGGCGGGCGCCCGCGGCGTCGAGCCGAAGCAGGCATGGACGAACGTCGCAGACTTCACCGCTCGCGGCATCGACGCCGTCAACTTCGGCCCCGGCCACACCGAGCGCGCACATCGCAGGGACGAGCTCGTTCGACGTCTCGGCGCTCGTCCATGCGTACGAGACGCTGTGGCGGTTCCTCACGGGCGGGATGCGCGAGGATGCGACGTGATGGAGGTCGCGCAGCGCATCGACGAGCTCTGGGAGAGCGGGGAGCTCGACGCCGAGCCGATCGAGAAGGCGCTCGCGCTCCTCGATAGCGGCGAGGTACGCGTCGCCGAGCGCCGAGACGGCGCCTGGGTGGTGAACGAGTGGACGAAGAAGGCGATTCTCCTCTACTTCCGCCTCCGCAAGGTGGAGCCGCTCGACGTCGGTGGCCTCCACTTCCTCGACAAGATCCCGGTGAAGAACGACTACGCGGAGCATGGGGTTCGTGTCGTTCCCCCCGGCGTTGCGCGCTACGGCTCCTTCCTCTCCGAGCACGTGATCCTCATGCCGGGGTTCGTCAACATCGGGGCCTGGGTAGGGCCGCGGACGATGGTGGACACCTGGGCCACCGTGGGCTCGTGCGCCCAGATCGGCGCTGACGTCCATCTCTCCGGCGGCGTCGGGATCGGAGGCGTGCTCGAGCCTCCGCAAGCGCGTCCCGTGATCGTCGAGGACGGCGCCTTTCTCGGATCGCGCGCGGTCGTGGTGGAGGGAGTCGTCGTCGGAGAAGGAGCGGTGATCGCACCGAATGTCGTCCTGTCGGCATCGGTCCCGATCATCGATGTCACCGGCGCGCACGCGGTCGAGCACCGCGGCTTCGTGCCGCCACGCTCGGTCGTCTTGCCGGGAACACGGCCGAAGGAGTATCCCGCCGGCCGCTACGACCTGCCTTGCGCGCTGATCGTCGGCGAGCGGAGCGCATCGACCGATCTCAAGACATCCCTGAACGACGTGCTCAGAGAGTTCGAGATCGCGACGTGAAAGACGTCGTCGAGATCGCGCGCTTCACGGCCCGACGTATCTCCGTGACCGGACGGCCGGCTGGTCGAGCTCAGCGCCTAGCGCGGCCGAGATCGAGGTCGAGAAACTCGTCAACGGCCGGGAGTGCGCGCATCTCTTCCGCAACGCGCTCTGCGGCAATGCGATAGTTCTCCTTCTCGAGCACCAGCTCGAGCGCAGCCCGGATCCCATCCAGCGGTGCGACGACGCCGGCCCCGGCGACGGCCACCCGAACGCCGTTCGCCGGCTGGTCGCCGAAGAGCGGAACGACCACGAGCGGGCAGCCGGCGGCCATCGCAGCGAGCGTCGTTCCTGCGCCGCCGTGGCCGACGACGGCGGACGCGTGACCGAGCACCGCCGGTTCGTCCACCCACTCCTCCACGCGGACGTTTGCCGGAACGTCACCGAGCTCGAGCTCGTGCCCGCCCGTCGTCAGCAGGACGCGTATCGGCAGATCGGAGACGGCATCGAGAGCGCTGCGATATGCCCCGGCAGCCGGAGGGAAGGTCGCGGCGACGCTGCCGAAGCTCACGTAGACGACCGGCCGGTCGTCTCCCTGCCACCAGTCGGGGAGCGGTGCCGGACTCACGTCGGTCGTCGGGTGGCGGAATCGCGTCACCTCGAACGGTGAGGGATCGATCGCTGCAGGAAAGCACGAAAGATACGAAGACCGGACAATCCGCTCCGTGACCCTCGGGTGGCGCGCCTCGAGCGCCGGACCGGCGAGTGCGAGGGCGTATTCCTCGACGAGACCGAACGCCGACGGCAATGCGTACGTGAGGTAGTCGATGGCGCTCGGCGGCGATCGCCGACGCGAACTCGGAGCTCTCCCGAAGGACGAGGTCAGGCCGGAACTCCTCGATCACGTTCTCGAGTGTCGGGAGCATCGCTTCGACGTTCAGACGGGCAAAGATGACACCCACGACCACGACATCACCCTGGCCCGGCGGCAGCGACGACATTGCGCCCCAGATCGGCCCCAACACCTCTTCCGGAGGGGACGCGCCTGCCCGGAAGGGGTAGCCGCGAGCATTCAGCGTCGGCGGACCGACGACCAGCGTTTCGTGGCCATGCCTCGTACTCGCGTCGATGAACGGGAGCAGCGGACGAAAGTGCCCTGCGCCCTGGGTCGAGGCGAACAGGATGCGCATCAGTCGACGGTTTCGCCGCGGAACACCTCGATCACCGGCCCGCTGACGATTGCACGTCCCTCACGGATGTCCACCTCCAGCGTCCCGCCCGGGAGGTGGACGCGCACGGGGCTCTCACACCAGCCGTGGACGATCGCAGCCGCGGCAGCTGCGGCGGCGCTCGAGCCGGACGCGCGCGTTGCGCCCGCTCCTCGTTCCCACACCGCGACCGTGAGATCGTTCGGACCGTCCGGGCGGACGAGTTGCACGTTGGTGCGTCCGGGGAAACGATCGTGATGCTCGACGAGGGGCCCGATGCGCAGAAGCTCCTCGTGCTCGGGCTCCCGCCGGATGACTGCGTGCGGGTTCCCGACGTCGACCGGTGTCACTTCGAGGCGCTCGCCGTCTATCTCGAGCGCTTCGGGCTTCCCCACGTTCGCTTCGCCGAGGTCGACCTCGACGTCCTCGCCCTGGACGCGCGCGGGCACGGTTCGTTCTCCGAGGTGCAGCCGTGGAAATGCGACGCCGCTCCGTCGTGCAAGCCACACGGCTGCGATGCGAGCGCCGTTCCCGGAAAGCTCGGCGGACGACCCGTCCGGGTTCCAGACGACGACGTCTGCCTCCGCGCCTCTCACCTCGCCGATCTCGAGGACGCCGTCGGCTCCGACCCCCTCGTGGGGGTCGCAGAGCCTGCGCGCGTCGTCTGCCCCGAGCGGTGCCTCGAGATCGCCCCGCTCGATCAGCAGGTAGGTATTACCGAGCGCCTGCCACTTCGAGAATCGCATCCGCCACCTCGGTCGAAGTCCGGTCTCCGTCGATCATGACGATGCCCGGAATCCGGCGCATCCACTTCCTCTGGTAGGCGGCATAGCGCCGCGTCCGAACGACGATGCGCTCGAGAGCTTCGTCCGGAGAGAGTCGAGCGAGCTCGGAGAGGCCGAGGGCCTTCTCCGCGGTTCGGGAGATTCGTCCTTCGAGAGCGTTGCGTACCTCGTCGACCACGCCGCGTGCGAACATCTCCTCCGTCCGCCGGCGGATCCTCGTGTCGAGCTCCTCGCTGGAGACGTCGAGACCGACGATCACGGTCGGTCGTCGATACTCCTCGGACCACAGCCGGTCCTCTTGGGGAATCAGGGAGCTCCCGCTTTCCGCAAGCTCGAGCGCGCGAACGACGCGACGGCGGTCGTTCGGATGCACGATCGCCGCGGCTCGCGGGTCGAGCTCCCGCAAGCGAGCGTGCGCCAGAGCGGCGCTCGCGTCGTAGGACTCCTCCAGTCGCATGCGGACGCCCGATTCGACCGAAGGAGGCACTCCGAGATCGACCAGCGCCGCTCGGAAGTAGAGGCCGGTTCCGCCGGCAACGACTGCGGATCCCGAGGACTCGACGAGCTCGTCCACGGCTGCATGAGCCAGTGCTCCGTACTCGCCCACCGACATCTCGGCGTCGAGATCCCTGATCGCGACGAGCCTGGTAGGCGTCGCCGGCTGGTTGGTGAGCACGGGGAGCCCACGGTAGACCTGCAGAGCATCCGCCGACACGACTTCGGTGCCGAGGCGAGCGGCGAGCACTTCTGCGACAGCCGACTTTCCCGACGCCGTAGGGCCGAAGATGGCAATGACCTCGGCCGAGCGGGTCATGTCACGCGGGGCACCCCAGCCCACCACCCACTGCGAGCATAACGTCGATTTCCGCACGGATGGGTCACGCGGTGTGCCGAAAGCGTGAAATCCGAACGCCGCTCAGGCGGCGACGAGGGCGACTTCACGACCGCGGAGCGTCGTCGAGGTCGAGCCTTCGACGAGAACGTCGACGAACCCGCCTGGCGGTGTCGTCCCGACGAAGTTCACGGTCGTGTTCCGGCGGGTACGGCCGCGCAAGAGCGAAGAGTCGGTGCGGCTCGGGCCTTCCACGAGAACCTCCTCTACGCGACCTTTCCGCTCGGCGTTTCGCTCCGCGGCGACCCGTTGAACGAGGTCTACGAGGCGTTCCAGCCGAGCGTGCTTCACATCGTCCGGAACCTGATCGGGCATGGTGGCGGCCTCCGTCCCCGCTCTGGGAGAGAAGATGAACGTGAACGCGCTCTCGTAGCGGACCTCCTCGACGACCGCGAGGGTCGCTTCGAAGTCCTCGTTCGTCTCGCCTGGGAAGCCGACGATGAGGTCGGTGCCGAGCGCGAGGTCGGGAACCGCCCGCCGTAGCCTGTCGACGACGGCGAGGTAGCGCTTGCGGTCGTACGTGCGCCGCATGCGCTTGAGGATCCGCGAGGAGCCCGATTGCAGCGGAAGGTGCACGTGCTCGCAGACCGAGTCGCACTCGGCGATCGCGGCGATCACCGGCTCTCGGAAGTCCTTCGGGTGGGGGCTCGTGAAGCGGATGCGACGGATCCCATCCACCTGGTCACACGCGCGGAGGAGCTCGCCGAACTCGGTGCGAACGTCCGGAGCAAGGTCTCGCCCCCACGAATTGACGTTCTGGCCGAGCAGCGTGATCTCACTCACGCCCGAACGCGCGAGCTCCGCAACCTCGGCGACGACCTCGCCCGGCCTGCGGCTCTGCTCCCGGCCTCGAACGGCAGGGACGATGCAGTACGCGCACCTCGAGTTGCAGCCCATCGACACTTGCACCCAGGCCTGGAACCGCCGCTCGGACCGCCTGGGCAGATCGGCCGCAAAGTGTTGGTGCGTGCCGAACTTCCCGCGCGGAACGGCGAACCCACCCGCTGCGATCCACTCGCCGAGGTGCGGGATGGAACCCGGGCCGAAGGCGACGTCCACGAAGGGGTACCGCTCGAAGATCTGCTCCCGTTGCGCCTCCGCGTAGCACCCACCCACTGCGACCACGAGGTCGGGCCGATCCCGCTTCCGAGCAGCCGCGTTGCCGAGGTGCGCGGCGAGCCGTGTGTCCGGCTTCTCGCGCACCGTGCAGGTGTTGAAGACGACCACGTCGGCCGCGTCTTCCGAAACGGCCTCGCCGAGCCCGAGTGATTCGAGCATGCCCTTGATCCGCTCGGAATCGTGTGCATTCATCTGGCAGCCGAACGTCGTGACGTGGTAGCGCCTCACGGTCGGCATTGTAGGCCGGACATGTGACCGCGCCTGACGTCAGGTCGGGCGCTACTGCGCCCAGTCCGGAAGCTCGTGGCGACCCGACTCTCCCGCCCATGCGTCGCGCTGCTCGACGACACGTCCGTCCACGCCGAAACGCAGCAGCGATGTGCCAGCCACGGTTTCCACCGAGCCGTCCTTCGACGTGATGACACCCCACCAGTCCACCGCAGCGCGGTCTCTCGCGACGAGTGGCTCGCCGAAGCGGCACTCCGCCTCGGCCTGGTCGTCGAAGGCCCAAACCACGTACTCACGGAGAGCCTGTCGCTCGCGGAATGGGTGCGAATAGAACACCGCATCGTCCGCGTAGAGCGCGGCGATCTCTCCAACGTCCGCCGCAGGCCAGGCGCGAGTCCAGACGCTGGCCCACGCCCGCGCTGCCGCCTCTGCGTCCATTTACGCGACCTCCTTCCGGTCGAGCGCATACCACACATGGTCGAACCCCTTCCAGAGAGCGGTGCCGCCGTACGTCATGCCAAGCCGCTCCATGACGGCACGTGAGCGACGGTTGTCCGGTGCCGTGAAGCTGTACAGGCGCTCGTCGGGGAGGTAGCGAAGCCAGGCATCGATCGAGGCGCGTCCACCCTCGGTCGCGAGCCCTTTCCCCCACCAATCACGGTGCAGGGCCCACCCGACCTCGACCGGGTCGGGTGCAAGCGGCCAATCACGATGGCGGAGGAGGCCGATCCGGCCGATCAGCCTCCTGCTCTCACGCTCGCAAGCCGCCCACTGCGCGAATCCGTCGTCCTCCCAGCGGCGAGATGTGATGGCGATCTCCTCCTCGGCATCCGCGGGTGGCATCGTCGCGAGATACTCGGGCTGCAGGTAGATCTCAGCCAGAGACGCCGCATCCTCCGGCTCCCACGTGCGAAGAAGCAGCCGTTCGGTGAGGATCTCGGCGGGCAACACGTACCGACCTACTTCGCCACCTCGATCGCCCGCGACTCGCGAATGACGATGACCTTCACCTGGCCCGGGTACTCGAGCTGATCCTCGATCTCGCGCGCGATCTCGTGCGAGAGCAGCGCCGCACCGTCGTCGTCGACCTCGCTGGGCTCGACGATGACGCGGATCTCGCGACCCGCCTGGAGCGCGTAGGCCTTCGCCACGCCCGGCTTTCCGCTCGCGATCTCCTCGAGCGCTTCGAGCCGCCGGATGTAGTTCTCGAGGCTCTCCCCGCGCGCGCCGGGCCGCGAGGCCGAGATGGCGTCAGCCGTGATCAGCAGCACCGCTTCGACCGTCTGCGGCTGCACCTCGTAGTGGTGCGCCTCGATCGCGTGCACCACACCGTCCGATTCGCCGTAACGGCGCGCGAGCTGCGCCGAGATCAGGGCGTGTGACCCGTCGACCTCGTGACTCATGGCCTTCCCGACGTCGTGGAGGAGCGCGGCGCGCTTCGTCGTCTTCACCCCCGCTTTGAGCTCCGCAGCCATGATCCCGCCGAGGTGCACGACCTCGAGGGTGTGCCTGAGGACGTTCTGCCCGTAGCTCGTGCGATAGCGCAGGCGGCCGAGGATCTTGATCAGCTCCTCGTGCAGCTCTCCGCAGTTCGCCTCGAACACCGCCTGCTCGCCGGCCTGGCGAACGTGCTCCTCGAGCTCGGCCTTCGAGTGGTAGTACATCTCCTCGATCCGCGCCGGGTGGATCCGCCCGTCTTCGATCAGCTTGTCGAGCGTCAGGCGGGCGACCTCGCGTCGCAACGGATCGAACGACGAGAGCACCACCGCATGCGGGGTGTCGTCGATGATGAAGTCGACGCCGGTGAGGTGCTCGAGCGCGCGGATGTTCCGTCCTTCCCGGCCGATGATCCGGCCCTTGAGATCGTCGGAGGCAAGCTCGACGACCGTCACAGTGGCCTCGGCCGTGTGACTCGCGGCCACCCGCTGGAGTGAGTCTGCAACGAGTGCCCGCGCACGCCGTCGGGCATCTCCCCGCGCCTCCTCCTCCATCTGGCGCACTTCTCGCGCAAGCTCGTGACGCACGAGGTCCTTGGACCGTTCGAGGAGCTGCTGCTTCGCCTCGTGCACGGTGAGGCCCGAGAGCCGCTGGAGCTCGTCCAGCGCTTCGCCCTTGGCCTGTTTGAGCTCTTCCTGCAGCTCCTTCGCATGCACCTCGCGATCGCCGAGCCCCTGCTCGCGGCGCTCGAGATCGGTGAGCTTCGCGTCGATCTCCTCTTCCTTCTGCAGGATGCGCTCCTCGATCTTCACGATCTGGAGCCGTTTGTCCTGGACCTCGGCTTCGATCTCGCTTCGAAGCTTCACCGACTGCTCGCGCGCCTCGACCTGTGCTTCGCGACGAACCGCCTCCGACTCTCGTTCCGTATCGGCGAGGATCCGGCGTCGCGTCGTCTCTGCCGAGCGGACGCGGGAGCGCGACAGCGCGATCATCAGGAGGGCGCCTCCGATCACTCCGACGAGGATTCCGATGAGCGCCGCGACGACCGTGAGCATTGAGCCTCCGTGGAGGAATCGGTTGTCCGCGGCGGTGGCCGCGGTCTGCTCACACCCGGCACTCAGCCTGTTGGCTGGATCCGGACCTGCGCGTGACGCGCCTCAGCTCAGGAGGTGCTGCACCTTCCGTCGACGGCGGCTAGCTGGTGGATGGTTCGGTGATCGAGAGCTGGATCGAGTTCACGGTTCGGAAAAGGTCTCAACGAGCAGGCTAAATGTCGGGTGAAGCTCGTTCATCCTAGCTCCTTCCCGCTCTCACCTGCAACGGCGCCCGCGACGACGTCCTCGGAGAACCCTTTTCCGTGCAGATAGCGGGCGGTCTTCGCTCCGCTCCCTCGTCGGGACACCACCCTCCGCGCGCGGTCCGCTTCGGCCTCGAGCCCGTCGACGGCCTGCTGGACCAGCTCGTCCGGGATGCCCGCGCGCGTGAGCTCGTGGCGGATCCGAAGGTCACCGGCTCCGCGTCCGGCGAGCGCCTGAGCGCGGGCCTCGGCATAGCGCGCGTCGTCCGCGAGGCCCGTTCGTACGAGCGTCTCGATCGCCTCGTCGCGCTCATCGCTGTCGTATCCCTGCTCCGCGAGGCGGCGTCGAAGCTCGCTCGAGCTCCGGTCGCGGTGGCGAAGAGCTCGAAGTGCCGCGTCGAGTGCGCTCCCCGCAGGCGTCTCGGATCGACGCTGCGCCACGGTCAGCTCTCGACTCAACTTTCTACCGGGGCGGTCTCCTCAACCTCCTCGACCTCGATCGCCTCCTCCGCGTGAGGCGTCGCCGGAAGCAGCCGGGCCGAGATGACCTGGTCCTCGGGCGCCTCGGCCTGGATACGCGCGAGGATCTGCTGGACGAGGTCGGGGTTCTCCGCGAGGAAGGCGGTCGCGTTCTGCCTCCCCTGGCCGAGCCGCTCGTCGCCGAAGCTGAAGTAGGAGCCCGCTTTCTGGACGACCTTCTTCTCCAGCGCGACGTCGAGCACGGTCCCCTCCCACGGGATTCCCGAGCCGTACACGATGTCGAACTCGGCCTGCTTGAACGGTGGGGCGACCTTGTTCTTCACGACCTTCACGCGGACACGGTTCCCGAACGCCTCGGCGCCGTCCTTGAGCGTCTCGATGCGCCGGATGTCGAGCCTGACCGAGGCGTAGAACTTGAGCGCACGACCGCCCGGCGTCGTCTCCGGGTTGCCGAACATGACGCCGATCTTCTCGCGCAGCTGATTCGTGAAGATGCAGATCGTGTCCGTTCGGTTCAGGGTGCCTGCAAGCTTGCGCAGCGCCTGGCTCATGAGGCGAGCCTGGAGCCCGACGTGGCTGTCGCCCATCTCGCCCTCGATCTCGGCCTTCGGGACGAGAGCGGCGACCGAGTCGATGGCGACGATGTCGAGCGCGCCGGAGCGGATGAGGAGCTCTGTGATCTCGAGCGCCTGCTCGCCCGTGTCCGGCTGGGAGACGAGCAGGTTGTCGATGTCGACGCCGATCCGGCGTGCGTACTGCGGATCCATCGCGTGCTCGGCGTCGATGAAGGCGCAGATCCCTCCCCGCCGCTGCGCCTCGGCCATCACGTGGTAGACGAGCGTCGTCTTCCCGGACGCCTCGGGGCCGAAGATCTCGATGATGCGGCCGCGCGGGAGGCCGCCGATGCCGAGTGCGAGGTCGAGCGCGAGAGATCCGCTGGAGATAGCTCCGATCGCGACTTGCGGGCGGTCGCTCATGCGCATGACCGACCCCTTTCCGAACTGGCGCTCGATGTGCCCGAGCGCGACGTCGAGGGCTTCCTCTCTCTTCATGCGGTCATCCTCCCTGAGTTCAGTGCTGCTTCGAACCTCTGGCGCTCATCGACCCAACGAACACGACTCGAGTACCTCGTACTCCGCGCCTGACCGGCGCAGACGTGAAAGGAAAGCAGCGGCGCCGGACGGACCGAAGCGCCCGATCGCGGGCAGGGGCGGAGACAGGCGTGGGCGCTCCCGGAAGCGCACGACCGTGACGTGCGGGAGCCACGGACGCGACTCGGGCTCGTACACGCCGAGGCGCTCCAACCGTTCCTGGAGCCTGCTCGCGAGCCGGCTCGCCTCAGCGCCGACGTCGGCGAGAACGAGCATCCCGACCGACGCGCGTCTCCCGGTAGCGCAGCGGCTCGAGCTCGATCGCAGCGCTCTCGGCGGCCGACTCGCGCAAGGACCCGAGGATCCCCTCGAGCTCACGCGCGGGCCTGGCACCGAGGAACGCGAGCGTGACGTGGAAGCTCTCGACCGCGCGAGCGCCGACGAGATGTCGCTCGCCCCACTGACGAAGCGCAGTCGTAACGAAATCCGGGAGCTCGAGCGCGAGAAAGAGCCTGAGCTTCTCGTCTCCGGCGGCCGGCGATTCATCCCGCGTGACGCTAGCGGCTCGACTCACCCGGGTGTGTGTCGATTCTCCAACACCATGCGCACGAGATGGAGCGCTGCAGCGGTGGCGCGGCCCCGCACCATCTCCCGGTCTCCGGGCAGTTCGATCCGGCGGGCCTTCTCTCCGTCCGGTCCGACTGCGTGCACGAAGACGAGACCCACCGGTTTGTCCGGGGTGCCGCCACCCGGCCCGGCGATCCCGGTGACGGAAACGCCGACGTCCGCGCGAAGTCGTGCCCGCGTGCCTGCGGCCATCGCCTGCGCGACCTCGGCCGAGACGGCCCCGAACCGCTCGAGCTGCTCCGCGGGGACATCGAGCTCGTGCTCCTTCACGTCGTTCGCATACGCCACGACACTCCCT
>CAVRLT010000016.1:0-20677 GCA_963721795.1 uncultured Actinomycetes bacterium
CCTGTTGATACCGATCATCGCTTCGATTCACGGTCGACGAAGGTTGGGGTCAGGCTTCAGCCTGACCCCGGTTTGTACGGCCTGCGCTGTAGATTCGCGCCGGTGCCAGGGCGTCGCCGTAGGCGCGAGGTCGAGCTCGAGCGCGTGCTGGGCACGCCGGGGCTCTTCGCGACCGCCTACGGCAACGTCGGCTCCTCGATCTACTACGCGCTCGGCCTCACCGCGGCCTACGCGCTCGGGCTGACGCCGCTCGTCTTCGTGATCGCCGGGCGTGATCTTCGCCGCGACGGCGGCGACCTATGCCGAGGGCACGGCGCGGTTCCCGGAAGCAGGTGGCTCCGCGAGCTTCGCGAGACATGCCTTCGACGAGCTCGTCAGCTTCGTCGCCGCGTGGGCGCAGATGCTCGTCTACATCGTCACCGTCGCCGTGTCGGCGTTCTTCGTCCCCCACTACCTCTCGATCTTCTGGGAGCCGCTGCGGACGAACCCCTGGGACATCGTCGGCGGCGCGATCGTGATCGTCGTCCTGGTCGCGCTCAACGTCGTCGGCGTCCAGGAGGCGGCGAAGCTCTCGATCACGCTCGCGGTCCTCGACTTCGCGACGCAGCTCCTGCTCGTGATCGTCGGCTTCGCGCTCGTCTTCAACCCGGAGATCCTGACGAGCAACGTGCATTGGGGCGTCGCGCCGACCTGGGGGAACCTGGCCGTCGCGATCCCGGTCGCGATGCTCGCCTACACGGGAGTCGAGACCGTGTCGAACCTCGCCGAGGAGGCACGCGACCCCGTTCGCACAGTGCCGAACGCGTACAAGGCGGTCGCCGTCGCGGTCTTCGCCATCTACTTCACGCTTCCGTTCGTCGCGCTCTCGGCGCTTCCCGTCGAGCGGATCGGCGGCGAGCTGACGACGCGGCTCGCGCTCCCGCCAGAGGAAGGCGGCTACGCGAACGACCCGATCCTCGGAGTCGTGCAGAACCTCGGGGTCGACGAGGGCTGGCTGCTGGACGGGATGGAGATCTACGTCGGAGTCCTCGCCGCGACGATCCTCTTCGTCGCGACGAACGCGGGCGTGATCGGGGCGTCGCGGATCACGTACTCGATGGCGAGCTACCGGCAGCTGCCGGAGGTGTTCAGGCGTCTCCATCCACGGTTGAAGACGCCGTGGCTGTCACTCGTCGTCTTCGCCGGGATCGCACCGATCCTGGTGATCCTGCCCGGGGACGTCAACTTCGTCGGGACGCTCTACTCGCTCGGCGCGACGCTCTCCTTCACCGTTGCCCACGTCTCGATCATCCGTATGCGGATGCTGCTGCGCGCCGGCGACGAGGTCCCGTACCGGGCGCGGCCGAACATGCGCGTGGCCGGCGTCGACTGGCCGCTCTTCGCGATCGTCGGAGGGGTTGCGACGGGCATCTCGTTCCTCGTGCTCGTCGTGCAGAACCCGGCGACGCGCTGGGTCGGGCTCGGGTGGCTGGCGTTCGGGCTCGCCGGGTTCGCGATCTACCGGCGCAGGGTGGTGCGTGCAAGCCTGCGCGCGACGGTGAAGGCGCCACCCGCGTTCGGTGCCGCGCTCGCGCTGGAATACCGCAGGCTGCTCGTGCCCGTCGTCGGCGGGCAGCCGTCGGATGCGGCGATGGACCTCGCCTGCAGGCTCGCGGCGGAGCGAGGGTCGCGGATCGTGGCTCTCAGCGTGCTCGAGGTTCCGCTCGATCGCCCGGTGACCGATGAGCAGCCCGAGCTCGAGCGCGATGCGAACCGCGAGCTCGACCAGGCGGCGGCGGTCGGCGACTCCTACGGCGTCCGCGTTCTCACGCGGCTCGAGCGCGCTCATTCCGCGGGAACGGCAATCGTGAACGAAGCGGATGCGCGGAACTCGGAGATCATCGTGCTCGGCTCGCCTCGCCGCTCCTTGACCGCGGCCCAATCCGCTGTCTTCGGCAAGACGGTCGACTACGTGCTCAAGCATGCTCCCTGCCGGGTGCTGGTGGCCGCGTCGGAGACGCCGTGAAGGTGTACTCCTGGGCGGTCGTCCTCTTCTCCGTCGCGTTCGTCGGGATCGGGATCGCGCTGCTCGTCGCTACCGCCGCGCAGGGTGGCGGCGTCGTCGGGTTCCTGCTCGGCGGTCTCTTCATCGCGCTCGGTGTCGGGCGGCTGACGCTCGAAAGGCGAAGGCGTGGCCCGTAAGCTCCGCGGCTTCGAGCGTGTGCTCGATGCGCCCTCGCTCTTCGCCGTCGCCTACGGCGAGATCGCGTCGTCGCTGTACATCGCGCTCGGGATCGTCGCCGCCGTGGCGCTCGGGCTCACGCCCCTCGTGCTCCTGCTCACCGGCGCGCTCTTCTTCGTCGTGTCGCTGTCGTATGCGGAGGGAACGGCCGCGATCCCGGAGACGGGAGGCGCTGCGACGTTCGTCCGCCGGGCGTCGAACGACCTCGCCGGCTTCCTGACCGGGTGGGCGCTCTTCCTCGACTTCCTCATCGTCATGGCACTCTCGGCGCTCTTCGTCCCGCACTACGTGGCCGAGGCGATCTCCGTCCCGGCGCTCCGTGACGAGCCGTGGGATGCGATCGTCGGGTGCGCGTTGATCGCGGCGATCGCCGGCGTGCGCCTCACGCGCCGTACGAGGCTCCACGTCGGCTCGCTGGCGGTTGCGATGCTCGACCTCGTCGTCCAGGGGCTGCTGGTCGTTTTCGGCATCGCGTTCCTGCTCTCACCCGAGACGCTCTCCGAAGGCCTCGGCTTCGCGGCAGGACAGGACTGGGGGGACCTCGCATTCGCGCTGCCGCTCGCGATGCTCGCGTACACCGGGCTCGAGACCGTCGCCAACCTCGCGGAGGAAGCACGCGAGCCGGGTCGGACGCTTCCACGGTCACTCTTCTCCGCGATCGGCCTCGTCGTCGTCGTCACCGTCCTGATCGCGGGCATCGGGCTGTCCGCGTTTCCCGTCTCAGGAGGGGAGACCGCGCTCGGCGAGGAGTGGTTGGAGGCTCCGCTCGTCGGGATCGCGGCGGCGTTCGAAGGCTCGCTCCCGTCGCTCTTGGTCGATGCGCTGCGGATCGCCGTCGGGATCTCCGGGGCGTTGATCCTGGTCGCCGCGGCCACGACCTCCGTTTCCGGGATCACGCGGCTGAGCTACTCGCTCGCGGGTCACGGAGCGCTCCCGCGCGAGTTCGGCCGGCTGGAGCGGCGCGCGCTCGTCTCGAGCGAAGCGATCCTGATCGCGGCGGGGCTCGCCATCGCGCTCATCGTCGCCACCGAGGTCGTGGCCGGCGGAGACCCCGAGTTCCTTGCCGCGATCTACTCCTTCGGCGTCCTGATCGCGTTCACGGCTGCACAGCTCGCGGTGATTCGCCTTCGCATGCGCGAGCCGGCGCTCGTGCGCCCGTTCCGGGCGCGGCCGAACGTCTCGATTCGTGGCGTCGACGTGCCTCTCCCGGCGCTCGTCGGCGCGCCCCTCACGGCAGCTGTCTGGGTGCTCGCGCTCGTGACGCACGCCGGTGCCCGCTACGTCGGGCCGCTCTGGCTGCTCACCGGGCTCGCGGTCTTCGTCGTCGTCCGCCGGGTCAGGCGGCGCGGCCTGCTGGAGGAGGTCTCGACGGTCGAGCTTCCCCCGGGCGCAGACTTCAAGCGCATCCTCGTCCCGATGAAGCTCGGGGACATCGGGGAGGAGATGGTGGCGACCGCGATCGCGCTCGCCCGCGAATCCGGCGCCGAGATCGAGGCCATCACCGTGGTGCGCGTGCCGCGTCGGTACATGCTCGAGGGCGCATTTCCGCCCGAGGTCGCCGCTCGGGTCGACGCCTCCCTGGAGGAGGCGCGGCTGCTCGGCGTCGATCAGGGAGTGGAGGTGCGAACGGACGTGGTTCGGGCGCGATCGATCGGGCACGCGATCGTCGACGAGGCGAGGTCGCGGGAGGCGGATCTGGTCGTGCTGGGCTCCGCAGCCCGCTGGAGGCGTCAGTCGCGCTTCTTCTCGCCGACCGTCGACTTCGTCCTGCGGCGCGCTCCGTGCGAAGTCCTGGTCGTCGCGTTCCCGGACGGCGTCTTCGAGGAGTAGGCTGACCCGCCGTGAAGGCGCTGGTCATCGGGTGCGGGAGAGTCGGCTCCGCGGTCGCGAAGGGTCTCGTCGCCGACGGCTGGGACGTCACGGTCGTCGACGAGAGCGAAGACGCGCTCGTGCGTCTCGGCCCCGGGTGGCGTGGCGGCTTCGTCATCGGCCACGGCATGGACATGAGCGTGCTCGAGCAGGCCGGGGTCGCCGAGACCGACGCGGCAGTGGTAGCCACGTCCGGTGACAACACGAACGTCGTGATCGGGCAGGTCCTCCAGCGCCGCTACGGCACGGGCACGGTCGTCGTCCGTGTGCTCGACCCCGCGCGAGCCCAGTTCTATGCCGAGCGCGGCCTCGACACGGTGTGCCCCACCCAGACTGCGATCTCCGTCCTCCTCGAGACCGTGCGGTCGAGCGCGCCCACGCCCGCGTCGCGGGAGGCGTGATGTACATCATCGTCGCCGGAGGTGGCAAGGTCGGAGCGAACGTGACGCGGTCGCTGCTCGAGATGGGGCACGAGCTCACGATGATCGAGCAGCGACCCGATCGGTTCGCGCGTCTCGAGGAGGAGTTCGGCCCGGTGGTGATGCGGGGCGACGCGACCGAGATCAGCGTGCTCGAGCGCGCGGGCATCGCTCGGCCTCCGGAGCTCCTGTTCGCCGTCACGGGCGACGACGAGGACAACCTCGTCATCTCGCAGATCGCGAAGGAGGGCTACGGGGTCGGGAAGGCGATCGCCCGCGTCAACGATCCGCGGAACCAGGCCCACTTCGACCTGCTCGGGATCAGGCAGACGGTCTGCGCGACGACGAGCATCCTCGGCCTCGTCGAGCACGAGGTTCCGGAGCACGGCCTCGTGCGCCTGCTCCAGCTCCAGGAGGAGGGCCTCGAGATCGTCGAGGTGCAGATCGAGAGCAACTCCCCGGTCGCCGGCTCGAGAGTCGGCGGGATCTCGCTGCCTGAGGGCTCGCGCCTGATCTCGGTCTTTCGCCACGGCCGGACGGAGCTCGTGGAGCCGACGACGGTCATGCGGCCGGGGGACCAGGTCCTCGCGGTCGTCTCGAACGATTCAGGCCAGGCGCTGCGGAAGGCTCTGCTCGGGGTGTAGGGCGAGGCTTGCCTCGCCCGCGTCCTCAGAGGCGCCAGTAATGGCGCGTCAACAGCACGACGACCGGGATGATCTCGAGTCGCCCGAGCCACATCAGCAGGATCATCGTGACCTTGGACACGTCCCCGAGCGGCGCGAACGACGCGAACGGTCCCGTGATCCCGAAGCCGGGCCCGCCGTTCCCGAGCGCGTTCGCCGAGAGCGCGAGCGTGTCGAGTGCGCCGAGTGGCACGTCGCCGATGGCGGAGTCGATCGCGATGACGGAGGAGCCGACGACCCAGAGGCCGACGTAGAGGAGGATGAACGCCGCGATCGCGCGCAGCGTACGCTCGTCGACGGGCGCCCCGTTGAGCCGGATGGGCATCACGACTTCCGGGCTCACCGTCTGGCCGAGCTCGCGCCGCAGGATCTTGCCTACGAGAAGATGACGGACGACTTTGATCGACCCGGTCGTCGAGCCGGCCGAGCCGCCGATGAACATCAGGGCGAAGATCGTCATCAGGCACAGGACCGGCCACAGCGCGAAGTCCTCGGTTGCGTACCCCGTTGTCGTGACGACCGAGACGGCCTGGAAGACGCCCGCGCGCACGGCTTCCTCGCCTCGCTCGATGTCGTAGCTCCAGATCTGAACGGTGAGCACGATCGCTGCGACGAGAGCCAGCGCGATGTACAGGCGAAACTCCTCGTCGCGCGCGAAGACGCTCGGACGCCGGTTCACGACTCCTCGGTAGAGGAGCACGAAGTTCATGCCCCCGACGAGCATGAACAACGCGATGATCCACTGTGCGGCCGGGGAAAACGGCTCGATCGAGGTGGCCTGCGTCGAGAATCCACCGGTGGAGACGGTGGAGAACGCGTGCGCGACGGCCTCGAACTCGGTCATTCGGTCGTCGATCCCCAGCCAACCGAGCGACGCGAGCGCGAGAACCAGCACCGCGGTGAGGCCGATATACAGGATCCACAGGAGACGCGCCGTCTGCCTGATCCGCTCGGGCAGCTGCGCGACCTCGGGGCCAGGCAGCTCTGACTCCATGAGCTGGCGGCCCCCGACCCGGAGACGAGGCAACACGGCGACGGCGAGGATGATGATCCCCATCCCTCCGAGCCACTGGGTGAACTGACGCCACATCGAGAGCGACCTGGAGAGCTCGTCGAAGTCGGTCACGAGGCTCGCACCGGTCGTCGTCGTTCCGGCCATCCCTTCGAAATAGGCATCGATCGGGTGGCCGAGCTGATCGCCGCCGACGAAGAGGAATGGAAGGGACGCGAAGGCCGCCGTCATCAGCAGCGTGACCGACACGACGAGGAACCCCTCGCGCATCCCCACGCGACGGACGTCCTCCGCCGTCAGGCGCTCGACTGCCAGCCCGGTTCCGCTCGTGATCAAGCCGGTGGCAAGAAACGGCCAGATCGGCTCCGAGTACCAGAGTGCGACCGCAGTCGGGAACAGGGCTGTGAGGCCGAGGTACTTCGCGAGGACCGCGACCAGGTTGATCGTCGCTCGCACGTCGACCGCGAGCCGAGCGGGCTGGTCGTGGCGCGCGACAGCTCGGATCGATGTCACAACGCGCTGACGACGCGGGGCGCGTCCGAGGCTTCGGTGAAGACGATCACGCGATCACCGAGCTGGAGGACGTCGTCGCCGTGCGGGAAGATCGCCGAGCCGTTGCGGACGACCGCGCCGATCAGCGCGCCCCGGACCGGCATCTCCTTGAACGCCTTCCCGATGTACTCGCTCGTATCGCGCAAGGTGACGTCGATCACCTCGTAGCGGTTGCCTTCGAGCAGCGCGACCTGCTTCGTCCTCGGGTCGTGCGCGAAGCGGATGATCTCCTCCGCGGTGACGGCACGTGGGTTCACCGAGACGTCGATGCCGGCGTGCTCGAACGCCTCGACCGAAACGGGCTCGTGGGCGATGCCGATCGTGAAGCGGACGCCGTGCACCTCCGCGAGCGACGCGGCGTAGAGGTTCTTCGCGTCGTCTCGCATCGCGAAGATCGCGGCGTTCGCGTGCCCGATGCGCTCGCGCTCGAGGAAGTCGGGATCGATCCCTGTCGCGTTGTAGACGCGCGCCTTGGGGAGCGCCTCGGCGATGCTGCGGGCCTTCTCCGGCGACGCTTCGATCAGCCGGACGCGGATCCCCTGATCGAGCAGCACGCGGGCGATCGCCGAGCCGACGCGTCCCGCCCCGTAGATCACGACGTCCCGGACCGTCCCACCCTCCGGGGCGAGCAGGGCGCTCCACGCTTGCGCCGCCTCGGGCGAGCCGATGACGACGATGCGGTCGCCGGGACGGATGACCTCGTCCCCACCGGGGAGCAGCATCTGGTCTCCGCGGATGATCGCCGCGACCTTCGAGTCCCGCGGAATCCTCGCGTCGCGCAGCGGAGCTCCGAGCACGTCCTGCGAGGCGCTCTCCTCGATGTCGAACTCGACGATCTGAACTTGCCCTTCCGCGAAGACGTCCGTCTGCCGCGCGGCCGGGACGCCGATGATCCGGCTGATCGCGTGGGCGGTCTCGAGCTCGGAGCAGACGACGAAGTCGACGTCCAGCTGACCGACTCGCCAGAGCTCCACGTATTCGACGTTCGAGGTGCGGATCACCGTCGTCGCGCCCTTGGCCTCGCGGCGCGCGAACATTCCCGCGACCAGGTTGACCTCGTCTCGTGACGTGCAGGCGATGACGAGGTCGGCGTTCTGCACGCCGGCGGCGGTCAGGTCGCGTCTGCTCGTCCCGTCGCCCTCGACCGTCGCGACGTCGTAGCGCTCGGTGAGCGCGGCGAGCCGAGAAGCCTCGGTGTCGAGAACCGTCACTTCATGGTCCGTGTGCAGTGCCTCGACGATCGCGAAACCGACCTGACCCGCGCCGATGAGGAAGATCCGCATGGTCGAGCGCAAGCGTACTCCGGTCACACTGCGGCGGCAGCTACCGTGCGGATGTGCGCGCGGTCGCGGTGGTCGCTCTCGCTCTCGGGCTCGTTGTCATTCGCCGGTTCCGGTTCTGCCGCCGAGCGGGAAGCCGTTGCGGAGACGGCGTTCCGGCTACAACCGTTCGCGCGGGGCTTCGACAGCCCGGTGCTGTTGACGCACGCTCCCGGCGAGCCGAGGACGTTCTACGTCGTGGAGCAGAGCGGGCGTGTCATTCGCGTCCGGTCAGGGAGGCGAACGGTGTTCCTCGACGTCCGGACGAACGTCGCGTTCGGAGGCGAGCAGGGGCTGCTCGGCCTCGCCTTCCATCCGAGCTACGCCCGCAACCGCCTTCTCTACATCGCCTACACGTCCGACAACGGGCGTAACACCGTCGACCGCTACCGCTCGAACGGGACGGTTGCGATCCGCTCGAGCCGAAAAGCCCTCCTGTCTCTTCCGGACCCGTACGGCAACCACAACGGCGGCCACCTCGCGTTCGGAAAAGACGGAATGCTGTACACGACCGTTGGAGACGGTGGAGGGGGCGGAGATCCGGAGGACAGGGCGCAGAACATGGAGTCGCTCTTCGGCAAGCTCCTCCGGCTCGACGTCTCGAAAGCGGGAGCGGACTGGGAGATTGCAGGCCTCGGGCTCCGGAACGCATGGCGCTTCTCCTTCGATCGCGTCACCGGCGACCTGTACCTCGGCGACGTCGGGCAGGGGTCGATCGAGGAGGTCGACTTCACGCCTCGCGAGAGCCCCGGTCTCGAGAACTACGGCTGGGACCTGTACGAGGGCTCCGAGCGCTTCGAGGGGGGCGAGCCGAGAACCGGGGAGCTCGTCTTCCCGATCTTCGAGTACGGGCGGGACGAGGGAAATTGCACGGTGATCGGGGGCCACGTCTATCGCGGCTCGGCCCGGCCTCGAGAGCGCGGGCGCTACGTTTTCGGCGACTACTGCAGCGGGATCGTCTGGAGTCTGAACGTCCGCTCGGGCGAGGCAACGAACGTACGGCGGGAGCCGTTCCGGATCGAGGGACTCACGTCGTTCGGCGAGGGCTCGGGGGGCGAGCTCTACGCGACGGCGCAGAACGGCGTGATCTACCGGCTGAGCTGATCGTGCGCAAGACCGGAATCCGCTAGCGCGGATTCCGGTCGCGCGAACCCAAGACCCCTTAATGGGGTGCCCGACCGCCGGAGTTTCGGGGTGTGAAGTCGATTGCTTGTCATCGTCGTGGAGAGGCGAAAAACCAGGGTCTGACCCTGGACACGTCCACAACGGACGCCTCGAACTGCGCCGACTTCGTGCCGAGTTGTCCCCAGAAGGGAAACGCTAGCCGGCGCGGCGACGAACGCGGGGCGGCGTCTGCCCGAGCGCGGCGTACGCGAGGGCGTTCAACGACTCGTTGAGCTGCCGCAACTCACCTGCGACGAGCACGAAGCCCTCCTGCTGCTCGGCCGAGCGGTTCAGGCGCTCCAGCTCGCGGGTGATCCGGTCCAGACGCTCGAGCAGCGCGTCCAGCTGTCGGTCGCCGACGTCCTTCGGTTCCATGCCGCCATGTTACGTCGCGGCCTGCTCGAGGAGCTCGTCGCGACTGCGGACGATGACTGCGTCTGCTCCGAGGCGCGCCACCAGCCGTTCGAGAGCACCGGCGCCGGCCTCGAGTGCGACAACGCGGCGCCCGACTCCGAGCTGCTCGACGGCCACGCGCGCGAGCGCCTCCGGCGCGTCCGTGAACACGCCCACCTCGCAGCCTGCCTCCGCGAGGATCTTCAACGCTCGCGCCCATCGCCGCGTCCCGGCGCAGGTACACAGCCGCGCGTTCCTCGGAGAACCGCTGGAGCAGAACCCGCCAGTTGCCACCACCGCGCCGGTCGAGCTCGGCAGCGGCATCACCGCGGTCGAACGGCAGATCGGAGCGGTCGATGCCGAGAGCGCCCGCTGCCGCGAGCCAGTCCTCCCAGAGGGGCCGCGTGTCGCACAACGCCCCGTCCAGATCGACCGCAACGGAACGCGTCATCACACGGCACGCCGCGCGCTGACGGCCCGCTGCCAGAGGAGCACACCGCCGGCGACACCGACGACGTCGATCGCGACGTCGAGCGGCGATCCCATGCGTCCGGGGACGAATGCCTGGTGCAGCTCGTCGGTCGCGGCGTACAGAGCTCCGAGGAGGAAGGCGAGACCCGCGCGATCCGTGGCCCGCATGAGCAGCGCTCCGAGCACCGCGAACTCGCCTGCGTGCGCGAGCTTCCGGAGAACGAGATCCCAGCCGCCGAGGCCGGTTCCGAGGTCCGGGACGGACGAGAAGGCGAAGATGAGACCGGCCCAGGCCGCCACCGGCAGCCACAGGCGGAGGAGGGGGCCGGACACCGTCCGATGATAGGCTCGGCCTCCAAGTCACAGGAGCACGGTGAGGGAACCCGGTGCAAGTCCGGGACGGTCCCGCCGCTGTAAGGGGAGTTGCTCTCCCGCCACGACGCCACTGGCACCGCGTCCACGACGCGGTCTGGGAAGGCGGCGGGGGAGGGAGCCCCGAGTCAGAAGACCTGCCGCGCCTCCCACATAGCCGAACCCCTCGCGGAAGGAGGATTCAGGTGCTTCGTTCGTCCATCTTCGTCCTTGCAGCAGCCGTGGCCGCTCTGGTCGCGTTCGCCTCCGGTGCCGCAGGCGGCCCCGCCGCCCCCGCGGCGTTCCCCGTCACGATCACGACCGCCTCCGGCAAGGTCACGATCCAGAGGAAGCCGGTCCGGATCGTCTCGCTCTCGGCGACGGCGACCGAGTCGCTCTTCGCAATCGGCGCCGGCCAACAGGTCGTCGCCGTCGACGACCAGTCCGACTACCCGAAGAACGCCCCCAAGACGACCCTGTCCGGGTTCACACCGAACGTCGAGGCAATCGCCGCGTACCGCCCGGATCTCGTCGTCGCCTCGTACGACCCGAAGGGGCTCGTCAGCGCCCTGAACCGGCTCGGGATTCCCGTGATCCTGCACGGGACGGCGTCCAACTTCAGAAGCGCGTATCAGCAGATCCGCCAGCTCGGAATGGTGACGGGCCGCGAGCCCGCAGCGACCCGCCTCATCGCCCGTATGAAGGCGAGCATCGCCCGCATCGTGAAGGCATCACGGTCGCGTGCGGACGGGCTCTCCGTGTACCACGAGATCAGCCCGGACTTCTACTCGGCATCGACGAAGTCGTTCGTGGGGAAGGTGTACGCGGCGCTCGGCCTCGAGAACATCGCCGACGAGGCGGACTCTGCGGGGACGGGCTTCCCGCAGCTCTCCGCCGAGTACATCGTCTCGTCCAGCCCCGACCTGATCGTTCTCGCGGACACGGTGTGCTGCGGGCAGAAGCCGTCGACCGTGGCGGGGCGACCAGGATGGGACCGCATCAGTGCCGTTCGCACCGGCTCGATCGTCCGCGTCGACGACTCGATCGCATCGCGCTGGGGGCCGCGGCTCGTGAGCTTCTTCCGCGCGATGTCCTCGGCGCTCGCGCGCTTGTAGAGCCATGAGTGCCACCGCCGCGACCGCGGTCCGGCCGCGCGGCCTCGCCCCGGTCTGGGCGGGTGCGGCGGTGGCGTTCCTGCTCGTAGCGCTCGCGATCGGCGTGCTCGTCGGGCCGGTCGACCTCGGGCTCGCGGGAGTGTGGAGCTCCGTCGGCGAGCGCCTGCACGTACCGGGCGTGACCTCGTCGCTCTCGGCGACGGAGGAATCGATCCTGTGGGAGATCCGCATGCCCCGGGTCGTGCTCGCGGCGCTCGTCGGAGGGATGCTCTCGCTCGCCGGCGCGACATATCAGGGCGTCTTCCGCAACCCGCTCGTCGACCCGTATCTGCTCGGCGTCGCGGCGGGAGCCGGCCTGGGAGCGACCCTTGTGATCGCCTACTTGCCGGAGGGGCTGCGCGGGCAGCAGGCGCTTCCGGCGGCAGCGTTCGTCGGCGGCGCGGTCGCCGTGTTCCTCACGTACACCGTCGGCCGCTCGTCCGGCCGTGAGCGCGATGCTGCGACCCTCGTGCTCGCTGGAGTGACGGTCGCGTCGTTCTTCACCGCGCTCCAGACCTTCGTGCAGCAGCAAAACGCCGACACGCTGCAGCAGGTCTACACGTGGATTCTGGGCAGCATCCCGAGCTCCGGGTGGAGCGACGTCGTGCTGGTGTTGCCGTACATCGCTCTCGCCACCATCGCGATCCTCGTGTACCGGAGGGTCGTGGACGTGCTGAGCCTCGGCGACGAGGAGGCCACGAGCCTCGGCGTCGAGGTCCGCCGCGTGCGGCTGACTCTCGTGGTCGCCGCGACGATCGGCACTGCCGCCGCCGTGGCCGTCTGCGGGCTCATCGGCTTCGTCGGAATCATCGTTCCGCACGCGATCCGGATGCTCGCCGGCGTCGGCTACCGCGCCCTGCTCCCGCTCTCGTTCATCGCCGGAGCGGGCTTCCTCGTGCTGGCGGACGTCATCGCTCGAACGGCGCTCGCGCCCGCGGAGATCCCGCTCGGCATCGTCACCGCGTTCTTCGGCGCGCCGTTCTTCGCGCTCGTGCTGCGCTCGAGCCGAGGAGGGACGGCGTGAGCGCGGTCGAGCTCGAAGGCGTCACCGTCGTCCTCGGAGGCCGTCCGGTCGTCGATCGGATCGACCTCGCCGTCGCCCCCGGCGAGTGGGTCGCGGTGATCGGCCCGAACGGAGCGGGCAAGACGACGCTCCTGAGGGCGATCGCGAGGCTCGTGGACTTCGAGGGCGCGATCGCGCTCGAAGGCAGGCCGACCGCCGCCATGAGGCGGTCGGAGCTCTCACGGCTGGTCGCGGTGGTGGCGCAGGATCCCTCGACTCCTCCGTGGATGACCGTCGGCGAGTACGTCCTCCTCGGGCCGGACCCCGCACCTCGGCCCGCTCGCCAAGGAAGGGGCGCGCGACCTCGACGCGGCCGCGAGGGCTCTCCACCGTCTCGATCTCTCCGGCTACGGCGAGCGCAAGCTCGGCACCCTCTCGGGCGGCGAGAAGCAGCGAGTCGTCGTCGCCCGCGCGCTCGCGCAGGAGGCCAGGATCGTCCTCCTCGACGAGCCGACCGCGGCTCTGGACATCGGGCACCAGCAGCAGGCTCTCGAGCTGCTGGACGCGCTGCGGGCCGAGTCGGAGCTGACCCTCGTCGCCGCGATGCACGACCTCACTCTGGCGGCGCAGTACGCCGAGCGGATGGTGCTGCTCGACCAGGGTCGAATCGTCGCGGACGGCCCGCCCCGCCACGTCCTCACGGAGGAGACGATCGCGCGCCACTTCGGCGCGTCGATCGACCTCGTCCCGGTCAACGGGCGGGTTGCGGTGATCCCGCGCCGAAGACCCGCGGCTCCTTCATCTAGCATCGACGAGTGTCCGTCGCCGAGCCTCAGACCGACCCAGTAGCTCTCAATCAGGCCCAGCGCGAGGCCGTCCAGCACACGGAGGGCCCGTTGCTCGTGGTCGCCGGTGCCGGCTCGGGGAAGACGCGCGTCCTCACCCACCGGGTCGCGCACCTCGTCGAGGACCTGAAGGTCCGCCCGAATCAGATTCTCGCGATCACCTTCACGAACAAGGCGGCGGGGGAGATGCGGGAGCGCCTGGAGCGGATGCTCGGCGCCACGGCTCGCGCGATCTGGATCCTCACTTTCCACGCGGCGTGCGGGCGCATGCTCCGGCGGGAGGCCGAACGGCTCGGCTACACCTCGACCTTCTCCATCTACGACGACCAGGATCAGGTGCGCCTCACGAAGGCGTGCCTCGAGGAGCTCGGGAAGGACCCGAAGCGCTTCTCGCCGCGCGGCATCCACTCGCAGATCTCGCGGGCGAAGAACGAGCTCGTGTCGCCGGAGGAGTACGTCTCGCGCGTCGCGTCGTTCTGGGACCAGACCGTCGCGGAGGTGTACGAGCTCTACCAGCGCCGCCTGCATGCCTCGAACGCCGTCGACTTCGACGACTTGCTCATGCTCACGGTGCAGGTCTTCGAGCGCTTCCCGGAGGCGCTCGCGCGCTGGCAGCGAGCGTTCCGCTACATCCTGGTCGACGAGTACCAGGACACGAACCACGCGCAGTACCGGCTTCTCCAGCTCCTCGGCGCGGAGCACGGGAACGTCTGTGCAGTCGGTGACCAGGACCAGTCGGTGTACGGCTTCAGAGGAGCCGACATCCGCAACATCACCGAGTTCGAGACCGACTTCCCCGGAACCCACGTCGTCACGCTCGAGCAGAACTACCGCTCGACCAACTCGATCCTGCGCGCGGCCAACGCGGTCATCGAGCACAACTCGGAGCGGAAGCCGAAGAACCTCTTCTCCGACCTCGGCGAGGGTGACCCCGTCCGCGTCATCGAGGTCGAGGACGAGCATGCGGAGGCGAGGTTCGTCGCTGCCGAGATCGCGGCGCTGATCGACCAGGGGCTCTCGGCGAGCGAGATCGCGGTCTTCTACCGGACGAACGCGCAGTCCCGGGTGCTGGAGGACGTGCTCGTGCGGCAGGACATCCCGTACCAGGTGATCGGCGGGCCGCGCTTCTACGAGCGCGCGGAGATCCGCGACGCGACCGCGTACCTCACGGTGCTCGTCAACCCGAGCGACGCGGGGTCGCTCCTGCGCATCGCCAACCGGCCGCGCCGCGGGATCGGCGACACGTCGCTCGCCCGGGTGGTGGCACACGCAGACTCGACGGGCCGCACTCTCTGGGAGGCGCTCGCCGATCCGGAGGCGGCGGGCGTGACCTCGGCGGCCTGTCGCGCGATTCGCGGCTTCCGCTCGACCATGGAGTCCTTGATGGCCCAGTCGCAGGATCTCCCGGTCGACGAGCTCCTCGAGCGGATGCTCGAGAAGATGGGGATCCTCGACGCGTACGAGGCCGAGCGCACGATCGAGGCGCGCGGCCGGATCGAGAACCTCCAGGAGCTCGTCGGCGTCGCTCGCGAGTACCGCCAGCAGACCGCCGACGCGTCGCTCGCCGGCTTCCTCCAGGACATCGCGCTCGTCTCCGACCAGGACACCATCGCCGACGATCGTGGCCTGGTCACGCTGATGACCCTGCACAACGCGAAAGGCCTCGAGTTCAAGGCTGTATACGTGATCGGGATGGAGGAGGGCATCTTCCCGCACATACGGGCGATCGAGGAGCAGGGGGTGGAGGAGGAGCGCCGCCTCTGCTACGTCGGCCTGACGAGGGCGATGGAACGGCTCACGCTGACGCACACGCTGTCCCGCTCGCTCTGGGGCAGGCGGAGCTACAACCTCGGGCTCGCGCTTCCTCGACGAGCTTCCGCGCGAGGTGGAGCGTGACCGGCTCCGGCCGTCCTCGTGGGCGAGCTACGGCGCGCAGCCGAGCGCAGCGCCGGCGCCGCGCGGCGACCCCGGGCTCACGCTCTCGACCGGAGACTCGGTGAGGCACGGATCGCTCGGCGAGGGCGTCGTCACGGCCGTCGAGCCGGGCGGCGTGGTCACGATTCGCTTCGCCGAGGACGGGACCGAGCGCCGGCTGATGATCGAGTACGCGCCGCTCGAGAGGATCGCGTGAGCCTCGAGTACCGGAGCCCGACGGAGGACGAGTTCGCCTCGGTCCTCCTCGCCACGCACACGGCATTCGGCGAGGAGCTCAAGGACGAGGACGTCGAGCGTCACCGCAAGATGATGCCCCTCGACCGGATGCTCGCCGCCTGGGACAACGGCCGTCCGGTCGGCGTCACGGCGTCGTATCCGTTCGAGCTGACGACCCCAGGGGGCGCCGGCAAGGCTGCGGGCGTGAGCTGGGTGGGCGTCCTTCCGAGCCACCGGCGGCGCGGGATCCTCCGCGAGCTCATGCTCCGGCAGCTCGACGACGTGCACGCTCGCGGCGAGCCGTTCGCGATCCTGTACGCCTCCGAGTCGGTGATCTACGGCCGCTTCGGGTACGGAATGGCCGTCCTCGGGACGCAGCTCGACGCGAACCGAAACGCGTTCGCGCTGCGCGACGACCCCGGTCCGCGTGGCTCCGCCCGTCTGGTCACCGCGGACGAGGCTGCCGAGCTGTTCCCGCCGATCTACGAGCGGCTTCGAGCCCGTCGCCCGGGTTACATCAGCCGAAGCGAGGGCTGGTGGCGTGAGTACCGCCTCGCCGACCCGGAGCACTGGCGCGACGGGGCGGGACCGAAGTACTTCGCGCTGATCGAGCTGGACGGCGAGCCGGCCGCTTTCGCGATGTACCGGGTCGCGTCGAAGTGGGAGAACGAGACGGCGAAGGGAGAGGTCCGCGTCGTCGACGCGCACGCGACGTCGCCCGAGGCGACTGCGGAGCTCTGGCGCTTCCTCTTCGGCATCGATCTCGTGGAGCGGGTGAAGCTGGGGCTCGCCGATCCTGCACTGCCGCTGCTCCACATGGTGCAGGACCCTCGCAGGTTGAGCGTGTCCGTGTTGGACGCGCTCTGGCTCCGCCTCGTCGACCTCGAGGCTGCCCTCCGCGCGCGGAGGTACGCCGACGCGGAGCCGGCGGTGCTCGAGGTCACGGACTCGGTCCGTCCCGAGAATGCCGGGCGCTGGTCGATCGGCTCCGAGCCGGCACGAACCGACGCGGAGGCTGACGTCGCGCTCGACGTCACCGATCTCGCTTCGACCTACCTCGGCGCCTTCTCGTTCGAGCGCCTCGCCGCTGCGGGTCGGGCTCGCGAGCTCCGGCCAGGCGGGCTCGCTCGCGCGACCGCGCTCTTCGCGACCCCACTGCCGCCGTACTGTGCGGACGGGTTCTGAGCGCCGCACCGTTGTAGAGTCCGCCGGGCCGCAGTCGTAGCTCGAAGGAGGAGGGAGATGGCCTACCGCGTTCGACCCTGCCGCTCGCTGGACGAGCTCGGCGGGGCGGCAAGCGCGATCGGCCACTACTTCGGCTGGGTCCCGTCGGAGGAGGAGGTCGAGCGTTTCTCGCAAGCCCTTCCACTCGAGCGGATGCATGCGACCTTCGACGGGAAGGAGATCGTCGGCGGAGCCGGAGTCTTCCCGTTCGAGATGACCGTCCCGGGCGGTCCGGTCCAGTGTGCGGGAGTCACCGTCGTCGGAGTCCTTCCGACGCATCGCCGCCGCGGCCTCTTGTCGCGGATGATGCGCGTGCAGATCGACGACATCCACGAGCGCGGCGAGCCGTTCGCGGCGCTCTGGGCCACCGAGGCGACGATCTATGTCCGCTACGGCTACGGCCTCGCGTCGCTGACGCACGAGGTTCGCCTTCCGCGTACCTGGGCCGCGCTTCGTGCAGGCACTCCGCCTCGCAGTGGGCAGGTACGCCTCGTCGAGCACGAGGAGGCGGCGAAGGCGTTCTCGCGCCTGTACGACAAGGTGAGACGAGAGACTCCAGGGTTCCTCTCCCGCTCCAAGACGTGGTGGGAGAACCGGAGGCTGCGCGACGATCCGTCGCGGCGGCCGCCGGGTGCCGGCCCGCTCAACCGTGCGCTCTTCGAGCTCGACGGGCGCCCTTCCGGATATGCGTTGTACCGGCTCGTCCAGTCCGAGGAGAACGGCGACTGGAAGCGCCGGCTGCGAGTCGTCGAGGCGTTGGGCATCGACGCGGCTGCGACCCGCGAGATCTGGCGCTTCCTGCTCGAGGTCGACTGGACGCACGAGATCGTGGCCGCCCTGCTGCCCACGGACCACCCGCTCATCCACCTCGTCGGGCGCCCCGACCACCTGGGTCTCCAGGCGGACGCAGGACTCTGGGTCCGCCTGGTCGACGTCGGCGCGAGCCTCTCGGCGCGCCGTTACCGGTCCGACAGCAGGATCACGTTCGAGGTCCGGGACTCCTTCTGTCCGTGGAACGAGGGGACGTGGACGCTCGCGGACGGCGTCGCGAAGCGATCGAGCCGGCGCCCGGACCTGCGCCTCGACGTCCAGTCGCTGGGAGCGGTGTACCTCGGTGGGTTCTCGTTCGCGCAGCTCTCCCGGGCGGGTCTGGTCGAGGAGGCCTCACGCGGCGGGCTCGCCCGCGCCGACGCGCTGTTCGCCTCCGATCGCGCTCCCTGGTGCCCGGAGATCTTCTAGCCGCCCCGTCCCTCGTTCGAGGGAACCTGCACGCGGGGCGCAAGTTTCGGCCCGGTGCGGCATCAATTGATCGCCGGACAAGGTGCGGCGGCTATCAGTCTGGCGGCTGGCTACAGCCGCCGCCCTCCGGCATCTAGCCGAGTGGCGCTTCGAGCTCGAAGTGCCCCGGCGTGGGCGGGAGGACGACCGTTTGGCCGTCCGGCAGCACCCGGCCGTACGGGACTCCGTCCTGCAGCACCTCGGTCACGCGTTGTCCGTCAGGCAGGCGAAGCCGCAGCCGGAGCGTCGTCAGCGGCGTCCTGTCCGGGATGTCGAGCGAGATCCTGACCGAGTCGCCGAGCGACTCGATCGCGAACGAGATGCGGCCGAAGCTCGTCGGCAGCCTTCGCACCTCGATCGGCTGACCGGGACGCAGCCAGTCCCGGGGTGTCGAGTACGCGAGCTCGAGACCCCGAGCCGCGCCGGTCGAGTCCGTTGTCTCGTGGACGAGCATCAGGCGGAGCGTCTCGAGGAAGGCGGCGTTGCTGGCGCCGTTCGGCGGGAGATAGGTCGAGCGGTAGTGATCCCCTGGGAGAGGCGCGACGCCGACGCTCTCGCCGGAGACGAAGGTTCCCTGCGTCATCTCGGTCGCGAGCTGTCCGTAGAGGCCGAGCACGAGCTGATCGGGCTGGTCGTTGTCGGCGAGGAAGCGAGCCTGGTTCAGTCCGTACACCGGGCTCGAGCCGGACCTCGGGTAGGCGGCAGGCCCGTACAGGCCGTAGGCGCCTGCCCGCACGCGTCCGAGCAGGCGGGAGCCGTTCCGGCGCTGGTAGGCGAGGATGCCCTTCGCCTTCGGGCCGTGCGGCTGGAAGAACCCGGACGCGAGCGCATAGGGCATGACGAGGTTCCAGTAGCTGCCGCCGCGCGATGCCGTGAGCGAACCGTACGGCCGCTCGCCGTCGAGCAGCGTGACCGGGAGGAAGAGCGCTCCGCCTGGCAGCCGGCGTTGCGAGCGTTGAACGGCTCGCCGCAGCCCCGCCTCGAGCTTGCGCGAGAGCCGGCGGCAAGTCGCGGCGAGACGCGTGTAGCCGGCCTCCTCCCACACCGGCGCCATGGAGCGGAGACCCTGCCACGCGACTGTTTGCGAATGGAGGCCGAACACCGATGACGAGACGTCGGACGAGTACCGCTCGCGCTGGAGGAGCCGGTAGCGACTCGCCCGGAGCTGACGTTCGAACCGCTTGACGTAGCTCTGCAGCACGGGCGTCGCACGCAGGATCTCGGCGGTATCTCCCGACAACCGCGCGTAGTGCGCGAAGCCGACGAGCCGCGCGCCCATCCTCCAGTTCGTGCTCCGGCGGATCCGCTTGGGCTTCGGCTGCGTCGGCTTCTTGCGAAGAGACGTCCGGAGGATCGAGCGGCTGACACCCAGGTGCCCGTAGCCGGCGAGGACGCGCGCGACGTCGACCCCTTCCGGGGTCGAGAGCTGCTCGTACCTGTTGCCGACGCTGTACCGCCACGTCAGCGCGAGGTTCTGGATGAGGAGGTTCCGCTGCGCGTCCATGACCGCCTGCTCGGGCACCGTGATGCGCGCGCCGTGTGCGAGCCGTCGCTCCCAGTACGAGCGCAGTGACGAGAGGGCTTCCGCGTAGCGCAGCTCGTCCAGCGCGATCTCGTCACTTGAACGCGGTACGTGCAGCCATACGGCATAGAAGGTCCGGATGTCTCCTCGCGAGACGCTCCACTTGACGGAAGGGCGGCCGTACGTTCCGCCAGGGCCGAAGAACATGAAGGTGCGTCCGTCCCGAGTCAGCCTCGATCCCCTCCGTGACAGCCCCTTCGCGGACGGGGTCAGGCGAACCCGCACGAGCCTGGCCCTCGAGCGGCTCGCGTCGGCGGTGAGCCTCACGAAGCTGACCAGCGAGGGGGTCTCCGGGATCCGCACGGCGAACGACTCCTGGGAGTACCGGACGCCGTGGGCGTCGACGTAGCTCGTCTGGAGGATCGGGAGATGACCCTCGGCGAGGGTTGGCGCTTCGAGCCGCCGGAGGCACGACCCGTAGAGCTCGCGGCCGCGGACCCCCACGCCGACGGTCAGATCCCGCCCGTGAGAGCGCCTGCTGATGATCTGGCTCCCGTCGGCGACATGTAGCGCCACCGACGTGGCCCTCTCAGGTTCGCCGGCTGCGAGAGGTGCGCGTAGTGCGCGCCGGAGCGGGTCAGAACTGACCGTTCTTGGTGCGGGCGAGGAAGAGGGGCGTCAGATACTGCTGTGCCTTCTCGTAGGTCGGCCCGTCCGGCGCTGCGAGAAGCTGCTCCCCCCAGGAGTCGCGCCGAGAGCGGAGCGCGCGGTCGACGCGCTTGGCATAGCGGGAGCTCACGCGCTCCTGAGGGCAGTCGGCGGTCGGTCCGGTCGTGAGAGACGGTCGAGCTGCCGCAGGGTGGCGGTCGGTGGTCTCGACGGCGACCGTGGCCGCGACGACCACGGCGAGCAGGCTGAGAGAGCGTCTTCTTATCGCGGGCCAGGCCGCCTCACTCGACCGCCGCGGCAACGGCGTTCAAGGCGGCGAGGCGCTCGCTAGAATCCGCGAACCGGGGCGGTTAGCTCAGTTGGGAGAGCACCAGCTC
>CAVRLT010000017.1:0-26359 GCA_963721795.1 uncultured Actinomycetes bacterium
TGCTCGCCGGCGCCTGCGGCGTCGCACTGGACCGGCAGACTCGCAACCGCACGATCGGACGCGCTCCGGGACCCGCTGACCAGCCTTCCGAACCGCGTGCTCCTCGAGGATCGTATCGAGCAGGCACTCCGCAACTACCAGCGCCGCGAAGAGGCCTTCACCCTCATCGTCGTAGACCTCGACGGCTTCAAGGACGTGAACGACGTCCGGGGGCACAGCGCGGGGGACGCCGTTCTCCGCTCTCTGGCCAAGCGGTTCGAGGCGATCGTGCGATCGAGTGACACCGTCGCTCGAGTCGGAGGAGACGAGTTCGTCATCCTCTCCCTCCACACCGCGAGCGACGAAGAGGCTGCCGCGCTCGTCGGACGGCTCAGGCACGCTCTGCGCCGCCCTTTCCGGGTTGAAGGTGCGAGCATCGAGATCGACGGCAGCATCGGCTGGGCGGTGTTTCCCGAGGACGGGGCGACGGCAGACGAACTGCTCTCGCGCGCGGACGGTCAGATGTACGCGACGAAGCGAGACTCGTCCGACGACTCACTCCTGCTCCGCCGCGGCGTCGATGCCGGCGTCATCCGCGACGTCGAGGACGCCCTCGCTCACAACGAGCTGGTCGTCCTCTACCAGCCCGTCATCAACCTTCAGAGCGGCGAGGCGCGCTCTGCCGAGGCGCTGGTCCGCCGACTCCTTCCCAACAGCGGGCTACTTCCTCCCGCAGAGTTCGTCCCCCACGTGGAGCGAACGCCGCTCGTCCGAGAGCTCACGTTCATCGTCGTCGGCGACGCTCTCCGTGCGACGCAGATCTGGGCCGAGGCCGGCCACGAGCTCGGTGTCTCGGTCAACATGCCGTACAAGCTGCTCGACGACCCGCAGTTCGTCGAAGGGCTCGCCGGCCTGCTCCGTTCCTCGAACGTCTCCCCCGGCCTCCTCACCCTCGAGGTCGTGCCGGCCGGGCCGGGTGCCGGGTCGGAGGTCGACGAAGACGTCCTGAGCCGTCTGTGCGAGCTTGGCGTTCGGCTCTCGCTGGACGACGGTGGCCGTGCCGCGTCGTTTGCCGCGCTTCGTGTTCTCCCGCTCGACGAGCTGAAGATCGACGCGGGTTTCGTGCACGGGCTCGGACGGAGCGCGATCGACGCCGCGCTGGTCCGCGGGCTGATCGAGATCGGGCATGCCCTGGGCCTCGACGTCGTCGCAGAGGGAGTGGAGACCCGCGAAGCCTGGAACATGCTCGGCGCCTGGGGATGCGACTACGCACAGGGCTTCTACGTCGCGACGCCGCGCTCGCCGGACGATCTCGTGGAGTGGCTGCGCGAGCGCTGGCCTGCGGGTCGCGTCAGCGTCTTACAGGATCGCTTGCACGGCGAACGTCACGCCCACGAGGACCAGAACGACGCCGAGTGCGACCCGCAGCACGTTCTCCGGTAACCGGCCGGTCGCGCGCGCCCCGAGCCAGCCGCCGGGAATCGCGCCAACGAGTCCTGCTGCGAGCAAGCCCCACTCCACTCCCGACCCCGCCGCATACGTCGCGAAGCCCGCGCAGCCGAGCAGGAAGCCGACCACGAGGTTCGTGCCCGCCGCGCGGCGCACATCGAGGCCGACGGAGCGAACGAGCGCGGGCATGCGCAAGGTCCCGAGGATCACGCCGACGGCGCCGCCGAGGACCCCGATGACAAACGCGAGCGCGCTTCCGCGCCCGACGCGAAGGCGCTCGCGTGGGCGCGGGGATATCGGCCGAAGCGCGAGGTCGATCCCGCTCCACAGGAGCACCGCCGCGATCAACCCGTAGAGGAGCGCTTCCGAGACGTCGTCCGCGACGAGCGCGCCCGCGATCGCCCCGGCGATCGAAGGCGGCGCCGTCCAGGCGACGACGCGCCAGTCGACGCGACCCGCTCGAGCGTGCGCGAGCCCGCCGGCGCCCGCGGCGGCCGCCGAGATCGCGATGTTCGTGCCGGCCGCGGCGAGCGGGCTTCCCGCTGCGAGAACCATGAACGGCAGGCGCAGCGTCCCCAGCACGAGCCCCAGCATCGATCCGATGTAACCGGCGACGAACGAGGCGATGAACGCTAGGCCGAGCTCCCAGGCTTCCAGAGTGGCTCCTCCCGGCCTTCGCCGGCATTGGCGGCCCTCGCAAGGATGAAGAGAAGATCCGAGAGGCGGTTCAGGTACGCGAGCGCGACGGGGTTGAGCTCGTGGGCTTCGAGCCGCGGCGAGCGCCTCGCGCTCGGCTCGGCGGCCGACGGTGCGCGCGACGTGGAGACGTGCCGCGCACTCGCTTCCTCCAGGCAGGACGAAGCTCCGTAGCTCCGGGAGCCCCGCGTTGAAGCGGTCGCAATCTCGCTCGAGAGCGTCCACCTGCTCTTGAGTCACACGGAGGCGGCCCTCGCTCGCCAGTGGAACCGAGAGATCGGCGCCGAGGTCGAAGAGCTCGTTCTGCACCCGGGCGAGCACCTCGCGGATGTCGTCGGGGCAGTCGCCGGCGAGCACCACCCCGAGCGCGGCGTTCAGCTCGTCCACCGTTCCGTACGCCCCGATGCGGAGGTCGAGCTTGGAGACGCGCGCTCCGTCACCGAGCGACGTCTGACCCTTGTCCCCACCGCGCGTGTAGATCCGCGTCAGACGAACCGGCTCGTCTCTCTCTCGGGGCATGCGGCCTAGAGTACGACGATGCTCAGACGCGCGCGACCGGAGGACGCCGCCGAGCTCGCCGTGATTCTGCGGACGGCCATGCGCGGGGCGATGCCGGCTCTTGCCGAGCTCCACACGCCGGAGGAGGATCACCGCTTCCTCCGTGACGTGGTCCTCCCTGACGAGGAGGTCTGGGTCGCCGAGATCGACGGGGCGCCCGCCGGGTTTGCGGCTCTCGGCTCGCGGAACGACGACGACTTTCTCCAGCACCTCTACGTCGCACCGCACCGCCAGCGGCGGGGGCTCGGCACCGAGCTCATCGCACGAGCGAAGGAACGACGTCCGAATGGATTTCGGCTCTGGGTCTTCCAGAGGAACGAAGGAGCCCGACGCTTCTACGAGCGTCATGGCTTGCGGCTGGTCGAGCTCACGGACGGCAGCGGCAACGAGGAGCGTGAGCCGGACGCGCTCTACGAGTGGGTGCCTGTGCCCTGAGGGGTCGCGGCCGGCTCTTCGCGCAGCTGCCGGCCGAGGATCGAGCGGGCGATGACGAGGCGCTGGATCTCGCTCGTCCCCTCGTAGATCTCCGTCACCTTCGCGTCGCGGTAGAAGCGCTCGACGGGGAACTCCTTCGTATACCCGTACCCGCCGAGGATCTGGATCGCCTCGCCGGTCTGGCGACGCGCCATCTCCGACGCGAAGAGCTTCGCCTTCGCCCCCTCCTCGGTGTGCGGGCGCGCTTGCTGCTTCAGCCAGGCCGCGCGGTAGGTCAGGAGGCGCGCGGCGTCGATCGCGGTCGCCATGTCGGCGAGCTTCCACTGGATCGCCTGGAAGTCCGCGATCCGCCGCCCGAACTGCTCGCGTTCGAGCGCGTACTCGCGCGCGACGTCGTAGGCGGCCTGCGCGATGCCGAGCGCCTGCGCGGCAATCCCGATGCGCCCGCCGTCGAGCGTCGCCATCGCGACACGAAAGCCGCGGCCTTCCTCGTACAGGAGCCTGATCCCGCTCGACGTGGACGTCCTCGAGGACGAGATCCGACGTCGTCGAGGAGTTGAGCCCGAGCTTCTCCTCCTCGCGGGTGACCGTGACGTGCGCGGCGTCGAGGACGAAGCAGGAGACTCCTCGCGCGCCCGCCGTCCCAGGGTCGGTGCGCGCGAAGAGGACGAACGTCCCGGCACGCGACCCGTTCGTGATCCACTGCTTCGAGCCGGTGAGCTTCCAACCGGTCTCCACCGGCTCCGCCGACGTTCGCAGCGAGCCGGCATCCGAGCCGGATCCCGACTCGGTCAGGGCGAACGCGCCGATCTGCTCTCCGCGCGCCAGCGGCGGAACGAACCGTGACCTCTGCTCTTCCGTTCCGAACGTGAGGATCGGCAGGGTCGTCGCACTCGTGTGCACCGCGACGGTCACCCCTACACCCGCATCCGCGCGGGAGAGCTCCTCGAGAACCAGGATGTACGAGAGGAAGTCCGCCCCCGCTCCGCCGTACTCCTCGGGGACGCACACCCCCATGAGGCCGAGCTCCGCGAGCTTCGGATAGAGGTCGTCGGGGAAGCGATGGTCGCGATCCCATGCGGGCGCATTCGGGACGATCTCCGCGAGCGCGAGCTCTCGCGTGAGGCCCTGGATCTCGCGTTGGTCCGCGGTCAGCTCGAAGTCCATCGCGCTTGACTATAGGGGTCAGGCTGAGCCTGACCCCTGTCCAGCCGGGTCTCGCTTCAGCCAGACCCCGTTCTGCTTGACCAGCCGTCGTCGGGGTCTGGCTTCAGCCAGACCCGTTCCGCTCACGCGTACTCGTAGAAGCCCCGACCGCTCTTGCGACCGAGACGGCCGGCGGCGACGTGCTCGCGAAGCAGCGGGCAGGGGGCGTACTTCGCGTCGCCGAGACCCTCGTGCAGGACTTCCATGATCGCGACGCACGTGTCGAGCCCGATGAGATCGGCGAGCGCGAGCGGTCCGAGCGGGTGGGCGAACCCGAGCTTCGCGATCGTGTCGATCGCCTCCGGCTCGGCGACGCCCTCCATGAGCGCGTACGCCGCTTCGTTGAGAAACGGCATGAGGATGCGATTCGAGACGAAGCCGGGGAGTCCCTGGCCTCTGCCGGGACCTTGCCGAGATCCTCGGCGAGCCGGACGATCGCCGCTCGCGTCTCGTCGGAGGTCTCGTCGGCGCTGATGACCTCGACGAGCTCGAGGACGGGAACCGGATTGAAGAAGTGCATCCCGATCACCTTGTCCGGCCGGCCGGTGACCGCCGCGAGCGACGCGATGGGGATGGACGACGTGTTGGACGCGAGGATCGCCGCGGGCTGGAGGATCTCGTCGGCCTGCCGGAAGAGGGTCTGCTTCACGTCGGCGTTCTCGACGACCGCCTCGATCATGAGGTCGGCCGGAACCAGGCTCGTGACCGCCTCGACCCGCTCGAGAACGTCGCTGGGGCTCGCGCCACCCTTGGCGGCGAGCTTCTCGAGGCTTCGATTGCATCGTCTCGAGAGCCTTCTGGGCCGCGCCGGGGAGCTCGTCGTAGAGCGACACCCGTCGGCCGGACGCAGCGACGACCTGGGCGATCCCCCCGCCCATCTGGCCGGCGCCGACGACGAGAACGTGCGGAAACTCCATGCCTACGGCTCGGGCGCGCCAGGTAGCTGTGGCCGTGCCCCTCGGGCACGCCGTCGCAGCGCCCACGAGAGCACGAGCCCGAGGATCAGCAGGCCGATCACGACCTTGATGGCTCCTCCCCGCGTCTCCCCGCCTTCGGCGACGAGCTCGCCCGCGGAGACGACGCTGCACGTCGTGGCCTGCCACTCGCCACCCGCGCCCCGAGTGAGCAACAGGCCAACGGGCACGTTCTCCGCCACGTCGAGAGAACAATCGGACTGCGGCATCGAATCCACGTCGAACGTCCCCCCGACGTCGCCCTTGACGTGCTGGTCGACCTCGAACGTGAGTGCCCGCTGCGGAGGGAAGCTCTGGCTCTCGCGAACGGCCACCAGTCGCGCGACGACGGCGGCGTCCGCTTCCTCGAGACGCTGATCAAGCGGCCGCTCGGCGCACACGCAGGCTTGGGCAGCTGCGGCGCCGATCAGCGCGAAAGCGGAAAGGCCTGCCGCAACGACGAGCGCGCGGATCACGACAGGGGGTCAGACCCCACGGGTCTGACCCCACCGCTCATCGCTCGACCTCGATCAGGAGCGCGTCGCCCTGCCCGCCTCCCGAGCAGATCGCAGCCAGCCCGAGACCACCGCCCTCGCGCGCGAGCTCGTGCACCAGCGTGGAGACGATGCGCCCTCCGGAGGCGCCGATCGGGTGGCCGAGAGCGACGGCGCCCCCGTTGACGTTCACGATCGCCTCGTCCGCGCCCAGCATTCGCGTCGAGTTCTTCGCGACGGATGCAAACGCCTCGTTGATCTCCACGCGCTTGACGTCACCTATCGTCTTCCCCGCGCTTGCGAGAGCCCGCTCGCCCGCTCGCGCCGGAGTGCGAGCGAGGTAGGCAAAGTCGTCCGCGACGGAGCCCTGCGCGAGGATGGTCGCGAGCGGCTCGAGCCCGCGACGTGTCGCGAGCTCCTCGGAGCACACGACCACGCACGACGCGCCGTCGTTCAGCCCGGGCGCGTTGCCGGCGGTCGTGGTGCCGTCGGGGTCGAACACGGGCTGGAGGGCGGCGAGCCTCTCGAGCGTCGTGTCCCTCCGAACCCCTTCGTCGGCTGTGACGCCTCCGACGGGCACGAGCTCATCGGCGAACTTTCCCGCGTCCTGGGCGGCGGCGGCCCGCTGGTGCGACCGATACGCCCATTCGTCCTGCTCCTCGCGGGAGATCCCGAGCTCTCGCGAGACCTTCGATGCCTGCTGCACCATGTGGAGCCCGTCGAAGGTCGAGCTCAGGCCGTCGAAGACCATGTGGTCGAGGATCTCGCCGTTTCCGAGGCGATACCCGAACCGGGCCTTCGGCAGGAGGTACGGAGCGTTCGACATCGACTCCATGCCGCCGGTCACCACGAGCTCGTGGCCGCCCGCGCGAATCATCACGTCCGCAATCTGGATCGCACGAACCGAGGACGCACACACCTTGTTGATCGTGTCGGCGGGAACCTCCTTCGGGATGCCGGCGCCGACGGCGGCCTGCCGCGCCGGAGCCTGCCCCGCTCCCGCCTGGAGCACCTGGCCCATGATCACGTACTCGATCTCTCCTGGATCGACGGCCACCCGCTCCAAGGCAGCACGAATCGCAATAGCTCCGAGCTCGGTCGCCGAGAGCGGCGCGAGGCCGCCCCCGAGGCGGCCGAACGGCGTCCGAACGGCGGAAACGATGACGGAGCGGGCCATTCGGTCAGCCTACACTCGAGTCGTGCGCGTCCTCGTCGTCGACAACTACGACTCGTTCACCTACAACCTCGTGCACCTGCTCGAGGAGCTCGGAGCGACGGTGGTAGTGCGGCGAAACGACGAGGTCGACGCCGACGAAGCCACGCGACTCGCACCCGACCGGCTCGTGGTCTCCCCCGGGCCTGGTCGCCCCCACGTTGCCGGGAGCTCGATCGAGCTCGTGCGGGAGATCGGGCCGACGACCCCGACGCTGGGGGTGTGCCTCGGCCACCAGGCGATCGTGGAGGCGTTCGGCGGCGAGATCGGGCAGGCGCGCGCGCTCCTACACGGGAAGGCAAGCCGTCTCCGCCACGACGGGCGAGGCATCTTCGCGGGCCTCGACGACTCGATCGAGGCGGGTCGCTATCACTCGCTTGCAGCCGTCCGCGTGCCGAGGGAGCTCGAGGTGACCGCGCGAACCGAGGACGGAGAGGTGATGGCGGTACGCCACCGCAGGCATCCGATCGAGGGCGTGCAGTTCCATCCCGAGAGTGTGCTGACACCGGACGGGCCGAGGATGCTGGCGAACTTCCTCGGGGGAAAGCGCGTCTAAGGTAGTCCGCTTCGCGGCCCGGGGCGCTCCGTCGAGCATCAACCGTTGCTGTCGGCCGGCCCCACTTTGACGAGCATCTTCCCGATGTTCTCCCCTCGCAGCAGCCCGAGGAACGCGCGTGGCGCGTTCTCGATCCCCTCGACGACCGTCTCGCGGTAGCGGAGCCGACCGTCTCGGACCCATTCCTGCGCGCGCTCGAGGAACGCGGGGAAGTGCGCGTAGTGGTCGCTGATGATGTACCCCTGCAGGCGGAGCCGCTTCGTGACGACCATGAACATGTTGCGAGGCCCTGGCGCCGGCTCGACGTCGTTGTAGCGCGCGATCGAGCCGCAGGCGACGACCCGGCCGTGGGTTCGGAGCGCGCCGATCGCGGCTTCGAGCGAGTCGCCACCGACGTTGTCGAAGTAGATGTCGATGCCGTCGGGCGCGGCGTCTGCCAGTGCTGCGCGAACGGGGCGCTCGCGATAGTCGAACGCGTCGTCGAATCCGAGCTCGCGGAGCCAGGCGATCTTCTCCGACGATCCCGCGCAGCCGAGGACGCGACAGCCGGCGATCTTCGCGAGCTGGCCGACGGTGCTCCCGACCGCGCCGGCGGCCCCGGAGACGAACACGGTCTCCCCCTCTTTCGGCGTCCCCAGCTCGAAGAAGCCGTAGTACGCGGTGAATCCCGGCATTCCGAGCACTCCCAGTGAGGTGGATATCGGCGCGCTCGAAGGGTCGACCTTGCGGACGCCCGAACCGTCGGAGAGCGCCCACTCGCGCCAGCCGAGGCCGTGCACGACCCAGTCGCCCTCGGTATAGCGCTCGTTTCGCGAGGCGGCGACCTGCCCGACGGCTCCGCCGGTCATCGCCTCCCCGAGCGTGAACGGCGCGACGTACGAGCGGACGTCGTTCATGCGCGGACGCATGTACGGATCGACGGAGAAGTACGCGTTCCGGACCAGCAGCTGCCCGTCCGCAGGGTCGGGGATTCGCGACTCTGCAAGCTCGAAGAGATCCTCGTCCGGAAAGCCTTGCGGCCGGGCGACGAGCCGAATCTCGCGAGACACCCCGTCCATGTCGCGATGATACGGCTGTGCAGTCACTGAAAGGGCAGCTTCTGATCGCGGGACCCTCACTCGTGGACCCGAACTTCCGCCGCACGGTCGTGCTCGTCGGCGAGCACTCGGAGGAAGGCGCGCTCGGGGTCGTCCTCAACCGGACCGCCGAGGCGACGGTTTTCGACGCCGTGCCGGAGCTCGCGGCAATGGTCGCAGGTCTCGACCAGGTGCACGTCGGTGGCCCGGTTCAACCCTCTGCGATCGTCGTCCTCGCGGACTTCGCCGAGCCCGATCGTGCCGGGTCGATCGTCCTCGGCTCCATCGGCTTCCTCCCCGCCGAGGTCGATCCCGACGAGCTCGGCGAGTTGCGGCAGGCCCGCGTGTTCGTGGGGTACGCCGGCTGGGGCCCGGGACAGCTCGAGAGCGAGCTCGAGGAAGACTCGTGGATCGTCGAGCCCGCCATCGCCGACGACGTCTTCACCTCCGAGCCGGACGAGCTCTGGAGCGAGGTGCTGCGCAGGAAAGGCGGCCCCTTCGTCGTTCTCGCGCAGATGCCGCTCGATCCTTCAATGAACTAGTCCGTGCCTGCTCTCGCCTCAGCTTTCTCGGCTCTTCCGCGAGCCGCGATCCTGCGCGCGGCCGACAGCCGCCGCTGCGCCGTCTCGTGGACCGCTACGGGATGCGCCTCGGCGCTGCGCGCTTCGTCGCAGGCGAGACGCTCGACGAGTGCGTCCCAGTTCTGAGAAGGCTGAACGACGCCGGGCTGCACGCGAACACGACGCTTCTCGGCGAGGCGATCCCCGACCTCTCCGGAGCGACTGCGGCCGTGCGCGAGTACGAGGTGATCCTCGACCGGCTGGCCGCCGAGGGGTTACGTGCAAACGTCGCCCTGAAGCTGACGCATCTCGGCCTCTGCGTCGACGAGGAGACGGCGTACGCGAACCTCGAGCTCCTGGTTGCCCACGCAGGCCGGCTCGGGAACTTCATTCGGATCGACATGGAGCAGTCGGAGTTCGTGGAGCCCACACTGCGTGTCTACGAGCGTCTCAGGGCAGCCGGGCACGCGAACGTGGGGGTCGTCCTGCAGGCCTACCTGTACCGGTCCCCCTCCGACCTCGAGCGCCTGCTCCCGCTCGTGCCCAACGTACGCATCGTCAAGGGCGCATACCTCGAGCCCGCGGAGATCGCGCATCCGGAGAAGCGAAACGTGGACGCCGCGTACGTTCGCCTCGTGCAGCGCGCGCTCGAGGGCGCGGGGCACGTCGCGGTCGCGACGCACGACGAGCGAATCATCCGGCACGTACAGGCGCTGGCAGCGCGGAAGGGGGTCGAGCTCGACCGCTTCGAGTTCCAGATGCTCTACGGCGTTCGACCCGGGCTGCAACAGCGCCTTGTGGCTCAGAGCCACAAAGTGCTCGTGGCGACGCCATTCGGTCCCGATTGGTATCCGTACCTGATGCGCCGCCTGGCCGAGCGTCCCGCAAACCTCCTCTTCTTCCTCCGGAATCTCGCTCGCGGATGACCGACCTCCCGCGCCAGGCGGACGTCGTCGTCGTCGGAGGCGGCGCAGTCGGGACGAGCATCGCCTTCCACCTCGCCGAAGCGGGCGTCGACGTCTCCCTGCTCGAACGCGACGCGCTGTCGTCCGGATCCACCAGTCGCGCGGCGGGCGGTGTCCGAACGCAGTTCTCAGATCCTCTGAACATCGCCATCGGGTTGCGTGGAGTCGAGGCGTTCACACAGTTCGCAACACGCCCGGGCGGCGAGATCGACTTCCGGCAGGTCGGCTACCTGTTCCTGCTCGACCGACCCGAGGACGTGCCGGTCTTCGAAGAGAGCGTCGCGCTCCAGAACGAGCTCGGCGTCCCCAGTCGTGTGGTCGATCCCGAGGAGGCGGGCAGGCTCTCCCCGCTCGCGGGTCTCGACGGCGTGCTCGCGGCGACCTTCTGCGCTCTCGATGGCCACGCCAGCCCCGAGGCGGTCGCGCAGGGATACGCAGCGGGCGCTCGCGCTCACGGCGCGGCAGTCGTCACCGGCTGCACCGCGACGGGCATCGAGACCGACGGAGAGGAGGTCGTCGGCGTCACGACAGATCGAGGAACGGTCGAGACGGGCACCGTCGTCTGTGCGGCGGGTGTCTGGTCGCCCGAGCTCGCGAGGACGGCCGGTGTCGAGCTCCCTGTCGCGCCGGTCTTCCGCGAGGTCGTGACGACTGCGCCCAACGCCGGGCTCCCTGACACCATTCCGCTGACGGTGGACTTCACGACCGGCTTCTACTTCCATCGCGAAGGCCCCGGCCTCCTGATCGGCATGGGCGACCGGGAGCAGCCGCCCGGCTTCGACGCTCCCACCGATCCCGCGTGGCTCGAGCGGGTCACCGAGGTCGCCGCCCGGCGCGCGCCCTCGTTCCTCGACATGGGCCTCGCTCACGGCTGGAAGGGCTACTACGAGATCACGCCGGACCACAATGCACTCGTGGGAGAAGCCCTAGGCCTCGAGCGGTTCCTCTACGCAACCGGGTTCTCCGGCCACGGCTTCATGCAGGCGCCCGCGGTCGGCGAGATCGTGCGCGATCTCTTCCTCGGCCAGAAGCCGTTCGTCGACGTGACGCCCCTCGCGGCCGAGCGCTTCGAGCGGCAGGCTCCCCGACCCGAGCACAACGTGATCTGAAGGCCATGCCAGGCACCATCGTCTTCATCCCCGCGCTGAACGAAGAAGAGAACCTTCCCGCCGTGCTCGCCGAGCTGCGCGCGGAGCTGCCCGGCACCGACGTGCTGGTGGTCGACGACGGCTCCACCGACCGAACGGCCGACGTCGCGCGCGCGGAGGGGGCACAGGTGCTGTCCTTCGGCGAGAACCGCGGGCTGCGAGAGGGCATCGCCGCGGGCTATCGCTACGCGGAGGAGCACGGATACGACTTCGGCGGTCGCGTCGATGCCGACGGTCAGCATCCCGTCGGCGAGCTTCGGCGCCTGCTCGCACTCGTTCAAGCCGACGAGTGCGACGTCGCGATCGGGTCCCGTTTCGCGACCGGCGAGGGGTACGAGGCGTTTCGGTACGAGCCCTCGCCGAGTCGCCGCTTCGGAACCGCGGTCCTGCGACGTTCGCTCCGCGTGGTGTTGGGCCATCCGTTCCACGACGCCACGAGCGGGATGTACGCCGTGAATGCGAAAGCGATGCCGATACTCGCCGTGCCCTACGAGAGCGGCGCGCCGGAGGTGGAGTCCCTCCTCCGGTTGCGCGGGGCAGGACTTCGCGTCTCCGAGGTGCCGGTGAACATGCGCGAACGGGCGAGCGGGGAGTCGAAGCTCCGCGGCCGCCGGGCGGTCGAGCTAGTGCTAACGGTGGCGGGAACGCTTCTCCTCTACCAGCTCTGGCGGAGACGGCGAGGATGACGGTGAGAGGGAGGCTCGTCGCAGTGCTCGGCTACTCGACCGGAGGCGCCGACAACGACCTGCACCCCGTGTGCGCTGCTCGCCTCGCCCGAGCCGCGGAGGAGATTGGGCTGGGCGACGCCGTGCTCTTCTCCGGTTGGCGCCGTAGCGGAGCCGTCTCCGAGGCCGAGCTCATGGCCCGCGGGTGGAGCGGTCGAGCAGGGCAGGTGCTTCTGGACACGGCCGCGCGCACGACGTACGGCAACATCGTTGGAGCGGCCGCGGCGGCGAGAGAGGTCTCCGCTCGAGAGGTGGTCGTCGTGACCTCCGGCTGGCACGGCCGACGCGCAGGGGCCCTGATGCGGGCAGCGTTCCCACATCCGGTCGTCATCGCCGTAACCGACGAACGGGGAACGGCGCGCGCAAGGCTCAGGGAGCTCGCCTGCTGGTTGCTCGTGCCGTTCCAGATCGCCCTCGTACGACGCACGCGATAGCGTTCGAGGCATGAAAGTCATCCTTCTCGCGCTCGCCCTCGGGCTCGCGCTCGTCGCCGCGGGATGCGGTGGGGACGACGAGGAGGCCGCGACAGAGACCCCGACCGCTGAGTGGGCTGAGGGCTTCTGCGCCGCGATCGTCGGCTGGCTGGCCGAGCTCGAAACGGCGACCGGCGATCTCCGGGAGTACAGATCACTGTCGCAAGAGGCATTCGATCAGGCCGGGACGGATATCCGCTCATCCACGGAAGACCTCACTGCGGAGCTCCGAGCGCTCGGCGCGCCCGAGACCGAGTCCGGAGAAGAGGCGAGGCAGGCCGTAGAGACGTTCGCGACCGCGGCCGAAGCGGGTCTCGCCGACATCGAGCAGGCAGTCGACGACGTCTTCGGTGGCATGAAGATCGCGGATGCCATCGTTCCGGTCACGGCCGCCCTGACCTCGATCAACGAGGCCTACAACACGATGTTCGAATCCCTCAGAAAGCTCGAGCAGAAGAAGGAGCTTGCAGGACGCGCTCAAGGACGCCGAGTCCTGCGACGCGCTCAGCGGTGGTGCGTAGGGGCGAGGCTTGCCTCGCCCTGGTTCACGTCCGCACGGACTCGTGCAGCGCCGCGAGGTAGCGGTGCACTTGCTGGATCACGACCGAGCCTTCACCGACGGCTGACGCCACGCGCTTGACCGAGCCCGAGCGGACGTCGCCGATCGCGAACACGCCCGGAACCGACGTCTCGAACATGTGCTCGCCGGCACCCGTGAGCACGAATCCGTGGTCGTCCCGCCCGATCTCAGGTGGGAGCCAGCTCGTGTTCGGCTCCGCGCCGATGAGGATGAACAGCGCGTCGGCGGCAACGGTCTCCGCGCCACCGGGTCCCTGAAGGACGAGCTCTTGGAGCCTGCCGTCGCCCCCTCCGCCGACGACCTGCGTCGCCTCCTTGACAAAGATGTTCCCCTGCGCCTCGATCTCGTCCAGCAGGTACTGGGACATGCGCGCGCGGAGCGCTCCGCGACAGACCACCGTCACGCGAGCGGCGTACCGGCTCAGGTGCACGGCGGCCTGCCCTGCCGAGTTGGCAGCACCCACCACGAACACGTCACCGCCCGTGAACTGCTGTGCATCCGAAGGCGACGAGCCGTAGAACACGCCGGCGCCCTCGAGCTGCTCGAGTGAATGGACGCCGAGCCGACGATACGACACGCCCATCGCGAGGACGACGCTCTTCGCCTCGAGCTCGGAGTCGTCGATCGTGACGACATGACCGGTCTCCCTCGCGCGGAGTCCGCAGACGGAGCGCATGAGGAGGAACTCGGTGCCGAAGATCCAGGCCTGTTGGTACGCGCGCGTCGCGAGCTCCCGGCCGGTCAGGCCGCGCTGGAAGCCCAGGTAGTTGCGGATTCGAGCGCTCGACCTCGCCTGACCGCCGATCGACGCATGGTCGACGACGAGCGCGCGCAGGCCCTCGGACGAGGCATAGACCGCTGCCGCCAACCCCGCCGGCCCCGCGCCGACGATCACGACGTCGAACTCGCCGGGATCCTCGATCTCCGTACGAACCTGGTAGCCGTGCTTCGCCAGATCCTCGTCCGACGGATCGTGCAGAACGGTGTCGTCGGGGAGCACGACGGCGGGCTTGTCCGTCACCGAGAACCCGCACGTCTTCAGAAGCTCATGAGCCTCCTCGGAGTCGCTCGAGTAGAAGGCATGCGGAACGCCGGTTCTCGCGAGAAGGTTCCGGATCTCGTACCCGCGCGACGACCAGCGGTCCGCAACCACCGTGAGCTCGAGCCGGCCCTCCGTCGCGCGCCTCCACTCCTGCAGGAACTCCGAGACCAGGCGATGGAACAGCTCGTCGGGGGTCGTCCACGGCTTCAGCACGTAGTAGTCGATGTGGCCGAGAGTCATCGCGCGCCTGATGACATCGGCCGTCTCCTCGTCTGCCCAGCCTCCCCACGGAATGAGCAGCGCGCGCTTCGCGTACGGATGGAGGTCGTAGACCTGCGCGAGCAGCTTCTCGCCGCGCAGGCCGTCGTTCCCACGGGCGGCGAGCACGATCGCCACCCTCGCGCCCTCTTCTCGCATCCTCTTCAGCTGCTCGAGCGCGGCCTCGGGCGACGGGCCGCAGATCACCCGGTAGTCCGCCGAGTAGCGCTGCAGCTCTCCGGTGATCCGCTGTATCCCCCGCGGGTCGGGATCGACCGCGAAGATGTACGGGCGGCTGTCTTCCACTGGAGTGCTCACGACGCGGACTCACCCGCCGGGAGGAGCGCGGACAGGTGCCATTCTCCGTCGAGCCCCTTGAGCGTGTGGGTTCCGCGTTCCTCGAACACGAATCCTCCGCCGCCTGCGAGTGCGCGCGTGAGCTCGGAGACGAGTATCTCGTCTGGCCCCGCGGCAGCCATGATCCTGGCGGCCTCGTGCACGGTGACGCCGCGCACGTCCTGACCGACGAGCTCGACCTCGCCTACGTGAACTCCGATCCGAACCGGCAACCCGTCGCGCCTGGAAACACGCCGGATTGCAACCGCACAGTGGAGCGCGCGGCCAGCTCCTTCGAACGTCGCCAACAGCCCGTCACCGGTCGTCTCCACCTCTCGTCCGCGGAACCGCTCGAGCTCGGAGCGGACCGACTCGTAGTGCGCTGAGAGCAGCTCCCGCCAGCGAGTGTCGCCGAGCCGCGCCGCAGTCGCCGTGGAGTCGACGAGATCCGTGAACAGGAGCGTCGCGAGCACGCGGCTGTGGATCCCGGTCGGAAAACCTGCAAAGGCTCGAAGCCCTGCCCACTCGACCTGCACGCAGGGCTCGTCACCGACTGTATAGCCGTCGTGTCCGGGCGGGATGTCGAAGACGTCCCCCGGCTCGAACGTGACCGAGGTCCCGTCGGGGAACTCGACCGCGAGACGACCGGAGAGGATGACGCCGAGATGGCGTGCCTGGCACCACTCACCCCCGACCGTGGGCCGCACGTGAGTCGACCAGCGCCACCCGGGCTCGTTGACCATCCGGCCCACCGTCAGGTCACCGAGCTCCACGAGATTCGCGCTCACGCCGGGGAACTCGACCACCTCGTCCGGTCGGTCGAGGCTCTTGCGCAGGAAGTCGGGCACGAAAGGCCTCGGCTGCTAGCGCGCCGCGACGGTGTCGCCCACGTCCGCGATCGCTCGGAGCGCCTGCGCCAGTGCGATCGGCATCGTCGCGAGGAAGATCGCGACAGGGGCCCCGATGAGCACCACGCCGAGCGTCTCCCAGCCGCCTTCCACCTCGATCGCCCAGATGATCGTGCCGGCCACCGCGGCGAGCACGCTCAGCACGCCGAAGAACGTGAGAAATGCCGCCCACAAGCGGAGCGTCCCGTACTGCGTCATCTCAACCTCCCGTGAGCAGGGCCATTCCGCGCGAGTCTACGCAAGCCCGGCCGAGGATCACGCGGTCGCCCGAATCGCTCCCGCACCACCGAAGAGGTTGCCCGGATCGAGCTCGTTCTTGAGCGCTAGGAGGCGCTCGAAGTTCCGCTCGCCGTACGAGGCCTTGAGCTGGTCGACTCCCTCCTCGAAGAAGCCGGGGAAGTTGAGGTAGCCGCCGCCAGCCGAGAACGGCTGGAGATCGGCGACCGTTTCCCTCGCCCACGCAACGTTGTCGTCGTCCGAGTTGCCGGGCTCCCAGTTCGCCTCGACGCCGATCAGGTAGCCCGGCCGGGCGCCGAAAGCGGTGGCCTCCGGATCCACTCGGCCGAGCGCGCCGCCCTGGTACCAGACGTCGATCGTCGAGTGATGGGAAGGGGCTGCGGCGGACTGGGCGACGAGCCGCTCCAGGACCTGGTCGGAGAGCTCGTCGAGGTTCACCGACTTCCAGTAATAGCGCCAGCCGTCAGGGTAGTCCTCGTCGAGGAGCGACTGCGCCTCGCGGTACGTGAGCACGCCGCTCAGATCCACGATCGGGTCACCCAGCTCTCGGAGCGGTGCGAGCACACGCTCCCCCACCTCGGTAGCTCCTGGGAAAACCGCGGCCAGCGCGACGTAGGACAGACCGTGCGACTCGAGCGGAAACGGCTCCGCGTGCGGCACGCGTCCCACGAAGCCGAGCGGCCCGACCTCGTCCGAACCGGAGCTCGTGAACTCGTCGCAGAAGCGCAGGACCTCACCTGCACGCTCACCGGGATAGAGCACGAACGCGACGAACACCTCGGGCCCCACGGGATGTACGCGGTACTCGAACGACGTTACCGCGCCGAAGCTCCCTCCGCCGCCTCGGATCGCCCAGAAGAGCTCGCTGTTGTCTCTTTCGCTCGCGGTTACGAAACGCCCGTCCGCGGTCACGACGTCGACCGAGACGAGGTTGTCCGCCGCAAGTCCGTGCTTGCGCCGCAGCCAGCCCATCCCGCCCGAGAGCGTGAGACCCGCGATCCCGGTCTTCGAGACCACGCCGAGCGGCACGGCGAGGCCGAACGCCTGTGTCTCACGGTCGAGATCGCCGAGCGTGACGCCGCCCTGCGCACGCACCGTTCGCGACTCCGCGTCGACCCGCACGCCCTTCATCAGCGAGAGATCGACGACGAGGCCGCCGTCCGAGAGCGCGTTACCGGCGACACCGTGCCCGCCACCGCGAACCGTGACGACGAGTCCCTGCTCGCGCGCGAAGCCGATGGCGTCGATCACGTCGGCCACCCCGGACGCGCGCACGATCACCGCCGGGTGCCTGTCGATCATCCCGTTCCAGACGGTGCGGCTCTCCTCGTATCCATCGTCTCCCGACGTGAGCGCTTCGCCCCGCAACCCGGCCCGCAGCGCCTCGAGCGCCATCCCGTCGATCCGTGTGTCCCGCTCCACCTGCGTCATCTTGCCTCCTCCTGCGAGCCGCCATGGATCGCGCGAACCGTCTCGATCGTGTCGGCTTCGTCCGGCTTCTTGTCGGGCCTGTATCCCTTCACGCGAGCGAACCGGAGCGCCACGCCTCCCGGATAGCGGCGGCTCGTCTGAACACCGTCGAAGGCGATCTCGACGACGAGCTCGGGACGCACGTGGACGACGTGACCCTCGCGGGCGGCCTCGAGCCCGAGCAGGTGCTCCGTCTGCCACGCGAGCATCTTGTCGGTCATTCCCTTGAACGTCTTCCCCAGCATCACGTAGCCGCCGCTCGCCGGATCGCGGGCGCCGAGATGGAGGTTGGAGAGCTTGCCCTGCCTCCGGCCGTGACCCCATTCGGCGGCGAGGACGACGAGATCGAGCGTGTGCGCAACCTTGACCTTCAGCCAGCCTGCGCCGCGACGACCCGCCTCGTAGGGGGCGTCGAGCGACTTGACCATGACGCCTTCGTGACCGTGCGCCAGTGCATCCTCGAGGAACGCCTGGGCGATCTCCGCATCCTCGGTCACGAGACTCGGCACTCGCACATGCTCTGGCAGCCGCTGGTCGAGCGCGTCGAGCCTCTCGCTCGCGGGGCGGTCGATCAGATCCTCCCCGTCGAGATGCAGGCAGTCGAAGAAGAACGGAGAGAGCGGAAGAACTCCGCGCTGCTCGTCGACCTTCACGCGACTCCCGAAGCGGCTCATGGTCTCCTGGAACGGACGCGGTCTCCCTCCGGGCTCGAGCGCGATCGCCTCGCCGTCGAGCACGATCGTCTCGACGTCGAGGGCGGCCACCACCTCGACGATCTCGGGCACCCGATCCGTGATGTCCGCGAGGTTGCGCGTGAACGCTTTGACCTCGCCCCCGAGCCGGTGAACCTGCAAGCGCGCGCCGTCCAGCTTCCACTCGATCCGGGCCGGGCTGATGCGCGCGAGCGCGTCCCCGAGATGCTCCCCGGTCTGCGCGAGCATCGGCTGCACCGGCTGCAAGACGGTCAGGCCGAACTCCCGTAGCCCTTCCGATCCCCCGGCGAGCGCCGCCGCCGCGACTGCGCCGAGATCGCCGGCGACCATCGCGGCGCGTCGCACCTGCGTCGCGGGAACCTCGGCAGCGTTTCCCACCGCTTCGACCATGACTCCCTCGAGCGCGCCCTGACGGAGCTCACCGAGGAGGAGCCCTCTCAGAAACCGTTGCTCGCCCTCGGTCGCGCGCCCGAAGAGGTCGGTGAGCGCATCGCGCCGAGCGGCCTGCGAGCCGGGACCGCTGATCGCCGCGATCCGGGAGACGGCCCCGTGCACCTCGAGCAGCTCGAGATCGGGAGACGGCGTGGCGGGTGGCGGGAGCTCGCGCAGCGCTGCCCACCCGACACCGATCGTGCCTTGCGGCAGGTAGCCGGAAAGGTACGCGACCGCAACCGCGACCTCGTCCGGGCTCGCGTGACCGAGGCACTCTGCGAGCCGAGCGACCTTCGCGAGCCGAGACGACGTCGCCGCGACATCGGCGGACGTCCGAGCGATCTCGTCGAGGAGCACGCCCGTACTCTGGCAGGAGCCGTCAGCGGGTCGTGTGCTCGAGGAGCTCCTCGCGATCGGACCCTCCGGAGATCGCTAGCGCAAGGACCAATCCGACGCCGCGTGCGTAGAACTTGTGCTCGAGGATCTCCGGCTGCAACGGCGTGTAGTCCTTGGTCATGAGCACGCCGTCGAAGCGTCCGTGCGGAACCTCGACCTTCTCCTCGAGGCTCAGGATCTCCGCGGCGTCTTCGGCCTCGCCCTCGTAGTACTCCTGGCGGTACGTCAGTCCGACTGCCGGCTCGGCAGGGATGAGCACCCCCGGCTGCGCGCCGTCGACGCCTGCCTCCCACGACCCCGCGGTCGTGGACACTCTTCCGTTCTCGAACTCCTTCGTGTCCTCACCGAAGTACCAGACGTTTCCGTCGGCGTCCTGCGCGTACCAGTCGTACGTGTCCTCGACGGGCTCTCCGTCCTGGGTGACGAGGTCGTGGACAACCCTGGTTTCGATGCCCATGACCTTTCGTGTCTCGTCGAGAACGGTGACCTCGACGCGCTGGACGTTCCCCTCACCGTCCGTCTCCCGATAGATCCAGCGCGATCCGGTGCGAAAGGGCATCCACGGGTTGTCGATCTCGGAGCTGAAGTCGGCCGGGTCGAGCTCGACCGGGTCGGCGCCTTGCGGAAGCGCACTCGAGTCCGAGCCGCCGCATCCGGCGAGCAGCGCGCACGCTGCCACCGCAGAGGCGCTAGACGCCGGCCAGCGCCGCCAGCTCGACATCGGTGAGCTCCCAGCTTGCCGCCCGGCCGCGTTCGCCCGCACCTGCTCGGGCTTCGTCGCCCCGGCGATGACGGAGGCGATGCCCGGCGTCGAGGCGAGCGCGGCGATGGCGAGCTCCAGCAGCGTGTGACCGCGCGCCTCGGCGAAGGCGGCCAGCGCGTCGACGCGATCGAACTGCTCGTCGTCGATGGCTCGCCCGGCAAGCCGCGTTCCTTCCGGAGCAGGCTGACCGCGTCGGTACTTGCCGGTCAGGAGGCCGCTCGCGAGCGGGAAGTACGGGATGTAGGCGACGCCGAGCTCGCGACAGAGCGGGAGAACGTCCTCGTCGTCGTCTCGGCGGAGGAGGTTGTAGTGGTTCTGGAGCACCGTGAAGCGCGCGGTTCCCTGTTCGCGCGCGACGCGGTCGGCCTCCGCAAGCTGGTCGGCCGAGAAGTTCGAGCACCCGATCGCTCGCACCTTCCCGGCCTTCATCAGCTCGTCCAGCGCGCCGAGCGTGTCGCCGATCGGAATCGCCGGATCGGGTCGGTGCAGGTAGTACAGATCCACGTGATCCGTCCGCAGCCGCTCGAGCGAGCCCTCGAGCGAGCGGCGAATCGCTGCCGGAGCGGCACGACCGTCACCGGGCTGCCACGCGAACTTCGTGGCGAGAACGACGTCGTCGCGGCGTCCTTCGAGGATCTCGCCGAGCTGCCGCTCGCTCTCTCCCCCGTTTCCGTAGATCTCGGCCGTGTCGAAGAACGTGACGCCGGCCTCGAGCGCGGCCTCGACGACGGCGCGTGTCCCGGCGAGGTCGAGGCGCCCTCCGAAGTTGTTGCACCCGAGGCCGACGACGGAGACCTCGAGCCCGCTCTCGCCGAGATCTCGGACGTCCATCGCACCAAACGCTAGCGATCGCCGACAGCGGGCTAGGCTCGTAGCGTGTCGAACGTTCGCGACCTCCTCCAGCAGCTCGTCTCGATCGACTCCGTCAACCCGACCCTCGTTCCGGGCGGCGCAGGCGAAGCCGAGATCGGCCGCTTCGTCGCGACCTGGCTCGAGGACCACGGAGTCGCGACCGAGTACTACGAGCTCGCTTCCTCGCGAGTGAACGTCGTCGGCCGCGTCGCCGGTTCGGGCGGAGGTCGTTCGCTGATGCTGAATGCGCACATGGACACCGTCGGTCTCGGAGGCCCGGACGGCGCCCTGACGCCGCGGATCGACGGAGACCGCATGTACGGCAGAGGCGCGTACGACATGAAAGGCAGCCTCGCGGCGATCATGCTCGTCGCCGCAGCCGCGACCGACCTAGGGCTCTCGGGCGATCTGATCGTCACCGCGGTCGCCGACGAAGAGGCCCTGAGCATCGGCTCCGAGCGCATCGCGGAGACCGTGACTGCCGACGCCGCGATCGTCACCGAGCCGACCGGGCTCGACGTCGCCATCGCGCACCGAGGCTTCGTGTGGCTGAACCTCGAGACCCGCGGGCGTGCAGCGCACGGCTCCCGCTACGACCTGGGAGTCGATGCCATCGCCCGCATGGGCCCGCCGCTGGTGGCGATCGACGAGCTCGACAGACGGCTGCGCGACGAAGGGGAGATCCACCCGCTGCTGGGCGGATCCTCGCTGCATGCATCGCTGATCGAAGGCGGTACGGAGCTCTCGACGTATCCCGACCGCTGCGTCGTCAAGGTCGAGCGGAGAACACTTCCCGGAGAGTCGGTCCGCTTCGTGGAGGAGCAGCTTCGCGAGGTCGCGCCGAATGCGACCGTCACCTCGACGTTCTCACGCGAGCCGCTCGAGACTCCCGCGGACGCCCCGATGGTCGAGCTGCTCACGCGGAAGGCCCAGGAGGTGCTCGGACCGTCCCCGGAGCTGATCGGTGTCCCCTTCTGGACGGATGCCGCGCTGTTCGCGGCTGCCGGCATTCCGACAGTGGTGTTCGGGCCGGGTGGCGAGGGAGCGCATGCCGACGTCGAGTGGGTCGACCTGAACGACGTCGAGCACCTCGTGGAGATCCTCCTCGCGACGGCGAGCGACTTCTGCGCGTAGCGATGCTTCCGACCCCCATGGAGCGGGCGCCGAAAGCCCTTTGCGGGTTCGCGGGCCGCAACGACCTTTGGCTCAAGCGCGAGGACGTCCACGAGCTCGGCGTATTCAAGTGGCGGAGCACGCTCCCCGTTGTCAGGAGCCTTGTGGCTCAGAGCCACAAGGCGGTCGTCACGTCGTCGACCGGCAACCACGGCGCCGCTGTCGCGTGGGCCTGCACGCAGCTCGGAGCGAAGGCGATCGTGTTCGTGCCACCGGCAGCAAGCGCGCGCAAGCTCGCCCTCCTGGAGAGCCTCGGCGCCGATGTGCGGGTCGTCGGGGGCGATCTCGACGAGGCCAAGGACGCGGCGCGGGCCTACGCGAACGCGGAGGGCCTTCGTTTCTTCGAGGACGGCGCGGAGCCCCTCCAGTACGAGGCGTACGAAGCGATCGGGGAAGAGATCGTCGACCAGCTCCCGCTCCCTCCTCAGCGGTGGTCACGCCGATCGGTAACGGGGCACTCGCGGGAGGAGTCGGGGCCGCGATCGGAAGGCTTAGCCCCGAGACCGTTCGGGTTGGAGTCGTCGCCGAAGAAATGCCGGTGATGGCGGCGAGCTGGGACGCGGGTCGGGTAGTCGAGGCTCCCGTGGGCACGACGGTCGCCGACGGCCTCGCCGTGCGCGTCGCGATCCCCCTCGCCGTCGAGCGCCTGAGCACAACGGTCGACGTCATGCTGCGCGTCTCCGAGCGATCGATCACGGAGGCTCTCGTCGCGTGCCACGACGCTGGAGTCGCGGTCGAGCCATCAGCGGCGGCCGCACTCGCGGCTGTGCGGGCGACGCCGGATCTCGGCAGAGCCGGGCCGGTCGTCCTCGTGATCACCGGTCGGAACGTTGATTCGGCGATCGTCGCGCGTGCGGGAGCGACCTTCTCGTCGACGTAACCCGCGGCCAGATCCGGCGGCTCCCGGATCACGCGTCGACGACCGTCGCGCCACGGCGAAAGTACGCATAGAGACCCTCGAATACCGGCCACGTCACGCCCAGCAGCTCGTCGTCGTCGTAGAGGAGCGCGAGGCCACGAACCAGCGTGTCTAGGCCGGGAGCCTCGGGAACATCGAAGCGGTCGTCGCCAAGGTCGGCTTCGTGCACCATTCGCCCGATCGCTACGAGCGCGTCGTCCTCGAGCTCGTAGCGGCGAAGGAATACCTCGAAGCTGCAGTCTCCGTCGTGGTGTGTGAGCTCGACGCCCCGGATGTCGAAGCCTGTGGCGTCGGCGGGGATGTCGTCGGGATCGTCGACGAAGACGAACGTCGCCTCCGGGTCGATGAAGCGACGGATGAGCCAGGCGCACGCGGCGCGGTCGACGTGGCAGTTGCGCCGCGTCGCCCACCTCATCGGACCTCCTCGACCAGCGAGGCGAGCTCGGCCACGGCACGCTCGGCCTGGCGTCTCTCGGGGGGCGGGAAGAAGTCACGGGACTTGACGCGCTCGAGCGTCCGCCGAAGGCGCGTGTGCGTCCGCCTGCGCCGATTCGCGTCGCCACTCCGGGCCGCTCGAGCGGCCTCGATGACCTTCACATAGTCCAGCGCGACCGACTCCTTCATGCGCGCCGCAAGCGCTCGGTGCTGAGCCGCGGTCGTCGGCTCGGAGATCCACACGCTGGCTTCGCCCTCCGCATCCTCGACGAACTGCGCGAGCCACTCGAGCTGCTCACGGGTTCGCTCGTCGAGCGGGAGGGCGACCAACCCGTCACCGAGCTGCACGGCGCCGAGCTGGCGCAACCGGCGCCAGACCGCAATGCGTGGCGTCGACGGCTCTCGCGGAAGCCGGTACGCGAGGAGCACCCAGAGCGGCTTCGTTGCCACGCGTGCATGATAGATGTGTGACCATGGTTACAACACACGAGTGAGGAGGACCAATGAAGTGGGTTACGCGTGAGAGACCGAAGACCGACCGCATTGCCTGTCCCTGGCTGATCAAGAACTTCATCGACCGTGACGCCGAGTTCCTCTACGTGCCTGCGAGCGACGTGCTCGACATCGCTGAACGCGAGGACGCGCACTCCTTCGACGCGCCGGGGGCCCGCTATACCCACCGCGACGGGCTGTGCTCTTTCGAGGTGCTCGTGGAGGAGTACGCGCTCGACGACGCTGCACTAGAGCTGCTCGCACGGATCGTGCATGGCGCCGACGTCGCGGAGGATCGGGACGCGACCCCGCAGTCCCGTGGGTTGCTCGCGATCGCGGAGGGATTCCATCTCCTCGGGCTCGACGACCACCGCCAGCTCGAGCTCTCGCTCCCGGTCTACGACGCGCTCTACGCCTGGTGCAAAGCGGAGGTCGAGATCCCCCAGGGACGCGCCTGAGCTCCGACGCCCGCCGCATCGTCTGGGCCCAGGCTGCACGCGCGACCGCGTATGGGCTCGGCTCCGTGCTCGTCGGCGTCACGCTGGCCGAACGCGGGCTCACGGGCGCGGAGGTCGGCCTCGTCCTGTTCGCACTCCTCGCAGGGACGGCGCTCGCCTCCATCGCCGTCGGCCGGTACGCGGACCGCATCGGCCGCCGCAGGTCGTACCGCCTCCTGTTCATCGCGATGGCGATGGCCGGAACGGTGTTCGCGCTCACCGGGTGGCTCCCCGCGCTGATCGTCGCCGCGCTCAGCGGCACCGTGTCCACCGACGTCGTCGAGTCGGGACCGTTCACGTCGCTCGAGCAGGCGATGCTTCCGCAAGCGGGCGGGGAACACGACACCGCCCGCCTCTTCGGCACCTACAACACGATCGCGACGCTCGCGGGGTCGCTCGGCGCCCTGCTTGCCCTCGTGGCCTCGTCCCCGAACGGGCTGCTCGTCTATCCGCTGGCCGCGGTCGTCGGCCTCGCCGCGACTAGCCGTCTTTCACAGGCGATCGAGCCGGTTTTGGAGGGCGGCAACGAGCTGCAACCGCCGCTCCATCGCTCCCGCGGCGTCGTCCTCCGCCTGTCTGCCTGGTTCGCGCTCGACAGCTTCGCCGGCGGGTTCGTCCCCCAGACCTTCATCGCCTACCTGTTCGCGCGGAGGTACGACGCCTCGCCGGAGACGCTCGCGATCGTCTTCTTCGCGATCGGAATCCTCCAGGCGGTGTCCTTCCAGCTCTCGGTCTGGCTTGCGGCTCGAATCGGCCTGCTGCGGACGATGGTGTTCACACACCTGCCTTCGAACCTGCTCTTGATCGCCGTCGCCTTCGCCCCGAACCTCACCGTCGCCGTGATCCTGCTCCTCGCGCGCTTCCTGCTCTCGCAGGCCGACGTGCCCGCGCGCCAGGCATACGTCGTCGCGCTCGTCCATCCGAGCGAGCGCACCGCCGCGGCGGCGTACACGAACACTGCGCGCTACGTCACCCGGCCGCTCGCCCCGCTGCTCGCCGGTGCAGTCGTACGTGCCGGGCTCGGCGTGCCGTTTCTCCTCGCGGGCGTGCTCAAGAGCGTTTACGACCTCGGCTTCTACGCCGCTTTCCGGAACGTTCCGCTTTCGTCTCGTTCGGTTCCGTCAGGTTCCGGAGACGCTCGGCGGTGAAGCAGGACGGCGATCATGAACGCGACCACCTGGAGCACCCATACGACCGCCAGGACCATCAGCAGGAACATCGCGAGATCCAAGAGCACGCTTCATGCATGCCCCCGTCACCGGGAAAGAACCACGTTTCGGGATTCCCTTACGAACCGCAAACAGACCGGCTCAGGTCGCCAGGACCACCGGGACGTAGCCCGGTGGTCCGTAGCGAAGAGTCTGCTCAGCGCAGCGAGACCGCGACCTGCTCCAGGAGGTCCATCGCGTCCTGCATGCCGGCCTCCATTCCGGATTCGATGTGCGCGTCCCGCCCTTCCTTCGTCGGGTGCTCGACGAGAACCGTGAGCGTCGTCCTGCCGTCGGCCTCGGTGAGCGTCAGGGTGTCCAGCGCCGCGTGCGCATCGGCGTCGGGGATCCCCTCGTAGACCTCGGTCGAGACGAGCCGCTCGTTCGGGACGATCTCGCGGTACTCGCCGTGGAAGCCGACCTCGACGTCGCCGTCCGCCACCATCACGTACCGCCACGTTCCGCCGACCCGCAGGTCGATCTCGCAGACCGTCATCTCCCCCCGGTTCGCGTGAAACCAGCGCTTGACCAGCTCGGGCGTCGTCCACGCCTTGTAGACGAGGTGCTTCGGGGCGTCGAACTCCCGCGTGATGAGGATTTGCTCATCGGTGGGGAGGGTCACCTTCGCGGTCCGGCTACTCGTCATTCCCGTCATTTCCTTCCTCCTTTTTCTTCAGGTCTTCCAACACGACATCCAGCCTGTCGAACCGCTCCGACCACGAACGCTCGTAGGTCTTCACCCAGTCGTGGATCGGCTTGAGTGCGCTGCCGTTCAGCCGGTACAGCCGCTGCCGCCCTGCGTCGCGCACGTCGACAGCCCCGACCTCGCGGAGCACCCGCAGGTGCTTCGACACCTGTGGCTGGTTGAGGCCGAGCGCGCGCACGAGGTCGTTCACGGGACGTTCGCCGCCCGCCAGGGCATCCAGGATCTGCCGCCGCCGGGGCTCGGCCACCGCGTTGAACGCATCTGCCGTCGTTGCCGCTCGTGCCATGGCCGCATTATATGTCCATATAGGAATATGTCAAGCGCTGCGCTTCAGAGGCACGCAGCGCAGACGAGCATCCCGACCCCGCAGAGCCTGCGGAGGCTCGTTCGTGCGTCGATGGATAGAGAGCGAAAAGCCCCGTCGATGCGGGGCTTTTCAGTAGCGGAGGCAGGATT
>CAVRLT010000018.1:0-131065 GCA_963721795.1 uncultured Actinomycetes bacterium
TTCAGCAGCCCAGACACCCTGGCCCACGATGCGCCCGGCGCGAACCAGCAGTTCCGGATCGACCTCGTCCGCCCCTCTGCGCCCATCGACTCCGTGGCGAAGGCCGACGTGCTGGTCAACGTCTTTCGCACGTCGCCGAGCGATTCGACCACGCGTGAGCCGGGCGAGGTGAGCATCGATCTCTCGCGCTGGGCGGGCCAGACGGTACGTCTGCGCCTCGCGCAGGCCGACAACCGAGGGCCGCTGCGCGTCGGCGTGGACGACATCCGTCTCGAGAGAATCGGCGCTGACGCCGATGCGCGGGTGGAGCTTCCGGACACGCCGGAGGCGACGAGCGCCCTCGACCTCGTCTTGCGCCGGATGACCGAGACGGAAGCGCTGGCGGCGCTCTCCGCCCGTGCCGAGAAGCTCGCGCAGAAAGATCAGTTCTCCGGCGCGGTGCTCGTCGCCCGGAACGGGGAGGTTCTACTCGAGGACGCCTGGGGCCGCGCCAACCGGGAGGCCAGCATCCCGAACACGCTCGACACGAAGTTCCGCATCGGCTCGATGAACAAGATGTTCACCGCGGTCGCGACCCTGCAGCTCGTGGAGGCGGGCAAGCTCGAGCTGGACGACACCCTCGGCGAGCATCTGCCCGACTATCCGAACGAGGACGTGGCGTCGAAGGTCACCGTGCGGCACCTCCTTACCCACACCGGGGGCACGGGCGACATCTTCGGCCCGGAGTTCGAGCTGAACCGCTCGAGTCTGGAGGAGCTCGACGACTACGTAGCGCTCTATGGCGCACGTGGGCTCAGGCACGAGCCGGGCGCGCGGCACGAGTACTCGAACTACGGCTTCATCCTGCTCGGCGTGCTCATCGAGGCGGTGAGCGGAGAGTCGTACTACGACTACGTTCGCGACAACGTGTTCCGCCCGGCCGGCATGACCTCCACGGACTCGTTACCCGAATCCGAGGACGTACCGAAGCGTGCGGTCGGATACATGAGGCCCTTCTCCGGCGGCGATTACTGGACGGAGAACCACATCACGCTGCCTGTGAGGGGCACGTCCGCGGGCGGCGGTTACTCGACGGTCGGCGATCTCGTGCGGTTCGCAGAGGCGCTCGAGTCCGGGGAGCTCATCTCGAAGGACACGCTCGCCGAAGCGACCAGCCCGCAAGCGGAGCAGTACGGGTACGGGTTCGGCGTGCAGGGCGAGGGGTCGTTGCGGAGCTACGGCCACGGCGGCGGAGCTCCCGGCCAGAACGGAGAGCTCAGGGTATTCCCCGAGCTCGGGTATGTCGTCGTCGGCCTCAGCAACCTGGATCCGCCGGCCGCTTCGGGCCTCGTGGAGTACTTCGCACTCCGAATGCCTGACCAGTAGCCGCGCTCCCCGTGCGCCAAGCTGTTGCACGCGCTGAAACGGGTCTGAAACGGAACGGCGTCGAAGATCGGCTCCGTCATGTGAGAGAAGGAACAAAGCACGAAGGAGGTGAGCGCATGCTCAGGAAACTCCACATGCCGTGCTCGTCGCGGTTGTCGCGGCGATCACGCTGACGTCCGCCGCGGCGGCCGGCCCCGACGGATCGAAGCAGCAGGTCTCTGTCGTCAGCGAGTGGAATGCGATAGCGCAGGCCGAGACCATCCTGCTCAGGCCGACCGCGCACGGGCAGATGCGCGGCATCGCCATGGTCCAGGGCGCGGTCTACGACGCCGTCAACGCCATCGACCGCAGCCGCAAGCCGTACCTGCTCGACCTCAACAGGGTCCGCAGTCGGGCGTCGGGCCTCGCAGGATGCGGCCGCTGCCACGGCCGCGTATCGCGTGCTCCTGGCGATCACGCCCACGACCCGACACGAGGGTCTCGGCACCTCGTATCAGGCGACGCTGGCGGCGATTCCAGACGGGCCTAGCGAGCAGGGAGGCGTCCGGGCCGGCGAGGCCGCCGCCGCGGCGATGATTGCCGCTCGTCAGAACGACGGGTTCATGGCTGCGTTTACGCCAACCATCGGCACCGAAGCCGGCAAGTGGAGGCCGATCGGGTGGCCGACGCACGCCGGCGTTCGATCCCGACGGCTGGGTCGGAGGCATGAAGCCGTTCCTGATCCGAAGCCAGTCGCAGTTCCGCACGAAAGGCCCGAACGCGCTCACGAGCGCGGAGTACGCAAAGGACTTCGCCGAGGTGAAGAGCCTCGGTGCGCTTGTCGAGCCCGACGCGGACGGCCGACCAGACTGCCGCCGCTGTCTTCTGGCAGTTCGCTCCGATCGCCCTCTGGAACCCGCTGGCCCGGGAGCTGGCGGCCCGGTTCGAGCTCGACACCGCCGACCAGGCTCGCCTCTACGCCTCGGTCAACCTGGCGGGGACGGACGCCGCCATCGCCTGCTGGAACGACAAGTACCACTACAACTTCTGGCGTCCCAGGCCCGCCATCCGCGAGGCGGAGGCCGGACGGCAACCCGGCAACGATCGCCGACCCGAACTGGGAGTCGCTGTTCGCCCCGGCGACGGCGACGACGCCACCGCTCGGAACGCCGCCCTTCCCCGACCACCCGTCGGGTCACGGCTGCTTGAGCGGCGCCGTCCTGCAGACGATGGCCGACTTCTTCGGCAGGGACAAGGTGGCGTTCACCGTCGTCGGCGGCCGCTCGCTGAACGGCGTGCCGATCCCTGCGCGCCGCTTCGCGAGCTTCTCGCAGGCGCGCACGGAGATCATCGACGCCCGCGTCTGGGGTGGCATCCACTTCCGCACCGCCGACCGGCAGGGTGCCGTCCTCGGCAGGAAGGTCGCCAAGTACGTCCGGAAGAACTACTTCCGGCCGGTGAAGTGAGGGAGACAGCGAGGAGGCCGCGCATGGCGGCCTCCTCGCTCTGTCGGTCGTCGGCGACACTCCTGCCGTGGGCGGGCCTATTTCCAAAGAGGAGGACGCTTTCGGGCGTCTTCTCCTCGATCACCTGGCGGGGAAAGCGGGTCCGCTCGTCCTCGAGCTCGACGACGGCCGGTCGGGACCTGCGCTTCCGGCGGACGTCTTCTTCGCCGAGCACGGCGAGTGGCCCGCCGAGGAACGGCACGTGTTCGAGTACGTGCACGGGCGCGTCCTCGACGTCGGTTGCGGAGCCGGTAGGCACAGCCTCGAGGCCGAGCGGCGCGGGCTCGACGTCGTCGCGATCGACATCTCGCCGGGAGCAGTCGAGGTGTGCCAAAGGCGTGGCGTGAGGGATGTTCGCCTCCTTCCACTCGCCGCGGTGGATGCCAGCCTCGGAGCCTTCGACACCGTTCTAATGCTGTGCGGGAATTTCGGCCTCGTCGGGACGGCGGAGGACGCCGTGCGCGTGCTCCGAACGCTCCGCGACATCACGACCCCGAGCGCGAGGATCGTGCTCGACTCGATCGATCCGCACTACGACAACGACTCCGCAGAGCTCGCCTACCAGGAGCAGAACCGTGAACGGGGCCGCTTCCCAGGGCAGGTCACCATGCGGCTTCGCTATCGCGAGTCGGCCACTCCGTGGTACGAGCTGCTCAATCTCTCGGCTCAGGAGCTCAAGGGCTTGGTCGAGGAAGAGGAGTGGCGGCTCGCTCACGTCGTGGAGGCGGAGCCGCCGGAGTACTACGCGGTCCTCGAGAAGACGAGCCAGTGAGCGCCACGAGTCTGGCGGCCGCCCACCCCGACCAGGCAGAAGACACGTTACGCGCCTGATACAGAACTGAAACTTCGGGATCCACAGCGACTCCTGAGTCGTCGTATCGTTCGGTCCCGAGTTCGAGATCTAGGCACTCGGCGTCACGCACCACAGGCCGAGTGGATCTGGAAAGGAACGGCGTGGACGAGCGGGTGCTCTTCGTCGAGGACGACCCGTCGATTCGCGAGGTCACCTCGCTGGGGCTTCGAGGAACGGGCCTGAGGGTCGACACGGCAGCAGACGGACGCGAAGCGCTCGACCACTTCCGCGCCGAGCCCTACGAGTTGGTCGTCCTCGACGTGATGCTCCCGGAGGTCGACGGGCTCGAGGTGTGCCGGGAGATCCGACGTTCGAGTCGCGTGCCCATCCTCATGCTGTCGGCGCGGAGTGACACCGTCGACGTCGTCGTCGGCCTCGAGCTCGGCGCCGACGACTACGTGACGAAGCCCTTCGAAATGCCGAAGCAGCGGGTGGCGATCAGCTCGAAGCTCCAGCCGGAGCAAACGTTCGTGCTTATCCCATTCAAGGCCGGAATTCTCAAGCGCGACTCGGGCAAAGTGAGCATCGTCTCCGACAACGGGCGCGACGTGATGCGCGGCGGGCAGGAGGTCACGATCTATCAAGGCACCCTCACGCTCGAGGGGAAGCGTGGGACGCTCACGATTCGCGAGCGGAACGAGTGGGTCGCCGTCTCGAACGAGAACGCTCCCGGCTTCGCCTATCCCCCCGGCGTCGCGACCGGCACCTGGAAGGTCGTGCGTGGGACAGGCCAGTACCAAGGCGTCACCGGAGGCGGGCGCAGCGGACATGCAGGGTTCGGGTAACCCGTGGCTCGCGCGGTACGAGGGCTTCCTCACGCGGCCCTAGCGCAATGGTGTGAGACGAGGCGGCTACGAGCCGCGCGTGGACGCGCGGATCTTCTCGGCGAGCGCTGTGGTTCGGACAAGAAGGTTCAGTAGTCGCGCTCTGAGTGGCGGCTGCTCGTATTGGTGCGCTACGACGTCGGGCAGCTTTGCAAGAACGTCGTCCGGCACTGTGAGCGCCTGCAACAGCGGCTCGGCGGTCGCGGCGGGAATGCCCGCTGCACCGAGCGCGGTTAGCGGGTCCGCGTCCAGCCGGGCGCGGTAGGCGCCGTCGTTGGCGATGCGCTCGGCAAGAGCGACGAGCTCGCGAATCTCCCGCTCCAGTCCCAACGCGAGCTCGTGCATCCCCGCCGCTTCGGCTGCGGCGACGGGATCGGCATCGAAACGCTGCCGGAACATCGGGTCGATCTCGAGCTCCCGCTCGAGCTTCTCCAGGTCGCCGCTGGTCAACCATGTCTCTTCGACCACCCGCCGATCCTGGAGGCTCAGGTCCAGAGGAATCCGCTGCGCCTTCGTAACCCAAGCCCGGGGAGTCGGGCGAAGAAGCCGCAACAGGTGCACTAGCCGCTCATCGCCATGGGGAGTCACGGGCACATCAAACAAGACGCCACCGGCGCGGCGATTCTTCCTCGGCGTCTTCCGGTGGGGACGAGGGCTGCGTTTTTAGCCGCCGCACTCCTCCCGAGTCGATCTGTGCCGAGCTCTACCGGAACGCGTTCTCGCCGGTGAGCGCCTCGCCGACGACGAGCGTGTGCACCTCGTGCGTTCCCTCGTAGGTCAGGACCGACTCCAGGTTGTTCACGTGGCGGATCACGGGATACTCGAGCGTCACGCCGTTGGCGCCGAGAATCGTTCGCGCCGAGCGCGCGACCTCGATCGCGCCGCGGACGTTCCCCATCTTCCCGAGGCTCACGTGCTCGGGCCGAAGCGTTCCCGAGTCCTTCATCCGGCCGAGGTGGAGGGCAACGAGGAAGCCGCGGTTTAGCTCGAGCGCCATCTCGGCGAGCTTCTGCTGGGTGAGCTGGTAGCCCGCGATCGGCTTGCCGAAGACGATCCGCTCCTTCGCGTACTCGAGCGCGCACTCGAAGCAGGCTCGGCCCGAGCCGACGGCGCCCCAGACGATCCCGAAGCGGGCCTCGTTCAGGCACGAGAGCGGCCCGCGGAGCGTGGTCGCGTCGGGAAGGACGTTGTCGTCGGGCACGCGGACGTCCTGGAGCACGAGCTCCGAGGTGACCGAGGCGCGCAGCGAGAGCTTCTTGTGGATCTCGGGCGCCGAGAACCCGGGCATGTCCTTCTCGACGATGAAGCCGCGGATGGCGCCGTCGTCGGTTCTCGCCCAGACGATGGCGATGTCGGCAATGGAACCGTTCGTGATCCACATCTTCGCGCCGTTCAGGATCCAGTCCGAGCCGTCCCGTCGTGCGTGCGTCCTCATCGAGCCGGGGTCGGAGCCCGCGTCGGGCTCGGTCAGCCCGAAGCAGCCGATGACCTCGCCGCGGTGCATCGGCGGCAGCCAGCGCTCCTTCTGCTCCTCGGAGCCGAAGCGCCAGATCGGGAACATCGCGAGCGATCCCTGGACAGAGACCGCGCTGCGAACGCCCGCATCCCCGGCCTCGAGCTCCATGCACGTCAGCCCGTAGGCGACCGAGCTCGCGCCGGGGAGGCCGTACCCGTCGAGGTGCATCCCGTACAGCCCGAGCTTGGCGAGCTCCGGCAGGAGCTCCCGCGGGAACACCCCCTTCTCGAACCAGTCGCCGACGTCGTTGAGGACGTGCTCGCGCACGAACTGCCTGACGGTGTCGCGGATGGCCTTCTCCTCGTCATCGAGGAGTGCGTCGATCGCCAGGTAGTCGAGCGGGTCGAGCGCCGCGGGCTTCTCGGTCACGGCCACGCTCGCACTCTAGAGATTACGATCCGCTCGTGGCCGCGGCGAGCGGGCTTGATGTGGCGGGCTACCTCGATCGCCTCGGCCTTCCGGCGCAAGGCCCACCGAGCAGCGAGTCCCTTCGTCGCCTACACAGGGCGCACGTCGAGCGCGTTCCGTACGAGAACCTCGAGATCCAGCTTCGCCGGCGCACGACGATCGACCCGTTCGAGTCGGCCGAGCGGATCGTACGCCTGAGGCGCGGTGGCTACTGCTACCACCTGAACGGCGCGTTCTCGGCCCTCCTCGGCGCGCTCGGTTTCCGGGTGACGAGGCACGTCGGAGGAGTTCAACGCACCGATCGTGATCCTGCTCGTGCAACGGGCGGTCACATGGCGCTCACCGTGGCAGGTCTTCCCGACGAGACCTGTCCCGAGGGAGTGTGGATGGTCGACGTCGGCCTCGGGGCGGTCCTGTACGAGCCGTTGCCTCTCAGCGACGGCGCCTACCGGCAGGGGCCGTTCGAGTACCGCCTGCGGCCGTCGGACGGTGTGCCGGATGGCTGGCGGCTCGACAACGACCCCAAGGGGAGCTTCGTCGGCATGGACTTCCATGCGCTGCCGGCGCAGCATTGGCGACTTCGCACCGATGCACGAGCACCTCTCGACCGCGCCCGACTCGCCCTTCGTGAGGGTTGCAGTCGTTCAGCGTCGTCACTCGCTCGGCGCGGACGTTCTCCGCGGCCGCATCCTCACTCGCGTCGGTTCGGACGCCGCAGGTGAGACGTTGCTCCGGTCCGAGGCCGACTGGTACCAGGCACTCGCCGATGTGTTCGGACTGCCACTCGGCGACGTCGGAACCGCCGAGCGCAAGCATCTGTGGGACCGCATCGATGCTGCCCATCGGGAGTTCGAGCACAGCCGGTCCGTTTGACCCGCCGTTCGGGCGTGAGTAGAATTGACTGACTAGTCAATCGAAACGGAGTCGAGGTCATGACGGCAGTGGAGACGGGCGTTCGAGGGGTCTCGTTCGAGCTCAGCCCCGAGCAGCGCGAGTTGAGAGCGCTCGCGCGCGAGTTCGCGGACAAGGAGATCCGGCCGAAGGCGGCCGAGTACGACGAGCACTCGACGCATCCCGCCGACGTGATTGCGAAAGCTCATGCGCTCGGCCTGATGAACCTGCACGTGCCCGAGTCGCTCGGCGGCCTGGAGCTTCCGGCCTTCGACAGCATGCTCGTGGGCGAGGAGCTGAGCCGCGGGTGCTCGGGCATCGGCACGTCGATCAGCGCCAACGGCCTCGGGGCGGCGCCGGTGCTGATCGCGGGCACCGACGAGCAGAAGGAGACCTGGCTGCCGCCGCTGCTCGAGAAACCGATCCTCTGCTCGTTCGGCTTGAGCGAGCCGGATGCCGGGTCCGACGTCGCTCGCATGAAGACGACGGCGGTCCGCGACGGCGACACCTACGTCCTGAACGGTTCGAAGACGTTCATCACCAACGCCGGCCGGGCGGCGTGGACGGTCGTCTTCGCCAAGACGGACGCCAGCAAGGGCCATCGCGGGATCTCGGCGTTCGTCGTCCCGATGGACACGCCCGGCGTGCAGATCGAGAAGCACCTCGACAAGATGGGGCAGCGCTCGACCGACACCTCCGCGTTCGCGCTCACCGACGTCGTCGTGCCGGTCGAGAACCGGCTCGGCGAGGAGGACGAGGGGTTCAAGATCGCGATGAAGACCCTCGACTTCACGCGGCCGGGGACTGCAGCCGGCGCAGTCGGGGTCGCGCAAGCGGCCTTCGAGCTCGCGGTCGAGTATGCGAAGGAGCGCGTCACCTTCGACGTCCCGATCGCGATGCACCAGGGAGTCAACTTCCTGATCGCGGACATGGCGACCGAGATCGAGGCGGCGAGGCTGCTCGTCTGGCAGTCCGCGTGGCTCCACGACCAGGGCAAGCGCGCGACCCTCGAGTCGTCGTTCGCGAAGCGCTTCGCGGCAGACACGGCGATGAAGGTGACGACCGACGCGGTGCAGGTCTTCGGCGGCTACGGGTACATGAAGGAGTATCCGGTCGAGAAGCTCATGCGCGACGCCAAGCTCTTCCAGATCTACGAGGGAACCTCGCAGATCCAGCGGCTCGTGATCGCCAAGGAGATCTTCCTGCCGCGCGACGAGTCGTAGTCGTAGGGGCGAGGCTCGCCTCGTTCGTCGATGGCGCTTTGAGGGCGAGGCAAGCCTCGCCCCTACGAAGCAAGGGCGCGCTGGAACGGCGGCAGGAACCCCGGCGAGAAGCGCTTGTCGCCGAGCCACTCCGCGACGCGCGCGGCCTCGGTCTCGACCGCACGCTGAGCATCCCGGCCGACGTCCTCGAGGAGCCGGAACACGATCTCGCCGTCCCGCTTGCTGCGACCAGCCACCGACGACCCTGCCGTCCCACCACACGGTCGGGCCTGCGTTGCCGTTCGAGTCGAAGAGCACCGGAGCGTGAGGGCCGAGGTACCAATCTCGCTCCTTCCAGCCCATCGTCGTGGGGTCGAGCGTGGGGAGGAGGGCGGCAGCGGGCTCCGCTCGCGCGACGGGCTCGAGATCGTCGGCGAGCACGAATCCGGTTGCGCCGTCGAGGTCGACGGCGACGTGCGGCACGATGGCGAGAGCGGCGCGTGCCTCGCGTGCCGTCCAGCCCGCCCACCAGCGAATGTCGGTCTCGGTCGCGGGCCCGAACGCCGCGAGCCAGAGCCGCAGAAGCTCGGCCTGCGCATCCGCGGTCTCCAGCTCCGGTACGCCACCGTTCAGCCAGCTCTCCATCGGCACCCACCGGTACTGGCCGTTGACCCAGGTGCCGCGCGGACGGCCGCGGACGAGCCGGCGCTCCATCGCCAGCTGTGGGAGGACGCGCGAACCGACGCTCTGCGTGGCTTCGAACCTCGACCCCACGCCGAATCGCAGGCGCTTTGCGAGCATCGGGACGTCCTTCGTGATGTCGGACGTGAATGCTTCGCCTCGGTCCTCGACGGCTCGCAGAGCGGCCGTCGACGCCCGCGTGAGCCACGCCGCCGGCCGCGTCGAGATGCCGCTGTCCACAATCATCTTCTCGAGCCGGCGGCGCTCCCGAGCAGCGATCGTCCGCGTGCAGGCCGCATACACGACCGGGACGAGCTCACGGGGCACGACGAAGAGCGTGCGCCGCATCCCGAGGATTCGCACGAGCGAGCGCGTCTCGTAGAGCTCGCGCTCGATGTCGGCAGGGACGACGTTCGACGTTCGGGCGCGCACGGACAGAAAGACCGTGACCGCATCCGTCGAGTGCAGCACGACGACCGAACGCGTCGCCTCGAGCGGATCCTTCGCGCGGCTTTGCGGGCTCAGTCGGTGCCGCTGAACGAGCCGCGCTCGTCGCTCGGTCACGTCCATCCGCTGCACACGACGGTTCTAGCAGCGTAGGATCGCGCGGTGGCGCTCGAGATCGACCTTTCGGGCCGCGTCGCGCTCGTCACCGGCGGCTCTCGCGGGCTCGGCCGAGCGGACGCGCTCACACTCGCTCGCGCAGGTGCGGACGTCGTGATCGCGGACATCCTTCTCGAATCCGAGGTCTCGGAGGAGACGGACAGCTGGGGCTCTCTCGCGACGGCAGCGCGCGCGCAGGGGATGGTGTACACGGAGTCGACGGCCGACGAGATCCGCGCCATGGGGCGTCGCGCGCTCGCGCTCAAGTGTGACGTCACCGACCGCGAGCAGGTGGCTGCCACGGTGGCGAGGACGGTCGAGGAGCTCGGGTCGATCGACATCCTCGTCAACAACGCCGGCACGCTCGATCACGTCGGGCAGTTCCACGACCAGAGCCCCGACCTCTGGGAGCGCGATCTCCGCGTGAACCTGACGGGCGGGTTCAACTGCGCGCAGGCGGCGTGGCCGCACATGAAGGAGCACGGCTGGGGGCGGATCGTCAACATGGCGTCCGTCGCCGGAACGCTCGGGGGATTCGGGCAGGCGAGCTACTCGACGACGAAGGCGGGGATCCTGGGGTTGACGAGGACATTGGCGATGGAGGGCGGACGGCACGGGATCACGTGCAATGCCATCGTCCCTGGGATCATCGGAACCGAGGCGTTCCACATGGCGAGCGCGGTGATGAACGAGCGGATCGCGGCGCGCACGGTCTTCAAGCGCCCCGGCGAGCCGCAGGACATCGCGAACGCGATCGCGTTCCTGTGCTCGGACCTCGCCGCGTACATCACGGGGGTCGGGCTGTACGTCTCAGGAGGGATCGAGCTGTTCGTGTTCTGAGACGCACACCGTCTCTCGGGGCACCCCAACCCACCACCCACTGCGAATTCTAGTCGGGAAACTCATACCGATGTTCACAACAATGGCAACGATTCGGTAACAAGCGGAGGAGCGCAGATCGCGCATGAAGGGGGCGCTTGAGAACGCGCAAGCGCGGGTAGAATCTCCGGCCCGGTGCGCTCCGATTCGCCCATCTTTCTGCCTCGAGCGCGACGACAGGACCAAAGCCGGTCGGCGCTCGTCACCCTCGCGGTCGTCGCAGGGGTGTTCGCGGTGGTCGGAGTCCTCATCGGTCTGGCGTTCGCCGGTTCGCGCCAAGAGCTCGCCGAAGGGACGCAGATTGCGGGGGTCGAGGTCGGTGGCCTGACGCAGCGTGAGGCCGTTGCGAAGCTCGAGCAGCGGTTCTCGGAGCTCGCGGACGATCCGATCGAGTTCAGTGCGGGCGACCAGACGTTCTCGTTCGCTGCGAACCAGCTCGGGGTCGATCCCGACTGGCATGGCGCCGTGCGAGCGGCGGAGAGGGCAGGAGACGGCTTCGGACCGATCCGTGGCTATCGTCGCCTGCACACTCGCTTCTTCGGCGCCGAGGTCCTTCCGCGCATCGCCGTTACCAACGCCGCGCTCGAGTTCGCGCTCGACCGTATGTCCGAGAGGGTCGATCGCCGGGCGGAGAACGCTGCGCTCGTCCGGCGAGGGCTGGAAGTCGAGGTCGTCGCGGAGCAGGCCGGTCGGCGGCTGCTGCGAGACGAGACCGCGCGCACGGTGGTTCGAGCCCTCGGCTCGGTCGAACGCGTGGAAGCGCAGACCGCGCTCCCGGTCGTCGTCGCCGCTCCGCGTGTGACATCCGCCGAGCTCGTCGGCGCGGCGCGGCGCGCACGCACCGCGTTCTCGGGACCTGTCGTCCTCCGCGGCCAGGCGCGGAGCTTCCGCGTGCCCCGATGGCGCATCGCCGAGCTCCTCGCGCTGCCGAGCGACGGGCGGTCGCGACTCGCGATCGCAGGCCCCGGAGCGACCGCATACTTCCGCGCTCTCTCCGAACGCGTCGGCCGCCCGCCCGCGGACGCCCGGTTCGTGGTCTCGGGCGACAACATCGGCCTCGTCCCCGCACGACCAGGAACCGAGCTCGACGTGCGGCGCACGTCTCGCGCGATGCTCCGCGCTGCGACATCGCGCTCGAATCGCGTCGCCGACATCGCGATCGTGCGAGCCGTCCCCGACCTGACCACGAAGGAGGCGCTCGCGATGGGTATCGACACGCGCATGGCGAGCTACAAGACCTACAACGCCGGTACCTGGGATCGAATCACGAACCTCCGCCTCGGCGTCACGCTTCTCGACGACACGCTCGTCGCGCCCGGCGCGACCTTCTCGCTCAACGACACAATCGGCGAGCGCACGGAGGAGCGTGGCTTTCAGTCGGCGCCCGTGATCATCGGGACGAGGTTCGAGGAGGAGGTCGGGGGTGGGACCTCGCAGGTTGCGACGACGGTGTTCAACGCCGCGTGGGAGGCAGGACTGAGGATCACGGAGCGCAATCCGCACTCCCTCTACATCAGCCGCTACCAGCTCGGCCGGGACGCGACCGTCTACTGGCCGTCACTCGACCTGAAGTTCGTGAACGACACGGATCAGTGGGTGCTCGTGAAGGGCTTCGCCGAGTCGGACGGCATCACCGTCTCGATCTACGGCGGTGAACGCCGGCGCGTCGACAGCTCCGAGGGCACGATGGAGATCACCGGCTCGGTGCCGGTCAGGCGTGTCAAGGACAAGACGCTCCCGATCGGTCGAGAGGTCGTCGAGGAGGAGGGCAGCACGCCCAGCAGGACCTCCGTGTCTCGGACGGTTTACGCGGACGACGGCACGTTGATCAGTGAGGAGACGTGGAACACGTCGTACAAGGGCGAGACCCGCATCGTGCGGGTCGGTGCGAAGCCCAAGCCGAAAGCACCGAAGCGGCCGACCGGCGAGAACCCTCCCGCCCCGACGCCTCCCACGAACACGCCTCCCGCGGAGACACCTACCCCGCCGTAACCGCCTCGACGAGCCAGGCCGGCACGCGGGTCGGCCGGTAGGTCTCGCGATCGACCGTCGCATGCTGCGTATGGCCGTCGGCTACGAGCTCGTCCCCGCGCGTGATGCGGTACTCGTAGCGAAAGCGTGATCCGCGGATGTCGCCGCAGCGAACCCATACCGTCAAGCAGTCGTCGAAGTACGCAGCCCGGTAGTAGCGAACGTGAACCTCGGTCGTCAGCGCCTCCACCCCTCGTTCGCGCACCGACTGGTATCCGCCGGCGTACCGGGCGAGATGTGCCACGCGCGCCACCTCGAGCCAGACGACGAACGACGCATGGTGCGCGACGCCTTGCGCGTCGGTCTCGGCGAAGCGCACTCTGACATCGGTCGAGAACGGGAACTCGTCCACAGGGGCAAGCCTAGAGCTCGGTTCAGAATGATGACCCCGACGATCTGGTGCGAGCGTGCCAGAGCGGCGATCGTCCTCATTCTGAACCGGGCTCTAGGATCGACGGGTGTCTGCCGCAGGCCTAGCCGCACTCCTCCGTGAGCGCCAGCCGTGCGTCGTGCTGACCGGCGCCGGCATCTCGACGGAGAGTGGGATCCCGGACTTCCGCTCGCCCACGGGGATCTGGGCCGAGGTCGATCCGCTGGAGGTCGCCTCGGTCCAGGCCTTCAGACGAGATCCCGAGCGGGTGTGGAGCTTCTACCGCACGCGAATCCACTCCCTCCTCGCCGCGGATCCGAATGCGGGACACGTCGCGCTCGCCGAGCTCGAGCGGCGCGGGCTCGTGCACGCGGTCGTCACCCAGAACATCGACACGTTGCACCGCCGGGCAGGTAGCAGGGAGGTGGTCGAGATGCACGGCTCGATCCGCTCGGCCACGTGTCCGAACTGCCTCAGGACCGAGGGAATCGAAGGCGTCCTCGCACAACTCGAAGATCGCGCGGCTCCGCTCTGCGTCCACTGCGGCGAGATCCTCAAGCCCGGCGTCACGCTCTTCGGCGAGCTGCTCCCGGCGGGCGCCATCGAGCGTGCGACCGAGCTTGCTCGCTCCGCTGCGCTCATGCTCGTCGTCGGCTCCACCCTCGAGGTGTGGCCCGTGGCCGGGCTTCCACTCGAGGCCCGCTCCGTCGCAATCGTCAATCGGGGCGCGACGGCGCTCGACGACCACGCGATCCTGAAGATCGACGCACCCGCGGGGGAGACTCTCGCCGAAGTGGTCGCCGACCTCAGCCGACTTCGCCGCCCGACGGTTGATTGACCACGATGGTCGCGGCGGGCCGTCCGAAGCTCGCGCTGCCTGGGCGTGCCTGCTATGACTGTGACATGGCTACGACCACATCACGGAAGAAGAGCGCCGCGGAGAAGGATCTGGTCACGCGCCTGGCCGACGCCGGCGAGGAGGCATTGCAGCGGCTCGCCGATCTCCCCGGGGGTCAGAAGGCGGTCGGCGCGTTCAACGACCTCCGCACGAGAGTCGACGAGCTCTCGAAGAAGGTGCGCGGGATCGACGCGCTCGAAGCGCGGATCACGAAGCTCGAGCGTGAGCTCGCCAGCATGAAGAAGACGCCGGCGCGGCGCGCGACGCCACGCAAGCCGTCCTAGCGGGGAACCCGAACCCGCAGCGCCTGCGGCAGGATCTCGAACCGCGCGGGCGTCGTTCCCGGCTGTTCGCCGTCGATCTCGATCGGGAGCGGCTCGTCCGCGTCGACGGTGACGACTTTCCCGCGGAGAACCTCGAGCCGTGGGTGCGGGAGATGCTTGCCCTTGTAGCTCTTCGGCAGCGTGAACATGAGGTCGCGCTTCGTGATGTCGCCGATCAGCAGGACGTCGAACAGCCCGTCGTCCGGCTCGGCGTCCGGGAGCATCATCATCCCGCCGCCGAGGTAGCGGCCGTTCGCGATCAGCGTGTCGATCATCCTCCCGCCACGAATCTCGTCGTCCACCGAGACCCGCATCTCACCCGTTTGCCAGCGTGCGAAGACGCTTATGGTCGCCCAGTAGTAGGAGATCTTGCCGCCGAGCGCCTTCGAGCTGTCGTTCGCGCGCTGCGCGATGGCACCGCTGATTCCCGCGCTCGCCACGTTCGCGAAGTGCGCGCGACCCTCGGCTCCGGCCCAGGTTCGGAAGGAGACGAGCCCGAGATCGATCGTGCGCACGTCACCGGTGAGCGCCGTCTGCACCGCCGCATCGAGGTCGCGCGGGATTCCGAACGTGCGGGCGAAGTCCCAGCCGGTCCCCCGCGGGACGACCGCGATCTCGACCTCGTCCGAGCCCGCGACGCCGTTCACCACCTCGTTCACCGAGCCGTCGCCTCCGACGACCACCAGCTGCTGCGCTCCTCGGCGTACCGCGTCTTCCGCGAGCCCGGCGAGATGCCCCGGCTCCTCGGAGATGAGCGCATCGCCGGTCAACCCGAGCGCTGCCGCACGATGCGAGATCTCCGGCCAGCGGCGGCCCGTCGAGCCCCCGGCCGACGCGGGGTTGACGAGGAAGACGGTTCGCGCGCTAATGACGGTGGCCGTGTGCGGCCGTGGCAGTCTCGAGTGCGATCCGGGTCATGCGATCGACGGCAGCGCGCAGCTCCTCGTCGGAGATGCGGACGAACTCGCCCTCGACGACGATGTCGCTGATGGTCAGCAGGCAGCCTGCGTGGACGCCCCTGAGAGCACCGAGGGTGAAGAGCGCGGCAGCTTCCATTTCGACGCCGAGGATCCCCCGCTTCGACCAGCGCTCGTACTGACCGGGGTCGGGGTTGTAGAAGAGGTCGCTCGACGCAACCGGACCGACGCGAAGAGGGATCTTGGCGGTCTTCGCGACGTGAACCGCCTCGTGGATGAGCTCCCAGCTCGCCGTCGGGCAGTGAGGCTCGCCGAGGACGAGGTGCGTTGCCGTCGCATCTGCAGGCACCGCGGAGAGCGCGACGATCAGGTCTCCGAGCGCATGCTCGGGTTGGAGCCCGCCGCAGGTCCCGACGCGAATCAGGCGCTCGACCCCGAGCTGGATGAGCTCCTCGAAGACGATCGTGGCACTGGGGCAGCCCATCCCGGTTCCCTGGACCGACACCGGCTTGCCCTCCCAGGTTCCCGTGAACCCGAGGAGGCCCCGCTCGCCGTTCACCTGGACGACGTCGGTGAGGAACGTCTCGGCGATGTATTTCGCGCGCAACGGGTCGCCCGGGAGGAGGCAGGCCTTCGCGTAGTCGCCGGGATTCGCGCGTAGGTGGATCGGCACGGCGGAAGCCTATGGATTCTCTGCCGAAGGACGTATGGACAAGCGCCCTAGAGTTCCAGCGGTGCCCGCGCGCGTCGTCAACCCGTCACACGAACAGATCCTGCGCTTCTGCGCGGAGGATCCTGTCGAACGGGTCTTCCTCGAGGATGTCGCGAGACGCGGCCTGGGGCGATTCGTCGGGCTTGCCGCGGGCGGTGACCTGCAGGCGCTCTGTCACGTCGGCGTCAACGCCGTGCCGTCAGGACATGGCTGCGGCGCATTCGCCCGCGAGGTGGTGCGTGCGTCGCCGCGGATGCTGATCGGCGAGTCGGCCGCAGTCTCCGAGCTGTGGGACAGCGCCCGTGCCCGCCTTCCTCGGCCGCGTGAAGATCGTCCAGGACAGCCGGTGTTCGTCCTCCGCGACTCCCCGGCCGACAGCGGGACCGGGCTGCGCGCAGCGAGGTCGGACGATCTCGAGCTCCTCGTGCCGGCGTGCGCGGCCGCGCACGAGCAGGAGATCGGAGTCGACCCGCTTCGTCGTGATCCCGAGGGCTTCAGGTGGCGCACGCGCACGCAGATCGAGGAAGGGCGCTCGTGGGTCTGGGCCGAGGACGGGGTCATCCTCTTCAAGGCCGAGGCGTCGGCCTGGACGCCCTGGGCGGTGCAGCTCCAGCAGGTGTGGGTCGATCCCGCGGCCCGGCGGCAAGGCCACGGGGCTCGCGGGCTCGCCGATCTGTGTCGCCGGCTGCTCGCGCATGCGCCCGCCGTCTGTCTCTTCGTCCGCGCCGAGAACCACCCGGCGATCCGTCTGTACGAGAGGATCGGCATGCAGCACGTGCTCGACTACCGCTCGGTGCTCCTCTAGCGCGACGCATGGAGCTGATCTTCCTCGCCCGGCACGCGCTTGCCGCCTCGAATGACGCGGGGCTCGCGTCGTACGCGGCGCCCGGCGAGGGGCTGACGACGCGGGGCGTCGAGCAGGCACGGAGGCTCGGCGAGCTACTCGCAGGCGAGGAGCTCGAGCTGGGGGTGGCGTCCGACCTCCTGCGGACGCAGGAGACGCTCGAAGTCGCGCTGGAAGGGCGCGACGTGCCGCGCATCGTCCTCCCCGAGCTGAACGAGATCCACTTCGGGAGCTTCGACGGCGGGCTCCTTTCCGCATACCGCGAATGGGCGGGCGCCGAGGCGCCAGGGCTGGCTGCGCCGGGTGGGGGCGAGAGCAGGGCGCAGGGAGCAGCTCGCTACGCAGTCGGCCTGAGGCTCGTGCTCGCAAGGCCGGAGACGAGCGCCCTCGTCATCGGGCACGCGCTCGCGGTTCGGTACGTCGTCGACGCGGTGAGCGGTCTCGTTCCGGCCGCGCTCATGCAGGAGCCGGTCGAGCACGCGCGCCCGTACCGTATCTCTGCCGAGGAGCTCGAGGCGGCGGCCGCGCTGCTGCACGAGTGGAGCCTCGACCCCCGATTCCGGGACGTTTCCGCGTCGCACTAGACGGCACAATGGGCGCATGTCCGGAGCTCTTCCCGAGCGCGTCGAGCGCTTCATCCGCGCACGCGACCTCACGCCGCCCGGCGGTGAGGTGTGCTGTCTCGTCTCCGGCGGAGCAGACTCGACCTGTCTCTGGCACGTTCTCCGCGAGCTCGGGTACCGCGTGTCCGCGGTCCACGTGAACCACGGCCTGCGGGGCGAGGAGTCGGACGAGGACGCGCGCTTCTGCCGCGAGGTGTTGGGGGCCGAGATCCTGACGCCAAGTGGCTCAGAGCCACAAGGGCCGAGCGAGGCGGAGCTCCGTGACGTCCGCTATTCCCTCACCGAGGGGCGGGGGCTGCGAGCAACCGGCCATACGGCTTCGGATCAGGTGGAGACCGTGCTCTACCGGCTCGTCTCCTCCGGGAACGTCAAGGGGATCAAGGCCGCGCGCGAGGACGGGGTCGTGCGGCCGCTGCTCGAGATCTGGCGAGAGGAGACGGAGGCGTATTGCCGCGAGCAGGGCCTCGCGTTTCGCACCGACTCGTCCAATCGAGACACCACGCGCGGATTGATCCGTGCTGAGATCCTCCCGCTGCTCCGTCGTCTTCATCCGGGGGCCGACCGGAACCTGCTGTCGCTCGCGGACGAGCCCGCACGGCTTCCGCGAGGGCTCGAGCGGACGCTCACCGAGCTGCTCGCCTCGACCGCGGGAACGAAGTCCGCTGACCTCGGCGCCGGCCTGCACGCGGTGCGCGAGTACGACACCGTCCGCCTCGAAGGAGCCGTCTCCTTCGGCCCCTGGCAGCTCGAGAGCGCCGTGCCGGGCCTCGTCGTTCGCACGCGCCGCCCCGGCGACCGGCTCGCGGGCCGCCGAAAGAAGGTGCAGGATCTGTTCGTGGACGCGAAGGTGCCGAAGCGCGAGCGCGACGCCTGGCCGCTCGTGGTCTTCGGGGAGGACGTCGTCTCGGTTCCGGGGATCGCGGAGGCGCCTGGCTGGGAAGGGACGGTCCGGGCATGGAAAGATGGGGCGACATGACGCAGGCCGAGCTCGAGCAGGGAGTCGGAGAGGTTCTCATCGAAGAGGCCTCGCTCCAGCAACGCATCGTCGAGCTGGGTGCCGAGATCTCGGCGGACTATGCGGGACGCGATCTCCTGCTCGTCGGCGTGCTCAAAGGCGCCGTCTTCTTCATGGCCGACCTCATGCGCGAGCTGACCGTGCCGTGCGAGATCGACTTCATGGCGATCTCGAGCTACGGCGCGGCGACCGACTCGTCGGGCGTCGTCCGGATCCTCAAGGACCTCGACATCAACGTCGCGGGCAGGAACGTGCTCGTTGTCGAGGACATCATCGACTCGGGCCTCACGCTCTCGTACCTGATGCGAAACCTGGGTGCGCGCAAGCCCGCGTCCCTCGACGTGGTCACGCTTCTCACCAAGCCGGAGCGGAGGGAGATCGACGTCCCGGTGCGCTACGTGGGCTTCGAGATCCCCAACCGCTTCGTGATCGGCTACGGGCTCGACTTCGCCGAGCGCTATCGAAACCTCCCGTACGTCGCTGTGCTCCATCCGGATCTCGTGCCGAACGCCACATAGCGGACAAAGAGACCGTAACGAGGGTCGAGGGTAGGCGGCCCTGGTGCCGAAGAACCACGGTGCTACCCTCCCGAGACTGACGTGAACCGGTTCTTCAGAAGCGCGCTCTTTCCGCTCGTCATCATCGTCGTGCTCGTCTATCTGGCGAGTCAGACGTTGCTGCCGGGGCGCTCCGAGCAGCGCAAGATGACGTACTCCGAGGCGATCACCGCGGTCAAGAACGGGGGCGTCAACGAGGTCGTCTTCGACCCGAGGCGGCAGTCGATCACGCTGACGCTGATAGGCGAAGGCCAGAAGGCGAAGGTCAACTACCCGACCCCTCAGTCCGCGACGCAGTTCCAGAACCTGCTCACGGAAGAGAACGTGAGATTCGACTCGAAGGGAACCGGGTCGTCACCGTGGTGGTCGCTCATCATCAGCGTCCTGCCGTTCGTGATCCTGATCGCGTTCTGGATCTTCCTCATGAACCAGGTGCAGGGTGGCGGCTCGAAGGTGATGAGCTTCGGGAAGAGCCGGGCAAAACGCATGTCGCCCGACTCGCCCAAGGTCACGTTCAAGGACGTCGCCGGGGCCGACGAGGCCGTCGAGGAGCTGCACGAGATCAAGGAATTCCTGGAGAACCCCAAGAAGTTCCAGGCGCTCGGCGCTCGCATCCCGAAGGGCGTGCTCCTGTACGGGCCGCCCGGGACCGGGAAGACGCTGCTGGCGCGCGCCGTCGCCGGCGAGGCCGGCGTCCCGTTCTTCTCGATCTCGGGCTCCGACTTCGTCGAGATGTTCGTCGGCGTCGGCGCCTCGCGCGTCCGTGACCTCTTCGAGCAGGCCAAGCAGGCCTCGCCTTGCATCATCTTCATGGACGAGATCGACGCCGTAGGCCGTCACCGCGGCGCGGGTCTCGGCGGGGGTCACGACGAGCGTGAGCAGACGCTGAACCAGCTCCTGGTCGAGATGGACGGCTTCGAGATGAAGGACAACATCATCCTCATCGCTGCGACGAACCGTCCTGACATCCTCGATCCGGCGCTGCTGCGCCCGGGTCGCTTCGACAGACAGATCGTCGTCGACCGGCCGGATCGTCTAGGGAGACGCAAGATCCTCGAGGTGCATGCGCGCGGGAAGCCGATCGCGCGTGAGATCGACCTCGACACGCTCGCGGCCGGAACGCCAGGGTTCACCGGCGCGGATCTCTCCAACTTGATCAACGAGGCCGCGCTGTTGGCGGCGCGCCGCGGCAAGAAGATGATCGAGCAGGACGAGCTCGAGGAAGGGATCATGCGCGTGATCGCCGGCCCCGAGAAGAAGGCGCGCCTGCTCTCGGAGAAGGAGCGGAAGATCACCGCGTACCACGAGATGGGGCACGCGCTCGTGGGGCATTACCTCGAGCACACGAACCCGGTGCACAAGATCACCATCGTGTCGCGCGGTCAGGCGCTCGGGCTCACGATCTCGCTCCCGACCGAGGATCGCTACCTGACGACGCGCTCGGCGCTGATGGACGAGCTCGCGATGACGCTCGGCGGCCGTGCCGCAGAGGAGCTCGTGTTCCACGAGGTGACGACGGGAGCGGCGAACGATCTCGAACGGGTCACCGCGACCTCGAAGCAGATGATCATGCGCTTCGGAATGTCGGAGAAGCTCGGCCCGCGCGTTCTCGGCCGCAACCACGACCTCCCGTTCCTCGGCCGCGACATGGGCTCGGAGCCCGACTACTCCGAGGAGCTGGCGAAGGACATCGACGACGAGATCCGGCGCGTGATCGAGGAGGGCCATGCCTCGGCGCAGGGAGTTCTCCGCGCGCACATGGAGGAGCTGCATCGCCTGGCGGCGATCCTCATCGAGCGCGAGACGATCGACAAGGATCAGTTCGAGCGCCTGCTCGCCGGCGAGGCGGAGGAGTCGGTGTTCCCGGCGGAGGTCGCGGAGGTTCCCGAGCTCGAGCCCGAGGCGGACAAGAAGCCGAAGCTGAAGCCGCAGCCGCGCCCGATCCCCGGGACCGCGATGCAGCCGCCCCCCGAGGGCGCTCCCTCGTAGCGCTTCGCACGCCAGAGCGCGCTCGGTCGTCTGCGAGGACACGCTCGACGACGGCGGTTGTCCGACTCGCGCTGCGTCACACCCCGAATCGCCTGCGTCGAGGGCACTCCCGTCGAAGGGGTCTGCCTTCGCGCGACCGAGAGACTCTCGCGCGAGCGAACTCGTCTGGCGACGAGCGCTAGCGGCTGCCGGATGCCGAAGTCGGAAGTGATCACGACGACGTCGTGGCCGCCGAACTCGCCCGGCGCCTGGTTCACTGCCAGGGCGACGATGCCGATGTCACGCCAGCTCGGCTCGAGGAGGATCTTGCGGTGCGCCGGAGACTCGAGCCAGAGATGGAGCGCTTCGTCGGGGCTCATCGCAATCGGGCCGTAGAGGAGATTCTCTCCGACGCCCCAGCGCGAGAATCCGCGCTGTCCGTAGAAGCGCTTGATCCGGTCGGCGAACGACGAGCCGTCCGGGGAGTCGTGCGTGAACTTGCCGCGCTCGACCTGGACGCGCGTATGCGCGAGGGCGGCCAGTCGGAGTGACGGCGCGGGGCGGACCGGCGCAAGCCCGTGCTCGGCGCGCACCGCGTTGATGCTGTCGACGAGGTGCCGTGCGATCCCGGCGTGGTGCTCGGTTCGCTCGGGCGCCGCGGTCGCGCCCGCGGCGCAGAGTGCGGCGGCGACGCAGAGAACGCTGACGAGGCGACGGCGGCTCACAGTCGCCTAGATCGGTGCGAATGGCTTCTCGGCATCACCCGTTCGGGGGCATAGCTCCAGATGGGCGACCTCCTCGGCAGGGGCCGCGGACTCGCGACGGCAGCGCTCGTGACAGGCGATACCCGGGTCTGACCCTGGGCATGTCCGCTTCGGCCGAGGAAATGTGTTGCAAGTTTGTGCCGATTCGTCCGCAGGCTCAGCCGGACGCTCGCCCCGCGCGCTGAGAGACGATGACGATCGTCAGCACGAGAGCCGCAGCCGCGGCGCCGGCGAGGTCGACGACGAGGCCTCCAGCGCGAAAGACGTCGACGAGCGCCAAGAGCAGGCCGGATACGAGCATGGCTCCGAGAGCGAGCAGCGCGACGAAGCCGACCCTGCGCACGGCTTCACCCGGGTCCGCGGTCGCCGTGCTCGCGCTCCTCGAGGGACCAGTACCCGAGCTCGGCCGTTACGAGCAGCCCGGCGGCGAAGAGCGGGGCAGCGCCGTCCAGCCTCGCGTCGTCCACCGCGAGCTGGGCCGCATACAGGCCTCCGAGCAGGAAGAGCGCCGCCGGAAGCAACACCGGCCAGCCGAGCACCAGCGAGGCAACGAGCGCCAGGAGTGCGAGAACGGCTACGCGGAGCCCGGCCTCGACCAGGGCATCTTCCTCGGCGCGCGCGAGCGGGAACGCCGCGAGCGCGGTCGCGCAGGCGACGGATCCAGCGCCGGCGGCTAGACGCGTGCGACTCTCGCGTAGCGCCTGTATGTCCTCACCTCCTCGAGCGCGGACTCCAGCGCGACGTCGTCTCCCCAGCGCGCGATGCCGATGCCGAGACGCTCGAGACGGGCGCGGAGCACATTGCGATCGAGCACCCACAGCCGGTAGGCGATGCCCTCGAGCACGTTCCTCCCTCGGGCCACGAGGTTGATCGGGTCGATCTCCACAACCACGAGATCGAAGCCGCGAGCGCGCAGGTTCTCGAGCGCGGTGACGAACCGCGGATCGACCAGAGGCGTCAACGCGACGACGAGCGCCTTGGGCGGGAGGATCCGGGCGGGGATCAGATTGACGTCTCGCCAGATGTAGGTGGGCGTCACGCCGGTCTCGAGCAACGTCTCGATCAGCCGGAGACGCTGGGACGGTCCGAGCCCGGGCCGAAGCCATCGCAGGACACCCGCCGAACGACACCAGGCCGACGCGGTCCCTCCGCTCGAGGTAGCGCGTCGCGATGGTGGCGGCCGCGCGCACGGCGTCGTCGAGGGTGCTGCGGTCCTCGCCCCGAATGTCCCCGAAGCTGTCGACGAAGAGGACGACGTCCGTGTTGCGCTCAGGGTGGCGCTCGTTCACGACCAGGCCCTCGCGTCGGGCCGACGCGCGCCAGTTGATCGAGCGCAAGCGGTCGCCCGGAACGTAGTCGCGGAGATCCGCGTACTCGATGCCGTCGCCCTTCGCGCGAGCGACCTCGCTTCCGGTGAACGCCTGCGTGTCGACTGCTGCGAGGACGCGGCTCAGCGTCTCCGGGCGCGGGTACGCCTTCAGCTGACGCACGCGTTCGACCCGCTCCTCCCAGACGACGAGCCGAAACGAGTCGCGGGCGCGAGCCTCGATCGAGCCGGCCTCGTACAGCCCCCAGCGCGCGCAGCGGAGCTGAAGCGGAATCCTCCGCTCCTCCCCTCCGCGGAGGCGAACCGCGAACGCGTCGCTTCCCTCGGTCTTCACCCCCGGCGGCAGGTCGAGCAGGAGCTCGAGGCGGTCGATCGAGACGTCCGACCGTACGACGATCTCGGCGTCGACGTCGGCGCCCTCGAGCGTCCGCTCGTCCGCGACTGCGAACTCGACGTCGAGCTTCGGCCGGCGCGCGAGCTGCGTGCCGACCGTGAGCAGGAGCGCGAAGGGTGCTGCCGCAGCCGCGAGCTCCGGGCGGCGCAACACCAGTGACGCGACGAGGCCGATCGCGGCGAGGACCGCGTACGCCTCGAGCCGCGGGCTCGCCCGCCGGGTCATCGAGCGCCCGAGAGATCCTCCGCCGGCGGAGTCGGCACGCGAGCGAGCACATCGCGGACGACGTCCTCGGCCGAGATTCGTTGCACCCACAGCTCTGGGCGAAGGACGAGACGGTGGGCGAGTGCGGCGACGGCGACGGCCTTCACGTCGTCGGGCAGCACGAAGTCGCGTCCTCCGAGCGCTGCCTTGCAGCGGGCCAGTTTGAGCAGTGCCAGGCTCCCTCGCGGGCTGGCGCCGACGGCGGTGCTCTCGGACCGCCTCGTCGCCTCGACGAGATCGACGCAATAGCCACGCACGCTCTCGGCGACGTACACGGACTCGAGCGCGCGTTGCATCTCGAGCAGCGTCTCCCGGTCGACGACCGGACGGAGCTCGATCTCGTCCGCCTGCCGCTCGATCCGGCGCCCGAGGACGTCGAGCTCGTCCTCTCGAGCCGGGTAGCCGAACGCCGCGCGCAGGAGGAAACGGTCGAGCTGTGCTTCGGGAAGTGGATAGGTCCCCTCGTACTCGATCGGGTTCTGGGTGGCGATCACGAGGAACGGCGGCTCCAGCCGGCGCGTCTCCCCCTCGATCGTCACTTGACGCTCCTGCATCGCCTCGAGGAGCGCCGCCTGCGTCTTCGGCGGAGCACGATTGATCTCGTCGGCGAGGAGGAGGTTGGCGAAGATCGGGCCAGGCCGAAACTCGAAGTCCGCGTCGCGTTGATTCCAGATCGAGGAGCCCGTGACGTCGGACGGCATCAAGTCCGGGGTGAACTGGATGCGGGTGAAGCGCATGCTCAGCGCCTGGGCGAACGAGCGGGCGGCGAGGGTCTTCGCAAGTCCCGGGTAGTCCTCGAGGAGCACGTGGCCGTCGGCGAGGAAGCCGACCAGGACGAGCTCTAACGGCTCGCGCTTTCCCACGACGGCTCGCTCGACCTCGTCGAGGATTGCCCCGGATAGCTCATGCACTCGTTCGAGCTCCATCGTCACCGCTTAGAGCCGCTCCAGGGCCTCGACGACGCGGTGCAGGGCCTCCGGGGATGCACCGCTTGCGAGGCGATCTGCGGGTCGCGGGCGATCGCTGCGGACGAGCTCCCAGGCATCCTCGCCGAGCAGGCCGCGCACTTCCCGCGGGTCCTCATCGAGCGAGACACGACGCCGTGCAGACAGGAGCTCGGCGGCGATGACCCGCAATCGGGGACGCAGGTAGTGATGGAGGTCGAAGGCGCCGGCCGCACCGAGCGCGACCTCCTGTTCCAACCGCGCAAGCGTTAGCGGAGTCCCGCGTGAAGCGGGGCCGCCTTTCGGCTTGCGGGCGCGAAGCGGGGTCTCCTTCGGGTAGGAGCGCCGCAGCGCGGAGACCATCACGGCGAGCGCGGCCCCGCAGATCACGAGCGCGTACACGCGGATCGCCAGCTCGGTTCGCCCGGGAACGAGCGCGACGACGGCGAGCGACGGCGAGGGTCGGGACGAACAGCAGCCGGCCTGCGCGGGCGAGATCGTGTCTCACGAAGTGGCCGCTCGCTCGACGAGCTGCTTCGTGCTCTCCTCGAGTCGTGCTCGGGCGGCGGCCCTGAGCTCGTCGCGAATCCGGGCGAGGGTCCCGATCGCCTCGTGTTTCATCGTCTCGTCCACGACGTGGTGCGAGAACTTAGCTCGTGTGAAGAGGTCGGCGAGCCGCCGAACGAGACCGTCGTCGATCTCGAGCCTGCCCAATGCTCGCGTGACGTACTCCGCTGTCGTCTCTTGCCTGGAGCGCGCGACGCCGGATGCAGCGAGCGCGCGCTCGAGTCGTGCATAGGCCGCGATGACCGCGCGCCGTGGATCAGGCTCGGCGCGGAGGTCGTCGAGGCTGTCGTCCAGGGTGTCCGCGACATCCTCGGCCAGCCGGACCCCGTCGCTGCGGAAGGCCCGCCTGCGGCGCCGCGCGGCGACCATGTAGGCACCGACGCCGACCGCGACGAGAACGAGGACGACGAGGACCGGGATCCACGCGAACTCCGGGTCGTACCGGTTTATGGGTTCGGGGGGTATCGGCCGGACAGGCTCATCGAGGTCCACGGGCGCTTCGGGCTCACCTCCGAAGACGATCTGGCGGCGACGCATGAGCAAATTCCAGGCGATGCCGAACACCACGACGAACGCGATGATGGACACGAGCCCGGCCCGCCGGTACTTCCCGGACGCCATCTCGAGGGCGATCGCCCGGCGCTGCATCAGCCCGTACACCAGGAGCGCGGCTGCGGGTATCAGGAGCACGAGCGAGAAGCTCAAGAAAGTGTCGAAGACGAGGTCCGGGGGGCGTCGCCTCTCGTCTGAGCCGCGCGCGTGGAGCCTGTGGCCGCGACGGCGACGATGCCGACGAGTCCCAGGACTGCAAGCCCCGGCAGAAGCACGCGCGCGGCGCTACCGCGCATGACGCTCGCCGTCTACGCGGTAGCCGTTGCTGGCGCCGCGCCGGCCTTGCTTTCCCAGTAGCGGTTGAGCGCTCCCTGGATCTTCACGAACCAGACGATCCCGCCGACGATCGGCAGGAGGACCCAGAGCCCGGTCCAGCCCGTGAACGGCGCCTGCCGGCCGTCGGCCTGGTGCATCTTCCCGATCTCCGACGGGATCAGGAACCAGCTGATCGGATACACGAGGATCCAGATGACGAGGCCGAGGACGCCGCCGACGCCGATTCCCGAGTGCTCCTTCACCTCGTCCTGCGTCTTGAAGACCCAGTACAGCGAGTAGATCCCGAGCGTGATGATGAAGATGCAGGATCCCGAATCCGATCCCGCGTGGCTTCCCGAGCGGGCCGGAGGGAGCTGCAGTGGTGGGTGCGGTTGTCATGGAGTGGGATTCTGCGCCTTTTCGCTGCGGCGTGCGGCGCTACGCTCCGAACCGTGGGCTCGGCGACGCCACCGATCGAGCAGCGCTGGCCGCGTCCTGCGGTGATGGGGGTCGTGAACGTCACGCCGGACAGTTTCTCGGACGGCGGCCGTTTCTCGTCGTCCGCTGATGCGATCGCGCACGCGCGACGGCTCCTGGCCGAAGGTGCTGCGCTCGTGGACGTCGGCGGGGAGTCGACGCGCCCCGGGGCGGAGCCCGTCGGAGCGGAGGAGGAGCTCCGCCGCGTTCTCCCGGTGCTCGAGGGGCTCGAAGGGCTCCCCGTGTCGATCGACACGGCCAAGGCGCGGGTCGCGCGCGAGGCGCTCGAGCGGGGCGCGATCCTGGTGAACGACATGACGGCACTGCGCGGAGATCCCGAGATGGCGGCCGTCGTGGCGGAGTACGGGGCGTATGTCTGCCTGATGCACATGCTGGGGGAGCCGCGGACGATGCAGGTGGCGCCTCAGTACGACGACGTCGTGGCCGAAGTGTTCGCGTTTCTCGACGAGCGCATCGCGTTCGCGGTCGACTGCGGGATCGCGGAAGAGCGAATTTGCGTCGATCCGGGCATCGGCTTCGGGAAGACGCCGGACCAGAACCTGGAGCTCGTGCGCAGGCTCGACACCTTCGCGCTCCTCGGGCGCCCGGTCGTCGTCGGGCTCTCGCGCAAGAGCACGCTCGGGAAGGTGCTCGGCGACTCCGAAGGCCACGCAGGGAACGACCGCGGCGTCGGTCGGGGCGGCCGTCGTTGCGTTCGAGCGTGGCGCGTGGATGGTGCGGGCACACGACGTCCGAGAGACCGTCGAGGCCCTCGCGGTTGCAGCTGCCGTCGAACGGGGAAGGGTGATCGCATGACGATCGAATTGCAGAGCCTCGTGCTGTTCGGACATCACGGCTACCTCGAGGAGGAGCGACGGCTCGGCCAGCGCTTTCTCGTCGATCTGTGGGCGGACCTGGACGACACCGCCGGCTCGAGCGACGACATCGACGAGACCGTCGACTACCGGCACCTGGCCGCACTCGTACGCGAGGTGTTCGCCGGGCCGGAGCGTCTGCTGCTCGAAGCTCTCGCGGCTGCGACCGCCGACGGCGTCATCGAGCGCTTCCCGCGGGTGACGAGCGTGCGCGTGCGCGTCCGCAAGCCGGACGTCGTGCTCGATCCCCCCGTGGACCACGCGGCGGTCATCGTCGAGAGACGGTAGGGCCGCTGAAGTGACCCCTACTCGTTGCCCTTGACCAAGGCTTACGTCGGGATGGGGGCGAATCTCGGCCCTCGCGAGGTGACACTGCTGCGAGCGGTGGATCTTCTCGGTGCCGAGCCGGGCGTCAAGGTGCTCGAGGTGTCCGGATTCCGCGAGACCGCGCCGGTCGGGAACGTCGACCAGCCGGAGTTCCTGAACGGCGCCGTGGCGGTGGAGACGAGCCTGTCAGCGCGCGAGCTCCTGGATGCGCTGCTCCGCGTCGAGCGCGAGCTCGGGCGCGTTCGCGACGGAACGCGGTGGGGCCCGCGGACGATCGACCTCGATCTACTCGTGTACGGGGACGAGAGTCGTCGACGAGCCGGGGCTCGGGTTCCCCACCCGCGCCTGCACGAGCGTCGCTTCGCGCTCGAGCCGCTCGCGGAGCTCGAGCCGGAGCTCGAGATTCCCGGCCACGGGAAGGTCTCGACTTGCTCGCGGAGCTACACTGAGCCGCGATGTCGCACCTCGACGAGCTCGACGAGTTCGAGGCGGAGCTCGAGATCTCCCTGAAGAGGGAGTACTCGGCCGTCTTCGCGCTCTTCCGCTACTGCGTTCTCACCCAGGACGCGACGTATCTCTGCAACCAGCTCGACGTCGAGTCGCTGCCGCAGGCCAGCTACCCGTTCTTCCACGTTCGCATGGAGGACGTGTGGGTCTGGGACAAGAACCGGCCGACTCGCATCATCCCCCGGGCCGAGGTCTACACCTCGGGCGACGTGACGATCGAGGAGCTTCGGGGCGAAGGCGAGGAGCCTCGCCTCACCGCCGAGGCGCTCGCCGAGCGCATCGGCCAGCAGTTTCGCGCCGAGGACGACGCCAGCGAAGACCGGATTCCGCTAGCGCGGCCACCGGTCGCGCAAATCGCCTGCGGCGATCCGCTCTCGCGGCCGCTAGCGTTCGACGTGTCAGCACCCAGCTGATTCACTAGCCCGTGCTCCTGGCGGTCGACGTCGGCAACACCCAGACCGCGCTCGGCCTGTACTCCTCGGCCGAGCTGACCGACAACTGGCGGCTCGCCACCGAGCGCTCGTCGACCGCCGACGAGCTCGGTGTCCTGCTCTCGGGCCTGCTCGACTTCGACGAGGTCGACGGGATCTGCCTGGCCTCGACGGTTCCGGTGCTCATCCGCGAGTGGGAGACGCTTGCGGTGAAGTGGGCCGACGCGCCGCTGCTCGTCGTTGGTCCGGGGATCAAGACCGGCATCCCGATTCGGTACGACGACCCGCGAGAGGTGGGGCCGGACCGCATCGTGAACGCCGTCGCCGCGAAGGAGCGCTACGGCGCGCCCGTCATCGTGGTGGACTTCGGCACTTCGACCAACTTCGACGTGGTCTCGCCCGAGGGCGAGTACGTCGGAGGCGTGCTCGCGCCCGGGATCGAGACCTCGATGGAGGCGCTCTTCGCCCGCGCGGCTCGGCTCGTGAAGGTGGACTACGCGGCTCCCGAGAACGTCATCGGGAAGACGACTGTCGGCGGGCTCCAGTCCGGGCTCGTCTACGGCTTCGCGGGGCAGGTCGACGGGATCGTCGGCCGCATCCGGGAGGAGCTCGGGGCGGAGGCACCGGCGATCGCCACCGGGGGCCTCGCCGACCTCGTGGCCCCGCACTCGCGCACGATCGCGAGCGTCGATCCGTTCCTGACCCTCGACGGGTTGCGCATGGTCTGGGAGCTGAACCGGTGATCGATCCCGGAACGCTCGCCGTCTTCGCTCTCGCGTCGGCTGCGCTCATCGCCGTTCCCGGCCCCGCTGTCCTCTACATCGTCACGCGCAGCGTGCACCAGGGCAGGCGCGCGGGCATCGCGTCGGTGCTCGGGATCGAGGTCGGCGCTCTCGTGCACGTGGCCGCGGCAGCCATCGGGCTCTCGGCCCTGCTCGCCTCCTCGGCCGTCGCCTTCTCCGTCGTCAAGTACGCGGGCGCCGCGTATCTCATCGGCCTCGGGCTCTGGACGCTCTTCTCCGGACACAGCACCGTCGAGACGACGCGCAGTAGCGACCTTCGGCTCGGGCGCGTCTTCGCGCAGGGCATCCTCGTCAACGCCTTCAACCCGAAGGTCGCCCTCTTCTTCCTCGCATTCCTCCCGCAGTTCGTCGACCCGGACGCCGCCCATCCGGCTCTCCAGATCGCGCTTCTCGGGCTCGTCTTCGTCGCGATCGCCCTCGTGCTCGACCTCGGTCTGGGCACTCGCCGCCGGCACGGCGGGTGGGCTCCTTCGCCGGTCGCAGAGGTTCTTGCGTCCGCAGCGCTACGTGTCGGGAAGCGTGTACGTCGCGCTCGGAGTGGCGACGGCGTTCGCGGGGCGGACGAAGGACTAGAGCGAGGCGCCTCGACCGCCGCCGTACACCGAGATCGGGAGCGCGAGCGTCAGCTCGTCTCCCGGCGGAACCTCGTCCTCGAGCCGCTCGAGGAGCTCGAGCGCGCCCGGCGCCGCGGCGATGAGCCTGCGCTCGACCTCTTCCGTCGACTCGAGCCGGAGGACTTCCTGCTTGAACGGCTTCGGAAAGCGGCCCTGGCCGAGATACCAGCCGTAGAACTTCTTGAGGAACCCCGAGGCTCGCCTCTCCCCGAGCTCCCGGACGGCCTCGCGCACGAACAGGACGAGCTCCGCCACCACCTCTTCGCGAGACGGGTGCGCTCGCATCGCCGTCGACGATCTCCCGGAGCGCCCACGGGTTTCCCTGGGCGCCGCGGCCGACCATCACCGCTTCGGCGCCGGTGCTCGCGAGCACGAACTGCGCCCGCGCGCGCGAGGTGACGTCCCCCGACGCGATCACGGGAACGTCGACCAGCGAGACGAGCTCCGCGGTGAGCGAGTGATCCGCGCTCCCGGTGTACATCTGCTCGGCCGAGCGCGGGTGGAGGGTGAGCGACGCAGCGCCCGCGTCGACGAGCCGGGGCCCGAGCTCGAGGCACGCTCGCGAGCCGTTCCGGAGGCCGCGCCTCAACTTGACGGTGACGGGAAGGTCGACGGCGTCCGCCACGGACTCGACGATGCGGCACGCGAGCGCAGGATCTTCCAGAAGCGTCGCGCCTGCGCCCGTTCGCGTCACCTTGCGCACCGGGCAGCCGAAGTTGAGATCGACGAGGTCGGCGCCTACTGCCTCGACCATCTTCGCCGCGTTCGCGAGCGTGCGCGGTTCGGAGCCGAAGAGCTGGATTGCGAGCGGATGCTCGTCGGCGGCGACCCGGAGGTACCCGAGCGTCCGCTCGTTTCGGTGCTCGATTCCGGCGCAGCTGACCATCTCCGAGCAGACGAGCCCGGCCCCGTAGCGGCGTCCCTGGCGCCGAAACGCCTGCACGCTGACTCCCGCCATCGGCGCGAGCACGAGCCGCGTCGGCACCTCGACAGGGCCGATGCGCCAAGGTGTACGAAGATCGATCACCGAGGGAATCGTAGAACGAGACCCCGCGGTTGCGGCCGCGAAGCGGACGCCTTTAGGAATCGCGCGACCAGAATCCGCGCGAGCGGATCCTGGTCTGTGCACAAATGCTGCGTAGATGCGCGGTTGACGCTGGCTCGACGGCGCAGCTACCATTCCGGGCCGTTTGACGGGGCCGGCGGGGCCCCGCCATCTCGTCTCGGAGGGTATTTCCTTGAAGGATGTGATCCTCACTCCCGAGGGCTACAAGCAGCTGAAGAGCGAGCTCGACCGGCTGCGGACTGAGAAACGGCGGGAGATCGCCGAGCGCATCGCCGCGGCGCGCGCCTTCGGCGAGATCGCCGAGAACGCCGAGTACGACGATGCGAAGAACGAGCAGATGATGCTGGAGCATCGCATCGCGCAGCTCGACGAGCGCCTCGCGAACGCGCGTGTGATCAACCCGAAGGAGATCGACACGAGCGTCGTGTCCGTCGGGTCGCTCGTGCGTCTGCGGGACGTCGACGCCAAGGAGACCGTCGAATACTTCATCGTCGGCTCCGCCGAGGCGAACCCCGTCGAGCGGAAGCTCTCGAACGAGTCGCCGGTCGGGAAGGCGATCATGGGCCGCAAGAAGGGCGAGACGGTCGAGGTCGCGACCCCACGCGGGTCGAAGCTCAAGTTCAAGATCATGGAGATCAAGGCCGCATAACGTCCCGCGGTCGTCCGCTTCGGCGGACACGATTCCGACTCCGTCATGGACTCGGAGCTTCTCTTCGTATTCGACGTATTCGTCTCGTGCGCCGGCTGGGTCATCGCGGTTCTGGTCGTCGTCGTCGCGCACGCCACCGAGGCCGCCGGCGGACCGAAGACACTCGATCTCGGCCCGAGCCGTGGCTCGAGCAGGGGATCTGATCACTGCGCGTCTCTCCCGCAACCTCTGCTGCGTGCGCTGGATCATCTCCGCCGAGGGCGCAGGCGCAGCCGGTTAGGCTGGCCGGTGTGACGCCGCCGAAGCGATTTCCGGATCGAGACGCGATCGCCGACCTTCGCGCGGCAACCGACGGGATCGAGGCCGGAGCCAGCTCGAGGACACGAGTCGTCTCGCCGGCCGTGTGATGGCGCGCGCGAGATGGGGAAGCTCGTCTTCCTCGACCTGGTCGACCGCTCCGGACGTATCCAGCTCATGTGCGACACGGGGCGAGACGGGCGAGGTGGACGTGCACCTGGGCGACGTGGTCGGGGTCGTGGGACGGCCGGCGAAGTCGAGGCGGGGAGAGCCGTCGCTCGCGGTCGACGAGCTGACGATCCTTGCCAGGAACCGGAGCCCGCTGCCGGACACGTTCCACGGCCTCACCGATACGGAGACCCGCTACCGCAAGCGATATCTCGACCTGCTCATGAACGCCGACTCGCGGGAGCTCTTTCTTCTGCGAGCTCGGGTCGTCACGGCAATTCGCCGCTACCTCGACGAGGACGGCTTCGTCGAGGTCGAGACGCCGATCCTCCAGCCCCGCTACGGCGGGGCGTTCGCCCATCCCTTCGTCACGCATTCACAGGAGCTCGACGCGGAGCTCTACCTGCGGATCGCGACGGAGCTGTACCTCAAGCGCCTGATCGTCGGGGGCCTCGAACGGGTCTACGAGATCGGCAAGGACTTCCGCAACGAGAGCGTCTCCTACAAGCATCAACCCGAGTTCACGATGCTCGAGTGGTACGAGGCGTACGCGGACTACCAGGACACGATGGCCCGCATCGAAGGCCTGATCGAGCGAGTCGCGACGGACGTGCTGGGAACGACGCGAGTCACGTTCAAGGGCGAGGAGATCTCCCTCTCGAAGCCCTGGCGCCGCGTTCGCTTCGTCGACGCCCTCGAGGAGCTCGAGCTGTGGACGCGCGATCCGGGCGAGCTACGGGCATGGCTCGAGGAACGGGGCGTGGACACGAACGCCGACAAGGACTGGCCTCAGCTCGTCGATCACGCCTTCAGCCACTTCGTCGAGCCCGGGCTCGTCCAGCCCACCATCGTCCACGACTACCCGATCGAGCTCTCTCCCTTCGCCCGGCTGACGGAGGACGATCCGACGCTCACCGAGCGCTTCGAGTACTTCGCCGGCGGGATGGAGCTCGGGAACGCGTTCACGGAGATCAACGACTCGGCCGAGCAGCTCGCCCGCTTCGAGGCGCAGTCGGAGCACGTCGAGGGCGAACGGGGTGATCCCGACTACGTCGAGGCGCTGTCGTACGGCATGCCGCCGACGGGCGGGCTCGGGCTGGGCATCGACCGCCTGACGATGCTTCTCTCGGGCAGGGACACGATCCGCGACGTGATCCTGTTCCCTGCGCTCCGCTCGACGCCTGAGGCTGAACTCGGGCCGTGAGCCTGACGGCGATGCAGAAGAGCTCGGTGACAGGTCACAGCCGTGTGGAAGCGCATCGCTGGGGGCTGGCGCGCGTGGGGGCCAGTGGCTGGCGCCGTGCCTCCTGGTGCTCCGCCTCTCGAGTCGAAAGCGGGGCGTCGTCCTTGTGTATCACGGCGTGGAGGACCGTGCGGGGGATGCGGAACAGCTCGTTCCTAGCGCTGGCGACGGACACGTTCGAGAAGCAGGTCCGGCACTCGAGCGGCACTACGGATCGTCCTGGCATCGGAGTTCCTCTCTGCGGTTGAGAAGCGCCGACGCGGCGAGCGCTTCCCGTGCGCTCACCTTCGACGACGACCTTCGCTGCCACGTCGCCACCGGTGCTCCCCGTGTTCGCGAGGCACGGAGTGCGAGGAACGTTCTTCCTCACCGGCGCGTCGCTGGAGCACCCGCGTTCCTTCTGGTGGGAGCGGCTAGAGCGAGCGGCCGCTCGTGGCGCCCCGACCTGGGCGGGATCGTCGGGATGCGGAACCGGCGGCTAGACGAGCGTGGCCGAGCTGGGGGCGTTCGTTAGACAGCTCGACTCCGAGGCGCGAAGAAGCGGTCGACGCGCGCCTAGCCGAAGTCGCAGGAGCGGACCGACCGAGGCTGGGCGGTGAGTCGCCGACGTTCGCCGGCTGGTCGAAGCGGAAAGAGATAGGCTTCCATACGCTGAGACACGACAATCTCGTCTGCTGCGAGATGAGCTCGCGGTGCGATGGTCGAGGGAGAGAGGCTCTGGAGAGGGCCGCAGGAACGGTCTGGAGACGATCTGTACCCGTACGGGTAGTGGACGAACGGGTGCGAACGCTGCCGCGCGGCTGGATTCGCGCGGGGTTCACGACCGAGAACGCTCGAACGCCGGACGGCGATCCGTTGAGAACGGGACGACACGGTCCTCCGCTCGACCACGGGGTCTTCGCCGTCAAGCTCGTGGCGGCACTCGAGCTTTCGCGATACGGCTAAGCGGCCGCTTCGACCCGGCCGCGCTCGAACGCGATCACGTCGGCGAGGATCTCGTCGAGGCTACGCGTCGGCGCCCAGCCGATCGCGCGCCGATCTTCTCGATCGACGGCTCGCGGTGGAGGACGTCCTCGACGCCGAGCTCGTAGACCTCCTCATGGGGCACGAATTGAATCTCGGACGAGCTCTCCGTCTTGACGCGACACGCGCTCGGCGAGGTCGAGGATCGCAGAGTCGCTCTTGCGAGCCGACGTTGTAGATCTCGCCCTGACGTCGCCGCGTCGTCCATCAGCCCTTGAGCGCGCGGAACGCTGTCTGCGACATGGCAGAAGCAACGCGTCTGCGTTGCCGTCGCCGTGGATCTCGAGGGGCTGGCCGGCAGTGCGCCTGGACGAAGCGCGGGATGACCATGCCGTACTGACCGCTCTGGCGCGGGCCGACGGTGTTGAAGAGGCGCACGATGACGCAGTCGAGGTCTCGCTCTAGTGGTACGCGAGGGCCAGGAACTCGTCGATCGCCTTGGAGTCGGCATAGGCCCAGCGACGGGCAGTCGTCGGGCCGTAGATCGCGGCGCGTCGTCCTCGCGCGAGCGGATGCTGCTCGCGGATGGTCGCCGTAGACCTCGGAGGACGACGCGATGAGCACGCGCTTCCCGAAGCTGAGTGCAGTACTCGAGGACGATCTCGGTCCCTGGATGTTGGTGAGGAGCGTGTGGAACGGGCTGCTCGACGATCAGCTGGACGCCGACGCGGCCGCGAGGTGGTAGACGACATCGCACTTGTGCACGAGCTCGCTGACCACCGAAGGCGAGAGCACGGACTCGACGACGAGATGGAAGTCGGGACGTTCGCTGCAGATGCGCGACGTTCTGGATCGATCCGGTGGAGACATCGTCGAGCGCGTAGACCTGCCAGCCCGTCGGTGAGCAGCAGCTCGCGTGCGCGAGGTCGAGGATGCGCACTCGCTCCGCTGAGCCGATGTTGAAGATCTCGCCCGAGGTCTCGGCCTTCTCCATAGGCCGTGAACCGCGCGGATGGTGTCCTGCACGTGGCAGAACGACCTGGTCTGCATCCCGTCGCCGTGGACCTGGATCGGCGTGCCCGCCAGGGCCCCCGTGACGAAGCGCGGAATCACCATCCCGTACTGCCCTTGCTGCCGCGGGCCGACCGTGTTGAAGAAGCGCGCGATGACGCAGTCGAGCTCGCGCTCCTGGTGGAAGGCGAGCGCGAGGAACTCGTCCATCGCCTTCGAGTCGGCATAGAGCCATCTGCGTTCGGTGACCGGGCCGTACACCCGCCGGTCCCCTTCCTTGAGCGGGCGTTCTTCGCGGTGATCGCCGTAGACCTCGGAGCTCGACGCGATGAGCACTCGCTTGCGGAACTTGGTGCAGTACTCGAGCACGATCTCCGTCCCCTGGACGTTCGTGACCATGGTGAGGACGGGCTGCTCGACGATCAGCCGGACTCCCACAGCCGCGGCGAGGTGGTAGACGACGTCGCACTTGTGGACGAGCTCGCTGACCACCGAGCTCGAGAGCACCGACTCGACGACGAGGTGGAACTTCGGATGATCGAGGAGACGCTCGACGTTTCGGTGCGCCCCCGTCGAGACGTCGTCGAGGGCGAAGACCTCCCAGCCCTCGTCGAGCAGGAGCTCCGATAGGTGTGAGCCGATGAAGCCGGCGCCTCCCGTCACTAAAGCCTTGCCGCTCACCGGTCGAGAAGGGTAGCGGGCGCGGCGGGCGAATCGGGCGCCTAGACCCATGACGAGACGAGTCGGCTACGATCAGACGAGCACCTTCGACCCGGAGCGCGGCAATCCCGCCGACCTCCGGTGAATGCGGGGAAAGGAGGGTCGGAGGAGTTGTTCGAGCGATTCACCGAACGGGCAAGGCAGGTCGTGGTGCTCGCGCAGGACGAGGCGCGGGCGCTGAAGCACAACTACATCGGAACCGAGCACATCCTTCTCGGCCTCCTGCGCGAGGAAGAGGGGCTTGCTGCTCGCGTCCTCGAGTCGCTCGACATCACCGTGGAAGAGGTTCGCGCCCAGGTCGCACGCATCGTCGGCCAGGGTGACGAGGTCACCACGGGCCAGATTCCATTTACGCCGCGCGCCAAGAAGGTGCTCGAGCTGGCGCTGCGCGAGGCCCTTTCGCTGGGCCACAACTACATCGGGACCGAGCACATCCTGCTCGGCCTCGTGCGCGAGAACGAGGGCGTCGCCGCGCGCATCCTGCTCGACTTCGACGCGGATGCGGAAAAGATCCGCAACGAGATCATCCGCATGCTCTCCGGCCCGGGCCGCCGCCAGGCGGGCGCCGGCGCGCCGGCGGGGGAGAAGACGAAGAGCTCGAAGCTCCTCGACCAGTTCGGCCGCAACTTCACGAAGCAGGCCGTCGAGGGCAAGCTCGACCCGGTCGTCGGCCGGCAGACCGAGATCGAGCGGATCATGCAGATCCTCTCACGCCGGCAGAAGAACAACCCGGTGCTGATCGGCGAGCCCGGCGTCGGCAAGACCGCCGTCGTCGAGGGCCTCGCTCAGCGGATCGCAGCGGGCCAGGTGCCCGAGCTCCTGAAAGGCAAGCAGATCTACTCCCTCGACCTGGCCGCGCTCGTCGCCGGCTCGAAGTACCGCGGGGAGTTCGAGGAGCGCCTGAAGAAGGTCATGAAGGAGATCTCCCAGCGCGGCGACATCATCCTCTTCATCGACGAGCTCCACAACCTCGTCGGCGCGGGCGCCGCAGAGGGCGCGATCGACGCCGCGTCGATCCTGAAGCCCGCGCTCGCCCGAGGAGAGCTCCAGACGATCGGAGCGACGACGCTCGACGAGTACCGCAAGTACCTGGAGCGCGACGCCGCGCTCGAGCGGCGCTTCCAGCAGGTGCGCGTCGACGAGCCGACGATCGACGAGACCGTGCTCATCCTGCGCGGCCTCCGAGACCGCTACGAGGCGCACCACCGCTGCAAGATCTCCGACGACGCGCTGTCGGCCGCGGCCCAGCTCGCCGAGCGCTACATCCAGGACCGCTATCTGCCGGACAAGGCCATCGACCTGATCGACGAGGCCGGCTCGCGGGTTCGCATCGCCACCATGTCCGCGCCGCCTCGCTACCGCGAGCTCGAGGACGAGATCGAGAAGGTCCGCGCCGACAAGGAAGCGGCCATCGAGGCGCAGGAGTTCGAGAAGGCGGCCCAGCTCCGCGACAAGGAGCGGAAGCTGACGCAGAAGAAGAAGGAGCTCGAGGACGACTGGCGGAACCAGGCCGACGACGAGCAGCCGGAGATCGGCGAGGACGAGATCGCGGACATCGTCTCGATGTGGACGGGAATCCCCGTGTTCAAGCTCACCGAAGCCGAGACGACCCGGCTCGTGCGCATGGAGGAGGAGCTGCACAAGCGCGTCATCGGGCAGCACCAGGCGATCGTCGCCGTCTCCAAGGCGATCCGGCGGGCCCGAGCGGGCATCAAGGACCCGAAGCGCCCGACCGGCTCGTTCATCTTCCTCGGCCCCTCGGGTGTCGGGAAGACCGAGCTCGCGCGCACCCTCGCCGAGTTCCTGTTCGGGGACGAGGACGCGATGATCCAGGTGGACATGTCGGAGTACATGGAGAAGCACTCCGTGTCCCGGCTCGTCGGCTCACCGCCCGGCTACGTCGGCTACGACGAGGGCGGTCAGCTCACGGAGGCCGTCCGGCGCAAGCCGTACTCGGTCGTACTCCTCGACGAGATCGAGAAGGCGCACCCGGACGTCTTCAACATCCTGCTCCAGATCCTCGAAGACGGGAAGCTCACGGACGCCCAGGGGCGGAAGGTCGACTTCCGCAACACGATCGTGATCATGACCTCGAACCTCGGCGCGGCGCAGATCTCCAAGAACCAGACGCTCGGCTTCTCGATCGGCGACGAGGAAGGCCTCTCGTACGACGAGATGAAGGAGCGGGTCATGTCGGAGCTCAAGAAGGTCTTCCGGCCGGAGCTCCTGAACCGCATCGACGAGGTCATCGTCTTCCACAAGCTCGAGCGCGCCGAGATCCTCGAGGTCGTCGACCTGCTTGATGAAGCGCGTCCGCGAGGAGATGGCGAAGCACGGCACGGTCATCGAGCTCACCGACGAGGCCCGGGAGCTGCTCGTCGAGCAGGGCTACGACCCGTCGATGGGGGCACGGCCGCTGCGCCGCGCGATCCAGCGCCTGATCGAGGACCCGCTCGCCGACTTCATCCTCGGCCGGGAGCTGTCCGCGTCGTCGACGGTGATCATCGACCGCCGGGACAACCCGGTGGACGACGAGCCGCCCGTCGTGATCAGGATCGTCGACGGCCCGCCCGTTCCGGCTGCGGTCGGGGCTCCGGACGAGCCTGCCGACGAGCCCGAAGCAGACGACGAGTAAGCTCAACGTCCGGCACGCGAAGCCGTCCGACTACGGACGCGTGATCGGCCGCGTCAACGTGTGGTGGGGCGGCCGGGAGATGGCGCCGATACTGCCGCGGCTCTTCTTCCTCCACTTCGAGGGCACGAGCTTCGTCGCCGACGACGACGAGGGCGAGCTCGCCGGCTTCGTCATCGGGTTCCTCTCGCAGACGGATCCGCAGGAGGCGTACATCCACTTCGTCGGCGTGTCTCCAGCGCGCCGGGGAGAAGGGATCGGCCGGACGCTCTACGAGCGCTTCTTCGCGGAGGCGCGCGGCCAGGGGAGATCCCTCGTCCGCTGCGTCACGTCACCGGCGAACAGGGACTCGGTCGCATTCCACGAAGCGCTCGGCTTCGAGGTCGATCGCGTGGCCGAGGACTACGACGGTCCGGGCGAGGACCGCGTGCTCCTGCTCAAGCGGCTCGCCTGACGCTCCCAGACACGCTCGCGCGACCAATCCAGGTAAGCGCCGCCAGCCATTCCGGCCGCCAACGCGACGCCCAGGTAGCTGACCCACGTCGAGTCGGCGTCCGTCAGGTTCTTGAGGAGCGTCAGTCCGCAGAGCCCGAGCGCGAGGCCGAACACGACCTTTTCCCAGGGCACGTCGTTCGACACTTCGACGTCGCTCGCATGGACGACCACGACGAGGCTCATCACCGCGACGACGACGAGCGCGATCAGCATCCCCCAGACGTCCCAGCCGTCCTGAGGAATCGCAGCGCTTCCCGAGCTGCCGTAGTCCACCAGCAGCTGTTGCCAGGTCGCGAAGAGCGAGAAGAAGAGCAAAGTGCCGCAGGCGAGAACGATCTTCGAGCCGGTCGAGAGACCCTTGATCCTGTCCATGCCTTGTCCTTTCGGGGAGCCCGTCTCCCGGAGCTCGGCCGGCTCCGGGTGGTTCATCTACAGACGGTACTCGCGAAAAGCGGATTTTGCGAGGTTTCCGTGGCACACGCCGCGAGCGGAGCGCGTCGCGGCGTGTGCCAATCCCTCGTTCGAGCTACGCCTGGCGGTCGTCGCCTGGAACGTCAGGCGCTGAGCCCGGATCGGCTGCAGCTTCCGGCGCGGTCGGTGGCGGCGGTGGCGGCGGCTCGGCGGTCGGCGGAGCTGCCGCAGGAGGCGCCGAGGTCATCGTGGACGTGCTGTCCGTCGTGGCGCCCGTCTTCTGGCCGGGAATCTCGCTCTTCAGCGTGTCGACGCCACCGGCTTCCTGCACGGTCTGAAACGCACCGACGGCGATGATGATCGCGAGGACGACGCCGATGTAGCTCCAGATCGTGGAGTAGTCGTCGGTGAGGTTCTTGACAACCGCGAAGAACACGATGAGGACCCCGAGCAGTGCGGCTGTCATGGCAGTCGACACCGGGAGCGGGATGTCGACGGATGCGAGCCGGACCGCCACCCATGCGAGCAGGATGATCGTCAACAGGCCGAGGACGATGCCGAGGAAGTTGTCCCACGCGCTCACGCCGGCGCTGCCCTCTCCCAGCGCCCCGAGGTCGAACTCGATCTCCTGCCAGCGGAGGAATAGATCGATGAAGAGCAGCACGCCTGCCACGGCCATGATCTGCGTCCCGCGGCCGAGAGCGTTGAATCTGTCCATTGGGCCCTTCCTTTCGGTCGTCGTCTGCGCGGTTTCGGAGGACTCTTATCGACGCGCGCCCATCTTGCAAGCGAATCGGCGCGCTTTTGCGAGGAACGGCGTCGGACCTCGTTTCTAGACTGGCCGTATGGCCGCGAAGGTCCTCGTCCAGCACGTGTGCACCGAGTGCGGCACGGCGAGCCCGCGCTGGCTCGGCAGGTGCCCCGGCTGCGGCGCGTTCGGGACCCTCGCGGAGGAGCTGCTCGCCTCGAGCAACGGAGCAAGCTCGGCCCGGGCGGCGACGCCCATGCCCCTCGGTGACGTCTCGGCGAACGAAGGCGAGCGCATCCCGACCGGCGTGCCCGAGCTCGACCGCGTGCTCGGCGGGGGGCTCGTCCCCGGCTCCCTCGTCCTCGTCGGCGGTGAGCCGGGCGTCGGCAAGTCGACGCTGCTCCTGAGCGCACTCGGAGCGATCGCACGGGACGGACGACGTGCGCTCCTCGTGACGGGAGAGGAGTCGGCAGCACAGGTCTCCCTGCGCGCCGCACGGCTCGGAGGCGCGGAGACCGTCGGGATCCTGGCCGAGACGGAGCTCGACACCGTCTGTGCGACCCTCGAGCAGGAGCGTCCCGATGTCTGCGTGATCGACTCCGTCCAGACGTTGCACGCATCCGAGCTGGCGTCGGCGCCGGGATCCGTCGCCCAGGTGCGGGAGGCCGCGGGCCGCCTCTTGCGGATCGCGAAGAGCGCAGACGTCGCGACGATCCTCGTCGGGCACGTCACCAAGGACGGCGCGGTCGCCGGGCCGCGCGTGCTCGAGCACCTCGTCGACTGCGTGCTCCAGTTCGAGGGCGACCGTTACCACGCGCACCGGATCCTGCGTGCGACGAAGAATCGGTTCGGGTCGACGAACGAGCTCGGGGTCTTCGAGATGACCGGAGCCGGGCTCGTCGGGGTCCCGGATCCGTCGGAGCTCTTCGGAGCGACGCATCCGGGCGAGGTCGGAGCTGCGGTCGGGTGCACGCTCGAGGGGTCGAGGCCGCTCCTCCTCGAGATTCAGTCGCTCGTCTCGCCCACCGATCTCGCCATGCCTCGGCGTGTCGGAACGGGGGTGGATCCCAAGCGGCTTGCGATGATCGTCGCGGTGCTGAGCCGCCACGCGGGACTCGGCCTCGGAGCCGCTGACGTGTTCGTGAACGTCGCCGGGGGTATGAGGATCGACGAACCGGGCGCAGACCTCGCTGTCGCGCTCGCGATCGCGTCTGCGGCGCGAGGGGCTCCGGCGGTCGAGAGCGCCGCCGTCTTCGGCGAGATCGGGCTCACGGGCCGTCTGCGACCTGCGTCTCAGGCGGAGCGACGGATCGACGAATGCGCGAAGCTCGGTATCGCCACGGTCATCGCTCCAGCAGGGACGCCTGCCCGAGACCGTCCCCGAGTCGTGGCCGCCGATACGCTGCGAAGCGCTCTCCAGGTCGGCCTCGGGCAGACTGCATAGAGCTCCACGCGGACGTTGCTGTTCCGTTAAGACCCTGTGTGAAAACCGCTATCATGAGCCTGTGGCCGGCAGGGAACTCGCTGTCGGCACTTTTTCGTGATGGCGTCCAATACGGAAATCGGGGAGGCTGGCTTGTTCGACATCGGCGACAAGGTGGTCTATCCGCACCATGGCGCAGGGACGGTCGTGAAGAGGGAGAAGCGCGAGGTTCTCGGCGAGACGCGCGAGTACCTGACGATCCAGATTCTCCACAACGACATGACCGTGAACGTCCCGTGCGACAACGCGGAGCGGGTAGGTCTGCGGCAGGTCATCGACCAGCGCACAGTGACGATGGTGGTCAGGACACTCTCGGGCGGCTCTACCGAGATGCCCAAGAACTGGAACCGCCGCTTCAAGCACAACCGCGACAAGATGAAGACCGGGAACATCTTCGAGCTCGCCGAAGTCGTCCGCAACCTCGCCGTCCGGAACAACGAGAAAGGCCTCTCCACCGGCGAGAAGCAGATGTTCGTCAAGGCGAAGAAGATCCTCGCCTCGGAGCTCATGTACGCGAAGGACATGGACGAGGAGGAGGCGGCCGCGTGGCTCGACGACGTGCTGTCGCGCGCCGGCCAGCCGAAGTCGAAGTCCAGAGCGAAGCCCAAGGCGGCCGCCGCGAGTGCATAGGCCGCCAGGCGGTTCCGGCGCTGCCGGGGCCACCTGGGCGTTGCTCGTGGCTGCAGGCGCCGGCGAGCGCCTCGGCATAGACCGGCCCAAGGCATTCGCGTCCTTGGGGGGGAGACCGCTCCTCGCGGAGAGCCTCGATCGTCTCGACCGCTCCCCCTGGGTCGACGCCATCGTCGTTGCGGCGCCGGTCGGGTGGGAGGAGCCCGCGATTCTCCTTGCTGAGGAGCTGGCGGCGACGAAGGTCGTCTCGTGCGTGACCGGCGGCGCAACCCGTGCGGACTCGGTTCGGGCCGCGCTCGCCGACGTGCCGGAGGATGCCCTCGTCGTGCTCGTCCACGACGCCGCCCGGCCTCTCCTCGACGATGCGGTCATCGAGCGCCTCCTCGCGCCGCTCGCGGACGGGTTCGACGGCGTCGTGCCGACCGTTGCCATCCCGGACACGGTCAAGCGCGTGGACGGGAGCGTGGTCGTGGAGACGCTCGACCGCGACGATCTCGTCGGCGCGCAAACGCCGCAGGCGTTTCTGGCGCCTTCCCTCCGGCGCGCGTTCGCCGGCGATCTCTCCGCGGCGACCGACTGCGCCACGCTCGTCGAGCGAGCGGGGGGTCGAGTAGCGGTGGTCGCCGGGGACAGCCGGCTCGTGAAGGTGACGACGGCCTCCGACCTCGCGCTCGTCGAGCTCCTCCTCACGGCTCCGTAGGACAGGGGGCCTGTGGACAGCTTGGCGCACAGTTGTCGCCTTAACAGTGCCAGGCACTGTAAAGACCGACGGTGGCGCTGAAGGCCGTCTTCTTCGACGTCGGCGAGACGCTCGTCGACGAGGAGCGCTGGTGGAGAGTCCTCGCCGAGCGTTCCGGCCTCCAGCCGCACGTCGTCTGGGCCGCGCTCGGCGTGACGATCGGGCGTCGGCGAGGAGCACGACGAGCTCTGGCGCCACCTCGGCATCGACCGCCCTACGGATTGGTGGCACGGCCTCGCGTACGAGCTGGATGACCTCTACCCCGACGCCGTGCCGTGCCTCGAGGCCGTTCGCGAGCTCGGGCTCCGAGTCGGGATCGTCGGAAACCAGACGGAAGCCCTCGAGCGCTGGGCGCGCGAGGCGGCGCTGCCTGCGGATGTCGTCTCGTCGTCGGCGAGCCTCGGTGTCCGGAAGCCCGACCCGCGTTTCTTCGAGCAGATCAGGGAGCTCGCCGGCTGCTCGCTTCGACGAGCTCGCGTACGTCGGGGACCGGGTCGACAACGACGTCGTGCCCGCGCTTGCGGCCGGAATCGTCGCGGTGCACGTGAGGCGTGGCCCGTGGGGACGGCTCCAGAAGGCGCCTGCGCCGGCGCTCACGATCGACGCGCTCGACGCGCTGCCGGACGCGTTAGCCTCGCTCGTATGAGCGAGATTCGGGTCGGCATCGGGTTCGACGCCCACGCCTTCGCAGACGGCGTGGCCCTGGTGCTCGCAGGCGTCTCGATCGAGCATCCCCGCGGCCTCGCGGGGCACTCCGACGGCGATGTCGTCTCTCATGCGTTGATCGATGCCGTCCTGGGCGCCGCCGACCTCGGGGACATCGGTGCGTTGTTCCCGTCGGACGAAGAGCAGTATCGCGGCGCGTCATCGCTCGATCTCCTCGGCAGGGCCTACCGCGATGTGCGCGCTGCCGGCTGGACGCTCACGAACGCCGACTGCGTCCTCATCGGAGAGGAGCCACGGATCGGCTCGCTCCGCAAGGAGATGGGCGAGCGGCTCGCCGGAGCTCTGGGCGTCGAGGCCGGCCGCGTCACCGTGCGCGCGACGACCACGGACGGGCTCGGCTTCACAGGACGCGGCGAGGGTCTCGCCGCCCACGCTGTGGCACTGCTCTCGAGATGACACTCGTGCGCTACGCCGACCGGCCCGATCTTCGGGCGCGCCGCCACGCGGAGCTCGCGCGGGTGACGTTTCCTCCCTACATGCACGAAAGTGAGGTCGGAAACAGGTACTGGGGTCGCCTGTACTCCGACTTTCCGGACTTCCAGGTGGCTCTCGTCGACGGTGACGAGCTCCTCGCAGAGGCGCATGCCGTCCCGCTTCCATGGGACGGCTCGCTCGACGACCTTCCGGCGGGCTGGGAAGCCGGGTTCGCGCGCGGGATGACCTCGACCGCCTCGGCCACTTCGCTGATGGCGATCGCGATCAGCGTCGCGCCGTCACGTCAGGGCCAGCGTCTCTCGGGCCGGATGATCGAGAGCTTCAAGGAGAACGCGCGCGCCGCCGGGCTGACGTCCGTCATCGCGCCGGTCCGGCCGACGCTGAAGGATCGCTATCCACTCATCCCGATCGAGCAGTACCAGGAGTGGCGGCATGACGACGGCTCGCACTTCGATCCCTGGATCAGGATCCACGAGCACGTCGGGGGTGAGATCATCGCCCCCGCGCCCGAGTCGATGACGATCCGCGCAGCGGTCGAGGACTGGGAAGCGTGGACGGAGATGAGGTTTCCCGGAGACGGCGAGTACGTCTTCCCGGGCGCCCTCGCGACGCTCGTCGTCGAGGACGGCGTCGGCACGCACGTCGAGCCGAACATCTGGGTCCTGCACCGGATCGTCTAGAGGCTCTACCGCGCAGGCAGGGTGAAGCAGATGCGGGCGCCGCCGCCTTCGCGATCCTCGGCCCAGATTCGACCGCCATGAGCCTCGACCAGGCCGCGGGCGATCGCGAGCCCCAGGCCCGCTCCGCGCGTCGTCCGCGACCGATCCCCGCGCCAGAACCGTTCGAACATCCGCGTACGGGCCTCATGGTCGAGACCTTCTCCGGTGTCCTCGACGGCGACCTGCACTTGCCCTGCGACGGGCGCGACGCGAATCGCAACGGCACCGTCGTTCGGTGTGTGCCGAAGCGCGTTCGTCAGCAGGTTCATGAGGACGCGCTCGACCTTCTCGGGCGCGAAGCGCGCTGTCAGCCCTTCCTCGACCTCGCTTGCGAGCCGCACGTGTCGGAGCCGCGCCTCGGCCTCGACGCCGCGAAGGCTGTTCGAGACGACCGGCGCGACCGGAAGTTGCCTGAGCTCCAGCGTCAGCGCGCCGGCGTCGATGCGCGCCAGCTCGAAGAGGTCCTCGACGAGCTGCGAGAGCACGCGGACCTGCTCGCGCAGAGCTGGCACGTACTCCTCGGGCCCGGCTAGGCCGTCCTCGAGCGCCTCGAGCATCGCCTGCATGTTCGCGAGTGGAGTGCGGAGGTCGTGGCTCGCCCAGGCGACGAGCTCACGGCGCGAGTCGAAGAGCCGCTGCAGGTTCTCGCCCATCTCGTTGAAAGAGCGTGCGAGGTCGGCGATCTCGGCCGGTCCGCCGCTCGGAGCCCGCGCGTCGAGACTCCCGCGCGCGAGCTCTGTCGACGCGATGCGCACGCGATCGACCGCGTCCGCGATCGACCGCGCGACGACGAGGGCAGCCACGACGGCGGTGAGCGCGGACGCTGCCGTGACGGCGAGGATCTTCACGTCGTCACCCATGTGGAACATGACCCACCCGGACACGAGCACGGCGCCGAGCGGCAGCAGCACCGCGAGGAAGGCGAGACCGACCAGCTGGAGCCGTACCGTCGGCAGCAGACGGAGGAGATACGCGAGCGTGAGCCCGACGGCCAGCGTGGCCGCTGCGACGATGACGGCGGTCGAGATCACGGCACCAGCCTGTACCCGACGCCCCAGACCGTCTCCAGGTGTCGGGGCTCGGAGGGGTGATCCTCGATCTTCTCCCGCAGCCGGCGCACGTGAACGGTCACGGTGCCGGTATCGAGCGCGGCGGTGTAGCCCCAGACCTTCGCCATCAGCTGGTCGCGGGAGAACACGCGCCGCGGATTGCTCGCGAGGAACCAGAGGAGATCGAACTCTTTCGCCGTGAGGCGCACATGCCGGCTCCCCTTGCGAGCCTCCCTCGTCGCTTGCTCGAGCTCGACGTCGCCGAACGACAGCTGCGGCACGGTGGCTTCCGCCGGCGTCGACCGGCGCAGCACGCTGCGGACGCGCGCCGCGAGCTCGCGCGGGGAGAACGGCTTCGTCACGTAGTCGTCGGCGCCCAGCTCGAGCCCGACGATGCGGTCGGCTTCCTCGCCCCGCGCCGTGAGCATGATCACGGGGAGCTCGGAGTTCGAGCGGATCCAGCGACAGAGCTCGAGGCCATCGGTTCCCGGCAGCATCACGTCGAGGACGACGAGGTCGGGCTCGGCTCGCTCGATGGTCGCGCGGGCGGTCTCGCCGTCGGCGGCCTCGAGCGTCCGGTGGCCCTCGCGAGCGAGGTAGCGGACGACGACTTCGCGCACGATCGGCTCGTCGTCGACGACGAGAACGGTGGTCACCGCCCAATTGTGCTGCCAAACCGGTTACGCCGGAATGAATTCAGGTGACGTTCATTCGGCTGTGAGCCTTGTGTAAGAGGTTCCTCGTACCGTCGAGGAGTCGACGGAAGGAGTGAGAGATGAGGAAGCTCGTGGCCTTGTTTGCGGTCTTTGCGTGCGTAGGAGTGGCGTCGGCGCTTCCCGCAGGGGCTGCCGACGGCCCGGTCAAGACATTCTCGCAGGACGTCACGCTCGGGTTCTACCGTGGCGAGGTCGTCTCGTACCTCGACTTCGGGCCGGTCAAGCTGCGGCCCGGGAACAGGGTCGCGCCGATCTGGGCGTTCGCCAACGGCGACGAAGGTCAGCGCAACATCATCGACACCGTCCCTGGTCGCAGCGACTACACGCCGCTGTGGGCCGTGAACATGGTGACGTGGCGGTCCAGCGCAGACGTGCGCGTCCTCCGCTCCGCCGCCGCGGTGCGGGCCGCAAGGCGGGCCGGCGACGTGACAGTCAGGGTGATGCCGATCGTCGTGAACTGTCCTGTTCTCTAGCTACTGCGGGAGGGCGACCACTCCCTCTCCCACGACCACGAGGCCGTCTCGCTCGAGCGAGCGGACGGCCTCGTGGTCGAGGACGTCGAGGCTGGTCGTCGCCTCCGCGACCAGGCGAAGCGTCGTCGCGCGCCGCTGGCGGAACGAGCCCTCGAACGGTCCCTGGCGGCGCGCGGGATCGTCGCGAGTGCCGCGCGACGGACAGGCCTCGGCCAGGGGACAGGCGTCGCAGCGCGGAACGCGTGCGATGCAGACAGTCGCGCCGAGATCCATGAGCGCCTGCGCGGACGCAGCCGTGAACGCTTGACCCGTTCTCCGCAGGACGCGCTCGACGTTGACGTCGACCGGAAGAACATCCTCGCCGAACGCGAAGCAGCCGAGTGCGGCAGCGGTGTACGGCCCGACGCCGGGCAGCTCCGTGAGGTCGTTCGGCCAGCCGGCGGCGACGATCCGCTGCGCTGCCCGCTGGAGCTGCACCGCGCGCCGGTTGTAGCCGAGGCCCTGCCACTCCCGGATGACATCGGCCGGCGCGGCCCCTGCGAGCGACTCGACGCTCGGCCAGCGCTCGAGCCACGCGAGGTAGCGGGGAACGACCCGCTCGACCTGCGTCTGCTGGAGCATCACCTCCGACACGAGGATCGCGTACGGGTCACGAGCCCGGCGCCAGGGAAGATCGCGGCCGTGCTCCTCGAACCAGTCGAGCAAGAGCGGCTCCATCGAGCCTGCTAGCGGCCGAGGTACCAGCGAATCGCCGTTCGTGAGATCGCCTCAGGGCACCTGGTGGCCGCCGGCGAACCTCCGATACGTGACGCGGTAGCCGGACGACCGTAGTGTCCGAACAGCGGCATCGCTCCGGCCGATCGGGAGCACGTCGTCGCGGGTTCCGTGTGCGATGAACACACGGGGCTTGCCTCGGTGGTCGACGTCGAGCAGCCCGCCCGGTGACAGTGCGAGCACAGAGCGAAAGACGTCGCCGTTCTGCAGCCCGATCGAGAGGGCATGGGTCGCGCCGTCGGAGAAGCCGCCCACGGCAACTCTCCGGCGGTCGATCTTGCAGCGTCGCCATGTCTCGGCCAGCGCGCGGTTGACGGTCGTGAGATCGAGGTCTTCCTCTCGGTGGAGGGCACTCCAGGTGCTGCCGAGGGCAGCAGGGGCGACGAGCACGAGCCCGGGGACGTCCCACGCCTCGCGGAAGGCGAAGAGGCCCTCCTGCGCGGACCCACCCGCACCGTGGAAAGCGAGGATGAGCCCTCTCGGCTCGCTGCTTCGCCCGGGCGTGACGCGCACGCGCGCGGCGCGGCCGTCTCCGAGACGCAGCTCGTACTCGCCGGGCCGGCAGGCGCCCCCTTCTAGGGCGGACGGCTGGCTGAGGCGACCTTCCCGTGCTCCTGCGCCCCCGGGGGTTCCGGCCCGGCCGTCGGGCCCGCACCCGACGAAGACGGCTGCCGCGAGCATCAGGGCCGCAAGGAACCTGCGGGGTGACGCCATCACCCTGCAAACGTACCGCGCGCGGGCGATGATCCCGGCCACTCCCCGCCGACAGGAGGTTCGCTTGACGCTCACAGACTTCCAGCGCGAGCTCTGCACGACGAGTCGTTGGGACTTCTCCGACCTGAGCGCGGTCTACGTCAACTGCACGCTCAAGCCGTCTCCCGAGCTCTCCCATACCGAGGGCCTGATGCGCGTCTCGACCCAGATCATGGAGCTGAACGGGGTCTCGGTGGAGTACGTGCGCGCGCTCGACCACGAGCTCGCACCAGGAGTCTGGCCCGACATGCGCGAGCACGGCGCCGAGCGTGACGACTGGCCCGAGCTCTACGAACGAGTGCGGGCGGCGGACATCCTCGTACTCGGTTCCCCGATCTGGCTCGGCGAGAAGTCGTCCGTGTGCACGCGCGTGATCGAGCGCCTGTACGCGTGCTCCAGCCTGCTCAACGAGGAGGGCCAGTACGCGTACTACGGCAAGGTCGGCGGTTGCCTCATCACCGGCAACGAGGACGGCATCAAGCACTGCTCGATGAACATCCTCTACTCGCTCCAGCACCTCGGGTACACGATCCCGCCGCAGGCGGACGCGGGCTGGATCGGGGAAGCCGGCCCGGGGCCCTCGTATCTCGACGCAGGGTCGGGCGGACCGGAGAACGACTTCACGAACCGAAACACGACGTTCATGACCTGGAACCTGCTTCATGCTGCGCGACTGCTCAAGGACGCGGGTGGCTTTCCCGCGCACGGAAACCAGCGGTCGCTGTGGGAAGCCGGGTGCCGGTTCGACTTCGCCAACCCCGACTACCGTTAACCCGTGCTCCTCTACAACTCCGCGGTCTCGGGCAATTGCTACAAGGTGCGGCTCCTGCTCGCACACCTCGGGCTCGAGTACGAGACCGTCGAGCTGTCGGTCGTCGACCGGTCGAACCGGGCAGAGGTGCTCGGCGCTCTCAACCCCGGCCTGCGCGTCCCCACGCTCGTCCTCGACGACGGGCGGCCGCTCGGCGAGTCCAACGCGATCCTCTGGTACTTCGGAGACGGCACGCAGTACGTCTCCACCGACGCGTACGAGCGCGCTCAGACCCTCCAGTGGATGTTCTTCGAGCAGTACTCGCACGAGCCGTACATCGCAGTCGCTCGCTTCTGGCTCGCGTACTCGGGAACGCCCGAGAAGTTCACCGACCGCTTGCCGGAGCGGATGAAGGGCGGATACGTGGCCCTCGACGCGATGGAGGCGCACCTCGACGGTCGGGAGTTCCTCGTGGGCGATCGCTACTCGATCGCCGACATTTCCCTCTACGCGTACACGCACGTCGCGCACGAGGGCGACTTCGACCTGCGGAGGTATTCAGCCATCGGTGCATGGCTCGCGCGCGTTGCGAGCGAGCCGGGTCACGTCACGATCGACGCGTGACCGTAAGGGTCCGTTTCGCTCCGAGCCCGACGGGCTCGCTGCACCTCGGAAACGCGCTCACCGCGGTTGCGAACCGGCGGTTCGCCGACAAAGCGAGAGGAGTGCTCATCCTGCGCATCGACGACACCGATCCGGCGCGCACGGTCACGGGCGGAGAGGACGCGATCGTCGAGGACCTCTCGTGGCTCCGTGTCGGTTTCGACGAGGGGCCCGTGCGGCAGAGCGAGAGGGGGAGCCTGTACGCGGAAGCCGCAGGACGAGCGCTCGACTCCGGCGCGGCGGCGAGCGATGAGGAGGGTGCGGTGCGACTCGGATTCGACGGCACGACGCTACTGCGGCCCGACGGCACCGCGACGTATCAACTCGCGTCGGTCGTGGACGACCTCGAGCTCGGGATCACACACGTCATACGAGGGTCCGATCACCGACCCAATCTCGAGTTGCACGGGCGCATCGCCCGAGCGGTCGGCGGCGAGCTCCCAGAGGTGATCCACCACGGGCTCGTGCTCGGCCCCGACGGGAAGAAGCTCTCCAAGCGGCACGGGCACTCCTCGATCGCCGAGCTGCGCGAGGAAGGCTTCCCGCCTCAGGCGGTCCGGGCGTACCTCGACGAGCTCGGGCTCCCGGAGCACGACGTCCACCTCGACCTTCCCCGGCTCGGGCGGCTTGCGACGGATGCGATCGCCGCCATGAGCGACGAGGATCTGGCTGCCGCGGCCGATGCTCCCGTGGAGGCGGTCCCCGTTCTGCGAGGAGCGCGCACGCTTGTCGAGGCGCGCGCATATGCGAGGCTCGTGCTCGAACCGCCGGCGGTCGCGCTCGACGTCGAGGCCTACCCGACCCTCGACCGATTCGGCGAGCTTCGACGGTCAGCGTCGGAGAAGCTCGACACGGACAGCGCCCGTGCGATCCTGCGGGAGCTGAAGGCTGTCGGCGGCGACCTGCGCTCGCTGCGGCTCGCGCTCACGGGCGTGGCGACGGGGCCGGAGCTCGCGGCGGTTCTCGCTGCGCTCCCCCGCGACGAGGCACTCACCCGCGCGGAGCGCGCCGTGAGCTCCTGAGTACCATCGCGCGCATGCGTCTGTACGACACCTTTACGCGGGGCCACGTCGAGCTGCCGGCGCCACCGGCGCAGATCGGGATGTACGTGTGTGGACCGACGGTGTACGCACGAGCGCATATCGGAAACGCGCGGCCTTTCGTCATCTTCTCGTGGCTCGCGAAGTGGCTGCGCGAGACGGGGTACGACGTGACGTACGTCCACAACATCACCGACGTCAACGATCGGATCTACGACGCTGCGCCGGGGAAGAGCGCGGACCTCGCTCGCGACGCAACCGCGTGGTATCTGCAGGACACGGGCGACCTCGGGCTCGGGATGCCCGACGAGCTGCCGCGTGCGACCGAGACGATCTCGGAGATCATCGCGCTGATCGAGGAGCTCGTCGAGTCGGGGCACGCCTATCCGGTCGAAGGGGACGTCTACTACCGCGTCGCCCGCTTTCCCGCGTACGGCCGTCTGTCGGGGCAGAGGCCGGATCGCGTCGAAGAGCAGGAGCCGAACCCGCTCAAGGAGGATCCGCGGGACTTCGCGCTCTGGAAGGCCAACAAGCCCGGCGAGGACACGTCGTGGGAGTCACCGTGGGGCCGAGGTCGGCCCGGCTGGCACATCGAGTGCTCGGCCATGGCCGAGAAGACGCTCGGGGCGGAGTTCTGGATCCACGGCGGCGGCCTCGATCTCATGTTCCCGCATCACGAGAACGAGATCGCCCAGTCGCAGGCGGTGGGCCGCGCGTTTGCGCGGATCTGGATGCACAACGGGATGCTCGAGTTCTCGGGCGACGAGATGCACAAGTCGCTGGGTAACGACGTCTCCCTTCGGAACGTCCTCGACACGTGGGGCCGGGAGGCGACGCTCGTCTACTTCCTCGCCGGTCACTGGCACAGTCCGATCGACTTCTCGGACGGGGCAATGCAAGCAGCGACAGCACGTGCGGATCGCTTCCGCGAGGTCTTCCGCAATCCGCACGAGCCCGCCGCTGCTGACGCCTGGCAGCGCTTCGCCGCCGCGCTCGAGGACGACTTCTCGACGCCTGCTGCGCTCGCCGTCATGCACGAGTGGCGCGACCACGAGCTCCTTGATCGCGCGCTCGGCGTCTTCGGGCTCGAGTCGCTCGCCGAAGAGTGCGAGGCGCCAACTGACGTTGTCGAGCTCGCAGTCAGGCGCCAGGCGGCGCGTGAGGCGCGCGACTTCGACGAGGCCGACCGCCTGCGCTCGGAGCTCGAGCAAGCCGGCTGGGAAGTGCGTGACGAGCCGGGCGGCTATCGGCTCGTTCAGCTCCGGTGACGCGCGACCTCGTCTACGGGCGCCGCCCGGTTCGTGAGCTTCTCCGCGGGCCGCGCGAGCTCCACGAGCTCTGGGCGACCGAGCGCGCCGCCGCCCAGGTTCCCTGGCTCGACTCCGGCCCACGCGTGCAGGTGAAACCCGAGCGCGTTCTCAGCGAAGCGGCAGGAACCCGCGACCACCAGGGCGTTGTCGCGTGGTGCGAGCCGTTTCGCTACGCGGATGCCTACGAGCTCGCCAAGGGCGAGCAACTCCTGCTCGTCTGTCTCGATCAGGTCACCGACCCACACAATCTCGGAGCGGTCATCCGCAGCGCGGAGGGGGCGGGAGCAACCGGAGTCGTCGTCCCGGCTCACGGCTCTGTTCGCGTGACACCGGCTGTCTGTCGGGCGTCCGCGGGAGCCGTCGAGCATATTCCCGTTGCAGTCGTCCAGAACCTCGCGCGCTATCTCGCCGAGATCAAGGGAGCGGACTTGTGGGCCTACGCGGCGGACTCGGAGGGATCGCTCTCGATGTGGGACGCCGATCTCGCGGGGGGCGTCGCGCTCGTGCTGGGCGCGGAAGGGAAGGGCGTTCGCCCGCTCGTCCGGCGCACGTGCGACGCGGTCGTCTCCATCCCGCTCGCCGGCCGCGTGGGCTCGCTGAACGTCAGCGTCGCCGCGGCACTCCTCCTGTACGAGGCGCGCCGCCAGCGCGAGACCAGGGAGACCTTGTGACACTGTGTCACTTGGAGCTACGTTGCTCGCACACTCTTGCTGCAAAGGGGCGCCGTTAGAGAGCGGAAGGACGACCTTGTGACACTGTGTCATTGAGCCGCTCGTGTGGAACTTAATGGCCGAACCGACCCTGTACCTCTTCGACGGCTACAACCTGCTGCACGCCGGGGACTTTTCGGACCCGCGAGAGCTCGTCGACACGCTCGCGAGCTTCGTTGCCGCGCGTGGAGTGCGCGGCGTCGTCGTGTTCGACGGCGCGGAGGAGGAGCGGCGAGTCGGGCCGCTCTCGGTTCGGTACGCGGCCCATGCGGACGACCTGCTCGAGCGGCTGGCCGCCGAGCACCGCGGTGACGAGCTCGTCTGCATCGTGTCCTCCGACGACGCGGTGCGGAGGGTCTCCGGCCAGGAGGTCCGCAAGCTGACCTCCCAGCTATTCCTTGCCGACCTGCAGCCGGCCGGCCACCGAGAGCGGGAGCAGCGTGGATCCGGAAGCCGCGTCGGCGAGCGGCTCGACCCGGATGTGCGCGAGCAGCTGGAGCGGCTGCGGAGGGGCGAGAAGACGTAAGAACCGAGTTCTAAGCGCCCCGGGTCGTCGCTGCGGCGCGACGGGCTTCCGGGGCGCACGCCGGAACCTAACCGAGTTGCGCCCGTCCTGCCCGTGTAAGCGGAAGGCCCGCGAGGCGTCACGACCGGCGCACCTGCCGAGGCGAACATGTGTTCCTATCATTCTGCGTTTCTTGCAAACCCCTTGTATCGCCCGCCGAATGGTGCTAGCTTCTGCCTCAACTTCAACGTGAGACTTGGTCGACGAGCCCAACAGCGGCAGCTCGATCGAGATTCGCTCAACCACGGCGCAGACACGGGGGTAACGCGATGGCCGTCCGAACCGCCGCAGCACCGAAAACCGCCCAGAAAGTTCAACGAGAGCTTGAGGACCTGCAGCTCGTCCTCCGGGCTCGGAACGGCAGTACGGAAGCACTCGATGCGTTGATGCGGAAGTACACCGGTTTCGTCCGCCTGAAGGCGAGCTCGTACTTTCTCGCCGGCGGTGACGGTGACGACCTCGTGCAGGAGGGCATGATCGGCCTCTACAAGGCCGTCCGGGACTTTCGGCCGGACAAGGAGACGTCGTTTCGCAGCTTCGCCGAGCTCTGCGTGACGCGCCAGATCATCACGGCCATCAAGACGGCCACGCGCTTCAAGCATTCGCCGCTCAACACGTATGTCTCGTTCAGCCATACCCCCGCGGGCCAGGAGTCCGAGGGCGACTGCACGCTCGGAGACGCTCTCCCCGGCCCGACCGTGCACGACCCGTCGGTCTGCGTCATCTCGACGGAGGAGCTGCAAAGCCTGGTGTTCTGCCTCGGCAGCGGGCTCTCGCAGCTCGAGTCCGAAGCGCTCCGGCTCTACCTCGAGGGGAACTCGTACGAGGAGATGGCCGAGGGCCTCGGCTGCGACACGAAGACGATCGACAACGCCTTGCAGCGCGTCAAGCGGAAGATCCTTGCGCACCAGAAGACGCGCGAGGTGCTTGCGTAGCGGTCACCGAGACTCGGCCGACCTCGTAGCTCGCCGCGTCGCGAATGCCGATCCTTTGGTTGTTGCGCGTCGGTTCGAAGCGAAGCGCGGCGTTGGTTCGGACCGATAGATGAGCAATCGGGACGAGATACACACCGGACGTCTCCGGGCAGTGGACCGCGAAGTAGTCAACCTGTCCCTCGTAATGCCGCCGCGCTGTGAGCGGATTCGCGTGGTGCCCGTAGGAACTGCACGTGGCAAATCGGATTGACCCGCTCCGAAGGCGGCCCGTCTTGCATTGAACCCGCGAGAGCGCTTCGCCATCGTCGATGATCAGGTCGTATCGCGCGTTCTCACCGAACGGGGTGCAGACAACGTATCCAGACGCCTGAAGTACCTGCATCGTTGCGAGAGAGTCGTTCGGTCACCGACGGCCTTCGGATGCTCCATGTAGTAAAGGTACTTCGTTGCTCGGACAGACAACTCAAACCGAAAAGCCGGAGGAGGGACTCGAACCCACGACCCACGCCTTACAAGGGCGTTGCTCTACCAGCTGAGCTACTCCGGCGTACCAGGATGGTAGAGGGCGCACGCCTCGGACCCTCCTGGTCCGTTCGCGTACACACTGAAATCCCGCTTGAGTAGGTGCATAATCGCCCAATGTCCGTGAGGGAGGGCACCCAGTCGGAGCGGATCGCGGCGGACCGTGTCCGCTACGTCGCCCCAGGCGTCTCGACCCCGCGCCTCGTCGTCGCGCAGGCGGAGGGAGCGCGCATCACGGACGTCGACGGCCGCTCGTTCATCGACTTCGCAGGCGGCATCGGCTGCCAGAACCTGGGCCATCGGCACCCCGCGGTCGTCGAGGCCGTGAAGGAGCAGGCGGAGCGCTACCTGCACCAGTGCTTCGTCGTCGGCACCTACGAGCCGTACGTCGAGGTCTGCCGCCGGCTCGGCGAGCTCTCCCCGTGCGGGCACGGGGAGCAGCGGTCAGTGCTAGTGAACTCCGGCGCGGAGGGCATCGAGAACGCGGTGAAGATCGCGCGCGCCGCGACCGGCCGGCCGGGTGTCGTCGTCTTCGAGTACGCGTTCCATGGGCGCACGCTCCTCGCCATGACGATGACGAGCAAGGTGAACCCGTACAAGAAGGGGTTCGGGCCCTTCGCGCCCGAGGTGTATCGCGTCACTGCGCCGTATCCCTACCGTGGCGTCTCCTCCGACGACGCGATCGCAGCTCTCGAGCATCTGTTCAAGGCGGACGTCGACCCTGCGACCGTCGCCTGCGTGGTGCTCGAGCCGGTTCAGGGGGAGGGCGGGTTCATCCCCATGCCCTCGGACTACCCGGCGCGGCTCCAGGAGCTGTGCCGAAAGCACGGGATCCTGTACGTCGACGACGAGGTCCAGTCGGGGATCGGCCGCACCGGGAAGCTGTGGGCGATCGAGCACTATGAGGGCGTCGAGCCCGATCTCGTGGTCTCGGGGAAGTCGATCGGCGGTGGCCTGCCGCTCGCAGGCGTCACCGGGCGCGCGGAGGTCATGGACGCGGTCCACGTCGGCGGCCTCGGCGGCACCTTCGGCGGCAACCCGCTCTCCTGCGCCGCTGCGCTGGCCGTGCTCGACATCGTCTCGGACGAGAGCTTCCTGGCCGAGGCCGCCGAGCAGGGAGAGGTGCTCCGTGTGAAGCTCGACGCCCTCGCCGCACGCCATTCCGACATCGGCGAAGTGCGAGGGCTCGGCCCAATGCTCGCCTTCGAGTTCGCCGAGCGCACGGCGGACCGGGCCCAAGCAGTCGTCTCGGAGGCATTCGACCGTGGACTCGTCCTCCTGTCCTGCGGTCTCTACGGCAACGTGATCCGGCTCTTGCCGCCGCTCACCATCGGCGTCGAGGATCTCGAGGAGGGTCTCGCGATCCTGGAGGAGTCGCTTGCCGCATGACGGCGTGCCGGACGTCCGTGTCACCGGCCTGAAGAAGAGTTATGGAGACGTCGTCGCGGTCGATGCGATCGACCTCGACATCGCCCCCGGGGAGTTCTTCACCATGCTCGGGCCCTCGGGCTCGGGGAAGACGACCACGCTCCGGATGATCGCCGGCTTCGAGACGCCGGACGAAGGGACGATCGAGCTCTCGGGGCAGGACGTCTCCCGGCTGCCACCCTACGATCGACCCGTCAACACGGTCTTCCAGGACTACGCGCTGTTCCCGCACATGACCGTGCAGGCGAACGTCGAGTACGGGCTCATGGTCAAGCGGGTCAAGAGGGGAGAGCGTGTACAGCGTGCGCAGGCGGCGCTGGACATGGTTCGGCTCGGCGGCTACGGCGACCGCAAGCCGGCTCAGCTCTCGGGGGGACAGCGCCAGCGAGTCGCCCTCGCGCGGGCGATCGTGAACCGCCCGAAGGTGCTGCTCCTCGACGAGCCGCTCGGCGCGCTCGACCTCAAGCTTCGCCAGCAGATGCAGATCGAGCTCAAGGCGATCCAGCGTGAAGTCGGGATCACGTTCGTCTACGTGACGCACGACCAGGAGGAGGCGCTGACGATGTCGGACCGCATGGCGGTCTTCAACGAAGGGCGGATCGAGCAAATCGGGCCGCCGGCGGACGTGTACGAGCACCCGCAGAGCGAGTTCATCGCCGGGTTCGTCGGCGTCTCGAACGTGATCGAGCGCGACGGGCGCCGCTACACGGTCCGACCTGAGAAGATCGACATTGTCGAGGACGGCCGCGAGCCGCAAGCCGGGTGGACCGTCGAGCCCGGGGTGGTGAGCGACGTCCAGTACGTCGGCCCGGTCACGCGCTACCACGTCGCGCTCGATCGCGGAGGTCAGTTGCAGGTTCTCGAGCAGAACCTCGAGGAAGGCTCGAGCGAGGTGCTCGAGACGAAAGGGCGCCGCGTGCGGGTCGCGTGGCGAACGGAGCAGGAGTCGATGATCGACGAACCGGAGGGAGGAACGGAATGAAGGGACGGAACTGGCGCGTCGCCGAGCTGGGCGACGCTGGGGCTGCTCGTGGCCTCGCTCTGCGTGGTCGCAGCGGGCTGCGGAGGGAGCGACGACGGTGGAGAGGCGAGCACGGAGATCGAAGGACTGGGTAGCTCGCTCGAGGAGATCCAGGAGCTCGCTCGTGAGGAAGGGCAGGTGAATCTCATTCAGTGGGCGGGGTATGCGCAGCTCACGGACGAGTTCAAGTCGGCGACGGGCTGCACGGTCAACACCAAGGACGGCGGCAGCTCGGACGACATGATCAGCCTCATCCAGACCGGCGAGTACGACGGCGTCACCGCCTCGGGGAACGCGAGCGTCCGGCTGATGTCGACGGGTGACGTCGCTCCCGTGGACACCGACCTCGTTCCGAACTTCGCAGACGTGCAGGAGGGCATCAAGAACCAGGACTACAACAGCCTCGACGGCCAGGCGTACGGCGTGCCGCATGGTCGAGGGCCGAACTACCTGATGTTCCGCACGGACGAGGTTCCCGAGGACACGAACAGCTGGGGCGTGATCTGGGAGGACGCGGAGCTGGCGAAGTACAAGGGCAAGATCTCGATCTACGATGACTCGATTTTCATCGCCGACGCCGCGCTGTGGCTCAAGGAGACGCAGCCCGATCTCGGGATCGAGAACCCCTACCAGCTGAACCAGGAGCAGTTCGACGCGGCGGTGGCCCTGCTGAAGAAGCAGGCTCCGAACGTCGGTGAGTACTGGCCGGGGACGCCCGCGACACAGATCGCCGCGTACACGAATGGCGACAGCGTCGTCGGAACGACGTGGCCGTACATGTACCTCCAGCTGACGAACGCCGACCCGCCCGTCCCCGTGAAGGCCATCAAGCCGGCCGAGGGGACAACCGGCTGGTCGGACACGTGGATGATCTATTCGCAGGCCGCCAACCCGAACTGTATGTACCTCTGGATGAACCACATGATCTCCCCGGAGGCACAGGCGGCGGTGGCCGAGGGCTTCGGCGAGGCGCCCGTCAACCTGAAGGCGTGCGAGCTCACGGAGAACCCGAACCACTGCACGGACTTCCACGCGGACGACGAGACGTGGTGGGAGGACGTCTACTACTGGACGACTCCGACCGAGGACTGCGGCGACCCGGACCGCGGCGAGACGTGCATGACGCAGGAGGACTGGAAGGCCGCCTGGACCGAGATCCGCGGCTAGCGGGTCGAGGACCGGATGACATCGGTCCCAGTCACCGAGACGCCGCCCCGGGAGGGCCTGGGGCGGCGTCTCTCCACCTACTTCTTCCGCCATCCGCGCGTCCGGCTCGCGGTGCTCCTCGCGCTGCCGGTCGGCTGGATGGTCCTCGTCTACTTCGGCTCGCTCGTCGTGCTGCTGCTCTCGGCATTCTGGGACACCGACCCGTTCACCGCTGAGATCATCCGCGAGTTCACGCTCGAGAATTTCCAGACGATCATCGAGCGGCCGGTCTACCGCGACGTCGCCTGGAGGACGATCCAGATGGCGGTGCTGGTGACGATCGCGGACGTTGTGCTCGCGTTCCCGATCGCGTACTACATGGCACGGGTCGCCTCGCCCCGGACGAGGAACCTGCTCGTCGTCGCGATCCTCATGCCGCTCTGGGCGAGCTACCTCGTGAAGATCATCGCCTGGCGGACGATCCTGTCCGACGGCGGAATCGTCAACTGGGCGCTCGAGCCATTCGGCCTCTCGTTCGATGGGTACTCGACCGTGGGTCTCTGGCTCGTGTTCACGTACCTCTGGCTGCCGTTCATGATCCTGCCGATCTATGCCGGGCTTGAGCGTATCCCGTCGTCGCTCCTCGAGGCCTCGTCGGATCTCGGGGGTCGTTCGGCGACGACCTTCCTGCGGGTGGTCCTGCCTTTGGCGTTCCCCGCGGTCGTGGCCGGCTCGATCTTCACGTTCTCGCTGACGCTCGGCGACTACATCGCACCCGGCCTGATCACGAGCGAGCAGTTCATCGGGACCGTGATCTACAACCTACGCGGCCAAGCGCTGCCGACCGCGGCTGCGTTCTCGATGGTCCCGATCGTCGTCATCACCCTCTACCTCCTCGTCGCGCGGAAGCTGCGCGCGTTCGAGTCGCTCTGATGGTTGAGTCGAGGCTTACCCGAATCTTCCTGCGGCTGGGCGCTGGGCTTACGCTCGCGTTCATCTACGTGCCGCTGCTCGTCATCGCGCTCTACGCGTTCAACGAGAACGTCACGCAGGGTTGGCCGATCGAGAACTACAGCGCGAAGTGGTTCTCGGTCGCCTGGGAGAACGAGGCCGCACGGGATGCGCTCTGGCTCTCGGTCCTCGCAGCGCTCGGTGCGACCGCAGTCGCCTTGGTGCTGGGGACGCTCGCTGCCATAGCGGTCTCGCGCTACCGCTTCTTCGGACGCGAGGTGATCTCGTTCGCGGTGATCCTGCCGATCGCCCTGCCGGGGATCATCACCGGCCTCGCGCTTCAGGCGACGATTCTCGACGTGCTCGGACCGCTCGGCGTGAGCTTCGGCCTGACCACAATCATCGTCGGACATGCGACCTTCTGCGTGGTCGTCGTCTACAACAACGTCATTGCCCGCATGCGACGGACGGCCGGTTCGCTGGACGAGGCGTCGGCCGACCTCGGGGCGGACAACTGGCAGACCTTCCGATACGTGATGTTCCCGCAGATGCGCACGGCGCTCCTCGCGGGCGCGCTGCTCGCCTTCGCGCTCTCGTTCGACGAGGTCGTCGTGACGATCTTCACCTCCGGAGTCGAGCAGACGCTTCCGATTTGGATCTTCGCCACACTCGCCCGGCCGGCGCAGCTGCCGATCGTGAACGTTGTCGCGCTGTTCGTGATCGTCGCGTCGATCATCCCCGTGTACTTCGCCCAGAAGCTCGCGGGCGGCACGGGGCTGACCTCTGAACGGCCCGTCAAGGGTGTGGTCGCGGCCTCTGCGGAGCCGGAGCCGTAACGCATGAAGACCGAGCCCGAGCTCGTGGCAGCTGCGAACGAGAACTTCCTGGCCTCGTTTCGGAAGGTGGTCGAGCACAGCCCCGAGGGCGAGGCTCGCTGGTTCGGGTCGGTCTTCGCGTTCGTGACCGGGCTCCCGATCTCGCTCTTCAACGGCTGCGTCGTCGTCGAGGCGGTCGACGCCGACGAGCTCGACGCGGCTCTCGGCTGGCTGCGAACTCGAGACTTGCCACACCGCGCGTTCATTTCGGCGGAGCTCGTCGCAGGATTGATCGGCGTCGTGCTCGAGCATGGCCTCGAGCGCGACCCGCACCCGTATCCGGGCATGGTGCTGCACCCGATTCCAGAGCCACCGCAACCCCCGGCCGACGTGACCGTCGTGGCGGTGGCCGACTCGCAGCAGGACGAGTTTCTGCAGGTCTGCGCCGAGACCGGCCTGCCGCAGCGCGTTGTGCAAGGTCTGTACTCGCCGTCGTTCGTCGCCGACCCAGACGTCCAGCTCTTCGTCGCGCTGCTCGAGGGACGACCCGTCGGGAAGTCACTTGCGATCAGGAGCGCGGTCGCCAGTGGCGTCTACGACGTCGGAACGCTCGAGAGCGCGCGTCGGCGTGGGGTCGGTGGTGCTCTGACCTGGGCCGCGATTCGCGCGGGGCGGGAGTGGGGGCGTGACGCCGTGGCGCTCCAGTCGTCGCAGATGGGGCTTTCGCTCTATGCGGCGCTGGGATTCCGGACGATTGCGCCGTACATGACGTTCACCGCGCCAGTCGCCGGCACACGCGACCGCTCGAGCGTCAGCCGGTCGTCGCCGTGACGCCGCTGCCCACCGGGCAGCTGACGCCGGTCCCGCCGATTCCGCAATACCCGTTCGGGTTCGCAGCGAGGTACTGCTGGTGGTACGGCTCGGCGTAGTAGAACGGCCCGGCCTCGGCGATCTCGGTCGTGATCGTGCCGAGACCCGCTCGCGTCAGCTCGCGCTGGTAGCGGTCGCGGGACTCGAGCGCCACTTCGCGCTGGTCGTCCGTCGTCCAGTAGATCGCCGAGCGGTACTGGGTTCCGACGTCGTTCCCCTGGCGCATGCCCTGCGTCGGGTCGTGACCTTCCCAGAAGATCCGGAGCATCTCCTCGTAGCTCGTCGCGGCCGTGTCGAACACCGCGAGGACGACCTCGGTGTGGCCCGTCGCTCCCGAGCAGACCTCCTCGTACGTCGGGTGCGGAGTGAATCCGCCCGCGTACCCGGCCGCGCTCGTGTAGACGTGCGGCGCCTGCCAGAAGAGCCGCTCCGCTCCCCAGAAGCAGCCCATGCCGAAGATCGCCTGCTCGGTGCCCTCCGGGAACGGCGGGGTCAGTGGTGTGCCGAGGACGAGGTGGTCGGCGAGCCCGGGCATCGAAGCATCCCGGCCCGGAAGCGCGGCTTCGGCCGTCGGCATCGCGATGCTCCTTCGGAAGAGCGCCACAGCGGAAGGGTAGCTGCGCTGGCCCCGAGGGAAGACAGGACGCGCCTTGCCCGTCTAGAAGGCGAGGTTCAGAAACCGAAGGAAGGAGCTGCGCCATGACCAGCGAGGTCGCCAGCGCTCTTGCCGAGCGACTGGACGAGGACACGCCCTTCACGGCAGCGTTCGACGACGATCCGCTCACGACGCTTCGCGACGGGGGCTTCGCCGAGCTTGCGGAGGCAGCCGAGCAGGATCAGGAACGCATCGGCGAGCTCGTCGCACGGATCTATCGCGACGACGAGTTCCGGGCGCGAGTCGAGCAAGATCCGCTCGCGGAGCTGATCGGTTGGGGGCTTCCGGAGGCCGCGGTCGCGCCGCTCCTGCTCGTCGCCGGCGCGCCCGAGGACGTGATCGACCGGGCAACCGCCGACGTGGAGGCTCATCTCTCTGCGAGGAAGCCGGCCACCGTGGCTGCAATCGCAGCCGTCGTGGGGACCTTTGCGTTCGCCCAGCAGGCCTCGGCGGCCAGCAACCCGGCCACCTCGTCCGTGCAGCAAGCCTCGGCTCAGCTCGCTCCGCAGCTGACGACCCAGGCGGCGCCGCAGTTCACTGCGCAGGTCAAGCCTCAGGCCACGGCGCAGGTCAAGCCCCAAGACAAGGTGCAGCAGAAGCCTCAGGCCAAGGTGCAGGTCAGTCGGAGCGCCCAGGCGACGTGGCACGGCATCCAGCCGCAGCGGGCGAAGGCCCTCGGCGGGCTGTCGAACCTGCTGAGCATCAACCGAGGGCTCTAGTCGTTACGTTCGGGCGATCTCGAGCGCGCGTTCGAGATCGCCCCAGAGCGCCTCGGCGTCCTCGAGGCCGATCGAAAGGCGAAGCAGACCCGGTGGCACCCGGTCGCCCTCCCACCGCGAGCGCGCTTCGATCCGCGAGGCGACGCCGCCGAGACTCGTCTTGTTGGCGATGAGCCGGGTGCTCGTCTCCACCCGTCGTGCCGACTCCGCGTCGGCCACGTCGAACGACATCAGCGCGCCGAAGCCCGGGTAGCGGACGGTTTCGACACCGGGATGCGACCGAAGCCGCTCGGCGACGGCGCTCGCCGTCTCGGTCTGGCGGGCGACCCGGACCTCGAGGGTCTGGAGCCCACGGAGGAGCAGCCACGCGACGTCGGGCGCCGCGACCGGGCCCGTGCGGGAGCGGAACTCGCGGAGCCGCGCGGCGGTCTGCGGGTCTCCTGTGACGAGAACGCCGACGAGCGCGTCGTCATGGCCGGCAAGGCCCTTCGTCGCCGAGTGGAGGGCGATGTCGCACCCGCGCTCGAGCGGCTTCACGTGCAGTGGCGTGGCCGCGGTCGAGTCGCAGACGACGGGCGCGGAGTGAGCCGCCGCCGCCTCGAAGTCCGGCATCGTGAGGAACGGGTTGGAAGGCGCCTCGATCCAGACGAGGTCGGCATCGGGCGGTGGCGGGCCGGTCTGGTCGAACTCGACATGACGCACGCCCCAACGAGCGAGCTCGTCGAACAGCACGCCGGTTCCGTAGTAGGCGCCCTCCGCGAGGGCGATCGTCTGGCCCGGTGACAGCAGCGCGAGGACGACGGCCGCCGACGCTGCCGTCCCCGAGCCGAACAGAAGCGCCTCGCCTCCATCGAGCTCGCCGAGCGCTGCCTCGGCGGCGGCGACGGTCGGGCTCGAGAACCGGCTGTACGAGAACTCACCGAGCTGACCGTTCTCGTACGGCCACGTCGTCGAACGGTCGAGCGGGACGGAGCCTCCCACGCTTCCGACTCTAACGCGGTCGACTCTTTACAGAGCCCGTCGCGGTGAACGTCGAGAGTTGGCGCCGATCGCTCCACAGCTCGGCTGGGCGTTTAGGCTCCGCGCCGATGGCCGAGACTCACGACACGACCGAGGCGAAGCTCCGTTGGCTCGAGGAACTGCGGGACGAGGCGACGCATGCAGCGAGCGAGACGCACGTCGCGCGACAGCGCGAGCGCGGGAAGCTCCTGGCCCGGGAGCGGCTCGAGAAGCTCCTCGACCCAGGCTCGTTCGTCGAGCTCGACCGGTTCGTCCGCCATCGCGAGGTCGAGTTCGGCATGCGCGAGAACCGCCCCTGGGGCGACGCCGTGGTCACCGGCTACGGGATGATCTTCGGGCGCAAGGTCTTCGTCTTCTCCCAGGACTTCACCGTGTTCGGCGGCTCGCTCTCCGAGGTCTTCGCGGAGAAGGTCTGCAAGGTCATGGACATGGCCGTGACGTACGGATGCCCCGTCATCGGGATCAACGACTCGGGTGGTGCGCGCATCCAGGAGGGCGTGGTCTCGCTGGCGGGCTACGCGGAGATCTTCTGGCGGAACGTGCAGGCCTCGGGCGTCGTGCCGCAGATCTCGCTCGTCATGGGCCCGTGCGCGGGAGGCGCGGTGTACTCGCCGGCGATCACCGACTTCGTGCTCATGGTGGAGGAGACGTCCTACATGTTCATCACCGGTCCCGACGTGGTGAAGACGGTCACGGGTGAGGACGTCTCGTTCGAGGAATTGGGGGGTGCCGCGACGCACGCGACGAAGTCGGGGGTCGCTCACTTCACCGCGCCCGACGAGGAGACGTGTCTCGAGGAGGCCCGCTATCTCCTCTCTTTCCTTCCGCAGAACAACCTCGACCCTCCGCCGTACGCGCCTCCTTCCGACCCGGTGGAGCGCGAGGACGCTTCGCTCGACACGATCGTCCCGGACAGCCCGAACAAGCCGTACGACATGAAGCAGGTTGTCGAGCGGGTCGTGGACGACGGCGAGTTCCTCGAGGTGCAGCCGCACTGGGCGGAGAACATCGTGTGTGGGTTCGCGCGGCTGGGCGGCCACTCGGTCGGCGTCGTCGGGAACCAGCCCGGGGCGCTCGCGGGAGTTCTCGACATCGACGCGTCGGTCAAGGCGGCGCGCTTCGTGCGGACGTGCGACGCGTTCGGCATCCCGCTCGTGACCTTCGTGGACGTGCCCGGTTTTCTCCCCGGGCCGGCGCAGGAGTGGGGCGGGATCATCCGGCACGGCGCCAAGCTTCTGTACGCGTATGCGGAGGCGACCGTCCCGAAGCTCACGGTGATCACGCGCAAGGCGTACGGCGGGGCGTACGACGTCATGTCGTCGAAGCACATTCGCGCCGATTTCAACGTCGCGTGGCCGACGGCGGAGGTCGCCGTCATGGGGCCCGAGGGCGCGGTCAACATCGTCTTTCGCAACGAGCTGGCGGGCTCGGAGGACGCCGACGGAAGGCGAGCCGAGCTCATCGCCGAATACAAGGAGCGCTTCGCGAATCCGTACACCGCCGCGGAGCGCGGCTACGTGGACGACGTGATCGAGCCGCGGCGCACGCGGCCGGTGTTGATCTCCGCGCTAGAGACGGCGCTCACGAAGCGCGAGCCGAAGCCGCAGCGAAAGCACGGCAACATTCCCTTGTAGGTCAGCTCGCGAGCTGACGCAGGCGTGTCGCTCGTTCGCCGTCACTCTCGAACGTCGGATCGGCTTCGGGCAGGAGTGCGAGCGCCTTTCGCGCCTGGTCAGCTGCGTCGGTCGTTCTCCCGAGATCGGCGTAGGTCTCCGCGAGCACCTCGTGGAACCAGCCGTCGGGAGCATCCTCGCTCTCGGCCCACGCGACCGACTGCTCGAGGAGCGGCACGGCTTCGCTCGATCGGTCGAGTGCTCGCAGCGTCTTGGCGACGGCGTAGCGCGCGATCTCGATCGCCGATCGGTTTGCAGGATCTCGCTCGCGCTCGACGAGGGCTCGCTCGAATGCGCGTAGCGCGTCTGTGTACTCACCGGCCTCGAAGTGCTCCCACCCGAGGTTGTTCAGGAGCGGACCGAGCCAGTAGCGGACCGATGGGTCGGCGGTCGACTCGGCGACGTCGATCCCGGCCTGGGTCCACGCGAGCATTCCCTCTCGGTTCGGCGCCGCCAGGGCGGCCATGTGCGCAGCGTCGGCGGCCAGGGCTAGCTCGCCGCCTTCGACTGCGGTGCGAAACGCGGACTCGAAGAGCGGGAGCGCCGCTTCCGCGTCTCCGCCCGAGCGACGAAGTCGCCCCCGTTCAAGGTCTATCCGCACGCGGGCGACGACGTTTTTGCTCGCAAGGGCCTCTGCCTCCTCGATGAGCCGTTCCCCGTCCGCGAACTCCCCGCGGAGCCCTCGCACCCGGGCGAGCTGGGTCAGAATCTCAGCGCGTGATCCCGGGTCCGCTTCCGCTTCGAGAAGCTCCCGGAAACGACGCTCCGTGGAGTCGAGGTCGTCGAAGTCCCACAGCCCGCGCAGCCGATCCGCCACACGCCCACTAAATCACGCGGGCTCGAACGCATAGTCGACCGAGTCGCACACCGGCTCGTATCCGATGTCCATGTAGATCTTGTTCGAGGTCGGATTCGCGAGATCCGTATAGAGAAAACAGAACCGTCTGCCCTCGGCGAGCTGATTCGCGGACGCTGCGGCTGTGACGGCGCTTCCGTAACCGCGCCGGCGGTGCTCCGGCGGCGTGTACACGGGCCCGATACGAACCCCGTTCGGCGTGAGGCCGCCCCAGCCGGCGAGCGAGACGATTCCGTCGTCGTCCCAGAGCAGGAAGCCGCCGGCGCCGTCCTTCAGCCGCGCATCGACCATGTTCGAGGCTGTCGCCGGAGAGTCAGGGACGGCCTCCTCGGCGAAGGCTTCGACCCATTCGACGAGGAGCGGGCGATCCTCCATCGTCGCCCGACGCGGCTGACCCGACACGCCACTGACCGGGCGAACGGCCGTGAGACGAAAGATGCGCTGTGTCATCTGTCGGCGGCGCGTCACTCCGGTGCGAGCCTCCCATGCGGTCGCGAACGCATCTACCTCGGGCAAAGCTCCGGTCACGCCTGGCAGGTCGTCGCGGATCCCCTGGGCGAGCTCGTCGACGGCCGAGCCTTCGAGAGGCCGCGCAAGCACGAGGTTGAACGGAGGCGTTCGCAAAGCGGCGGCGACGATTCGTGGGCCGTCCTCGACCACCCAGAGGAAGTGCTCGCGGTATACGCCGGGATGGTCTCGGAGCGTTCCCGCGATCCCGAGGAGGAGGTTGTGACGTGCCTCGTCCTCGAGCAGGAGATCGCCCGCGGCGGCCACGAAGTCCGACGCGTCCGACAGCTGCCGTACATGCATCGATTCATGCTATATACCTATGCAGTGCCTAAGCGCACTCTCACTGCCGCGGAGGCGGCCCGCGCGCTCGGGATCTCACTCGACACGCTCCGGCGCTGGGACAAGGCCGGGAAGATCCGCGTCGAGCGCGACTCGGCCAATCGGCGCGTCGTTGACAGCTCCGAGGTCGACCGTCTCAAAGGCGCCGCGGGATCGGACGAGCTCTCGGCGCGTAACCGCTTTCGCGGGGTCGTTCGCTCGGTCGAGTTGGACGGGTTGCTGGCGCGTGTCGAGATCGACGTCACCGAGCCGTCGCGTGTCGTCGCGATCATCACCCGCGAGTCGGCGGAAGAGCTGCAGCTTCGGGCAGGCATGAGCGCGGCCGGCGTGGTCAAGGCGACCAGCGTGATGGTGGAGCGGTGAGAAGGCAGCTGCACGTGGTGGTGCTGCTCGCGCTCGCGGTGCTGGGCGCCGGCGGTGCGGCCGCCTCGGCGCGCGGCGATCGGGCGCAAGCAAGGCCGGTCGTCCTCGCAGCGGCCTCGCTCACCGAGGTGTTACCGCGCATCGTTCCCGACGCCGCCTACTCGTTCGGGAGCTCGAACTCGCTTGCGGAGCAGATCCGGCGCGGAGCACCCGTCGACGTCTATCTCTCCGCGAGCCCGGTCTACGCTCAAGCGCTCTTCCGCGAGGAGCTCGTGCGAAAGCCGGTCGCGTTCGCGACGAACTCGCTCGTCGTCATCGTCCCGCGCTCGAACCCGGCGAAGATCAAGACCGTCTTCGATCTGGCGAAGCGACCGAAACTGAGACTGGTCGTCGCAGGCCCGAAGGTGCCGATCGGTCTCTACACGCGCGAGGTCCTCAAGCGGCTCGGTCTTCTCCGGGTGCTGAAGAGAACCGTCAGCCTCGAGCCGGACGTCAAGGGCATCGTCGGCAAGGTCGCACTCGGTGAGGCGGATGCAGGGTTCGTTTACCTGACCGACGTTGCGCCGGTCGCAGCGCGAGCGCGGGCGATCTCGATCCCGGCGCGGGCGCAGCCGACGGTCGTCTACGAGCTCGCGATCGCGGCGAGACCGATCGCCCTGGAGGCGGCACAGGACTTCGTCATCGCCGTGCTCGGGCCGGACGGGCGGCGTGAGCTGCGCGCAGCACGCTTCGGGCTGCCGTGACGCGCGTCGCCTCGCCGTTCGGCGTCGCGCTCACGGTGGCAACTGTGGTCTCGCTCTCGTTCCTTCTGCTCCCGATCGTCGCGATCTTCGCGGAGTTGTCGCTGAGCGAGCTCGGCGACGGGCTCACGAGCGACGTCACGCTCGACGCCCTCCGCGTCACCGCCGAGACGAATCTGATCGCGATGGCGCTGATCCTCGGCTTCGGCACCCCGACCGCCTATCTCCTCGCGACTCGCACGTTTCGAGGGAAGGCGCTGCTCGTCACGCTGGTCGAGCTTCCGCTCGTGTTGCCCCCGGCCGTCGCCGGCATCGGGCTGCTGGCCGCTTTCGGACGGCTGGGGCTCCTCGGTGGATCTCTCGAGACGCTCGGAATCGACATCGCGTTCACGAAGGTCGCAGTCGTGCTCGCCGTCACGTTCGTGGCGAGCCCGTTCTACGTCCGCACGGCGATTGCCGCCTTCGAAGGCGTGGACGCCGATCTCGTCTCGGCTTCGCGCACGCTCGGCGCGGGGCCGGGGCGGACGTTCGCCCGTGTCGCCCTGCCACTTGCCTCCGGCGGTCTCGGAGCAGGAGCGGCGCTCGCGTTTGCCCGCGGGCTGGGCGAGTTCGGCGCCACGATCATGTTCGCGGGGTCGCTGCAGGGGGTCACCCAGACGCTCTCGCTCGCCGTGTACCAGGAGTTCGACGTGGCCTTCGACACGGCACTCGCAATCGGCGCGCTTCTCGTGGTCGCAAGCGCTCTCGTCCTTCTCGCCGCCAAGGTGGTACTCGCATGGAGACGCTCGAGCTCGACATCGATCACGGTCTCCGCGCCTTCCGCCTCGAGCTGACGCTCGCGGTCGGCCCGGAGACGGTCGCCCTCGTAGGACCCTCCGGAGCTGGGAAGTCGAGCGTCCTGCGCATTGTCGCCGGGCTTCTCCGGCCCGACCGCGGGTTCGTCAGGTCCGGCCGCGAGACGTGGCTCGACCGTGCACGCGGCATCGACGTGGCGCCCGAACGGCGCGGGGTCGGGCTCGTCTTCCAGGAATACGCGCTCTTTCCGCATCTCGACGTGCGTCGCAACGTCGCCTTCGGCGCGCGCGATCGGCGAGTCGTTCCCGAGCTGCTCGAGCGCTTTCGTATCGACGGCCTCGCATCCGCGCGCCCGACGCGAGCTCTCGGGCGGTGAGCGCCAGCGGGTCGCACTTGCCCGCGCGCTCGCACGCCGGCCCGACGTGTTGCTCCTCGACGAGCCGCTGTCGGCTCTCGACACCCACACACGCCGCGCCGTGCGGGCGGAGTTGCACGAGTTCCTCCGAGAGCTGCGAATGCCGACGCTGCTCGTGACCCACGACTTCGAAGATGCAGCCACCCTCGCCGATCGGGTAGGGGTGCTCGTCGAAGGCCGCGTGCTCCAGCTCGGATCACCGCAGGACCTCGTCGGCTCGCCGAGCGATCCGTTCGTCGCCAGCTTCACCGGGGCGAATCTGCTCCAGGGAATCGCGGCGCCTGGCCGGAACGGGCTCACCGAGGTCACGCTCGACGGCGGAGGGCAGGTGTGGACGACCGACTCGGGGGCGGGTCGCGTGGCTGTTGCCGTGTACCCATGGGAGGTCGCGCTCGCTCGAGAGACTCCCGACGACTCGGCCGTCAACCACCTGCGCGCGCCCGTCTCCTCGATCGTGTCTCTCGGGAACCGCGTCCGCGTGAGGGTCGGGCCGCTCACGGCGGAGGTCACGGCGGCCTCGGTCGAGCGGCTTGCTCTCGGCGAGGGGGAGGTCGTCGTCGCCTCGTTCAAGGCGACCGGTGCTCGCCTGCTGCCGTACGCGTAGCGCCTTCGGCTAGCCTCGCGTGGTGCCTCTCGAAGTGGCGCCCGCAGTGTCACCGCAAGAGCTGGTCGCGATCGAACACGCGCTGGCGAGATCCGGTGTCGGGCTCGAGCCGGCCCTCCTTTCGCGTCTCACCCAGTGGAGTCGAGCGGCGAGGCGGGAAGCCACCGCTGCGCCGGCTTCGGCGCCTGCCGGCTATGCGCGCTCGCCGCGCAGCACCCGCGGCGCGACCCGCGCGTAGTCGAGACCCGAGATCCAGGTCGCGACGAGCGCGACGAGTACCGCCCACCACGCGACGTCCTCGCTCCACGCGCCTGCAGCGGCAAAGCCGGCGATCGCGGCAGCGAGTGCCTGCACCCACGTCTTGAGCCGTCCGAGGTCTCGGGCGCCGAGGACGACCCCGCGCTCGACGGCCGCCAGGCGGAGCCCGGAGACGAGGATCTCGCGCACGACGATCAGCGCGACCATCCACGCCGGCGCCATGCCTTCGCCGATCAGCATCACCAGGGCGGCGAGGACGAGGACTTTGTCCGCAACCGGGTCGAGGAGCTTGCCGAGAGGCGAGCTCGTCCCACGGCGGCGCGCGAGCCACCCGTCGATCTGATCGGTCGCCATCGCCACGACGAAGATCGCCGTGGCCCAGTACGCGTGGTTCGGAAAGTCCCACGCGAAGAGCAGCACGACGATTGGGACGGCGACGACGCGCGCGACCGTCAGCTGATCCGGGAGGCTCACCGTTGGAGAGAATACGCCTCGCATGCCGCCGTTCACGAAGGTTCTCGTTGCCAACCGCGGCGAGATCGCGCTTCGGGTGTTCCGGACGCTCCGCGAGCTCGGGATCGGAACGGTCGCCGTCTACTCCGAGCCGGATCGAACGAGGCTCCACGTGACACGTGCGGATGAGGCGTACCTCGTCGGCCCCGGCCCCGCAGCCGACAGTTATCTCCGCGGAGACCGCATCGTCGAAGCGGCCCAGCGCGCAGGGGCCGAAGCGATACATCCGGGGTACGGGTTTCTCGCGGAGAACGCGGCCTTTGCGCGCCAGGTGGCCGAGGCCGGGATCGTCTGGATCGGGCCGCCTCCAGAGGCCATCGAGGCCATGGGATCGAAGATCGCCGCCCGGGAGCGCATGCAGGCAGCCGGAATTCCGATCATCCCGGGGTCGACCGAGCCCGCAGCGAGCGTGGACGCCGTCCTCGGAATCGCCGGCGAGATCGGATATCCGATCGCAATCAAGGCTTCGGCTGGCGGTGGCGGCAAGGGGCTCAAGATCGCGCGCGCAGCGGAGGAGGTCGAGCGGGCGTTCGAGTCGGCTCGTCGCGAAGGTGAGGCGTACTTTGCGGACTCGGCCGTGTACGTGGAGCGGTATCTCGACGATCCGAGACACGTCGAGGTTCAAGTCCTGGCCGACAATCACGGCGCCGTCATCCATCTCGGAGAGCGCGACTGCACGATCCAGCGGCGGCACCAGAAGCTCGTCGAAGAGACGCCTTCTCCGGCCGTCGACGCCGAGCTCCGCGACCGAATCGGATCGATCGCCGTCGAGGCCGCGCGCGCGGTTGGCTACCGCTCGGCCGGGACGATCGAAGGGCTGCTCACTCCGGACGGGACGTACTACTTCCTGGAGATGAACACACGCATCCAGGTCGAGCACACCGTCACGGAGGCCGTCACCGGGATCGACCTGGTGCGCGAGCAGGTTCTCATCGCCGCGGGTGAACGACTCTCGCTCGCGCAGGAGGACGTCGTCTTCCGTGGGCACGCGATCGAATGCCGGATCAACGCGGAGGACGTCTCTCGCGGGTTCCTGCCGGCGCCCGGACGCATCGAGGCGTATCGGGAGCCCGGCGGGCCGGGTGTGCGTGTGGACTCCGGGGTGCGCGCCGGCGACGAGATCTCGGATCTGTACGACCCGCTGATCGCCAAGCTCGTCGTGCACGACGTCGACAGGGAACGGGCTCGGCGGCGAGCGCTGCGCGCCCTCGAGGAGTTCGAGATCCGGGGCATGACGACGCTGGTCGGGTTCCACCGTGCCCTGCTGTCCGCTCCGTGCTTCGTCGCGGGAGAGACGTGCCGAGGCATCGTCGAATCCGAGGAGCTTGCCGAGCGCGCGCAAGAGCTCGATGGTGAGTTGTCTCATATGACAACAACCGTAACCACGGCGTCGGACGGATCGCGACCGACGCGAGCACGTGTCCTGGAGGTCGAGCTGGACGGTCGTCGCCACGAGGTCCGCGTTCACGCGCCCGAGCCCGCGTGGGCGGAGCTCGCCCGCCGTCACAAGGAGCGGAGCAAGGGCCTGCGGGGTGCGACGACCGGTGACGTCGCGAGCCCGATGCAAGGAACGGTGCTCGAGCTCGGTGTCGCCGAAGGAGACTCCGTCCAGCCGGGAACGCTGATCTGCGTCATCGAGGCGATGAAGATGGAGAACGAGGTCGTCGCACATCGCGAAGGCGTCGTGACGATCGTCCACGTTCGCCCCGGGCAACCGATCGCAGAAGGTGAGCCGATCTGCGTCATCGAGACGGGTGACGCAGCCGAGTGACGGGCTCCGGTGGTCGTTGCTCCGACCTGTCGAGGGCGGCGGACGAGCCGCTGGCGGGGACTGCATCCACGGCCGAGCAGTGGCTTCTCGTCGAGGTTCCAGGCTCCGTGGGGGCGTGACGTCGGTACCCCGGGCCTGCTTCCGCCACGCGCACACGACGCCCTTTCGGCGTGGCTCGAGCGCACACCGCGTTCGCGCCTGCACTTCGTGCGGCGACCCGGTCGGTCGAACGGTCGGCCGGTCGTGTTCGCGGTACGAGCGGAGGAGATGGCGTCCGACGTACGTCGGATCGAGCTCCAGGCGCACGACGACCTGGCGAATGTCGACTTCGAAGCCGACGGCGAGCCCACCGATGCGAAGGTCGTCCTCGTCTGCGGGCACGGGAGCCGCGACGCCTGCTGCGCTCGCCTCGGCACCGCGGTGTACGGGGCGCTGGAAAATCGATTCCTCGATGTCGAGCTCTGGTTGTCGTCCCACCAGGGCGGCCATCGCTTCGCAGCGAACGTGCTCGTCCTCCCCCAAGGAATCCAGCTGGGCCGGGTCGATGCGGAGGACGCAGTCGCTCTCACCAACCGTGCGCTGGCGGGCGAGATCCAGCTCGATCGGTACCGGGGGCGAACCTGCTACGACCCTAACGTCCAGGCAGCGGAGCACGCGATCCGGCGGGCCGCTCGGACTGGTGGACGTCGCAGATCTTCGACTCTCGTCCGTCGAGGGTCCGCGTAATTCGGTTCCGCGATCGAGACGGCAACGAGCACGCGGCGGCCGTCGAGGAGACCGCAGGCCCGGTGCTCCCGGCCAGCTGCGGCGCCGAAGCTGAGGCGCAGCGAGTGCTTTCAGCGCGCCTTCTCTGATCGCGCCAGCGACGCTACGCGCGGAGCTGGTACGCGCGGTCGGTGATCCACACGACGCTCTCCCCGAGCTCCTCCGGCGGATTGCCGACGGAGACGAGCGCTCCGAACACGACGCGCGCGTAGCTTCCTGCGGCCAGTGCGCCCGGAGCAGAGATCGTTCCCCGCCACGATGCTCCCGGTTCCAGGATCGCGGGCAACTTCGGTGCGTAGGTCGTTGCCGGTCGCACGGCCGGGAGCGTGTTGTTGGCGTTCTGCTCGGTCAGCTCCTCGATCTTCCCGGTCGAGAAGAGCATCAGGCCGAACGAGCGATTCAGCGTCGCCTGCGGATCGCCGAGCGCGAACGCGACCGACGAGCGATTCTCGAGCGCCAGTCGGACTCGCCAGCCTCCGGGCACGACCTCGAGCGACTCGACCGCGAAGACGAGCTGCTCACCGGGGCTCCCGTGCGTCTCGCGCCAGCGGAGCGTCGCAGCTTGGGGACCGGCCGCGACGCTCGCCTCGGTCGTGGGCTCCTCCTCCTTCAGCTGCCTCGCCGCCGTCGAGAACGCGAACCCGGCCAGCGCTGCGCCGAGCGCCACCAGCACCAGGATCGTCGTTCGGCTCATCGCCCAATGCTCGCACACCCGCTCGTCGGCTCCCGGCAGCTTCGAGCCGGGTAGACTCGCCCGCGCTTTGGACCTGCACGAATTCCAGGGGAAGGAGCTCTTCCGCCGCTTCGGTATCCCGGTCTCGGAGGGGCGCCTCGCCACGAGCGCCGAGGAGGCGCGAGCGGCCGCGGAGGAGCTCGGGGGACAAGTCGTCGTCAAGGCGCAAGTGCTGATCGGGGGCCGCGGCAAGGCAGGCGGAATCAAGCTCGCCGACACACCTGCGGACGCCGAGGCGCGAGCCCGAGAGATTCTCGGCATGGACATCCGCGGCCACGTCGTCGAGAAGCTGTGGGTCGAGCGGGCGTCGGAGATCGCGCGCGAGTACTACCTCTCGATCGCGTTCGACCGCAGCGCGAAGCAGGCGCTCTTCATGTTCACGACACAAGGCGGGGTCGACATCGAGGAGGTCGCCGCGTCGAGCCCGGAGGCGCTCGTCCGCCTGCACGTGGACCCGCTCGAGGGATTCCACCCATGGCACGCGAGGCGGCTCGTCTACGAGGCAGGAGTGGAGGATCCTGCGGAGCAGAAGCAGATCGTCGCGATCGCCGGGAAGCTCTACGACGTCTTCGTCGGATGCGACGCAATGCTCTGCGAGATCAATCCGCTGGTCGTGACGACTGACGGTGAGGTGCGCGCGCTCGACTCCAAGTTCACCATCGACGACAACGCCCTCTATCGACGCCCGGACCTCGCCGAGCTGCGAGACGTGGCGGCAGCCGACCCGCTGGAAGCGCTCGCCCGCGAGAAAGGCGTCACCTACGTGAAGCTCGACGGCGACATCGGCGTGCTCGGCAACGGAGCGGGGTTGACGATGTCCACCGTCGACGTCGTCACGTTCGTCGGCGGTAGGCCGGCCGACTTCTGCGACCTCGGCGGGGGCGGTGACGCGCAGGGCGTCGTCGACGCCTTGGAGGTCATCTCGAAGGACTCGCAGGTGCGCGCGATCTTCTTCAACATCTTCGGCGGGATCACCCGCTGCGACGAGGTCGCGCGAGGAATCCTGCAGGCGCTCGAGCAGATGGCGATCGAGGATCCGATCGTGGTTCGCCTCGACGGGACGAACGCGGAGGAGGGGCGCCGCCTGCTGCGAGAGGCGGACGCGTCGAACCTGCACACCGAGGCGACGATGCTCGACGGCGCGCGGCGTGCCGTCGAGCTCGCGGCGGCCGTCTAGCTCATGGCGATCCTCGTCGACACCGCCACGAGACTCGTGGTGCAGGGGTTGACCGGCTCGGAGGGTCGCTTCCACGGTCTTCGGAACCGCGAGCACGGCACACAGGTCGTCGCGGGCGTGACGCCCGGGAAGGGCGGGCAGGACGTCGAGGGGATCCCGATCTTCGACACCGTCGCCGCCGCGGTCGCTGATGCGGGTGCGAACACCGCGATGGTCTTCGTGCCGGCGCCGTTCGCGGCGGATGCGATCTACGAGGCGATCGACGCGAAAGTGGCGACGATCATCTGCATCACGGAGGGAGTTCCTGCGCACGAGATGCTCCGCCTGCACTCGTACGGTCGACGTGCGTGGCGTCCGGCTGATCGGGCCGAACTGCCCGGGCGTCCTCTCCCCCGGAAAGGCGAACGTCGGGATCATTCCCGCCGAGATCTTCCGCGAAGGCTCGATCGGGCTCGTGTCCCGCTCGGGAACGCTCACGTATCAGATCGGTCACGAGTTGACCCAGCTCGGGCTCGGCAACTCCACCATCGTCGGCATCGGCGGAGACCCGGTCGTCGGCTCGTCGTTCGTGGACGTCCTCTCGCTCTTCGAGGCCGATCCGGAGACGGAGCACGTCGTCATGGTCGGCGAGATCGGCGGCGACGAGGAGGAAAAGGCTGCGGCGTTCATCGAGTCGGAGATGTCGAAGCCCGTGGTTGCGTACATCGCCGGCTTCACGGCGCCGCCGGGGAAGACGATGGGGCACGCGGGCGCGATCATCTCGGGCTCGTCCGGAACGGCCGAGGCCAAGAAAGACGCGCTCGAGGCGCGAGGGATTCGCGTGGGGACGACTCCGACCGAAACCGCCGAGCTGGTCGCCGCGCTGATTCGCGCGTAGATCCTGGGCTCGTAGGGGTTCGCGCGGCCGCTCGTGACGCGCGCGTCTTTACAGTGCCTGGCACTGTAAGCGTCGAGAGTTCACGCCGATCGCTCCACCGCTAGGCTCGCCCGCATGGCCGTGTCTCCGCCGATCTCGTTCGCTCGCGGCGCGCCGGCGCCCGAGCTGATCCCGTCGGCCGAGCTCGCGGACTGCGCCCGCGCGGCCGCCGAGCGCGACGGCGCAGGCGTCTTCTCCTACGGCCCCGGCGGCGGGTACGGGCCGCTTCGGGAATGGGTCGCCGGGCGACACGGCGTCGACCCGCAGCGGGTCGTACTGACGGTGGGCGGGCTCCTGGGGTTCGTGCTCTACGCGGCCGAGGCGCTCGCGCGCCGACCCGGGCGGGTCCTCGTGGAGGGCCCGACCTACGACCGCCCACTGCTCATCCTCGCCCGCGACGGCGTCGAAGTCGTATCGCTGGAGATGGACGACGAGGGACTCGATCCGGAGGCGCTGTCTCGCGAGCTCGCGCGGTCGCCCGAGCCACCCGCGTTCCTGTACACGGTTCCCACCTTCCAGAACCCGAGTGGGCGCACGCTCTCCGCCGAGCGGCGCGGACGGATCGCCGAGATCGCCGAGACGCACCGTCTGCCCGTGTTGGAGGACGACCCGTACGGGCTCGTCCGCTACGAAGGGGAGCCGGAGCACGCACTCTGCGAGCTGATGGACCCCGAGCTCGTCACGTACACCTCGTCGTTCTCGAAGACGGTCGCGCCGGGGCTTCGAACCGGCTACTTCGTGCTTCCCGCCGAGGAGGCCAAGGCCTTCGAGCAGCGCGCCGTCTCCACGTACATCTCTCCACCCTTCCTGACGCAGGCGACGATCGCCGAGTTCGTCCAGCGCGGACGCTTCGAGCCGAACCTCGAGCGCGCCTGCGCGGACTTGCGCACGCGGCGTGACGCGATGCTCGCGGCGCTCGAGCGCGAGCTGCCGGCCGGCGCGTCCTGGAGCCGTCCGCAGGGCGGGTACTTCGTCTGGCTGGACCTCCCCGCAGGCACGAGTGCGGCGGATGTCTCCGTGCGTGCTGCCGAGGGCGGCGTCGCAGTCGTCAGAGGCGAGGACTTCTTTCCGGCGGGCTCCGGCAACGGGAGCTCCTCGCTACGCCTCGCCTTCAGCTACGAGCCTCCCGAACGGATCGAAGCGGGAGTCGCGGCGCTGGCGGCGCTTCTACGCTGACGGCTCCCTCCGGCGAACGCGCCAGCGATCGAACATGAAGCCGGCTGCGAAGCCCAGGCCGAAGCACAAGAGGACGAGCACGAGCTTCGAGATCCTGGTCGAGAAGAAGACGAAGCTGATGTCGACCTCCTCCCTGTTCAGGAGGACGATCAGCAGCACGTAGATCGTCAAGACGGCGAAGCCGACGAGCATCCACGGAATGTCCCGCTTCTTCGGCGGCGGAGTGGAGCCCTGCGTTTCCACGGGAGAAGCCTATGCGGCGTGGCCGACGGCGATGCGCGGAAGAGGTCGCGGCACGAGCTGAGGTTGCCTCGGCGGTGACAGCACCCCGGTCGTCGCGACCCGGAAGGTCGGACACGGGTCGTTCCCTGGAAGAGCGCACAGGCCCTCTCGCCGGAAGAAGCAGTCGTTGCAGGTGGCTGGCGAGCGTGGCTTCGTCATTTTCTCGACGGTCGCCCCTCAACGACCAGCCCGCATTCTGGCGAGCAGGTCTTCATCAGACAACCCCCTCGAGGACGAATCCGCCGCAATTTGCGGCTGTTCTCAGAACGGTAAAAAGACCTGCAAAGTCAGCACTTCCTTGGAGACGTTGCCAGCTGCTGCAACGCTTGTTGAAAACTCTCCACAGGCAAGACCTCGAGGTCCCCCGCATGACTGTTGGCCTCGGCCGCGTTCTCACCCGCCGGCACGACGAAGACATCCACATCCGCCTGGCGCGCCCCGATCGTCTTCTGCTGGAGGCCGCCCACGGACAGCACGGACCCGTCCAGGGCGAGCTCGCCCGTCGCGGCGATTCGGCATCCGTGCGTGATGTCTCGGCCGAGCTGATCCGCGATCTCGAGCGCGAACGGCAGCCCCGCCGACGGCCCACCGACCGAGCCGAGGTCGATGTCGACGCTCACCGGAACCTTGATGTCCGCATCCTGGTCGACGCTGATGCCGACGATCGGCCGGGTCGGGTCGGCCGGGCTCGGAACCGTTCGTACCGTCACGGTCTGCGTCTCCGCGTCGCGCCGTAGCGTGAGCGTCACCTGCTCGCCCGGATCCCGCCGTCCGATCTCGCGGCGGAGCTCGTCAGGGGTCGTCACCGGGGTTCCGTCCACCGCGACGATGACGTCTCCGGACTCGAGCTTCGCCGCTGCGGGAGCATCGGACGCGATGTCGATGACGAGCGCCCCTTGCGGCTTTGCGACGACGTCGTATCCGAGCTCGCGGAGCGCGACCGCCGAGGCGACGAGCTCCGACCGGTTCATCTGCGCGGCCGTCTGGCGGTCGCGCTCGTTCTGCGAGGTCCCGCTCGGGAGAATGGCCTCCTCCGGGACGACCGTCGAACCCTCGGGGCGCAGAAACGGGAACAGGTCCTCGAGCCGGGTCGTCCTGCGCACGAAGACGTCGACGTAGTAGACGCCTCCCTCTTCGCGGGGTCGCGATCCCTCGACCTGGATGCGCTCGGCGAGGGGCTTGGCCTCGTGGGGCGTGAAGATGAACTCCTCGGCGGGAAGGATCCACAGCGTGAACGCGGTGACGAGCCCGACGACGCCGAGCGCGACCGCGATACCTGCAAGACGCTTCACCGGCGACCTCCCCGGGCTCTCAATGAAGCCCGCGGACGAGGCCGCCGTCGACGGAGACGACGGTCCCGGTGACGTAGGCCGCTCGATCGGAGCACAGGAACGCGACGACGTCGCCGATCTCGCGCGGGGTGCCGAGCCGGCGGAGAGGGATGGCACGCAGGTCGTCCTCGCTCGGACCGTCGGGATGGACCTCGCGAATCCGCTCGGTGTCGATCCAGCCCGGCGCGATGGAGTTGACGGTGATTCCCTTGGGGCCGACCTCGCGGGAGAGCGTCTTCGCCCACCCGACCACTCCCGGGCGAACGGCGTTCGAGAGCACGAGGTTGTCGGTTGGCTCTTTCACCGTGCTCGACGTGATGTTGACGATCCGCCCGTGGCCGCTTCGCTCGAGGTGCGGCAGGCAGAGACCGGTCAGGCGCACCACTGACACGAGGAGCAGCTGGACGGCGGCCTCGACCTGCTTCGCCGTGAGCCCGACCGCCGCCGTTCGCGGCGGCCCGCCGGAGTTGTTGATCAGGATGTCGACACCACCGAAGGCATCCACCGCTGTCTGCACGAGGCGCGACACGTCGTCCGCGCCGGTGACGTCACCCGGTACGGGCCGTCCTCCGAGCCGCTCAGCCTCGCGCTCGAGCGGTTCGGGGCTCCGCGCGAACATGACGAGGTTGGCTCCTTCCGCCGCGAGCGCTTCGGCGATCCCGAGCCCGATTCCGGCGGAGGCGCCGCAGACGATCGCGGTGCGGCCGTCGAGGTTCAGGTCCATCGTAGGGGCGAGGCTTGCCTCGCCCTATCCCTTCCCGAGGACCGAGACCACGTCCCGGACGGCCGCGGCCGAGTCCTCGAACCACGACTGCTCCTGCTCCGAGAGATCGAGCTCGACCACTTCCTCGATCCCTGCGGCGCCGAGCTTGACCGGAACGCCCATGTACAGATCCGTGACTCCGTACTCCCCTTCGAGATATGCCGTGCACGGGAGCAGCCGCTTCTGGTCGAGGAGGACGGCCTCGACCATCTCCGTGACCGCTGCCGCCGGCGCGTACCACGCCGACGTCCCGAGGAGCTCGACGACCTCGCCGCCGCCCTTGCGGGTGCGCTCGACCATCGCGTCGATCCGGTCCTGGGCCACGAGCTTCGTCAGCGGCACGCCACCGACCGTCGTCGCCGAAACCACCGGCACCATCTGATCTCCGTGTCCTCCGAGGACGAGCGCATGCACATCGCGGACGGACGCGCCGGTCTCCCACGCGATGAACGTCCGAAACCGCGCCGTGTCGAGGATGCCCGCCTGGCCGAAGACGCGCTCCTTCGGAAGGCCGGACGCCGCCTTCGCGACGTGACACATCGCGTCCAGGGGGTTGGAGAGGACGATCACGATCGTGTCCGGCGAGTGCCGGAGCGCCTCCTCGGTGACCGACCCTACGATCCGCTCGTTCGTCGTCACGAGATCGTCGCGGCTCATCCCGGGCTTGCGGGGGACGCCTGCGGTGACGACGACGACGTCCGATCCAGCGGTCTCGTCGTAGCTGTTCGATCCCGTGACGGTTGGCTCGTACCCGAGCACGGGCGCCGCCTCGTCGAGGTCGAGGGCGATGCCCTGCGGGAGGTTTTCGACGATGTCGACGAGGACGACGTTCGCGTAGTCGCGCCGCGCGAGCTCCTGGGCGATCGTGCGTCCCGTCAGCCCCGCGCCGACGACGGTGACCTTGTGTCTCATACGCTCTTCCCCAGTTTCTCGATGATCGCATCGGCGTACTCGGAGGTGCCGACCGCGGTCGGGTCGTCGCGTGTGGGTTTCAAGTCGTAGGTGACGCGCGCGCCCTCGGCGATCACGGCGGCGACTGCGCGCTCGAGCCGCTGCGCGGCGTCGCGCTCGCCGAGGTGCTCGAGCATCAGCTTTCCGGAGAGGATCATCGCCGTCGGATTCACCTTGTTCAGGCCCTTGTACCGCGGCGCCGAGCCGTGCGTCGCCTCGAAGACGGCCGCGCCTTCACCGATGTTGGCGCCCGGCGCGACCCCGAGCCCGCCCACGAGACCGGCGGTCACGTCGCTCACGATGTCGCCGTAGAGGTTCGGGAGGACGAGCACGTCGAACTCCTCGGGTCGCTGGACGAGCTGCATGCAGAGCGCGTCGACGAGCACCTCGCGCGACGCGATCTCGGGAAAGTCCTTCGCGACCTCGCGGAAGACGGAGAGGAACAGGCCGTCGGTGAACTTCATGATGTTCGCCTTCGTCACGCCCGCGACCTCGCGACGGTGGTTCGCGCGCGCGTACTCGAATGCGAAGCGGATGATGCGCTCGGATGCCTGCGCGCTGATCGGCTTGACCGAGATTCCCGAGCCGGCGGCGATCTGCTTCACCTGGAGGCCGTTCAGCGTCTCGATCACGGTCGCCGCCGTCTCGCTTCCCGCCTCGTACTCGATTCCTGCGTAGAGATCCTCGGTGTTCTCGCGGACGACGACGATGTCGACGTCCTCGTAGCGGGTGCGAACGCCGGGTAGGTCTTGCACGGGCGAAGGCAGGCGTAGAGCTCGAGCTCGTGGCGGAGAGCGACGTTGACCGATCGGAAGCCGGTGCCGATGGGCGTCGTGATCGGGCCCTTCAGGGCGACGCCGTTCTGCTTCACCGAGTCGAGCGTCTCCTGCGGGAGCGGAGTTCCTGCCTCCTCCATCACGTCGACGCCCGCCTGGCGGAGGTCCCACTCGAGGTCGACTCCCGTCGCCTCGAGCACGCGTCGGGTCGCCTCGGTGAGCTCCGGGCCGGTCCCGTCACCGGGAATGAGGGTCACGCGATGGCCCATGGGCGCGGCGGATCGTACCTGGGCGGTCGAGATCCGCTGGAGCGCGACCGCGGCCGCGAAGCGGACGCGCTTTAGGCGTTCGTTCGCGGCCGAACCGGAATGATCCGCTCGAGCGATTCCGGTCTTGCGCACATTGAGTCAGGTAGCGTCCTGGCGGATGAGCGAGGTCGCGGACTTCAAGCCAGGTCTCGAAGGCGTCGTCGCCGTCGAGACCGAGATCGCCGAGCCGGATCGCGACGGAGGCGCCCTTCGCTACCGAGGTGTGGACATCGAGGAGCTCGTCGGCAAGGTCCCGTACGAGAAGGTCTGGGGCCTCCTCGTCGACCAGAGCCTCGAGCCGGGGATGCCCGACGCGGAGGGATACGAGCCTCCGCTCTTGACGGGCAACGCTCCTGCTGATGCCCAGGCCGAGATCGCGCGCCTGTCCGGCGTATGGGGGCTCGGCAAGCTGAACCAGGTCTCCGACGAGCAGGCGAGAGACGACCTTGCGCGGCTCTCGGCCGAGTTGATGGCGATCGTCGCCCGCTCGGCGCGGGTCGCCGACGGGAACGAGGACCCCGTTGCCGAAGAGACCGTTGCGCAGGGGTCTTCCGCCGCCGAGAAGTTCCTCATCCGCTGGCGTGGCGAGGCCGATCCGGCCCACGTCAAGGCGATCGACACCTACTGGATCTGCACGGCCGAGCATGGACTGAACGCGTCGACGTTCACCGCGCGGATCGCGGCCTCGACCGGGGCCGACGCGGGTGCGGCGATGTCGGCCGCCGTCGGGACGCTGTCCGGGCCGTTGCACGGCGGCGCTCCCGCCCACGTCGTGCCGATGATCGACGAGGTCGCGGCGATGGGTGACCCGGAGCGATGGGTCTCGGAGCTCCTCGATCGCGGGGACCGGATCATGGGCTTCGGGCATCGCGTCTACCGGGCGGAGGATCCGCGCGCGCGGCTTCTGTCGCGGACCGCGGAAGAGCTCGGCTCGGAGCGGGTGGAGACGGCGAAGGCTCTCGAAGAGGCCGCTCTGGCGGAGCTCGGGCGGCGTCATCCCGAGCGTGTCCTGGCGACCAACGTCGAGTACTGGGCCGCCGTCGTTCTCGACGTCGCCCAGATTCCTGCCAAGCTCACGCCCGCGATGTTCGCGTGCGCGCGAGTGGCCGGCTGGTCGGCGCACATTCTCGAGCAGAAGCGTGCGGCCCGCCTGATCCGGCCGGCGGCGCGGTACGTCGGGCCGCCCGCCCGCTCGCTGTCTGAACTTTGACGACGCTCGCCGATGCGGCGGCCGCGGCAGACGCCCTCGCGCAGGCCGGGGACGAGCGCTCGCTCGCGGCGCTGCGCGTCCAGTGGGACGAGGAGATCGAGGCTGCAGCGCGGGACGCGGACTATCGCGTGCGCTCGCAGGCCTACCGCGCGATCGCCCAGTTCCGGTTTCGGCAGAAGCTCCAGCTCCTCCGCCGCGGGCTCGAGGACGAGAGCCCGGCTGCTCGTGGGCTCGGCGTTGATCGCGCTGGAGGGGCTCTCGCGTGGTCATCCCGGTGACGTGAACTCGTACCGCGCTCTGCTCCACGAGCTTGCCGCGCGGGACCCGAACCTGGCCGTTCGTCGCCTGGCCGTCATCTGCTTGAAGAACGGCGCCGCCCACCGCGACACGATCCAGCTCCTCGAGGGCATCGCGGAGGGGGACGACGTGGATGCCGACATGCGCAAGACTGCCCGGGTCGTGCAGACGGCGCTGAAACGAAAGGCCCAGGCGAAATGAGACTGCCGAAATGAGCCCGGCAGCCGCGGTGATCATGGGCTCGGCCTCGGACTGGGAGACGATGCAGCACGCCCCCGAGACGCTGCGGACGCTCGAGATCCCCTACGAGGTCCGGGTGCTCTCGGCGCACCGCACGCCGGACGCGCTCGAGGAGTACATCGCGGACGTCGAGGCCCGCGGATGCAAGGTGATCGTCGCGGCAGCGGGAGGAGCGGCGCATCTCGCGGGGGTCGTCGCCTCGAAGACGCTGCTTCCCGTGCTCGGCGTGCCGATGGGCACCCAGCTCGGCGGCCTCGACTCGCTGCTCTCCACCGTCCAGATGCCAGCCGGGATCCCGGTCGGGACGCTCGCCATCGGGCGGGCGGGGGCGGTGAATGCGGCACTGCTCGCGGCTGCGATCCTCGCGCTCTCGGACGAGGAGCTCGCGGGCAGGCTCCGGCGTTTTCGGGAGGCGCAGACCGAGAAGATCCTCGGCGCGCCGACCCCGAGCGGCGCGTGAGAACGGTTAGGAGCTCATGACGGCGAGCAGGTCGTCGCCGTAGCGTTCGAGCTTGACGGGGCCGAACCCCTTGATGCCTGCGAGCTCGTCGTGCGTGCGCGGCTTCACGGAAGCGAGCTCCTGGAGGGTCGAGTCGTGCAGCACGACGTACGCCGGCACACCGTCGTCACGCGAGCGCTCGAGCCGCCAGTGGCGCAGGCGGGCGGCGACGCCTTCGTCGACGTCTGCCGGCGCGCCTGACCGGATCCTCGGGCGAGGCGCTCCGGGATCGGCTACGAGCACCCGAAACCCGTCGGGGGTCGTCTTCTCGACGAGCGCTCCCGCTACCTCGAGGAGCTGCACCCAGCGCCGAACGTCCGCTTCGGGCGCGGCGGCGAGCAGGCGGTATGCAAGCGAGCGCCGTGCGGACGGCGGCGCCTTGAGGGACCCGCGCAGCGTGGCGACGAGGCTGCGGCGGCCGAGGGGCCAGGTCAGCCCGGCGACGGCGTCGACGATCGCCTCGCCGATGTCGTCGGGGAGTGGGGGCGGTGGCGAGGACACGGTCGTGCTTCCCTCGAGGGGCGCACAGACGTCGCAGGCTCCGCAGGGGCCCGCGAACGTCTCGCCGAAGTGCTCGGCAACCTGCGCATGGCGGCAGGTCTGCGTCTCGGCGAACGCGACGATCCGGTCCGCCCGCGCTTCGGCGACGAGTGTGGCGCGACCGAGCAGCGCTTCGACGCGCTCTGCGGCGTCGTCCGGGGCGGACGTGCGCTCGACGCGCATCGACCGACCCTCGTCGAACCCGCGTCGCACGAGGCCTGCCTGCTCGAGCATGCCCACCAGGACACGCGGATCCCGTTCCGGAGCGACGGCTGCGAGCGACTCCGGCTCGATCGTCGTCGCGGTCCGGAGCTCGCGATACACGGACCTCAGCTCGGCGACGGTCGGGACGTCCGACACCGCGAAGCGCCGGAGTGCGACCGCATCGCTCGGGCTCGCGAGCAGGAGCGTCTGACTGGGCTCGCCGTCTCGACCTGCCCGGCCGACCATCTGCACGTAGCCCTCGAGCGAGTCGGGGTAGTTCACGAGGCAGACGAGACGCACGTCGGGCTTGTCGATTCCCATGCCGAACGCCGTCGTCGCCACGACCACCTGCGTGCGGTCCGCGACGAAGTCGTCCTGGACGCGCGTTCGTTCGTTCGGCTCGAGCCCGGCGTGGTAGTGGTCTGCGCGAAAACCGTGCCCATCGAGGACGCGGGCGATCTCCTCGGTCGAGCGGCGCGACCGCGCGTAGACGATGGCCGAGCCACCACGAAGCTGCCGTAGCCGCTCGACGAGTATCCGCAGGCGATCCTCGGCGTTCGTGACTCCGACGACCTCGTAGCGGAGATTCGGGCGGACGACCGTCGTGTGCACGACCTCTGGCGCGCGTCCGAGCGCGAGCCCGATCTCTCGCGCGGTCTCGGGCGTGGCCGTGGCAGTCATTCCGAGCAACGTCGGACGGCCGAGCTCTTCGAGGCCGCGACGGATGAAGAGGTAGTCCGGCCGGAAGTCGTGCCCCCACATGCTGACGCAGTGCACCTCGTCGACGACCACGAGCCCGATTCCGACGCTGCGCAGCATCTCCACGAAGCGCGCCTGGCGCAGACGCTCTGGCGCGGCATAGACGAGCCGGGTCTCGCCCGAGGCGACTCTTTCGAGCCTCGCGGCGCTCTCCTCGGCGCCGAGCGACGAGTTCACGAAGGTGGCCGTCGCGGCGATCTTCGGCGGGAGCTTGTCTACCTGGTCCTTCATCAGCGCGATCAGCGGGGACAGCACCAGCGTGGGCTCGGGCCGGAGCATCGCGGCGAGCTGGTAGGTGAGCGACTTGCCCGAGCCGGTCGGCATGAGCGCGAGCGTGTCCCGCCCTTCGACCGCGGCGCGCACGACGTCCTCCTGGCCGGGACGGAACGCCTCGAATCCGAAGAGCTCGCGGAGTGGGGTGGTGAGGTCCGTCAGGCGGGCGAGTATAGGGAGCGCGTCGAACGGCGCCGGAAGTCGGTGCAGTCTTGTTACGTGGACGTGTCCGAGCTGGGCGTCTTTCGTCGCGCGTGCGGGTGCGCCTGGAAGTAGACCTCGCGCCGGCGCCGGTCCGAGACGTGCGTGTAGCGCTCGGTGGTCCCGAGATCGGCATGCCCGAGCATCTCCTGGACCGAGCGGAGATCGGCTCCACCCTCGAGGAGGTGCGTCGCGAAGGAGTGGCGAAGCAGGTGGGGGTGGACCCGCTCCGGCTCGAGCCCGGCCTTGCCCGCGAGCCGCCGAAGGATGAAGAAAGCGCCCGCGCGGGTGAGAGCGCCGCCGCGGGCGTTCAGGAAGAGCTCCGGACGGTAACGCCGGTCGAGATGGGGCCGGCCGAGCGCGAGATAGCGTCGCGCGGCTTCGGCGGCGGGGCGGCCCAGCGGCACCAAGCGCTCCTTTCCCCCCTTGCCGACGACGCGGACGATCCGCTCGTCGAGGTCGACGCCGCTCTTCTCGAGGCCGACGGCCTCGGAAACGCGGAGCCCCGCCCCGTACAGGAGCTCGACGAGCGCCCGGTCGCGGAGGGTGCGTGGGGTGGTGCCCGTCGCGGCGTCGATCAGGCGTTCGGTCTCCGACGGAGAGAGCGCACGGGGGAGACGGCGGGCGCGGCGCGGGAGCCGGATCCCCGCAGCGGGGTTCTCGCTCTTGGCACCGATGAGCACCAGGTGCTTGAAGTACGTGCGCACGGCGGAGACGCGGCGTGCGAGCGTCGACGGCGCCAGGCCCTCGGCGCGCATGGCCGCGAGCCAGGCCTCGAGGTCCTCGATGCTCGCGTCTCCGACGGTTCCTGCTCGCGATACGGCGAGTGAGGCCAGGTCGCGCCGGTACGCGTCCACGGTGCGCGGCGAGCGCCTCGCCGCGAGGAGCAGCAGGTACCGATCGAGGTCGGGGTCGGCGGAGGCGGCCATCGCGCCCGGACCCGATTCGGTGGAACGCCGTCCCCTCCTGCCGTGGCCGAACCGGCGGGCGGACGTCTTTACAGTGCCTGGCACTGTAAGGGTGACGATTCAGTGCCGATCGTTCCCCAGAGGGATCGGCTCTACGAGCGAGGGTGCGAGCGGTCGTAGACGCGGCGCAGGCGCTTCGCGTCCACGTGGCTGTAGATCTGCGTCGTCGAGAGCGATGCATGCCCGAGGAGCTCCTGGATCGTCCGCAGATCGGCGCCGCCCTCGAGCAGGTGCGTCGCGAAGGCATGGCGGAGCCGGTGCGGGTTCCGGACGAGCCGGCGCACGGTGCTCGTGTCCAGGCGTCGTCCCCTGGTGGAGAGAAACAGCGCATCGACCGCGCCTCGTGCCAGGGAGGGCCGTGCGGCGCGGAGGTACAGCGCGACGTGGTGCGCCGCTTCCTCCCCGAGCGGCACGACCCGCTCCTTTCCGCCCTTGCCGCGAATGTGAATCGCCTCCTGCTCGAAGTCGACGTCCGCGAGATCGAGCGCGACGACCTCTGCGCTCCGCAGCCCTCCCGAGTAGAGGAGCTCCAGCAGCGCGCGATTTCGGAGCGCGAGGTCGGGTATGCCCCTCTGCGAGCGCCAGCAGGCCGTCCACCTCCGCCTCCTTCGGCGCGTTCGGCAGCCGCCTCGGCCGGCGCGGGGAGAAGGAAGCGTCGGGGACTCGCTCGGGGCCGAACGTGAAGCGCAGGCACGAGCGAACTGCTGCGATGCGGCGGGAGATCGTCGCAGGGGCGAGCTTTCCCCGGCCGCTGCCGAGCTCGGCGACCCAGTCCGCGAGAACCTGGGCGTCCACGTCGTCGAGAGCGAGCTCGCGCTCGTCGAGCCAGAGGGCGAATGCGGTCAGGTCGGAGCCGTACGCCCGCTGGCTCGCCTCCGAGAGCCCGCCGTGCTCGAGAAAGCGGTCGATCGCCGCGGTGGTGCTCACGGGTTCGGATTCGCGGTCAGCCTCGAGTGACCTTCGACAGGCAGGCTTAGCAAATGCCAGGCCGGCGTTTCGACTCGTTCACCAGCGGCGATCCGCCGGAGCGGCCGGCCGACCCTGCCGTCAGGCGCGCGAACTTCCGCCGCATCGTCCGCCTCTTCCGCACGTATCGCGCCCGCCTCGCGGCGGTCTCGGGCCTCATCTTCGTCTCGGCGGCGCTCGGTGTCGTCTCCCCGTTCCTGCTTCGCGAGGTGCTCGACGTCGCGATCCCGCAGGAGGACGTCGGCCTGCTCACCGTCCTCGTCGCGGGAATGGTCGTCATCCCGATCGTGACCGGGGTTCTCGGTGTGTTCCAGACCCTGCTCTCGAACCAGGTCGGGCAGAGCGTCATGCACGACCTCCGCTCGCAGGTCTACCGGCATCTCCAGCGGCTCTCGCTCGCGTTCTTCACCCGGACGCGGACAGGGGAGGTGCAGAGCCGGATCGCCAACGACATCGGCGGCATCGAGACCGTCGTGACCTCGACGGCGACCTCGGTGCTCTCGAACGTGACCACCGTTCTCGCCACGGTCGTCGCGATGTTGCTGCTCGACTGGCGGCTGGCGGCGTTCGCACTCGTCCTCCTGCCGCTCTTCGTCTGGCTGACGAAGCGTGTCGGCGATCAGCGGAAGAAGGTCACCGCCGAGCGGCAGGCGTCCCTTGCCGACGTGTCTTCGATCGTGCAGGAGTCGCTCTCGGTCTCCGGGATCCTGCTCGGGAAGACGATGGGGCGGACCGAGGATCTCGCCCGCCGCTTCGAGACCGAGTCGGGCCGGCTCGCCGAGCTCGAGGTGCGGAGCCGCATGACGGGCCGCTGGGTGATGGCGGCGATCCAGACCACCTTCGCGGTCATGCCCGCCCTCGTCTACTGGTTCGCCGGGCTGACGATCGCGCAGGGAAACGCCTCGATCACGATCGGGACGCTCGTCGCCTTCACCACCTTGCAGACGCGTCTCTTCTTCCCGATCGGCAGCTTGCTCGGGGTCCAGATCGAGGTGCAGAGCTCCCTCGCGCTCTTCGACCGCATCTTCGAGTACCTCGACCAGCCCGTGGACATCGTCGAGGGCACACGAGCACTCGAAAGCCCGCGCGGCGAGGTCGAGCTCGACTCCGTCTGGTTCCGCTACGACGACGCTGCGTGGACGCTGCAGGACGTCTCGTTCGGGGTTCCACCCGGGACGAAGACCGCGCTCGTCGGGGAGACCGGCTCGGGGAAGACGACCTGCGCATACCTCGTCGCTCGGCTCTACGACGCGACCGAAGGCACGGTCTCGATCGACGGCGTGGACGTCCGCGATCTCACGTTCGAGTCGCTCGCGGCCGCGGTCGGCGTCGTCTCCCAGGAGACGTATCTCTTTCACGCAACCGTCCGGGAGAACCTGCGCTTCGCGAGGCCGGCGGCAACGGACGAGGAGATCGAGGAGGCCGCACGAGCAGCGCAGATCCACGAGCTGATCGCGACCCTGCCCGACGGCTACGACACGATGGTCGGCGAGCGGGGATATCGCTTCTCGGGAGGAGAGAAACAGCGGATCGCGATTGCGCGGACGATCCTCCGAAACCCGCCCGTCCTCGTGCTGGACGAGGCGACCTCGTCTCTCGACACGCAGACCGAGCGGCTGGTACAGGAGGCGCTCGAGCGCCTTTCCGAGGGTCGGACGACGATCGCCATCGCGCATCGGCTCTCGACCGTTCGCGACGCCGACCAGATCGTCGTACTCGACCGCGGACACATCGTCGAGATCGGGACGTACGAGGAGCTCCTCGCCCGCGGAGGCCGTTTCGCCGAGCTCGCGGCGCGGGACGAGGGCCTGCCGCCGGTCACCGCTGTACCCGCGCTGGACGACGCATAGCCCAGAATCCGCGCATGCGTCCGTTGCCTCTCGCACGCGGCGCGGAAGCGCGCGTCCGCAATCCCGACGCGCCGCGCGCCGCAGTGCTCGTGAACGGGGGAACCGCGCGTCGCGTCCCCGGAACCTGGAGCGCGACCAGCGAGTGGCTCGCAGAGCGGCTTGCGACCCGCTTCCCCGAAGTCGCGTTCCTGGAGGTTCGGTACCGGACGAAGAGCTGGAACGAGCTCCCGTCCTGCGTCGAGGACGCGGAGGATGCACTGACCGCCTCCGCGCGCCCGTCGATCCTCGTCGGCTTCTCGATGGGCGGCGCCGTCGCGATCGGCGCCGCGGATCACGAAGGCGCAGCCGCCGTCCTCGGCCTCGCGCCGTGGATCCCACCCCAGCTCGACCTGCGTCCCCTCCGTGGCAAGCGCTTCGACGTCGTGCACGGCGCCTGGGACCGCTGGCTTCCGCTGGTCCCCGGGGTCAGCGCGGCGCATTCGCGCAGCGGGTTCGAGCGCGCGCTCGCCGCGGGGGCGCACGGCACGTACACGGTCGTCCCGCGCGGCCTGCACGGCGTCGCGCTGCGCTCACGGAATGGCTCGCTCGTCACGCTTCCCCGCGCCAAAGCGTGGCTCGGGCCGGTTTCCGCCGCCATCGAGCGGTTCTCCCAAATACCATAGATTGCTCTGGCGATGAAGAAGGCGCTCGAATGATCGCGACGGTCCCGGGCCGCGGCACGCTCGCGGAGCACGGCATCGACGTGAGCGGGCGGATCCACTGGCATCCGACGACGTCCGAGCTCTACACCGATGCGCTCGCCCGAGGCGACGCGAGCCTTGCCGAAGGTGGCGCGCTGGTGGTCGACACCGGCGTCCACACCGGGCGCTCGCCCAAGGACAAGTTCATCGTCCGCGAGCCCGGGTCCGAGGAGCGGATCTGGTGGGGCGACGTGAACGCCGAAATCTCGGAGGAGTCGTTCGAGGGGCTCCGTGAGAAGGTAGGAGCGGAGCTCGCCGCCGGCGATGTCTACGTCGTGGACGCGTTCGCCGGGGCGCATCCGACGCACCGGATCGGCGTCCGGGTCGTCACCGCGAGCCCGTGGCATGCGCTCTTCGCGAAGACGCTCTTCATCGATCCCACGCCCGACGAGCTCGAGGAGATGTCGATCGACGCGCTCGTGCTCCACGCTCCGCCCGTCACGGCGGATCCCGCGGAGGACGGAACACGGAGCGAGACCTTCGTCGTCCTGCATCCGTCCCGCGGCGAGGTGCTGATCGGCGGGACGTACTACGCCGGGGAGATCAAGAAATCGATCTTCACGCTTCTGAACGACCGGCTTCCGCTCGAAGGGGTCTTCCCGATGCATTGCTCTGCGAACCTCGGCGACGACGGAACGGTGGCGGTGTTCTTCGGCCTCTCCGGAACGGGCAAGACGACGCTCTCCGCGGACCCCGAGCGACACCTGATCGGAGACGACGAGCACGGCTGGGCCGACGACGGCATCTTCAACTTCGAGGGAGGCTGCTACGCGAAGGTGATCCGGCTCTCGATGGATGCAGAGCCGGCGATCTACGGGACGACGCGGGCATTCGGGACCGTCCTCGAGAACGTGATCGTGGACGAGCACGGCGTCCTCGACCTCGACGACGACTCGAAGACGGAGAACACGCGCGCCGCATACAAGCTCGAGCAGATCCCGAACGCGCTGCCCGAGAAGCGTGGCGGGCACCCGAGCTCGGTGATCTTCCTCACCGCGGATGCGTTCGGGATCCTTCCGCCCGATTGCGCGGCTGACGCGCGATCAGGCGCTGTACTGGTTCCTGTCCGGCTTCACCGCCAAGCTCGCCGGCACCGAGATCGGCGTCACCGAGCCGCAGCCGACCTTCTCGGCATGCTTCGGCGCGCCGTTCCTGCCACAACCGCCTTCGGTGTACGCGGGCATGCTCGGCGAACGGCTCGACCGGCACGGCGCGACCGTCTGGCTCGTGAACACCGGGTGGACCGGAGGCCCGTACGGCGAGGGTCACCGGATGCCGATCTCCGCGACCCGGGCGCTGCTGCACGCGGCCCTCTCCGGACACCTCGCCGGCGTCGAATACCGCACCGATCCCGTCTTCGGCTTCGAGGTGCCCGTGGCGGTCCCGGGAGTCCAGACGAGCTTGCTCAACCCTCGCCTGACCTGGGTGAACCCGACGGCATACGACGCCAAGGCGACGGAGCTTGCGCAGATGTTCCGCTCGAACTTCGAGCGTTTCGGGGACGTCGCGCCCGCCGTCGCGGGCGCCGGGCCGCGCGCCTGAGATCGCACTCCGGCGATCCGAGACCGTTACCGATTCTTACCCTTCGTTCACGAAGACGTCGCTATAAGGAGCGAGTGGTGTCCCGCTCGCTTGCCGCTCTCCTCGCGGGGCTCTTCCTCGTACTCGTCTCCGGCGGTGCGGCTGCCGCGACCAGTGCTCCGCAGGCTCCGGCGCCGCATGTCTTTGCGCGGTCGTTCCACGGCCAGGCGGGGCCAGCGCGCGTCGACCGCGTCGCGCTCGGCGCGATCGCGTGGCGGGGAGGCCCGATCGTCTCCTCGACCGGAGACGTCGTCCACGTCTTCGTCTCCGACGCGCTTCCGGCCGAGACGCCGGAGAAGTGGGCGGAGTTCATCGCGGGCCTCACGCACGGCCCCGAGCTTGCAAGCCTCACGTCCCACATCGCCAGCCTCGCCGAAGTGCAGGATCTGTGCGGCTTCCGGGCGCTCGGCTGCTACTCGGGCGACGAGATGGTCTCGCTCGGAGAGCCTGCGCGTGACGGAACGACGCCCGAGGAGGTCGTTCGTCACGAGTACGGCCACCACGTGGCGTACCACCGCGCTCAACACTCCTTGGCGCGCGGTCGACTGGGGCCCGAAGCACTGGGCGAGCGCCGCGACCGTCTGCCCGCGCGTGTCGAGGCGGCGAGGCGTTCCCCGGGAACGAGGGCTCGAACTACGCGAGCAATCCGGGCGAGGCGTGGGCCGAGGTCTACCGGCTGATGGACGAGCGCAAAGCCGGGATCACGACCGCCACCTGGCCGATCATCTCCCCGAGCTTCTTCCCCGACGAGGCCGCTCTCGTAGCCGCCGAGCGCGACGTCCTGCAGCCCTGGGCGGGAACCCAGAAGGCGGTATTCAGGCGGACGTTCACGAAGACGAAGAAGGCATGGTGGATCTCGTTGCCGACACCGTTGGACGGGGAGCTCGTCCTCAACGCGACCGTTCCCTCCACGGGCGTCTTCGAGGTCGCGCTCGTCGCCGCCAATCGGCGAACCGTCGTGCGGAAGGCCCAATGGATAGGGCAGCGCAGCAAGCGCGCGACGATGGGCGTCTGCGGACAGCGCGCGCACTTCGTCCGGGTGACGCCGAGCGGTGTCGCCGGTCGCGTGACCGTCACCGTCTCGACCCCCTGACTCGAGAGCACGGCTAGGCTACGCCACCGATGCGCTCGAGCTCGTTGCTCGCCGTCGTTCTCGCGGCAGTGGTTCTCTTTTCCGGCAGCGGGGCGGGAGCCTCTGCGGAGCCGCAGGCCGTGACGCTCGGGGAGGCACAATCCGCGATCCTCACCGGAGCGCTTCCCTCCACACGCGAGCCGGCTCGGTCTGCTGCGACGTGGTGCGGAACGCCTGCACGGGCGGATCTCAGGCCGAACACGCTCTCCGGATTCCCCGTGCACTGGATCTACGTGCTGCCCTCGGATGCACCCGATCGGTTCACGACGTTCGCGAGTGCGATGCAGACGGACGCCGAGGCGATCGACGCGTGGTGGCGGCGCGAGGACCCGGTGCGGGTGCCGCGGAACGACCTTGCCCAGCTCTCCTGCGGCGCACAGCTCGACATCAGCACGCTGCGCCTGCCGCAGTCGAGCGCGCAGCTGGCAGGTCAGGAAGGCCGGTTCGTGACGCTCTTCGACGCGCTTCTGGCCGCCAACTTCAGATCGCGATTCACCAAGTACATCGTCTACTTCGACGGCCCCGTCGCCGAAGCGGACATCTGCGGACAGGGTGCGTCGAGCTCGTCCGGGATCGGCGTAGCGGCCGTGTATGTGCAGGCGTGCGCAGGGGTCTCGACAGCGGCCGTGGCCGCGCACGAGTTCCTCCACACGCTCGGCGCCGTATCGCGAAACGCTCCGCACAACTGCCCCGAGCCGAACGGGGGGCACACCTGCGACGCGGCGAGCGACCTCATGCACCCGTTCCTGGACAGGTCTGCCGCTCGACGCGAAGACCCTCGATCCGGGTCGCGACGACTACTACGGGCACGCCGGCAGCTTCTCCGACACCCAGGACGCTCCCTGGCTCGTGCAGCTCGATCGTCAGCAGCCGCTCGCGGTCACGATCTCCGGCCCTGGCGGCGTGACGGCCGACGTCCCCGGCCTCGATTGCGCACAGAGCTGCACGACGACCTGGAACACGGCCACGCGGCTCGCCCTGACCGCGGTTCCTCGTCCCGGCGCAAAGCTCGTCCGCTGGGGCGGCGCGTGCAGCGGCGCCTCGACGTGCGCGGTCGACGTCGCCCCCGGCGCAACGGTGTCCGCGGTCTTCGCGCCGTTGGTCTTCCGGCTCACCGCCTCCGTCTCCGGACGGGGAGCCGTACGCAGCTCGAGCGCCGGAATCACCTGTCGGCCGAAGTGCTCCGCCACGTTCCCCTCGTTCGTCCCGCTCCGCCTGACCGCGACCCCGGCGAAGGGTTGGAAGTTCCGCTCCTGGTCGGGTGGGTGCCGCAGCAAGAGGCCCACGTGCACCCTGCCGATGACGGCGGCGACGAGCGCGCGCGCGGTCTTCGTTCGCGCCTCGTAGGGGCGAGGCTCGCCTCGCCCTTCCTGGCCTAACGTCCACTAACGATCAGGTAGCGTCACAAACGTGGTAGCGAAGCACGACGTGCTCGTCGTCGGGGCCGGCTGCGCGGGCATGCGCGCAGCGATCGAGGCCTTCGACGCGGGGGCGGACGTGGCGATGGTCTCGAAGATCCACCCTGTCCGCAGCCACTCCGGCGCGGCCGAGGGCGGGATCAACGCGGCGCTCGGGAACGCCTCCGAGGACGACCCCGAGAAGCACGCCTTCGACACCGTGAAGGGCTCCGACTACCTCGGAGACCAGGACGCGATCGAGATCCTCTGTCAGGAGGCGCCGGACGACGTCTACCAGCTCGAGCACTGGGGAGCGGTGTTCTCGCGCACCGAGGACGGCAAGATCGCGCAGCGCCCGTTCGGCGCCGCCGGCGAGCCGCGGACCGCGTACGCGGCGGACATCACGGGACACGTTCTCATCCACGTCCTCTACGAGCAGGTCATGAAGCGGGACATCAAGACGTACGAGGAGTTCTTCGCGTGGAAGCTCGTACTGGACGACGACCGCTGCCAGGGCGTGATCGCGTGGGACCTCCTCGACGGCGGCCTGCACTCGATCGGGGCGAAGACGGTGATCCTCGCCACGGGAGGCGCAGGTCGCCTGTACACCGGAACGACGAATGCCTATGCGTGCACCGGAGACGGGATGACCATGGCGCTCCGCGCGGGAGTCGCGCTCAAGGACATGGAGATGATGCAGTTCCACCCGACGACGCTGGCGCCGACGGGAGTGCTCATCACCGAGGGTTGCCGCGGGGAAGGCGCGTACCTGTTGAACGCCCAGAGCGAGCGCTTCCTCCTCCGCTATGCCCCGAACGCGATGGAGCTCGCCTCGCGCGACGTCATCTCGCGCGCCGAGCAGACGGAGATCGACGAGGGCCGCGGGATCGACGGCAACGTCATGCTCGACCTGCGGCACCTCGGAGCGGACCGGATCCTCGACCGGCTGCACGGAACGCGCGAGCTCTCGATGACCTTCGCCGGCGTGGATCCCATCTTCGAGCCGATCCCGGTCCGGCCCGGCGCGCACTACCACATGGGCGGCGTCGACACCGACGTCTGGGGGCGCACGACGCTCGAGGGCCTCTACGCCGCCGGCGAGGTCGCCTGCGTCTCCGTCCACGGCGCCAACCGGCTCGGCGGAAACGCCCTCATGGAGACGATCACCTACGGCAAGCGCGCCGGTGCGCACGCCGCGGACTGGGCGCATGAGCAACACGACGGTCACGGTTCCGGAATCCGCCGAGCGGGACGCCGAGCGCGAGCTCGAGACGCTCCTCGACCGCACCGACGGCGAGCGCCCCTGGCAGATCCGCGACGAGCTGGCCGAGACGATGCACGAGAACTTCGGCGTCTTCCGGCGGGAGGAGCAGATGCTCGCGCAGGGCGACCTCGTGCAGAAGCTCCGCGAGCGCTACGAGCGCGTCGTCGTCGAGGACAAGGGCGAGGTCTTCAACACCGACCTCACGCAGGCGCTCGAGCTCGGCTTCCTGCTCGAGCTCGCGGAGTGCATGATCGTGTCGGGGCTCGCGCGGAAGGAGAGCCGCGGCGCCCACGCCCGCCCGTATGACTACCCGGACCGAGACGACGAGAACTTCCTGAAGCACACGATGGTGACCTGGGACGACGGCGCGCCACGGCTCGACTGGCAGCCCGTGACGATGACGAAGTGGCAGCCCGAGGAGAGGAAGTACTGACGTGATAGTCCCGCTCAAGATCTGGCGCTACGACGCCGTCTCCGGCCAGAAGGCGCTGAAGGAGTACGAGGTCGAAGCCCCCGAGTGGGTGACGCTCCTCGACGTCCTCGACCTGATCAAGGACAAGGTCGACGGGACGCTCGCGTACCGGAAGAGCTGCCGCATGATGATCTGCGGCTCCTGCGGGATGCGGATGGACGGGGCGGCAGTCCTCGCCTGCAAGACACGGATGTACGACATCGTCCAGTCCGGCCACGTGCCCGTCATCTCCGCGATGGGGAACCTCCCGGTGGTGAAGGACCTCGTCGTGGACATGGAGCCCTTCTGGGGCAAGATCCGCGCGGTTCAGCCGTGGCTCGACTCCGGCTACGCGGATCCGGGCGAGAAGGAGCACGTCGTCTCCCAGGAGCAGATGGACGTGATCCACAAGGAGTCGCTCTGCATCATGTGCGGCTGCTGCGTCTCCGAGTGCAACTCGATGGAGGCGGACCCGGACTTCCTCGGCCCGGCCGCGCTCGCGAAGGGCATGCGCTTCGTCGGGGATGCCCGAGACCGCACCGAGGTCGAGCGGCTCCAGTCGTACTCCGGCGAGCACGGCATCTGGGACTGCACGCGCTGCTATTTCTGCCAGGAGCGCTGCCCCAAGGGAGTCGACCCGCGCGACGCGATCGCGAAGCTGGGCGCGCAGGCGATGGAGAAGGGAATCGACTCGGACATGGGCGCGAAGCACGCGCGCTGGTTCGTTACCTCGGCGAAGACGACCGGCTGGCTGCGCGAGACCGAGCTCGTTCCCAAGACGCAGGGCGTCGTCAGCGCGCTGACCGAGATCGGCTTCGCGATGCAGCTCTTCAAGCGCGGCAAGGTGCCGCCTCCGGTGCCGCCGCACGTCGCCGAGAACGTCGGCGAGGCCCGCGCGCTGTACGACATCGTGAAGATGCAGGGCCGGGACGGCGCCGCCGGAATCGTGCAGGTCGAGAAGCCGCTCGGCCGCCTCGAGTTCGAGGACGAGCAGGAGGGCAACGAGCCCTACGGCGAGGGTTCGTTCCCGAGACCGCAGCCGCTTCTGGGCGAACGACGAGGCGCCGACCACGCAATGAGAACCGTTGCCTACTACAAGGGCTGCCTGGCCGCGCTCTCGGCGAAGGAGCTCGACATCTCGACCCAGGCGCTCGCTCCGAAGGTCGGCCTGGAGCTGGTCGAGCTCGAGTCGGTGACCTGCTGCGGCGCCGGAGACATCCACGAGGCCGAGCCCGACTACTACCTGCACCTGAACGCGCGCATCCTCGCCTACGCCGAGGAGACCGGCTCGGACACGCTGATGACGGTCTGCAACGTCTGCACGCTCAACCTGCGCCAGGCGAACCACGCGCTCAAGGGCGACCCTGTGCTCCTCGAGCGCGTCAACACGAACCTCGAGTCGGTCGGCGCGCCCGCGTACTCGGGCGGGGTCGAGGTGATGCACCTGCTCTGGCTGATCGCGGCGGGAGAGGGGTACGCGCTGCTCCAGGAGGCGGCCCACAAGGGACTGAAGGGGCTCAAGATCGCGCCCTTCTACGGCTGCCAGATCCTCCGCCCGTCGAAGCTGCTCGGCTTCGAGGATCCGGACAAGCCGTCGTCGCTCGAGCGGATCATCGAGGCCTGTGGCGGCGAGCCCATCGACTACCCGGCGAAGATCAAGTGCTGTGGGTTCCCGATCATCCAGGCCCGCGAGGAGGTCGCCCTCGCCGAGCTGATCCAGCCGATCGAGCAAGCGCGGGAGGCGGGGGCCGACGCGATGGTCACGCCGTGCCCCTTGTGCCATCTGTCACTCGACGCCTGGCAGCTCAAGCTCCGCGAGCAGACGGGCAAGGACTTCCAGATGCCGGTCCTCCATCTCTCGCAGCTGATCGGCGTCGCCGCCGGGCTCGACGGAGCGGATCTCAAGTTCAAGCGCCATGTGGTCTCCGTCGCGCCGGTCGTCGACAAGCTGTCGGTCTGAGCGCATCCGCTTCGCGGCTGCGCTAATGGGTGCAACCGTGATCTGGTTTGTCCTTCCATTAGCCGCAATCGCGATAGCGATTGCGGCTTGGGGGTGGTTCGAAGCTGGATGGCTGCGGAAGCGGGTGCTCGAGGTAGAGCTCGCAGGTGTTCCGTCAGCGCTCGACGGCGTCCGCATCGCGCATCTGTCGGACTTCCATCTCGGGGTGCCATCTCGCGGGCGCAGAGCCGTTGCTCAGGCAGTCGAGTGGGTCGCGGAGCGCCGCCCGGAGCTCGTGGTCGTCACGGGCGACCTGCTATCGCGACGTGGCGGAGCTGCTGAGCTCGAGCGGCTCCTCGGAGAGCTCGGCCCGTGCTTCGTCGTGCTCGGTAACCACGATTACGCGGACAGCCGTGACCCGTTCTCCCAGCACGTCGATCCGGCTGTCTTCGCAGCGCTCGAAGGAGTCACGCTGCTCGAGGACGAGGCGATCGATGTCGAGCTGCACGGGCAACGCGTGCAGATCGTCGGCGTCGCGCCGCGCACGTACGCCGCGCGGCGCGCCGAGCCGCAGCTGCTCGCGGAACGTGACGCTGCGCTCCGCATCCTCCTCTGCCACTTCCCGGGGATCGCGCGGCGCATACCGGAGGGGTCGTTTCACCTGATCCTCGCCGGGCACTACCACGCCGGTCAGATCGTCGTCCCGTACCCGGGCGGGACGCTCAACCTCGCACACCCGCGGATCCGCGACGTCCGCGGCCTCTACAGGTACGGCCGCGGTGTCCTCCACGTCTCGCCGGGGCTGGGCACGACGTTCGTCCCGTTCCGCTTCTTCGCCAGGCCGGAAGTCACCGAGCTGGTTGTACGATCGCCAGAGCGATGACTTCGCGACTCGCCGGGCTCACCGGGGCGACGCTCGAGACCACACCATCGGTCTGCCAGAGCTGCGTCTGGTGGCAGTCGCGCGGGAACCGGGAGCCGGAGAAGCGCAAGTGGGTCGAGCGTGCGGAGACGGAGTGGGGCGCCTGGGGGACGGTGTACCGCGACGACGACGGCCGCGTGCTCGGCTCGATGCAGTACGGCCCGGCGCAGCTCTTTCCCCGGGCTGCGGATCTTCCGGCAGGGCCCGCATCGGACGACGCCGTGCTCGTCACCTGCGCATACCTCCTCTCGGACTCGCAGCCCTGGGTCGAGCAGTCCCTTTTTCTCGCGGCGATCGGCGAGGCCCGGGACAAGGGCGCGCGAGCGCTCGAGGCTTTCTCGTACCGGTACCGGGAAGGGACGTCCGCTGCCGAGCGCTTCCTCGTGCACCGAACGGTGTTCCCGCGCGACTTCCTGGCCGACTTCGGCTTCAGGACCGTCCGCTCGGCCGGGCGCATCGAGCTGACGAGGCTCGAGCTCGGCGGGCTCCAGCTGGTCGAGGACGGCGCGCGCGACAAGGTGCTCAAGGTCGTTCGCGACGCGCTCCAACCCGCGCCAGCGCCGGCGCCCCCGGGTTAAGCGGCCGCCGGGGTCTTGAGGAGCAGCTCGACGATCTGAATCGCGTTCAGCGCCGCGCCCTTTCGCAGGTTGTCGCAGGCGAAGAAGAGTGCGAGCCCGTTCTCGGCGGCCGTGTCCTCGCGGATGCGGCCGACGAGCACGTCGTCGAGCCCGGTCGCCCCGGCAGGGGTCGGAAACGGCTCGAGGCGCAGGCCGGCGGCGTCGCCCAGGATGCGCTCCGCGTCCTCTGGCGCGAGCCGCTCCTCGGTCTCCACCCAGAGAGCCTCGGCGTGGCCGACGAGGACCGGAACGCGCACGCAGGTCGCGCTCACCGGAAGGTCAGGCAGTTCGAGGATCTTCTGCGTCTCGGCCCGGATCTTCGCCTCCTCGTCGAACTCCACGCCGTCGAAGTCCCAGTCCATCCGCAGGTCGTGGTCCTCGACTGCTTCTTCACGCAGACGCTTCATCGCCGCCGATCCCGCGCCCGCGGCGGACTGGTATGTCGCCACCCGGACCGCGCGCAGGCCCGCCGCGTCGCGAAGCGGCGCCAGCACCATCGCCAGCGGGATCGAGCAGCAGTTCGGGTTTGCCACGATCCCTGCGTGCTCGCCAGCCCGCGCCCCGTTCACCTCGGGAACGACGAGCGGGATGCCGTCTTCCAGCCGAAACGCCGCCGACTTGTCGATGCAGAGAGCTCCGGCGGCGACCGCGTGAGGGACGAGCTCGCGGCTCGCGGCCGCCCCGACCGAGAAGAGGCAGACGTCGAGGTCGCCCTCACCGAGAGCGTCGGGTGTGGCCTCCTCGACGACGAGCTCGCCGAGCCGCATGCCCGCGGAGCGCGAGGACGCGAACGCCCGCACCCATTCATGGCCGCGCTCGCGCAGGAGGTCGAGCGTGACCCGCCCGACGGCGCCGGTCGCGCCCACCACACCGATCCGAGGCTCGTCGCTGCATCTCGACCGAGAGTAGCTTGCAGAACCGGCGACCGAGCGCTGTCGAGCCCTGGGGTCTATCCGCCGCGTACCGGCGGTGTGAGTGCGCCTGCACGCGCGCGGCAGACAGGGCGCTCCCGTAGATCGCGGCCTCGTCCACGCGGCCGGGCAGGAAGTACTCGGGGGCGCGATCGGTCGCGCCGCGTCGCCATCCGCAGCGGCCGCTGCGTGTTCGGCGGGTACGTCGCCCCCGAGGAGCCCGCGAGCGCGCCGTTCACGTACAGGCGGGCGGTCGTCCCGTCGTAGGTCGCGACCAGGTGCGTCCACTGGTTCAGGACGATCGCCGGCCCGCTGACGATGTTCCAGTCGCCGTTTCCGAGCCAGAACTCCCAGGTGTTGTCGGAGGCGGCGTAGAGGATGTAGCCGCGCGCGTTGCCGGGTGCGCAGTCGCGGCTCGTCACGACCGAGCGGAACGTCCCCTGGCCGCCGGTCGGGAACGCCCACGCCTCCACCGTCACCTGTGCAGGGTTGAGCGCCGCCGCGTAGGGCACGTTCACGTACTGGCTCGAGCCGTTGAAGGCGACCGACGTGTTGGTGTCGCCGACCAGGGCTCCCGGCTGGTTCAAGGAGGGCGAGGCCAGGTACGAGCCCGTGCGGTCGTTGCCGCTGGAATCGGCGGCCGTCGTTCCCGAGGTCTCGCCCAGGCGCCAGTAGGCGAGCGGGGAGTCCGCGAGCACGGTGGCGCTGTAGCTCGCCGCCTCCGCCGCCCGAGGTGGCCGTGATCGTGAGCGGGTCGGAGTCGTCCGGCGGCCCGCCGTTGTCGGTCACCCGCAGGCGCACCGTGTAGGTCCCGGCGACCGTGTACTGGAAGGAGGGCTGCTGCGCCGTCGAGTCGTCGAACTGCGCCGTCACCGTCCAGGTCCCAGGCGTAGGAGGCGATCGTCCCGTCCGGGTCGCTCGAGGCGCTGCCGTTGAAGTTGACGGTCAAGGGCACCTGCCCGCTGGTCGGCGATGCGGAGGCGACCGCGGTCGGCGGCTGGTTGCCGCCACCCGCCACCCGACGTACCCGCCGCGTAGTGCGCCTGCACCCGCGCCGCCGAGAGGGCGCTCCCGTAGACCGCGACCTCGTCCACACGGCCGGGCAGGAAGTAGTCGGGGGCGCGATCGGTGGCGCCGCTCGCTATCCGCAGCGGCCGCTGCGTGTTCTGCGGCGTACGTCGCTCCCGAGGAGCCCGCGAGCGCGCCGTTCACGTACAGGCGGGCGGTCGTCCCGTCGTAGGTCGCGACCAGGTGCGTCCACTGGTTCAGGACGATCGCCGGCCCGATCGACGATGTCCCAGGTCCGTGCCGGTGCCGAGCCAGAACTGCCAGGTGTTGTCGGAGGCGGCGTACAGGATGTAGCCGCGCGCGTTGCCGGGTGCGTAGTCGCGGCTCGTCACGACCGAGCGGAACGTCCCTGCCCGCCCGTCGGGTACGCCCACGCCTCGACCGTCACCTGCGCAGGGTTGAGCGCTGCCGCATAGGGCACGTTCACGTACTGGCTCGAGCCGTTGAAGCCGACCGACGTGTTGGTGTCGCCGACCAGCGCTCCCGGCTGGTTCAGGGACGGTGAGCCAGGTACGAGCCCGTGCGGTTGTTCCCGCTGGCATCGGCCGCCGCGTTCCGGAGGTCTCGCCCAGGCGCCAGTAGGCGAGCGGGGAGTCCTCGAGGACGGTGGCGCTGTAGCTCGCCGCCTCCGCCGCCGGTGGTCGCCGTGATCGTGAGCGGGTCGGAGTCGTCCGGCGCCCCGCCGTTGTCGGTCACCCGCAGGCGCACGGTGTAGGTCCCGGCGACCGTGTACTGGAAGGAGGGCTGCGCGCCGTCGAGTCGTCGAATGCGCCGTCGCCGTCCAGGTCCCAGGCGTAGGAGGCGATCGTCCCGTCGGGGTCGCTCGAGGCGCTGCCGTTGAAGTTGACGGTCAAGGGCACCTGCCCGCTCGTCGGCGATGCGCGAGGCGATCGCGGTCGGCGGCTGGTTGCCGCCACCCCCTCCCGATGTACCCGCCGCGTAGTGCGCCTGCACCCGCGCCGCCGAGAGGGCGCTCCCGTAGACCGCGGCCTCGTCCACCCGGCCGGGCAGGAAGTACTGCGGGGGCGCGATCGGTGGCGCCGCTCGCTATCCGCAGCGGCCGCTGCGTGTTCGGCAGCGTAGCGTCGCTCCCGAGGAGCCCGCGAGCGCGCCGTTCACGTACAGGCGGGCGGTCGTCCCGTCGTAGGTCGCGACCAGGTGCGTCCACTGGTTCAGGACGATCGCCGGCCCGACCACGATGTTCCAGGTGCTGCCGGTGCCGAGCCAGAACTCCCAGGTGTTGTCGGAGGCGGCGTAGAGGATGTACCCGCGGGCGTTCCGGGTGCGTAGTCGCGGCTCGTCACGACCGAGCGGAACGTCCCCTGACCGCCCGTCGGGAACGCCCACGCCTCCACCGTCACCTGCGCAGGGTTGAGCGCGGCCGCGTAGGGCACGTTCACGTACTGGCTCGAGCCGTTGAAGGCGACCGACGGTTGGTGTCGCCGACCAGTGCTCCCGGCTGGTTCAGAGGACGGTGAGGCCAGGTACGAGCCCGTGCGGCCGTTGCCGCTGGAATCGGCGGCCGTCGTTCCCGAGGTCTCGCCCAGGCGCCAGTAGGCGAGCGGGGAGTCCTGGAGCACGGTGGCGCTGTAGTCCGCCGCCCCCGCCGGGCGCATAGGTTGCGGTGTACGTCGCGGGAGCATTGGCCACGATGGAGTGGGTCTGCGCTCCGCCGTCGGACCAGCTCGAGAAGGCGTAGGACGTTCCGCTCAACACCTGCGGAGACGTCGCGGTCACCGTGTTCGTCGATCCGCGGGATAGACGGTCCGGGTGAACGGCGTGGTCGAACTCGCCCCGCCCACGCGTCAGCTGGAGGCCGGACGGCGAGGACGCGAAGCTCAGGTTCACGGTCTGCGGGTTCAGCGTCACTGACTTCGCGTCGGTGCCCCCGTTGGCGTCGGTCGCCGTCAGACGGAGCTCGAGCGTCGACGGATACTCGTGATCGGGCGCGGAGAAGGACCTGCTTGCGACTCCCGGCCAGGTCTGAATCTGATGCGTGTGGCAACCGCCCGGACAGTGCTGGATGAGTGAGCTCCCACGAGAGGGACGCGGCCGGAAGGGTTCCCTGCTGCTGGTCGGACGCACTGCCCTGAGAAGGCAATCGTATCTCCCACCTTCCAGGTCTTATCGACGCGCTCGGCGCAGTGATCGCCGCCACCGGCGGCGTGTTGCTCGCGTTGATCGTGATCGGCGTCGCTCGTGTCGAACACCCCGCCGGTGTCGGTCACGCGCAGGCGCCGGCGTACGATCCCGCGGCTCGTGTAGGTGAACGAGGGCTGGGCCGACGGTCGAGTCGTCGAACGCGCCGTCCCCGTCCAGGTCCCAGGCGTAGGGGTGATCGTTCCGTCCGGGTCGCTCGAGCTGCTGCCGTTGAAGTTGACGAGTGAGGGGCGCGGTGCCGCTCGTCGGGATGGCAGTCGCGACGGCGGTCGGTGGCTGATTCGCCGAGACGTACCGGATGCGCCGGATCGTCCCTCCGTCGAAGTCGGCGTAGAAGAGGTCGCCGCCGGGGCCGAACTGGAGGTTGACGGGGTTCGCGGCTCCGGCGACGAAGGTCTCGATGCTACCCGGCGACGGGAGCGTTGCCGCCTCCCGTCTTCATCGCCCAGATGCAGTCGCGCGAGTAGTCGGCGAAGAACAGCGCGCCGTGGTAGGCGGCGGGGTACTGCTCGCCCGTGCGGAACTCGAAGGCGAGCCCGGAGATCGACGAGCGTCCCGTCGGGCAGCTCTCGCCGGCGACGACCTTGTCGTTGTGGTGGTACGCGAAGTAGGGCGTCGTATCGCGCCCGGGCCGGCGTCGTACAGGTTCTCGCAGATGCGCGAGGTTGGCGCCGTCGTAGGCCGGTCTGCGCGGCTGCCCCTCGTAGCACGGCCAGCCGAAGTTCTCGACGACCGCGTCCGTCGGGATCGACGATCCGGTTGATCTCCTCCCAGTCGCCCCAGCCCACGTCGCCGACCCAGAGCTCGCTCGTGCCCGGGCGGAACGTGAAGCGGAAGGGGTTGCGCAGTCCGTAGCGCGATGATGCGCCGGGCGTTCGCGTCGGACGATCCGGCAGAGGGGTTCGACGGGAGGCCGGCGCCGGTCGCGGGATCGACGCGGATGACGGCGCCGTCGAGCGTCACCGGGTCGCCGGAGGTGCGCAGGTCCTGGCTCCGCAGCGCGCCGCCCTCGGCCGTCGGCGGGGTCAGCGCGTCGCCGACTCCGCCGGGCGGGTCGCCGCAGGGGTTCACCGGGCTGCCGTCCTGCCCGTAGTCGGCGAACGTGAAGCTCGCGCCGTCACCGCCGCTCGCGTAAGCGCGCCGTCGGCGCCGAACTCGACGGTCGCCGATCGAGTGGCTCGGATACTGCTGGCACCAGTCCTCGACCAGAACCTGCTCGCTGCCGGTCATCACGTTGCCCGGCCGCCTGCAGGCGCGACAGCCGTCCGCTGACGACGCAGCCGTCGGACGTCGGTCCGGGTGGGGTCGGGCACGAGTCTGCGCCAGCGCGGCGCACGCGGCTCGGGGAGCCGAGCTCGTGGTCGTACGTGTAGAGGACGTAGACGTACGGGTTCGGCGGGAAGTTCGGGATCGAGGGCCATCCCGAGCAGCCCGCGATCCCAGAAGTTGTGGACGTTCGTGCGGAGATCGGCGAACACCGTCGGCGTCGGGTCGGAGAGATTGTCGAAGACCTTGATCAGGCCGCTCTTCTCGGCCACGAACACGCGTCCGTCGGAGGCGAAGCGCACGACCGTGGGGTTCGTCAGGCCGCTGAAGGCGACGTCTCCTGGAAACCGGTCGGAACGGCGGCGGTGGCTGACGGTGCCCCGCCGACGGGACTGCCAGGAGCAGGCCCGCGAGCAGCAACGATCGCCGCGACGCCTCGAACCGTCGTCGGTGGACCCATCAGCTTCACGCGATCCCTTCCTCCCCAAAGGCATCTCTCTGAGGCTATTCGGCACGAAGCCCAAATCGCACGAAGCGTATGCCGCCCAGATCTGCATCGGCGACCTTCCAGAAAGAATGTCCCCTCAAAAACACTGAACCGGCTGACCCGAAGGCCCGCCGGTTCAGTAGGAGCACCCTATGAAGCCCGCATCCGGATGCAAGTGGCTCCGACGCGAGAAGTTCGCAAATTGCGGAAAAAACGTTCGACGCTCACATCTCGCGCCGGCCGGCGAGCGCTCGGCCGAGGGTCACCTCGTCCGCGTACTCGAGGTCGCCGCCGACCGGGAGCCCGCTCGCGAGCCGCGTGACCCGCACCGGTCCGCGCAGGCGGTCCGCGAGGTAGGCGGCCGTCGCCTCCCCGGTCATCGTCGGGTTGGTCGCGAGGACGATCTCGCTCACGCCGCCCTGCTCGATCCGCGCGAGCAGCCCGCCGATCCGGAGGTCCGACGGCTCGACGCCGTCGAGGGGCGAGAGCGCGCCACCGAGGACGTGGTAGAGGCCGCGGTACTCGTGCGTGCGCTCGAGCGAGACGATGTCGACGGGCTGCTCGACGACGCAGATGACCGAGCGGTCGCGGCGCGGGTCCGCGCAGACGGAGCACAGCTCCTCCTCGGTGAGGTTGCCGCACTCGCGGCAGAAGCGGACGCGCGCCTTGACCTCCTCGATCGCGCGCGCGAGGTCGACCGCGTCCTCGGCGCGTGCCGAGAGGAGATGGAACGTGAGCCGCTGCGCCGTTCTGCGGCCGATACCCGGGAGCTTCGCGAGCTGGGTGACGAGGTTCTCGACCGCCGGGCTCAGCACGCGGGGAGCGTAGCCGTCCGTTCCGGACACCCGTCCCGCTCCGACTCAGGGTTCCGAGCCCGCATGCCGATGGGGTCGCATGGAGCCGGTTAGCCCCGAGCTCGTCCTCGTCGACCGTGCGCTCGCCGAGCGCGTCCTCCCGTGGCTTCGCGAGCCGGACGACACACTCGCCCGAGTCGAGGAACGCGTGCACGCCTCTCGCCGGGCGGCCCTCGCGCAGCGAAGCGTCGAGATCCCCCACCAGACGCAACCTCGTGTCGTCGAGCCGAGACCTCGGATCGCGCGGCCACCGAGCCCCCGGCCGCGGGTCGACGCGGCGGCGACCTGCGGTGTTCGCAGGCGGTGTGGCGGCGTGCACCCTGATCGTCGGGCTCTTGCTCGGAGTCCGCGTCGATCTGGCCGGAAACCCGGCAGGCGCCGACACGACCGTGGTCGTCACCGCCGCGCCGCCTACCGTCGCCGAGACACGACGGAGACGCAGCCGTCGCGCTGCCGCACGAAGCCGAGACGCAGTCGAGCTCCCGCCGAGCCCACCGAACCAGCCCAAGCCAGCCGCAACCGAAGCCCACAGCCCCAGCGCTTCGCCTGGGCACCGGTTCCGGATGCCTCCGCGTACCACGTCGAGCTCTTCCTCGGCTCGTCGAGGGTGTTCGAAGGCGGACACGGTGCGACCCGCGCTGACGATTCCGGTGCGCTGGAAGTTCGCGGGCCGAACGCGTAGTCTCGAGCCCGGGGACTACCGCTGGTACGTCTGGCCGGTGATCTCGGGCCGGCGCGCCGCGCGAGGCGATCGTCCAGGCGCGGCTCACGATTCCCAGTCGTCGCTGCCTAACCACTCGGTCGGGCGAACCAGACCTCCACGATCTGCGTCACTGGCAGGAGGGAATCGATCCGCATGGTTGAGCCAAGTCGACCTGGCCGAACGGGGGGGCTCACCCAATCGGGGGTCTAGGTGACGGGGCGACCTGGCCGACGACACGGGGGCTGTGCCAGCCGCCAGAAAGCACACGCTCGTCGCGTTCGTCTCGGTCGCCCTGCTCGCCGCGCTCGCGCTCTCGGGCTCGGCCGCAAGCGTGCTCAACCCCAAGAAGGATCGCGAAGACCCCTCGGTTCCGGCGAACGTCCGCGTCACCGCCTCCACGCCAGACGACGCGTGTCGCTCGCCTGGGACGCCTCCACGGACAACGACGGGGTCGCCTTCTACTACGTGTACTTCGACGCCGTTCGCGCCCAGGTCTCGGAGACGACCTACACCGCGACCAACCTCTCCTGCGGGAGGAGCATCAAGGTCTGGATCGTCGCCCTCGACCTCTCCCTGAACCGCTCCGAGTCGGCCCCGGCCACGGTCTCGACCGCCCCCTGCGCCGACATGCAGGCCCCGACCCCGCCTCACGGGTTCGTCCAGTCGGCGACGAGCGAGGACGCCGTCGTGCTCGGGTGGGAGGCATCCTCGGACGACGTCGGGGTCGTCGGCTACGGGATCTACCGAGACCAGCTCCTCGTCGGCTCGACCTCCGCGCCCTCCGCCGACCTGACCGGCCTTGCCTGCGGCTCGAGCTACGAGTACCAGGTCGATGCCGTCGACGCCGCCGGCAACCGCTCGGAGCGGCGCTCGGCCTGGATCGAGACCTCCGAGTGCCCGACGACGCCGCCGCCTGCTCCCTCGGGCGGCTGGACCTTCTGCGCCATGGAGCACGAGCAGTGCACCTTCCCGGGCACGAAGGAGGTCCGCTACGGGCACGGCTCGACCTTCACCGCCCCGCGCGTCTTCTCGAACAGCGTCTCCTGCACGAACGAGGTCTTCGGCGACCCGCTGCCCGGCACCCTCAAGCACTGCGAGTACCGGAGCCCCGGGAAGCTCGCCGCCGCCTCCCTCGGACGACCCCCCACCGACCGCCGCTCGACGGACACGACTCCGCCCTCCCCGCCTGCGAACCTCGCCGTCCAGAGCGTGACCCAGACGAGCGTGACCCTGACCTGGAGTGCCGCCACCGACGACGTCGCCGTCACGGGCTACGACGTCTACAAGAACGGCACCAAGATGGCGTCGGTCACCGACAAGTCCTACCTGCAGGGCGGGCTCGCCTGCGGCAGCTCGAACTGGTTCGGCGTCGAGGCCTCGACGCCGCCGGCAACCGCTCCGAGCGCACGCGCGTGCAGGCGACGACCGCCGCCTGCTCCCCGAGCTCCCTCGGCGGGCTGGACCTTCTGCGCCGACGAGCACGAGCAGTGCACCTTCTCGGGCACGAAGGAAGTCCGCTACGGGTACGACTCGACCTTCACCGCCCCGCGCGTCTTCTCGAACACCGTCTCCTGCTCGAACGCGATCTTCGGCGACCCGCTCCCCGGCGCCCTCAAGCACTGCGAGTACCGCGACCTCGGCGGGGCACGCCGCCGCCCCCCTCCGACGACCCCGCCCGCGGACACGACGCCGCCCTCCCAGCCCGGCGAACCTCGCCGTCGCGAGCGCGACCAAGACGAGCGTGTCCCTGACCTGGAGCCGCCTCCACCGACAACGTCGGGGTCACGGGCTACCGCGTGTACGTGAACGGGAGCGCGGTCTCGAACCCGACCCAGCCGGGCGCGACCGTCACGGCGCTCGCCTGCGGCACGGCCTTCACCTTCGAGGTCGACGCCGCCGACGCCGCCGGCAACCGCTCGACCCGCGCCCGCGTCACCGCCTCGACCGCTGCCTGCGGAGACACGCAGGCGCCGAGCGCACCGACGAACGTCGTCGCCTCCTCGCGGACGGCCACCAGATCGCGCTCACCTGGTCTGCCTCGACGGACAACGTCGGCGTCACCGGCTACGGCCTCTATCGCGCCGGCAACCTCGTCGGCTCCTCCCCGACGACGAGCGGGCTCTTCACCGGCCTCAGCTGCAACACGAACTACACGCTCTCGGTCGACGCCTACGACGCCGCCGCCAACCGCTCCCAGAAGACGACGGTGATGGTGTCGACGACCGCCTGCGTCGACTCCACGCCGCCGTCCGCGCCCACCGGGCTTCGCGGCCTCGAACGTGACGCAGACGGGCCTGACCCTGACCTGGAACGCCGCGACCGACAACGTCGGCGTCACGGGCTACGACGTGTACAGGAACGGGACGAAGATGGCGTCGGTCTCCTCGACCTCGTCGGCCAGAGCGGGCTCACCTGCGGCACCTCCTACTGGTTCGGCCTCGAGGCGCTGGATGCCGCCGGCAACCGCTCTGCCCGGGTCAGCGTGAACGCGACGACCGCTGCGTGCCCGCGCCTCCTCCTCCGCCGCCGCCTCCCCGTCAAGCTCGATCTACTGGGGTGCGTGGATCGAGGGCGACGACGTACGGGCCGTCTACGGCGATGCTCCATGGGGCTCTGAATCGTGGGATACTGTTCGAGGAGCACGCCGGCAAGAAAGTGAGCTCGATCGTGCATCGGCCAGCCCCCTTCGGGGAGCAAGACCTGACCGCCTCCAACACAGTCGCTGTCTCGCGGCGCGATACCGCTCATGGGGATGGGGTTAGAGCGTTAGATGTGCGATCATCGCCGGAGACGCACGATGCAACCATCGATGCCTGGGCAAGCAGGTCGCAAAGCAGGGGAAGCCCTTCTTCCTCCGCCTGGAATTGGGAGATGAACGGCACCTGGGGGTATCCCTTGGGGAGGCAGGGCCAAGGACGGAACCCCGCTGTCGTTCAGGCTTGGCGAGCACTTCCACACTCGGCAGATGCTGCGGGCGCCACCAACGTGACCTGGGTGTGGTGCCCGAACGTACCGACTTCCCCGGCTCCGTCCCCGAGCTCGAGTCCGCTGCTACCCGGGCGATGCCTACGTGGACTGGATCGGGCTTCGACGTCTACAACCAGGGCTCGACTTCGATCGCGTCCGCATATCGACACGATCTACGCCGCTTCTAGCAATAGCTCCTGCCAAGCCGATCATGGTCGAGGGGGACGGCCTCGGCCGACGGCGGAAGCGGGTCGAAGGCGCAGTGGATCACAGACGCGCTTGCCTAGCTTCCCAGTCGATATCCCAAGAGATCAGGCATGGTGCTGGTTCAATTGGCGGATTCTCGAGTACGGATCTCGCATGACTGGCAAATCGAATCCTCGCCCTCTGCGCAGGCCGCGTTTGCCAAGGCATCCGCAATCCTTATTTCAAGGGCGCGGTGGGTTCACTTCCCTTCGGCAAAGTGCCTATCCCCTGATCTTCGCGAGCGACTCGCCGCCGCGAGGGTGCTCGCGCGCCTGAGCGTCATGAGCGACTGATCAACGCGGGGTGCTCAGCCCTTTTTTTGCGGGAGGCGTCACTCGTTTTACGCCCGAGTGCCCCCGGTACGGCTGGCGTTGCCCAGACAATTCTGACCGTTGGCGGCGAGTACGCCCGCCCCAGCGAAGCGGCGAGCAGTGAGCGACACGTGCCGCATATGCCTCGGGTAAGTACCTGGCCCATCAGCGCTGAGCAAGTCGAACAGCTCGATGGCCTCATACAGCATCGGGAGGCGCGCTACACGTCGCGATCTGTGGGAGACGAGTCTGCACGCAGGCTTGCGCGTCTTGCTTCACCGTGATGGTAGTGCGGATTCAAAGCTCCGAGTCCAACGGACTATCTCCGTCTGTCGGCCTTCGCACGCGATGTCCGACAACGGGCTGATGCGTCGCTTCGGCGTACAGGCCTCTCCTCGAAGTAGCCGCGCTACCCGCCCTGCGGGCTCGTGTAGAAGAGTGTCATGCGCATTTTGCTCGCGATCGACCACTATCCCCCGATCATCGGCGGTGCACAGATCCAGAGCATGGTCCTCGCTAAGTCACTTCATGAACGAGGACATGAAGTAGTCGTCGCGACGGTATGGCAGCATGGAGTGCCAGCGATCGAGACGGATGACGGTCTTCCCATTTATCGCCTGCGACAGCTGAGGACACTGCCCGGCATCGCTCGAAGGTGGCGCCATCACCAGCCGCCGTTTCCAGATCCGGTGACAGTTGTAGGCTTCCGTCGTCTGATTGCGAGAATCCAAGCCGGACATCGTCCATTCATATGGCTGGTTACAGTTATTCGTGCGCTGCCGCGCTTCAGGGAAGCGCATCCCGCTGGTGCTGACTGCACGAGACTATGCATACAGCTGCGCTACGCGAACGCGCTGTACAAAGGCCGCGCTTGCGCTGGACCCGCGCTCACGAAATGCCTTGACTGTGCGGGCAGTGAATACGGTCGACCAAAGGGATGGATCACAACTTTCGGAGTGCTCGGTTGCGCTCCGCTTCTGCTCCGAAAAATCCGTGCGGTTCACAGCATCAGCGCATACGTGGAGACAATCATGCGTCGCGACTTCATCGACGACCGCGATTCGACTGCGGAGACGCCTAGCCGTGATTCACGCAACCATCCACGACGCGATCGCGGAAGTCAACGACCAACCTCACCGAGAGACCGGCCACCGAGAGAACTGGGCCTCGCGCGTGCTCGAGGCAGCTCCCGCGAGAGCCGTTCATACTCTTCGTCGGGGCGCTCCGGCGCGTGAAGGGGCTGGAGCAGCTCTTCGCGGCCTACGAGAAACTGACTGCTCCACCGCCACTCGTGCTCATTGGAACACTCGAGCGGGATTCACCCGAGATTCCGCTAGGTGTCCGCGTGCTCACCAACGTTCCCCACATGGCCGTAATGGCGGCATGGGAGCGTTGCCTATTCGCAGTTCTTCCCGTCGCTCTGGCCGGAGCCGCTGGGGACCGTCGTGTGCGAGGCGATGAGCCGGGGGAAGGCCGTGATCGGCACTGTCCCCGGAGGCCACGCCGACATGATAGTGAACGGGGAGTCGGGGCTTCTCGTTCCGGCCGGTGACGTCCCGGCGCTCGCAAAAGCGATGGAGCAGCTCATCTCGGATCGAGCTCTCCGAGAACGGCTAGGAGAAGCGGCGCGCGTCCGCGCCAAGATGTTCAGATCGAGAAGTTCATTCCGCAAATCGAGCGACTCTATGAACAGCTGATGTCACCGTCAGCGCGAACCGCGCCGAGTCACTCGAACATGAGCCAGTTCACTGTCGACGTGATCGTGAACAACTACAACTATGCTCGTTATCTTCGCGACGCAATCGGAAGCGCGCTCGAGCAGACACATCCACATGTCCGGGTGATCGTGGTCGACGATGGATCGACGGACGACTCCCGAGAGGTCATCGCGTCGTACGGGAGCGAGATTGTCGCTGTCTTCAAGGAAAACGGTGGGCAGGCCTCAGCACTGAATGCGGGAGTCGAGCGCAGCTCAGGGGAAGCCGTTGTGTTTCTCGACGCGGACGACATGTTAGCACCTGATATCGCGGCACGGATCGCAGCGGCATTCTCCGCAGATTCCAGCCTTGCAAAAGTGCACTACCCGATGAAGACGCCCACCGCGTCGAACAGTGCCGCTGCGGCGGTGCTCGAGATGTAGCCACCGAACACGTTGACGGTCTTGCGCCTGATGCGCTCCGCGCGGTCGTAGGCGGCTCCCTCCAATGGCCGGACGAGGAACTCCCACATCTGCGGGCCGTCCTTGAGGACGAAGAAGAGAATGATGGCCATCATCCCGACGCAGGTGGCGATTTCGGTGATGGCGCCGATCCCGCCCAGCGCGCCCGATCCGAATTCGGCGCTCGTGACGAAACCGCTGATCTGTTCGCCGAGGTCGTTCAGCTGTCGCGTGTCCAGTGAGAACGGCAGGGTCTGCAGCCAGGCCAGGATCCGCTCGAGACCTTCCTGAGCCTTGATCGCGAGCTCGCTCCATTCGTGGCTGACCGAACCCACGACGAAGAGCAGAGAGCCGACGATGACCGCGAGCAGGAACACGAGTGCCAGCGCAGCGCCGGCGGCGGAGGGCAGACCGCGGCGTCGCGCCCACTCCATCCACGGTTCGAATGCCGCTGCGAAGATCAGCGCGAGCACGAGGGGGATTGTGACGATCGACAGGCGGCTGAGCAGCCAGACCAGTACCACGACGACCGCGGCGACGAGGAGCATCTGCGCACCGCGCGTAGCGGCGCGCCCGAAACCGCTGCTCCAGAGCCGCGTCAGATTGCTGGCTTGATATCGCATGTTCGTTGTTCTTTCCCCAGACGCATCTGGACTAATGGACGAGCACCTTGAGCAGCACGACCGCCGCCGACGGCGGCCAGCTGGAGCAGCAGGTAGCCCACTTTCTGCCACTTCGTGGTGGCGCTCCCGCGCAAGCCCCAGAGCACGAGGACGAGCTGCGTGACAGCGAGAGCCGCGATCGCGAGCATCAGCCCGGTCCGAAGACTCCAGATGCCGGTGTCGCTCAGCAGCAGGAGAACGATCGGGACGACGGTGATTTCGAGGGCGCGGAGAGAAGCGTGAAGGATGCTGCGCATGGTGTCGCGCCGTGTTGCTCCGCCGTGCTCGCCGGCGTGCGCGATGGTGTCGGCGACGAGGCTGGCGGCGAAGAGTCCGCCCATGGTGCCGAGAAGGCTGCCCGCGGCCGATCGTCCGCTGAACGCTTCCGACGACGGGATCATGACCAGCAGAGTGGCGATGCCGGTGATCGATGCGTACAGCGCCTCGCGGGCGTGCTGCGTGATCCCCTGCTCTGTATTCATGATCTGCGCTCCATGGAGTGAGGGTCGAGCGGGGCACCGGCGCACGGAATGCGCCCCGATGCCCCGCCGACCTGAGACTCAGGCGAACTCGAGCTTCTCCTTGAGGTCCGCCATCCGCTCCTGGGCGTTCTGGCGGCGCTCAGCCTTGCGCTGCTCGCGCACGATGCGGTCCGCTTCCTTCTGCGCCTTGCGGTAGGCGTCCTCTGCCGCCTCGATCTCGGCGAGCACCAGCTCGGTGGGGCGCCGATACACGGTCCCGCCCAGCTCGAGCATGAGAGTGTCCACGACCTCGAACGCGTACTCATCGACCTCCGCCACGACGGCGGTGCCGCCCAGCGGAATGGCGCGGCTGATCTCGCCGAGCACGCTGTCGGTGCGGTCCGCACGGCGGATGTCGAAGGCGCCGCCGACCAGCAGGCCGCCGGTCCAGCCGAAGAGCATTCCGATCGGGCCACCGATGACGCCGATCATGAGCCCGATGAGGCTTCCGCCCACGGTGGCAGCTCCAGCGACGACGTCGCCGCCCTCGGGGCTGCTGAGGCGACCGTACTCGTCACGGGTGACGATCGTCGCCGAGAGCACATCCACCCGCCCCTCGAGCGCTGCGCCCTTGAGTTCGCTGAGCGCTTCGTATGCCTTGCTGCGGTCCTCGAATGAGACTGCGATGACATTGTGTGCCGACATGTTGTGACCTCCAGATCACGTTGATTCCTTATGGGAATTGCGCGGATTTTCCGCGACATGTCAACGGTCCCGCGGATCGGTCACCAGGTCATCGTGCGCTCTGCCGCCTCCCTCGACGTGTGCATGTGCACTGTGCACTTCCTCGGCTAGGCTGACCGCGTGTCGACCGAAGCCGTGATGGCGAAGGTCATCTCCTCGCTCGATTGGGAGGGTGACCTCGGACCGGCCCCGCTCGCGGCAGACGAGGCCGAGCGGCTGCGGTCCCGCCTCGGGGAGGGTGCCATCCGATGGGTGGCCGGGGCCGTGGAGCAGTCTCTCGCCGCACTCGGGACGCAGATCGACGACTCGCTCGCTCCGTGGCACATCTTTCGCGCGTTCGGGCAGCACGTCCTCGCTTCGGCCCTGCTCCGGCTCGCCGGAGAGGATGAGCTGCCAGCCGAGAAGGATGCGATCGATCGAGTTCTCGCGGAAGACTCCGTCGCGCGGGACATCCCCTTGTCGGTGGTCACTCGAGCCCTGCGGACCGCGCAGCGCGAGTGGCTGTCGCTCCTGATCGATGCCGCCGTCGGGCTCGGTCCGGACGGCATCAGCGTCGTTCCGGCCTTGGCGACTTCGGTGACCGAGACGATGGATGCCTGGATCGGCGCGGCGACGGATGCGGTCGCCGAGGAGCGCCGGCGTGTCTACCTGGTCGAGCAGGTGCGCGTGAGGAGTGCGATCGAATCGTTGGTGACGGCAGAGCCAGTGGATGTCGAAGCGGCCACGCGACTGCTGGGGGTGCCGCTGGCCGGCTGGCACCTGGGCTGCGCCATCGGAGCAGCACCGGGGATCGCCGTCGAGCGGCGAGTCCTGGACGGCATCGTGTACGTGTTCGGCCGGGAGGCCGGAAGCGAGCGGATGCTGCGCTACGAGACGAGCGCGGGAACGGTCCACCTCTGGGTGACCACCGATCAGCGGCCGCGGATACCGCGGGTGGAGGATCTCCGCGTGCCGGCGCCGCTTCTCGTCGGCATCGGCGAACCGCATCCCGGCGTGGAGGGATTCCGGCGAACGTTTCTCGAAGCATCCGATTCACTCGGGCTGGCGGCCCGTCTGGGGAGCAGCGGCGGAGTCTCGTACGTCGACGCCGCGTTGGCGATCCTCCTCAGCCGGGACGAGGAACGCGCTCGCTGGTTCGTCGAGTACGAGCTGCGAGATCTTGCAGGCGACAGCCCCGAAGCGACAGACATGCGCAACACGCTCCGGACCTTCTTCGATACGCGCATGCGCATCGCTCCGGCCGCCGAACGCCTCTTCCTGCACCGGAACACGCTTATCAACCGGCTCGAGCGGATTCAGTCGCTGCTCGGACACAGCGTGACCGAACGGACGGCCGAGACCCAAGCAGCTCTCGTGCTCGCGGAACTGTTCGCCTCGCGTCAGCACGCCCGCCCGAGCACGTGACCGTGGGATCCCTATCCGGGCACTGGTCATGAGATCGGTGACGATCGTCTCGTAGAGGGGCGCGTCAAGCGATGACTAAGCGGTCGTGACAGCTTCGGACCCGGTCCGCCCTCAGCGAAGATGCGGCGCGGGATTCGAACGAATTGCAGGCTTGTTTCAGAGGGCAAAACGTCCACAATGTTCATGCCACCATCGCGTACTACTCCATCTATCACCACGCGAGAAAGTTCGGCTCGTGGCGGCGGTCCCTTCGTCCTGCGTCGATGGGGGCGGTCTCGTGGCCCGCGAGCTTCTGCACCCACAGCGGCTGGTGGTCCACCGTCACCGACCCAGCGCCGCTCGTGAAGTAGGCCACGATCGGAGCGCTCGCGGCGAACTCCGCCGCGAAGGCGCCGATACCGTCGATGCGCACCAGGGCTTCGCGCGCATACAGATGGCGCCGATGAGCACGGCGAACGCTTCGGGATCGTCGGACCCGGTTATCTGCCTTGCGATCAGCAACTGTGCGCGCAACTGGTCCAGAATCCCTTGCCGTTGCTCCATCGAAAGCCGAGCGAAGGCTGCCGCATAGGCCTTGTCGGCGATGCTCGCGGGAACGTTCCGAGCGCATAGGCATATCGCCCGATCTGCTCGTCTTCGCTGACCACGTGCTGACCGTGTCGCATCTTCACTGCCCCTCCTGACTCTTGAGGGTCACAGTACGCCGACCGACATGCTCCGTCGACGGGTTCTGTGATGCCAGACCAGGCGCTCACCGGCACGAGCGACCCGCAGATAGGACCGCTTCCGCGCTTGCAGATAATTCCACGACATCCTCCTCACAGGATGCCGGTCGCCGTTTCGCCGCGACAGATTGACCGCGAAATCGGGGCAAGAGTTCACATCGTGAGCGCCGACAGATGCGACGTCGATTCCGTCCAGGTGACGACGAGTTTGGCGGCCGCGGATCGGCTACCGGCGGCGTGACGAATCTGCTGGGAGATGGCCGCGCGAACAGACGATCGGTCCGCGCTCTGGTTGCTCGTGAAGTGCAGCACCAGCTCACCCGGCAGCTCCGTCACCAGCAGCGTTCCGATCCCCGGCCAATCGATCAGGTTCTCATGGGCGGAAACACGCACGTGGTCGAGCTCATGTAGCGCAGCTTGCACATCGGTCAGCACGGATCGCGCCGATCGAGTTGCGGGCTGGATTCTTGCCGTCAGAGACGTCACGCGAGAAGTCTTACCGCCCTGCGGCTCTGGGAGGGTGAACAACCGGTGACGAAGCGGGTACCAGATCGCGGCACGCGCTTGCCAGAAGCCATGCGGGTGGCGAGTGTTCGCTGCGGTTTCACTGGCCGTTCATGGGGTGCGCTCGCCCGTCCTGGGAGTGTGGGTGTCGGCGGCAAGCATGCCTCCACCCGCGCAGGAACGGTGCTGAAAGGGGCACAACATGAGCGACACAACAACCGAGGCCCCCGTCCTGGAGCTGCTGGCACGGATGACGACCGATTCGTTCGAGTCGTCGAGTCTCGACATCGACACCCTCATCCTCGTACGCATCGCGGCGCTCGTGGCTGTCGATGCGCCGCCGGTGTCGTACGCGCTGAACCTCGGGTTCGCGTTCGAGGACGGCCTCGACCTGGACAGCATCCGCGGCGTCCTGACCGCGGTGGCGCCGATCGTCGGCACGGCAAAGATCGCGGCCGCCACGGGCAACATCGTGCGAGCGCTCGCGAGCGAGGTGGAGCTTGGCGACCTCGAAGTCGCGGAACTGGAAGACGAGTACGACGACGACAACGCGTAGAAGGCGCCGGCCGGCGTGAGCGCTGCGGTCCGATCGCTTCGTTCACGCATGGTCGGCAGCGCGGCGCGCAGGACCGCTGATGTTCACGTATTCGCCCGCTCGTCGTCACGCCCGCGCGTGCTGGCATTCACGCGCGCGCGTCATGTTGAGACTTCATCCGGACGTACAGCGAACAGGGAGGTGCGATGAGTGCTTCCACGATGTCCGTCGTCGCGTGGGTCGAATCGCCCCTCCAGCTTGTCGGGGCAGCCGAGTGGGTCGCGGCCCATGGTGGCCGCGTGCCGCTCGCCGGGCGGCTCACCACTCAGATGTCGTCGACAGCGGATGAGCTCATCGAACGTGGCGCGGTGTTCGGTCCATGCGAGCCGTATCTCGGCATCCCCTGGAATCTCCTCGCGACACACCGCCACTGGCTGGTGGGCGACGGGTTCTCGGGCCAGTTCCGGCTGGCGGCCTCGATCTTGCGCCCGCGCCGGATCACGTTCCTCGACGATGGATCGAATGCGATCGCGTTCGCGGACGCACTCACGGGCCGTCGGCCGTACTCCCGGCCCGGTGTGGTCGAGCAGGGAATGACGACGCGCCTGGTGCCGTTCGCGCTCGAGCAGATTCTCGGCCGAGCCCTGGCCGGGCAGGTCGACTTCTTCACCGCTTTCGACTTCGGCGATCACCGGTCCGCAGAGCTCGCCGACATCGGCACGCGAGTCGAGCGTCACCGATTCGAGTGGACTCGTCGTAGCGCCCGCCCTTTCACTCCGCTCACCGATGGACGCGTGCTGCTTGGCAGCGCGAGACCTGTCGATGGACGGATGCCGATGGCTGAGTACATCGAATGGGTGAGGCGCGAAGCCTCGCTCGCTCCGGTCACCTACTTGCCGCATCGACGCGAGTCCGCACGCCAGGTCGAGGCGGTCTCCTCGCTCCCCGGCGTGCACGTCTGGGCGCAATCGCTTCCGGCTGAGCTGATCCTGGCGGGCGCCACCGAGCCGCTCGAGATCCTGACCCTTCCCTCGTCGACCACGACCACGCTCCCACTCGTTCTGCATGGAACGGGCAGCGTGATCCGACTCGGCCGCTCGGCGATCGACACCGACGGCAGGAGCGTCACCGCATGACCGAGATCGTTGCGGTGATCCCCGCACGGGGCGGATCGAAAGGTGTTCCCCGAAAGAACATCCGGCGCGTGGGCGGCGTTCCGCTCGTGGCCCGCGCGATAGCCGCGGCCCGGGCCACGGCATCCATCGACCGGGTCATCGTCTCGACTGACGATCAGGAGATCGCCGCGGTCGCGAAGGAGTGGGGGGCACAAGTGATAGCGCGCCCGCCCGCTCTGGCCGACGACGCTGCCAGCAGCGAGAGTGTTCTCCTGCACGCCTTGGACGCGCTCGATGCGAGCGGGCTGTCGCCTGAGATCCTCGTATTCCTGCAGGCTACTTCGCCGTTCATCGATCCGAGGGACATCGACATCGCCGTCGACCTCGTGATCGCGAACGAGCACGACTGCGTCTTCTCCGCCACGGAGACCTTCGGGTTCCTCTGGTCCGCCGATGCCGGCAGCGCCCGGGGGGTCAACCATGATCCGAGCGTCCGGCCGCGGCGTCAGGATCGCGAACCCCATTACCTCGAAACCGGGGCGTTCTACGTCATGGATGCCGCCGGCTTCCGCGCGGCGCGCCATCGTTTTTTCGGACGGGTGGGCCTGGTCGAGGTCGCGGAGCGCACGGCGATCGAGATCGATTCCGAGGAGCAGCTGGCCATCGCTCAGGCGATCGCCCCCCTGTTCGCTCACGATGCCGAGCTGATGGACGCCGCCGCCGTGGTGACGGATTTTGACGGCGTGCACACCGATGACACGGTGTTGACGGACGCCGACGGGCGAGAGAGCGTCCGGGTGAGCAGGTCCGACGGGATGGGGATCGCGCGACTGCGCCGTGCGGGCATCCCCGTGCTGATCCTGTCGACCGAGACGAACGCCGTCGTCACTGCTCGGGCGCGCAAACTCGAAGTCGATGTTCGGCAGGGCGTGGTCGATAAGGCTGCGGCGTTGCGTGATTGGGCCAATACCCAGCAGATCCCGCTGTCGCGCATCGCCTATATCGGCAACGACATCAACGATCTCGGCGTGTCTGGAGATCGTCGGCTTTCCCGTCGCCGTTCCGGAGGCTCATCCGCTCGTGCTCGCTGCCGCACGAGTGACCGTGAGCCGCACCGGCGGGCACGGCGCCGTGAGGGAACTGGCCGACCGGGTCCTTCGCGACGGCCGTTATCCCGACGACGCGCCAACCCACCGCTCCGCTTCACCCCACGAAGGGCACCACTCATGACCGTCACGATCGGATCGAAAGTCATCGGAGGCGGTCGCCCGGCCTACGTGATCGCCGAGATCGGCCTCAACCACAATGGCGACGTGCAACTGGCCAAGCAGCTGATCGACGTTGCGGCGGATGCCGGCGCCGATGCCGTGAAGTTCCAGAAGCGCACGCCCGAGATCTCGACCCCGGTGCACATGCGCGACACACCGCGCGAGACGCCCTGGGGCACGATGACCTATCTCGACTATCGCTACCGTGTCGAGTTCACCCGGGATCAATACATCGAAGTGGCCGATCATGCCCTGATCCGAGGTCTCGAGTGGTTCGCCTCACCGTGGGACGTGCCGAGCGTGCAGTTCCTCGAAGACCTGAACGTGGTCGCGCACAAGATCGCGTCTGCATGCCTGACCGACTTTCCGCTTCTGGAAGCCGTTCGCGACACGGGCAGGCCCGTCATCCTTTCCACGGGTATGTCGACGATGGAGCAGATCGACGCCGCCATCGACGTCCTCGGCACCGACCGGCTTGTGCTGATGCACGCCACATCCACGTATCCGATGGAGGCCGACGAAGCGAACCTGCGGATGATCCCCGCGTTGCGCGACCGATTCCCCGGTGTGCCCGTCGGCTACTCCGGACATGAACGCGGGCTGCAGATTTCGGTCGCTGCCGTCGCGCTCGGCGCCGTAGCGGTGGAACGACACATCACCCTCGACCGGACGATGTGGGGATCCGACCATGCGGCATCCCTCGAGCCGGCGGGCCTGCAGCACCTGGTACGCGACATCCGCATCGTTGAGACGGCTCTCGGTGACGGAGTGAAGCGGGTGTTCCCCGGCGAGCGAGCACCGATGGCGAAGCTTCGACGCGTTCTCACATGACGGAGGGACCGCTCAGCGTCGTCGCGATCGCGGACACGGATTCGTATGTGAAATGGACGGCGGCACTGCTCGGTGCCCTCCCGGCGGGATCCGATGCCGACCTCCTCATCGTTGAAACGCCGCTCGCGGTGAGCGCTGCGCAACAGGAGGCGGCGCTCGCACGCAGCGGTATCGAGGCGAGCAGGGTTCGCCGCGTGGAGTTCGACGACCTCGATTCCGTGCTGCGCGAGCTCGCGCCGGACGCCGTGGTGGTCGCCGCTCGCGGACCGGTCGTGCGCGTGCTCATCGGTGTTGTGGCGGCGCTCGACCCTCGCCCGGTCATCGTCTCCGGGCTTCCCGGCATTTCGATTCCGGCAACCACTGCAGCCATGGTCCACCGCACCCAGAGCGACCTGTTCGTTCTGCACTCACGGCGCGAAGTCGAGGCCTTTTCGAATCTTGCACAGCGGCGTGGACTCGCTCAGCGTTTCGCGCTCGCCCGCCTGCCGTTCGCCGACAGCGGGTCTGCGGCCGACGTGTCACCGCCGGGCGGAACCGATCTCGTGTTCGCCTCGCAGGCCATCGTCCCCCGAGAGCGCGCGGATCGGCTGCGGGTGGCGCGCGTTCTGGTCGATGCCGCCCGCGCGAACCCCGCCAAACGGGTCGTCGTGAAGGAGCGGGCCGGCGCGGGCGAGCACCAGACTCACGCGCAGCGTCACAGCTATCCTGATCTGCTCCGACGACTGGGTCCGCTTCCGTCGAATCTCGTCGTCTCAACGGAAGCGATGTCTCAGGCTCTCGACAGCGCCGAGGGACTGGTCACGGTCAGCTCCACGGCTGCGATCGAAGCGGTCGCACGGGGCATCCCGGTCATCGCGCTCGACTCGTTCGGTGTGGACGACAAGCTGATCAACACCGTCTTCGTGGGGAGCGGGCTGCTCGGGTCGGAGGGGTCGGTCATCGCTCGCGATTTCCGCCATCCCGCGCGCGAGTGGCTCGACGACAACTACTTCCACGATCCGACCGCAGACGACTGGGTTGCACAGATCGGTCAGCTGGTCGTGCTGCGTCGGGCCGGGGCGCTGCCGCCCAAACCCGCCCGAGTCCGCCGAGGTGGTCGGGTCCGGGATGTGTGGGAACGGAAGCTCGCCCTCGGGCGCAAAGACGGATCGCTCGCTGGGACGGCCGTGTGGGTGATGGTCGTTCCCCTCCGGGTGCTGCTGCGGCCGATTCTGCGGCCGTACTACCGGCGCAGGCTCACACCGGGCTGAGACTCTCAGCCGGCCGAGTCTGATGGCGAGGAGCATGTGATCACCGCAGCGTTCGCGATCATCACGCGGCCGCGCGCTCGACGCGCAGGAGGCCGTTCACCGCCGAACGATATTCGTCGATCATGCGGTCGCGCCCGAGGCGCGCGCGAGCCGCTACGGCCATCGCTCGGAAGTCCTCGCGACTTGCGAGTACCGACTCCCAGGCGGCGCTGATCTGCTCGGGATCGTGGGACGTGACGACTCCGAACCCCTCGACCTGCCTGCCGGCGTCACCCACGTCGGTGGTGACCGGGGTTGCACCGCATGCTGCGCCCTCGAGCAGGCATAAAGGCGACGCCTCGCCGAATGCGCTGGTGAGCGCGACGATGTCGGCGATCTGATAGATCTGGGGCATGTCGTCGCGGATGCCGAGCGCGTGCACGCGGGCGGATGCCGGCAGGTCGCACTCCTCGACAAGTTCGGTGAATCGCGCGTTCGCCGCCGACATGCCCGCGCCGCACATGACGTAGTGCGTGCCGGGGCTCCGGCGAGAGTGCGCCGCGACCGCACGCAGGAACGCCGCAGGATTCTTCATTGCGTCGAACCTCGCCGCGAACACGACGACGCGCGCATCGATCGGGATGCCGAGATGCAACCGCATGGACGCCATCTCGCGGGTATTCCCCGGACGGAACCGGTCGGTGTCGATGCCGTTGGCGATGACGTATCGCGCAGTGTCGAGGTGCGCGAGTCGCGTGTACGCATTGTGGGTCGACTCCGCGCACGAGATGGTTGCGGTGACCAGGCCCGTCGCCGCGGCTTCGGTGAGCCAGCCGAGCGCCGGCCCAGAGTGTGAGGGGTCGGAGCGGTGCAGACAGGTCGCCACCGGGATGTCGGGCATCAGTCCGCGATCCCGCAGCGCGAGCAGGAGTCCGAGAGGCTGCTCCTTGAGGGTGAGGATCACGTCCGCGCGTTCGACCGCCTTCCTTGCGATACGCAGTTCGCGCTCCGTGAAGCTCTCCCGCTGCGCAGGGTCGCCGTCTGCAATGCGCCCGAGAGTGCGCACTGTCACGCCGGCGCGGGTGAGGCGGCGATAGCGCGGATCGGCGTGAATGCGCTGCACGGTCGACTCGCGTCGCGCTCGGGATGCGATCGACAGAACGCTGTGAACCTGACCGCCGCTCGCATGCAGGCCGGCGACGATGTCCGTGTGGACGATCCGCGCCCCGCCCGCAAAGAACCCTTCGTAGAGTGACAGCACGTGAATTCCGCGGCTCATCTGGGCACCCTCTCTCAACAGGCGGTCAGGCGGGTTGGGTCGACAAGCTGAATCGGTGGGCAGCTATGTGGGGCAGATGCGGCGCTGTTGAAATGCAATGGTCCATGGTGAGCGTGCCCCAATGGGTGAACCCGACCTGTGCAGTGCGTGAACGGGTTGTGACCGCTTCTGGCATGGTCGGTCGATAGCCAAACCGCACCGTATGACCGGTGCCGTTCACTTGCGTCCGCTATTGTCCGCGAGGGAAACATTTGCGGATGGAGAAGTGCATGGCCAGCATCAAAAAGGTCACCTCGCATCTCGATGCCGCACAGCGGCAGATCGAGGTACTGCGCAGGCTCGATCCGGACTCGGAGGTGCTCACGGTCCTCGCGAGTCTGCATGCAGCGCTCGACGAGCTCGCCGGGATCGTCCGGTCAGATCGCGTCTAGGAACCCGGCCCGGAAGGTCAGCCGTCGTTCGGGCGCTGGGCTCGGCCGACGATGACGGCCCTCCCTTACCCCGAGTCCGGGAGGGCCGTCGGCTCGGAGCAATCAGACCTTCGTGGTCTGGATCACCGCCGGGCGCGGGCCGCCCCACTTGCCGTCCGGCGAGGGCGCCGGGGGCGATGTAGTCCGGGAAGAACGAGCGCTGCGCGTCCCATGTGCCGTTCTCGCCGGGGTGCTGCACGGCGACGAAGACGCTGCCGTCGCGGTCGTGGATGACGGGTCCGCACGTCTCGGATTCGCGCGGCACCGACAGGAACTGCTGCACGCGCCCACGCTCGGCACCTTCGAGCGGCACCTTGAACAGGCCGTCGCAGTAGCCGATCGTGCTCGGTGCGCCGTCGGTCGAGATCCACAGGTTGCCGTCGGAGTCGAACGCGACGTTGTCGGGGCAGGAGATCGGCGAGACCTTGTCGGCAGGGAAGCCGGCGAAGTAGGTCGACGCGTTGACTGCGGGGTCGCCGCACACCAGCAGGATGCTCCAGCCGAACGTGGTCGCCGTCGCGTCGCCTGCCGGCCTCGGTGATCTCGACGACGTGGCCGTCGCGGTTGGCGTTGCGCGGGTTCGAGCTCGGTCGCGCCCTCCTTGCCCGACCTCGCCGCGGTCGGTGTTGTTGGTGCAGGCGACGTAGACGCGTCCGGTGGTCGGGTGCGGCTCGACGTCCTCGCAGCGGTCCATCTTCGTCGCGCCGACGGCGTCCGCGGCGAGCCGCGTGTTCACGAGCACCTCGCTCGGCGGTGAAGCCCGGCGACCTGGCTGGCACCGTCGACCACGAGCGGGAGCCACTCGCCGGTGCCGTCGAACGGCGCCGTCGGACGGCAGGGCGCCCGTCCCGGTGATCTCCGCGACGGGGGAGTTGCCGGTGAACCGCGCGACGTAGAGGTTGCCGGCGGTCAGCAGCTGCTTGTTGCTCTGCCGCGCCTTCGCGCTCGCACCGTTGCGGAAGGTGCCCGTCGAGACGAACTTGTAGAGGTAGTCGAACCGCTCGTCGTCGCCCATGTACGCGGCGACGTGCCCGGGCGTCCGACGATGACGTTGGCGCCCTCGTGCTTGAACCGGCCGAGCGCCGTGTGCTTGACCGGCGCCTCGTTCGGGGTCAAGGGGTCGACCTCGACGATCCAGCCGAACCGGTTCGGCTCGTTCTCGTAGCCCGGGTTGCGGGCGTCGAAGCGCGGGTCGATCGTGCTCCCAGCCGCGCGACGGTCGCCCGGTCGGCGAGGCCGTAGCGCTTGTCGGCCGCGCTGGTGCCGGCCGTGCGGAAGTAGCCGTTGAAGTTCTCCTCGCCCGACAGCACCGTGCCCCACGGGCGTCGTGCCGCCGGCGCAGTTGCCGAGCGTGCCGAGGGCGAGCTCGTGCCCGTCGGGTCGTCCTGCGTCTTCAGCAGGTCGGAGCCGGCGGCGGGTCCGCTGAAGGTGAACGGGGTGGATGCCGTGATCCGGCGATTGCAGCGGGGCGCCGACGACGTAGGTCCACGGGCTGCGCCTTTGCGGACCGCGACAGTTCCACGACGGCCATGCCGTGGGCGGCCATCGCGACGCGACGCTGCTCGTCGAGCTCTTCGGGAGTCGCCGCCGGCGGGAACATGATGTTCTCGTTCGTGTACTCCTGGTTGGCGACCAGGACCGCCGCGCGGCCGGACGGGCCGACGATGATGTCGAGGTAGTCGTTGTTGTAGCCGAACTGGCGCTCCTGCAGCGCCGCGGTCTGGGCGGCGGGGTCGAACGCGTCGCGCCGCGGAGAACAGCGGGTCGCCCCAGCGGATGATCGGCGCCCACCGGTAGCCGGCCGGGCACGACGAACTGCGTCGAACGGACGCCGGCGACGGGCGCGATCGGCGCGAACGGCGAGCCTGCCCTCGCCCGGTCGACGGCGGCCGCCGCGGCGGGCGGCGCGTCGCCGACGGCGGCGTGCCGATGACGACGCGCCGGCTGGCGACCGCGCCCGGCGAGGAATCCGCGTCGCGAGAGCGCGCAGCCCGGCGATGTCGCGGAAGTACTCGTTCTCGCTCGTGTTCGGCACGGGGTGGAAGCACGCGTTGGCGCACTTCAGCTCGCAGGTGACGGCGCTGCGCTTGCCGGTGGTGTGTCCGAGCATCGGGAGGAAGCGCCTCCGGGTGGCCTGTCCGTCAGCATCCGCGCCGTGCATGTTCACTGTGGTCTCCTTGCGATCTGGGGGAATCCAGGCCAGTGTGCCAGCGCTGGCGTGCGGGTCCCACGGACGCGGGGGAACAGGCTGGTGAACGACGAGGTGAACCCGCTCACCGGTTCTCTGGTGCGATGCGTTTTATGAGCATCGCGTCCAGCGCCCAGCCGAGGAGCAACGCGACGGCGATGGAGATCAGGACGGCCGCGACCGGGTATCCGGGGAAGAGGCGTGCGATGGCCGCACCGATGAATGACTGGTACGTCGCCCAGGCGCCGGCGGCGAGGGCGCAGAGGCCGAGGTAGCGAGGCGCCGGGAGTCGTTCGGCACCGGCGGTGAGGTTCACAGCGATCCGCGCGAACGGGATGAATCGGGCGGTGAACACGATCGCTCCGGTGCTGCGCTCCAGCCGTCGCTGCGCCCACGCGCGCATCGCAACGACGCGCGGTGCGCGAGACCACGTCCAGCGGTCGACGCCGATCGTGCGCCCGATCGCATAGCAGGCGGCATCTCCCGCGAACGCGGCGATGGCGGCGACCACGACCACGGCGGCGATGGGCGGCTGACCGTGCACGACCGAGAGCGCCGCGAGGGCGGTGACGGCGGCCTCGCCGGGGATGACGACGAGAAAGGCGTCGCCGAACACGAGCACGAACAGCAGTGGCAGAGCCCACGGGCTTGTCGCGACGGCGCCGAGGAGATCGTCGATCACGCTTCTGAGTACCAGCGCGAGGTGAATGGTCGAGGAACGGCACCGGTCGGTAACGGCTGCGGGTGCGGACGATGAACTCTTTGCCACAGCGGCCGGTTCGGTGACGTGCGGCGCCGGCGGCGCGGCACCCTGGTCGTGTGAGAGTCGCGCTGCTGGCCGAGTCCTTCCTTCCGCACATGAACGGCGTCACGAACTCCGTACTCCAGGTTCTGGCCCACCTCGAACGCCACGGTCACGAGGCGATGGTCATCTCTCCGGGCACGGGCTCCGCGCAGATGCCGATCGCCGGGTCGGATGCCCGCACCGCGCAGCTGCGCTCGGTGCCGCTGCCCTCGTACCCGCAAGTGCGCGTGACGGTCGCGAGCACACCGCACGTCGCGGGTCTGCTGGCCGACTTCGCACCGGACGTCGTGCACCTCGCCTCGCCGCTCGTGCTCGGCTGGCACGGCCAAGCCGCCGCGAACCTCCTGCGGATGCCGACGGTGGCGGTCTATCAGACGGACGTCATCGCGTACGCCGCCAAGTACGGCGTTCCCGGTGGAGCACCGCTCGTTGCGTCCCACGTCCGCCGGCTTCATCGCCGATCGACGCTCACCCTCGCACCGTCAACCGCCGCGGTCGCGCAGCTGCGGGAGCTGGGCGTCGACCGCGTCCGAATGTGGGGGAGGGGCGTGGACACCGAGCGCTTTGCGCCGACTCGGCGCAGCGACGCCTGGAGGTCCAAGATCGCGCCGGGCGACATCCTGGTCGGCTACGTCGGGCGTCTGGCCGCTGAGAAGCAGCTCGAGGATCTGCGCGTGCTGGCTGACCTGTCCGGGGTCCGACTCGTGATCATCGGCGAGGGGCCCGCCCGTGGTCGGCTCGAGCGGGAGCTTCCCGGCGCCGTGTTCACCGGCTTCCTCGGCGGAACGGATCTCGCACGAGCCGTCGCGAGTCTGGATGTCTTCGTTCACCCTGGCGAGAGCGAGACGTTCTGCCAGGGAATCCAGGAAGCTCTCGCCAGCGGCGTCCCGGTCGTGGCGACCGGCCGTGGCGGGCCGCTCGATCTCGTGCACAACAGCATCGACGGATGGCTGTACGAACCCGGCGACTTGAGGGCGATGCGCGACGCGGTCGCAGATCTGACCGGCGACGGGCTCAAGGCCCGCGCGTTCGGCGTCGCCGGCCGCCGCGGCGTGCTCGGCCGTTCCTGGGCGGCGCTGGGCGACCAGCTTCTCGAGCACTATGCCGACGCCGCCTCTCTCCGACGGATCGATGAGAATCGCCTCAGCCGAATCGGAGAACGCCCCGCACTGCCGACCGCGGTAGGAAAGCGACGCAGCGTGCGACGCTTCGTCGCGGTCGGCGACTCCGTCACGGAGGGGTTGAGCGACGCGTCGAGAATGGCCGACGGGCACTATCGCGGGTGGGCAGACCGGCTCGCCGAGCTGATCGCCCACGCGCAGCCCGGCCGCGCGGGGCTGCGGTACGCGAACCTCGCCGTGCGCAGCCGGCGGATCGAGCATGTCGTGTGCGACCAGATCCCGAGAGCGATCGAACTGCGCGCCGACCTTGTCTCGGTGTTGGTGGGCGGCAATGACCTGGTGAAGCTGAGTGCGGACCCGGTCGCTCTCGCGGCGCGCCTCGGCGACGGCATCCGTCGGCTCCGCGCTTCGGGGTGCGAGGTGCTCCTCCTCACCCCTTTCCTTCCGCGGCGGCGGGCTTCGCTGCTGCTGGCGAAGCGCTTTGCGATCTTCAACTCCGAGCTGCGCAGTCTGGCTCGCACATCAGGTGCTGTATTGCTGGACGTCGAGACCGTTCCGCCGATCGGCGACCTGTCGCTCTGGGCCGACGATGCTGTGCATCTGAACCCTCGCGGCCACAGGATGCTGGCTTACGAGGCGGCGGCGCGCCTGGGTGTGCCCGACGCGCGGCCCCTCGGTCTTCTCGAAGAGTCGCTGCACGCGCGATGACGGCGACGAGCATGTGGCCGGCTCTCGAGCCGAGTGGCTTCGGGACCATGCATTGCCGTGGGTTCTTCGCCGGTTGCGGGGCCGTACGGCGGGGGACGGGCGCGAACCCAAGCACACGGACTTGGTCACGGTCGGTGGACGATCGGGCACCCGAGTCGATAAGTAGCTCGCGCCGACGTCTTTGCTTGGCGAGTTTCCGGCACTGTTGTCCAGCCCTGCCGCGCAGGCGCTTTGGGCGGCACAATCGAAGTGTGAGTCGTACGAATCCGCAGACCGAGTTCGAGGCGCTCGTCTATCTTGCGGAGCGACTGAGGGTTCGCTTCCCGGAGGTCGATGAGGCCTCGATGTTCACGCTCATCGCCGACGAGCTCGAGTCGTTCGACGGAGCGCGTCTACGCGCGTATGTGCCGGTCCTCGTCGAGCACAACGTCACGCGGCGGCTGAGGTCGGCGCACCGAAAAGCGGCGTAGCGCCGTCGTGGATCACCGGTCTCAGGCTGCGGCGGCCTGAAGGCGCGACTTGGCCTCGCGCTCGACGAGAACTGGGATGAAGTCGCGCACCCGCGCGTCAGCGAGCGCTGCGTGCACCTCGTGCACGATGGCGACGATCGTTTCGGCGGGGACCGTCGGGAATCGTTCCGCCAGTCGCTCCGCGACCTGGTCCATGGCCGCATCTTCGTCAGGGATGTCACGAGTCATGCGGGGCTCCGATCGTGGCGGGGCGGCGGGGTGACATAAAGGCTAGCCCCGTCGTCGAATCACCAACAGATACCCCCATGAACGCGTCATGTGTGCAGGAAGACCAATGATCCTGCGAACGCGGCGATCATCGTCGTCATCGACCGAGTCCACACGGTCAGGCACCTAGCGACGCTCGGGTGTAGGGCCGTTGGGCGGTGGTTCGCTCGTTGGTGAAGGTGCTGCGGCGGTCTGGCGTGGGCCGCGCAGGGTGAGGCCGAAGACAGCGAAGAAGAGCGCAACAACGGCCGCCATAAGGGCGACGGACCAACTCAGCAAAGTCCAATTGTCCACATCAGCCCTCTCAGCTCGGGCGCACACGTGCGGGCGAGCAACTCTCTATTCGGACGACGCAGCGGGGCAAAGGGAGAGCGCGGCCGCATCGACGATGGTCCGGGTGTTTGCATCGGCAAATTCGGACGATGCTTCGTCGCTCAGCGAGATCGTCACGCTCGTGTGGGACGCGCCGGCTTCGAGTTGAACGCACGCGCTCGATCCGTGGACCACGAGAACGTCATCGTCAGGGATGGTTCCAGCCCAGTGCTCCTGACCTGCTCGAGGAACACCGTCGCGTCACCCCGAACCGAAGAGGTTGACGCGGTAGACGGCAGGGCGCCTTCCGGTTGTGCTGCGCAACCGGTCAGCGCGACGAGTGTCGCTGCGATGACGATCATCCGGATGCGCCGCATTGCGCGAGCGTAGGACGGCCAGGTGAACGCGAAGTGAAATCAATCATGAAGGCGTCTGGTCCGGACCCGTGTCCGAAATCCGCTAGCACCAGATGTGACATGACGACGCCACGTCGTGGCGGGCTCATGTCAGCGCTGAGCCGTTCCGCGCTGAATCGCGGCCCTTCGAGCACCGAAATCGGCTTTGACTGTGCCACCAACTGTGCCACGGGGAAAATATCGGGTCGCGATCCCTTGCAAACACCGGG
>CAVRLT010000019.1:0-159686 GCA_963721795.1 uncultured Actinomycetes bacterium
CAGCGGCACTCTATGCAAATCGGGACGCGCCGAATCAAGGACCCCGGCCGAAGGAATCGCGCGCAATTTGCGGGCGAGTAGTAGACGAGAGGGGGTGTGGCTGAAGCCAGAGCCCTCGGTCCGGCGGTGGGGTCAGGCTCGAGCCTGACCCCGGTCTGCGATGGCGAGCGTCGAGCTCTATCGAGCGCGCAGGTGTGACCGACTGGGAGCCAACGCGGTAACTTCGAACGCGGATGAGCGACGCGAGACCGGTCATCGGGATCACGACCTACGCACAGGACGCGAGCTGGGGCGTGTGGAACCTGCCCGCTGCGCTGATCCCGCTCGACTACGTCGACGCGGTCGAGCGGGCTGGGGGACGGCCGGTGCTGATCCCGCCGAGTGAGGAGGGCGTCGCGGAGACGCTCGAGCCCTCGACGGGATCGTGTTCTCCGGCGGAGCGGACCTCGATCCTTCCCGCTACGGCGCGGAGCCCCACCCGGAGACCGACACCCCACAGGCGCGCCGCGATGCGGGTGAGATGGCTCTGGTCGAGGCGGCGCTCGATCGAGACCTGCCGACGCTCGCAATCTGCCGCGGGTTCCAGCTCTTGAACGTCGTGCGAGGAGGGGACCTCGTCCAGCACCTGCCGGACGAGGTCGGCACTGACGAGCACAAGCAGGTGCCCGGAGTCTTCATGCAGCATCCCGTCGAGGTGAAGGACGGAACCCGACTGGCGTCGATGGTCGGCACGCGCTCCGACGTCACCTCGCACCACCATCAGGGCATCGGCCGGGTGGGGGAGGGGCTCGTCGAGGCCGCGCACGCCGCCGACGGAACGCTCGAAGGCGTCGAGGATCCGACGCTCCGCTTTCTCGTCGGCGTGCAGTGGCATCCCGAGGCGGGCGAGGACGACGCGCTGTTCGAGAACCTCGTCGTGGAAGCACGTGCCTACCGCGAGGCGAAGGCAAGAGACTGATCCGACAACGGTCGCGAGACGGGAGGAAGCGTGTACTGGACCCTGGGAATCATCTACATCGTGCTGACGATCGCGTTCATCACCGACGTCATCCGGAACGAGGCGCTGACCGCGGGCGGCAAGGCGCTCTGGATCGCTGCGCTGGTGCTCGTGCCAGTCTTCGCCTGGCTCGTCTACGGGATCTGGCGGATGCGCCAGAGTCGGGGCCTCACCGGGACGTGACCCTGACCGTAATCAACCCGGCGACCGAGCGATCGCCGACCTCGAGCACGCGGGCGTAGAGGCCATGTTCATCTCGACGGAGGGCTGAGGGGGGTGGCTGGCAGACTCGACGGAAAGGTCTGCGTCATCACCGGCGCGGGCGGCGGCATGGGCCGGGAGGCGGCGATCGTCTTCTCGGAGGAGGGCGCGAAGGTCTGCGCGGCGGACGTCGACGGCGCCCTCGCGGAGGAGACCGCGTCGCGGTGCTCCGGGGAGGTCTTCGCCGTCCGTGCGAACGTCGCGGACGAGGCGGAGGTCGAGGGCATGTACCGAGCGACTGCCGAGCGGTTCGGCGGGATCGACGTGCTCTACAACAACGCTGGCATCTCGCCGGGCGACGACGCGTCGGTGCTCGATACGTCGGTCGAAGCGTGGCAGCGAGTCCAGGACGTGAACACGAAGGGCGTCTTCCTCTGCTGCAAGCACGGGATCCCGTACCTGCTCGAACGGGGCGGAGGCTCGGTGATCAACGTCGCCTCCTTCGTCGCGATCCTCGGCGCTGCTACTTCTCAGATCTCGTATACGGCGTCGAAGGGCGCTGTGCTGTCGATGAGCAAGGAGCTTGAGTCCAGTTCGCACGGGAAGGTGTCCGCGTCAACGCGCTCTGTCCAGGGCCGGTCGAGACCCCGCTCTTGCTCGCGATTTTCGGAGACGACCCTGCGGCGTTCGCGCGCAGGCAGGTGCACTGGCCAACGGGCCGGCTCGGCAAGCCGCGCGAGATCGTCAATGCGGCGCTGTTCCTCGCGAGCGACGAGTCGTCGTTCGTGAACGGGTCCGCGTTCGTGGTCGACGGCGGCATCACCGCCGCCTACGTCACTCCTGAGTAGCGATCAGACGCCGACGACCTGAGCGAGCCAGCGCCGGTCGCGCGCGCGGTCGAGCTCGAGGAAAAGAACCCGCTGCCACTGGCCGAGCGCGAGCTCGCCGTCCCGCACTGGGATCGACTCGCCCGCCGGGCCGAGAAGCATCGACATGCAGTGCGCGTGACCGTTTCCGATCTCCATGTCCTCTTCGCAGACATTCTCCGTCCGGCGGTCCCAGTCGTCGTGCGCGTAGTAGTGCTCGGTCGGCACGAGGCGCTTGAGCAGCACCGCGAAGTCCTCGAGGAATCCGCGCTCCCACTCGTTCACGCGGACGGAGCAGGTCGTGTGCGGCGAGTAGACGGAGCAGATCCCGTCCTGGATCCCGCTCTGGCGGACGATGTCCTGTACCTCGTCGGTGATGTCCGTGACGGTGAGGCCACCGGCGGTACGAAGCTGCGACTCCGACTGGAAGGTCTCCACGCCGCCCGACATTGTGTCAGCAGCGCGGCAGGTTGGCTCGCCGGAACCGTCCGTTACGCTGGTCGCGGCGGGCCCGTAGCTCAGCTGGTTAGAGCAGCCGACTCATAATCGGTTGGTCCCTGGTTCGAGTCCAGGCGGGCCCAAATCAACCCTAGTCATAGAGCCAAATCCGCATAGGTAAGCCAAAACGGGTGTGCCAGAAATGCCCCGAAATCACGGGTGGTGCATACACCGGTGATACACGAGATTCGCCACAGACTCGCCCGATGCTGATCGACCTGACGTACGACGAGGCGCGGGCAACGGCACTCTCTGGGAGGCTGTACGGGGCTACCATGCTGGGTGAATCGATCGGAGGTGATGTGAGTGCTCGTCTCGCTCGTTCGCTTCAAGTCGAGGCTCTCCGACGACGCCGTACAGGCAACGTTCGAGGAACGGGCCGACCGCTACCGCAACGTGCCGGGCCTCGCGGAGAAGATCTATCTCCGCTTCCGTGAGAGCGGGGAGTTTGGCGCGGTCTACGTCTGGGACTCGGAGGAGGCGCTGAGGGACTTCCGGGAAACCGAGCTCGCCCGGACGATCGCGGATGTCTACAAAGTCGAGGAGGCACCGCTCGTCGAACTCGCGGACGTCTGCCTGGTGATCCAGCCGGAGCCAGCCCGCGTTTCAGCGTAACGCGTCGTCGCGTTCTGTCACTTCTCGTCTCGCTGGGCTGACCGGCCGTTTTTGCGCCGCGCGGTGCGGGGGTGTGGAAGCGAGCGCCTTCCAAGAACGGAGGCGATCCTGGCGTGCGCGGATTAGGACAAGCCGTGGGTAACTTCGGACAGGCTGTCCGAAGTGTCAGGCGACATGCGCGGACCAGGACAAACCGCACGTGTCAGGCGACGACCGGCCCGCTCGAGTTACAGCTGCGACACGCGGTCACGCAGTCGGCGAGCGTCGCGCCGCGGTGGTTCCCGTGTAGATGTGGATCGACATCTGTGTCGTCCGACCGACTGCGCACGGCAATCGCCAGGGCGTGCAGAGCCTCGGGCGTGCCGATCTTCTCGCCCCATGACCTCAGGCACAGAAGAATCAGCCTGCTACATCGGCAGGGGCGCTCGTGGGCGGAGATCGGCCGCTTCGTCGGTCAGCGCAAGCTCTCGATCACGGCCGATACCTACTCGCACGTCATGATCGACGGGAAGGAACTGGACTACGCAGAACTCGTCTCGTGACCGTCCCGTGCATACACCGGTGATACACGAGCGACACAAATAGCTCTATTTGCAGGGGCGTTGAGTCCAGGCGGGCCATTCCACACCGCACAGTTGAGCGGAATCCGCATGGTTACGTGGGTCAGGTGTGCCGGGGATGCCACGAAAGCGCAAGCGGTAGGTACCCCGGTAGGTACCTCGGATTTCGCCGAACGTGGCAACCACGAGCCAGGACTGGATCAGCGCCGGCGCGTGCTCCGCGCTTCTTTGGCGAGTAGCGCGCCGAGCGGGTCCGTTCCCGGCGACGCGCCGCCAATGCCCTTCGAGACCACCGGCAGCCCGCGGCGGCGATCGCGGTTGTGGCCGTCAGCCGAGCGCCGATACACCTTGCCGTTGGAGTCCGGCGGAGCCTCGGCTGTCTCGAGCAGGATCGTTGCCAGCTTCCTTGCATCGGCGATCCGCTCCATCTCGGCTTCGAAGCGCGGTAGTCGCGGGGGCACCGTTCGATCCTACGCCCATACGTTTTCTGATGGGTATACACTGGTGCCTATGACGGCAACGCGAGCAGGGAACACCGTTGTCATCAGCACCGCCGTCGCCGCCCGAGCAGCGCGACGTGCTCGTCGCCCGTGCCATCGCGGGTGACAGGACGCTGAGCCAGCAGTTGAGGATCGCGGTGCGTCAGCACCTGGAACTTCCGTTGGGGTCGAGGCGGCGGGCTTCTGGGCCTCCGGAGGAGCCCGCCGCCGACTTCGAGGAGGAGGCATGAGCTTCAAGACCACGCTTGGAAGGATCGGGCTGTCCCCCGAGTCCGCGGCCCTCGAGGGCAAGCCGGACGAGGTTGACGCGAGGAAGCGGGCTGCACACGACGCCAAGCTGCGGCCGGCGCGTGTCCAAGCAGCGCGCCGCATCTCGCGGTTGGCATGAGATCCCGGACGACCTCGTCGAGCGCCTGGGCGGACGCTGGCTCGTGAGCGCTGGCAGTGGACAAGATCTACGTCCCTCACAAGGGCGTCGTCTGGAACGCCGACACGGCGGTGCCGATGGCCGACGCGGTCGAGCTCGCGTTCACGGTCGGCGATAACGGCGAGCTTCGCTTTTACGAGCGCGTCATGCGGCCGGCGACGTGGTCTGAGTACGTCAAGCGGCAGGCCGACAAGGAGCACCAGAAGACTGCGGCGCGCCCGACACCAGAGTGGATGAAGCGGTGAACGCGGTCGAGATCGAACGACGCCGACTACGCGCTCGGGATCTCGAACGTCGACTGCGGGCACTCGGAATCCGTTGCCCGCCTGGGACGCTCGAGCCGCTCCCAGGACGCACACGTCGCCCGTTCACCGGCGGAGGTTGCCGATCGCGCTGCCGCCGGTGAGCCGGTGATGACGGGCCGGATTCGCCGCTACTTCGAGACGCCGATCACGGTGCGCTGATGCCTGCCCGCTCGGCCCGCAGCGCTTCCGCGAAGCTTCGCACCGCCACGTCGGAGCGCAGGCGGCGCACCGAGAGACGCGGGTGCCTGGCGAACAGCGCTGGCAGCTGCCTGCGATTTCCGAAGCCACGCTTGACGGCCGGCCAGATCAGATATCGGAGCGACTCGCCCCAGGGGCCCTCGCGGTTTCCGTGCCAGAGCACGGTTCCGTGCTTCTTTCGAAGGTATGTGCGCCGAAGGAGCCGCCAAGTGACGAGCCGTATCGGAAGGTCGAGCCAAGCCACTGTCTCGGCGCGTTCGAACACGAGCTCACCGATCATCCGGTGGTACGCCCCGTCGGATACCCAGCCGTCGCCCTCGGTCGCGACAGCGACGCGCTCACGGAGCTCATCGGGGCTGCACGACTCCCAGTTTGGGCCGTGGTGCAATGCGTCGATCTCGATGTGACGAAGGCCAAGGTTCTCAGCGAGCTGCGACGACAACTGTGTCTTCCCGCTCCCGCTCGGCCCGATGACCGCGATGCGCATGCCCGAACGAGAGCATGCCTGGCTGTACGCGGTTCTTGTGATGGGATGTTCGAGCGGTGACCCCCGCCATGGAATTTCCATCCCCGCAAAGTGCGATGGGAAAATCTCCTGAGCTGATGCGAGCGAATGCCGCCTCCGCGTAGACGAAAAGCGCGATACAACGCGGCGCGATACGACGGGCCGCACCGGGACGATGCGCCGTCGGCTCGACCCGGTCGTCCAGATCGGCGAGACCCCGTGCGTGCGCTGCGGCGAGCTCATCGAGCCCGGTACGCCGTGGCACCTCGACCACCGAGACGACGGTCGCGGCTGGCTCGGTCCGTCACATGCAGCGATGCAATGCGCGCGCTGGCTGGGAGGCGATGGTCCGAAGCCAGAACGGAAACGGCCACCACGGCGCCCTCGAGGAGCAGCCGTACAAGTGGTCGCAACGATGGTGCAGAGGACCCTCCGCCGGGTACGACGGTGAACATAGCGGAAACGGCTTCGTCGAGATCTACATCGGAAACGGGGTCTGGCAGACGGTCAACCGGCGCAGCGTCGGCTACTAGTTGCCGAGCCGTCCCTCTGGTGTTCCTCTAGCAGACCCCGGCCAGGATCGCGTGAATCGTGTGGCGCTGAGTTGATTTCATGAGCAACCGAGGCAGAGGATTCACCTTGTGAACCGTGATTCGCCCCATTGCGCTGGCTGCGGCACTCGCCGTCTCGCTCCTCGCCGTCTCGGGCGCGGGCGGCGCAGCGCGCAGCAGACGCCGAAGCGCGGCGGCACGCTCGTCATCGGGACAGGGACGCAGGGCGAGCCGTCGTGTCTCAACGTGCTCCTCATGTGCAACGTGCCGGGCGCTGGTGGAGCAGGTCCTCCCGGGCGCCTTCAAGATCTGGCCGGACGCGACCATGCGGCCGAACCTCGTCTCGGACGCAGAGATCGTCAGGAAGCAGCCCGTCACGATCGTCTACCGCATACGTCAGGAGGCTCGCTGGAGCGACGGGGTGCCGGTCACCGCCCGGGACTTCGAGTTCACGCACCAGGTGCGCCTCGAGCATCCCCGCGTGAACGAGTGGCATCTCAACGTCCGTCGCGTGCGTGCCGTCGGCGCGAAGACGGTCGAGGTCGTGCTGCGCGCGCGCTGGGCCGACTGGCGGCTGCTCTTCGACGACGTCCTGCCGCGGCACGTGGCCGCCGGCCAGGAGATCGAGAGTCTCTGGAAGGACGGGATCGATAACCCGAGGACGAGGCGGGCGATCGGCAGCGGGCCATTCCTCCTCGCGGGCTGGCAGCGCGGCAGGCAGCTGACGCTGGTCAGGAATCCGCGCTACTGGGGGCCGCACCCTGCCTACCTCGATCGAGTCGAGTTTCGCTTCTTTCCCCCGCAGGACACTGGCGGACCTGTTGCGCCGCGGGGAGATCGACATGATCGATACCGCTTCGCCGGTGATGCAGGCCCAGGCGCTGGAGCTGCACCGGCAGCGGGCGCCGGGGATCAGAATCGACAGCGTTCTCGGCGCCTCCTGGGAGCACTTCGCGATCCGCCAGGGCCCGTTAGGCCACCCCGCGCTCCGGAAGCGCCTCGTCCGGCAGGCGATCGCGTACGGGATCGACCGCGCCGTCATCGCCCGTGAGGCCGCAGCGCTGGACCTCGCAAGCGCCGCGGCGAGCAGGCCGCTCGACAGCGTCGTCTCACTGGCGCAGAGCCCGTACCACGAGCGGAACTGGAGCGCGTATCGCCACCGGCCGGCCCGGGCGCGGCAGCTGCTCGAACGGGCGGGCTGCCGCCGCGGAGCCGACGGCATCCACGTCTGCGACGGCAACCGGCTCTCGCTCCGCTTCGCGACGACTGCGGGCGTACCGCGACGGGAGCTCACGGTCGAGGCTCGCGCAGGCTCAGCTGCGGGAGGTGGGGATCGAGGTCGTCCCTGTCTTCGGGCCGTCCTCAGCGGTCCTCAACTCGGCGGGCAGCCTCATGGTGCGAGGGGACTTCGACGTCCTCCTCTTCGCGTGGTACACGGGCTCGTCGACGCAAGGCCCCGCGAACATCTTCGGATGCCAGCAGCCGCGGAACTACACGGGCTACTGCGACCGCCTGGTCACCCGCGACCTCGTCAACGCTACGCAGACCCTCGACGACGCGAGGCGCGTCGGTCTCCTGAACAGGGTCGACGTGAGGCTGGCGAGGGCCGTGCCGGCTATCCCGCTCTTTCAGACCACATTCCTTGACGCCCGCAAGACGAGTGTTCGGGGCGTGGTTCAGAACGGCTTCGGCTCCTTTTTCTGGGATTCGGAGAACTGGTGGCTCGCGGAGTAGCTCCGCAGCTCGCCACCGCTTCTCGCCGTAGTTCAGCCCGCCCGCCTCGAGCTCGCGCTCCACGTCGCCGACGTCGAGCTCGCGGCGGAGTCGACTAAGATCGAGATCTACTAGGCGGCGAGTCTTCGCCGCAGACGCCAGAGCGCGATCTGGAGCGCCTTCTCGCTGCGCGTGATGGGCTCGCCGTGCAGGACCCGTACGAGCGCCGCGCGCTCGTTCTCGGTCCGGGCGGCGGCCAGCGCGGCACGTAGGCGGTCGCGAGCGTCGACGACGTCGGCCAGGGTGTCCGCGGCCTCGACGCTCGACAGCTCGCGACGAGCTGCGGACGACGCCGAGCCGCGCGCACGATCTCGATGACTCGACGCCGAGCCGCGAGACGTTCGAGCCCGGCCGGCGCGCGCCAGGCTGCAAGACGCGCCTCCTGAAAGAGGTCGTCTGCGTCGTGCCCGGCCGCGTAGAAGAAGCGCGCCAGCCAGCGGCAGTAGGGGTCGACGCTCAAGGGCGTACGCGGTCGCCGCGGTACGTCGAGCGTTCGACGTGCTCGAGGTAGTCGCGGACCGTAACCATCGGCCGGCTGTAGCCCTGGAACACGATGACCGGGAGCGCGCGAAAGACGGCGTCGATCGCGCGCCGCTCGAGACCGAGCTCGCGAAGGTCCGATCCGCGAGAGAACGCGTGCGGGTCCTCGAGGCGTTCGGCGGCGTCGGGCGCGTATTCACGAGCTTATCCACAACCGTTCCCGAAATGTCGTCGTAAGCGTGTTGTTTGTTTCTAGGAGAGGGGTTACCCGACATTTCGGGAACGGTCCCGAGCCTGTAATCATCCCGCGTTGCGGGCGACAGGGCCCATGTGTCGGATTTCCCCTTGCCGCCCGATCTGCGCGTTACGACGCCGTGCGCAGCGAGGTCTTCGAGCGTTCTGCGGGCCGTTGTCGTCGGGAGCCCGAGGACCGTCGCGACCTCCTTCGTCGTCTTCGTCGTGTGCACGATCAGATGCTCGATCACCTTCCTACGCGGCGCCGGCATGGAGTCGAGTGCGACCTTCGTCACGAGCTGCCACGCGTGACGGTCGTCGAGCCCGATCACCTGGAGCCCCTGAGAGCGGCTTCGGTCAGCGTCGCGGCGGGCTCGATCTCGGGCAGCTCGCCGAGCGAGAAAAGGATCTCGGTCTTCCGTGGCGCGCCCGGGTCGCGGTCCTCGCGCGGCGGGAGGCGTCATCCCAGCGCCAGTCACGGCGGTCGCTATCGCCGCTCATGACGCCACCTCTTCCTCGACTGTCTGTGACGCGGTCTGGACCTTGCCGCCCAGGTAGTGCTCCACAAACTCGTCGACCTCGTCGGCAGTCGCCTCGCACGCCGCCACAACGGTGAACCCGTTGAGCCGAAAGGCAACGTAGGTGGTGATGTCGCTGTCCCGCTCCTCGAACAGAGCAGAGAGGCGGTCAACGAACTCGTGTGCTGCCTCGCGTGCAGCCTTGCGTGCGTCGGACTCCTTGCGCGCTGCCGCAGTCACGACGCCACCAGAGCGGGCAGGCCATTCGCCGGCACCGCCCAGACGCGAGGCGCGAGCGGCGTGGGCCCGTCGAGCGGCGTGGGCCCGGCGGAGTGCTGTTCGAGTATGTCGAGCGTCCTGCGGATGTCGAAGAGCACGTCCGGACGAACAGGGCGACCGGTCCTGACTTTCGCGACCGACGACCGCGAATGCCCGGAACACTCGGCCACCTCACGGTCAGAGACGCCGAGGCTGAGCAGTCCCTCCCGTGCTGCTTCTGCGACCCAGGCGATGCGAGAATCCCGGGGGCTGCTGTTCGCGTCCGCGGACAGGCTGCGGACCGCCATCGCGCGCGCGTGCCGCGCGACGGGCGTTCCCGTATTCAGCCCGCACGACCTCCGCCACCGCCGGATCAGTCTTCTACACCGGCAGGGCCGCTCGTGGGCCGAGATCGCACGCTTCGTCGGTCAGCGGAAGCTGTCGGTCACGGCGGACACGTACACGCACGTGCTCTCGGATGGCCGGGAGCTCGACTACGCGGAGGTTCTCCGCTGAAGAAAACGGTCATCACCCGGGCTCAGCGGGTCGTGGCAGGCTCGATCGTGTCGAGCGTCCTGGCGAGATACGGGTACATGTGCGGGTTCTCTCGCACGAAAGAACGCAGCGCCGGCGACGTCGTGAGGATGGACCTGTCCACTGGGGCCAGTCGGCTCCGGGGTCGAGTTCCGGATCCACTGATCTCAACAATGCAACGTCTTTGCCCTCGTATAGCCAATGGGTGGACTGGAGGGCGTCACCGATCAGTTCGGTCATCGCGAGAACGCGCGCCCTGCTTGTCGGATCTTCAGGCACCTCCACACCGTCGTAGAAGTACTGGCGAAGCTCTGGGTAATCGATGAACCGCTCAATAACCCGATCCCATAACTCGTAACCCTGCGCCAAGGCCCGAGCACCAGCCAGCTCGTTGGCGATCAAGAACTGTTCAACTGACTGCCTGGTCTGACGTGCAAGGAACAGCACCGACCCCGCCACCGCAGCTGCGGTCAAAAGACCAGCGATGAGGGTCGCCAGCTCCAACGCCTCGTAACAATAGGCACGACGATTCGGACGAGCGAACTGAACCGCACTGACGCGAGCGTGGACGGCCGCGCGGGAATCTGACCGTACGCGTTCAAGCGGTAGGTACCCCGGTGGGTACCTCGGCGCTCAGAAGTAGCCGATTAGCAGGGGCGTTCGAGTCCAGGCGGGCCCATTCAACTCCCGACCGTTGAGCCAAACCCGCATGGTTGCGTGGGTCAGGTGTGCCGGAAATGCCTGGAGTGTGCACACGGTGCTGCCATCGGTGCTGCCACGGGATTTCGCCGAACGTGGCAACCCACGATGCTCGGTCAGCGAATCGCGAGCGACCGGGTGCCTCGGCGAGCGCGTCCGGAGATTAATGGGCCGACGAGCGCCGGCATGCCGACCCACTTGGCGCGCTGTAACTCGCCGATGGCGAAGCGCTCTCGGCGCAACAGGTCGAGGGTGTCGCGGTTGCAGTGACAGCCGTAGGCGAATGCCCGCCATGGATCGTGGAGCCGGTTCTGCCATCGCTGAAGGCGCGAACCATCCGGCGCCCGAACGTGCTCCAGGAAGAGCAGTTCACCCTTCGGAGTCAGGACTCGGTGGATTTCGGTCAGGCACTTTCGAGGATCGTCGACGGTGCAGAGAACGAGTGTGCTGACGACAGTGTCGAATGAAGCATCGGCAAACGGTAGTGACTCGGCGCTCGCGTGCACGACCACGCCGACATGTCTCGAGGCGCGTAACCGCCGCTCGAGCCGCGGAAGCAGCAGTCGGTCGGGTTCGGTGAGAATCAGTTCCGAGACCGCGTCGCCATAGTGCTGAACGTTGAGACCGGTTCCAGCGCCGATCTCCAGAACGCGCCCGCTGGCGGCCGCCAAAAGACGGCCGCGACGGTCCGCCATCCCGCGTCGTTCCGCAAACCATAAGAAGGGGTCGTACAGGAACGCAAAGACTCTTCCGTAGATGCCCACCGCGTCAGCGACAGTCTCTACAAGAAACCGTGGCTAGCTCGATCTGCGAGCGCTTGACGACGGGAATTGCCTCTCTTCTCAGCATGACTTGGCTTACCGCGCGCATGTTACGGGGTTGACTTAGCCCGATTCATGCCGCTGCCCGACTGCGCTGGACGCGAGTTCGCACCCGCCGCTCGTGCTTCCGAGTCTGGCGGGCTACCGGCGGATCGGGAGGCGCCGCACACGCGATCTGTAGATCCGCACCCGCCCAGCATTCTCAAGCCGACGTAGGATGATGGATGGCGCGGATCGGTCTCCTCGGCGGGCTGCTTGCGGCGACGCTTCTCGCGGGCGCCACGCATGCCGGTATCAGCACGGAGGAGGCACCGCTCCGCGTCCTCTTCATCGGCAGTAGCGGCACGACGTCCAACGACCTGCCGGCGAGAGTCGCCGAGTTCGCTGGCGCCTCGGGACGCAAGCTGCGAGTACCGAACGGTGGCTTGGCCTGGATTCAGCCTCGAAGACCACTGGAGCTTTGGCGCCGCCCGGCCAGCACTTGCTAGCGGCGTATGGGACGTCGTGGTCATGCAGGACGGCGCCGCCGTCGCGCCTTGGGAAGCGGAGCACCTCAGCACCTGGGCGTCTCGCTTCGCGGACCTGGCCCGGGAGGCGGGTACCCGCCCTGCGCTCCTCATGGTCGCTCCGGACCGTGAACGGCGCTCCTTGCTGCCTGACGTCATTGCCTCCTACCGGCTGGCCGCACAGGACGCCGGCGCCGAGGTCTTCCCGGGCGGGGAGGCTTGGCAGGCGGCGTGGCGATGCAGCCCTTACCTCTGGTTCTACGGGCCCGACAACGTTCATCCGAGCCGTCTCGGCACTTATGAGTGGGCCCTCGTCGTGTACGGGGCCCTTTACGACGCGCCCGTGCGTTCTCGTCGTCTCTACCCCGTGGGTGAAGCGCCGCGGATGTCGCGGCTCCTGCAGGCCGCGGCTGCAACGGCGCTGGGTCGTTGGCTTCCTGCGAGCGTCCGCTGCGGCTGACGAGGCGGGTAGCCCCAGGCTTTCATGAATCTACGGCCTCTTTAGGAGTGGGAGACTCCGAGGATGGACATGCCGGAGGTCCACTACGCTCGATTAGGCAGCGTCGCCATCGCCTACCAGGTCGTGGGCGATGGGCCTCAGACGCTGCTCTACGCGCCGCCGGTGACCAACCTGTACTCCCTGTGGGAGCTGCCGCGCGCTGCGTCCTTCCTGCGGCGTCTCTCGGAGGAGGCGCGAGTGGTGGTCTTCAACCCGCGCGGCACGGGACTCTCTGATCGGCCATCCAATATGACCCTTGAGTCACGAGTGGACGACCTCAACGCCGTCCTCGACGCGATAGGGCAGGAGCGAGCAACGATATTCGGCGGGGATGTGTCGGCGAATGTTTGCGCCCTGTTCGCAGCCTCATTTCCCGAACGATGCGATCGCCTTGTTCTCTTCGTGCCGTTTGCCCGCACTATTCGATCGGACTCGTATCCGTACGGGGCGACGGAAGAGGAGGCACTGGAGTGGATTCGGATCTGGCGAACCTCGTGGGGAGACCGAGACCACCTCGAGTCGTTCGCACGGGCGCTCTTTCATCCAGAGATAACCGAAGAAGAGGGCTTTCTCGATTGGTTCGTCAAAGAAAGGCGTCTCGCTATCAGCCCTGCGGCTGCGGTCGAGTTCGCCCGCATGTCGACCGCGACCGATATCACAGCCGTACTTGGCTCGATACGTGTCTCAACCCTCGTCCTACACCGGCAAGCGCGTCGTGACGAGGCGCGCTACGTCGCTGATCGCATCCCGCAAGCGACGGTCGTCGAACTCGGCGGCGAGGGGGTCTGGCTGTACGCGGATGATGTTGCCGATGCGGTGCTGTCATTTCTGCGCGGCGAAGCGGTCCCGGCGGTGCCCGACTCCGTATTGGCGACCGTGCTATTCACCGATCTCGTCGGCTCGACCGAACGGGCGGCAGAACTCGGGGACCGCGGCTGGCGTGATGTGCTCGAACGTCACCACGCTCATGTCCGGAGCGAACTCGGGAGGTACCGCGGTACCGAGGTCGACTCGGCTGGGGACGGGTTCTTCTGCCGCTTCGACGGGCCAGCACGAGCGATTGCCTGCGCGCGCAGGATTGTGGAAGGCGCGAACGAGCTCGGTATCGAGGTGCGTGCGGGAGTTCACACCGGCGAGTGCGAGATCGTCGGCGAGAAGATCGCCGGGATCTCGGTCGTCACGGGCTCTCGCATCTCATCCGTCGCCGCATCCGGCGAGGTCCTTGTGTCGAGCACAGTTAAGGACCTTGTCGCAGGGTCGGGCTTCGTCTTTGAGGATCGTGGCGAGCACGACCTCAAGGGCGTTCCGGGGACGTGGAGCCTCTACGCGGTCGTGTCCTCCTAGGCTCCCGACGCTCACTACCACTCCCGTTCGTTTTCTCCCCGGCGGCTAGTAGCCGACGCTGCGCCGGCTACCGTCTGCCAGACCCGTTTCCGATGTAGAGCTCGACGAACCCGGGGCTGCCGCTGATGTTCACCGTCGTGCCCGGCGGAGGATCCTCTGAACCACCGCTGTGACCACTTGTAGGGCTGCTCCTCGAGGGCAACGCCGCTGCCGTTTCCGTTTTGGCTTCGGACCATCGCCTCCCAGCCAGCGCGCGCATTGCATCTCTGGTGGGACGGCCCGAGCCAGCCGCGACCGTCGTCGCGGTGGTCGAGCTGCCACTTGGATCCGGGCTCGATGAGGTCGCCGCAGCGGGCGCAGGGAACGGTGCCGGTCTGGACGAGCGGGTCGAGCCGACGGCGCGTGGCCTTGTGAGCCTGGCCGTAGTAGCCCGACGGGTAAGAGCGATTCTTTCGGGTCGGCACGCCTCTGTCACTCCGTCACGGTCAGCGTGCCGAGAACGCGCTCGTTCAACTCGCTACGCGGGTCGTAGATGACGCGGTACGTATCTTGAGAGACCCTGAGAAGAAGCACGGCTCGCTCTCCGTCGTCCCATCGGAACGAGTAGCTCCATGCTGGCCATTCGCCAAACGTCGTCTCGGTCAACGCCGTCACGGCGCCCTCGCCGAACCGCTCGACCAGGTGGGGCCTGTGCGTTCGATATTCGTCATGCGGCGAGCGGTTGGGAAAACGGACAAAGTCGACGTAGAGTTCGCCACTGTCCCTGGACGCCAGGTGAACGCGCTCGAAGTCACCAGCGACCGGATGACCTTCGACCCGCTCATCAGCTCGTTCGACGATGTGGCCTTGTGGCGTCATCGCGGGATAACTCAACTGGACGCGGAAGCCGGGGTGCTCGAGCCGAGACCATTCGCGGAGTTCGTCGTCCACGCAGCGTCAGGGTAATCGAGCCCGCGCTCCCTCACGCAAAGCGCGGGGAGGGAAAATTCCATGGCGGGGGTCGTCGCCGGCCTACCGCTGGGACAAAGCGGCGAGACGCTCAATCGAGCGGAACGCTGTCTGATGCTCGTAACAGCCGTCTGACCCGCAGCTTGATTCTCAGCACGCCAGCAACACCGGAAAGAGACGTGACCCTCCACGTTCCGAAGGTCTGCACACCGCCCTTCAGTACGTAGCCGAGATCCTGTTTCGGCATCGGGCCAGGATTGCAGACGAGTCCGGTCGGTCGCTTCTGACAGAGCTGGTACCTCACGCCCTTGAACGACGAAGGTGACCACCCGACGATCGTGAGGAGGTCGCCCACGTCGGCAGTTGATGCTTCCGTTCCTGGCGGCCTCTGGATGATCAAGCCCCACGGGGATCGACTACCTTCGCTGTGTTCCGCGAGCGCCCCATGGGACACGGTCGCCAGAGTTCCGACGAGCAAAAGCTGACCAAGGATCAGGATCAGCCTGAGCCCCACGAGGTGATGGTGGCGCACCACGAGCGCCCACGTCAACCGACCTCGCTGTCTCGCCCACGGTCGCCGCTTACGGCATCGTGATCTAGGTCTCGACGTAGCGACGGATCGACCCGCGGGGAACGGCGATCACCTCACCGGCGACGGCGCGATCGGAGGTGGCTCGACCGCCGGTGAACGAACGAAGTGCGCCTCGGCGGTAAGCGGCTCGAGCGTCCCAGGTGGGCAGTGGAATCCGAGCCGCCGCAGTCGACGCTCGAGCTCCCGAGCACGACGTCGTTCCTGCTCGGCACCGGTCATCTCGACGGCTTCATCCATTCGGGCGTCGGCCGAGACGCACCACCCTCCTACAGAGGCGCTGGCCGTGCCTCAGGCAGGCTCTCCGGGCCGTCCAGGTTGACGACGAGCGGCCCTTCTCCGACGAACGCGATGACGAACTCCTGCGGCTCGTCGAGCGGGTTCACGTCCCGGTGGACGAGCCCGACGGGCACGTGGAAGAAACCGCCCTCCTCCACCTCCGTGCTCTCCACGCCGCCCGGCCCGAATTCGAAGCGGAGGCGACCCCGGACGAGGTACCCGAGCACTTCGCGATCTCCGTGGTGATGCCAACCCGACACGACACCACCGTTGACACGACCGCGGACGTGGAGCGCACGATCCGTCGCGAATGCGACCTCCCGGAAGATGCCCGGCGTCGAGTCGCCCTGTGTCAAGCCGTGTGGTGCAACCGCAGAGACTCGATCAGCTGATGCCACGGACGTTCCTTCCGCTCGCGAGGCTAACGCATCCGCTCGCGCTCGGCTGCGTGCGCGACTGGTGGCTCCAACACTTCATCACTGAGGAGTGCACGGTGATGGCCCGCGCGATCTGGGGCACGTATGTACCGCAGGCGCTCGGGCGGCACCCCCATGTGCCCCCCTGGGCGGATAATAACCCCCCTGATTTGGAGGGGAGTTCTAGTCCAGGCGGGCCCATAGCAAGCCTTGTGGTAGAGCCAAATCCGCATGGTTACGCGGATCAGGTGTGCCGGAGGTGTCGCGTTTGGTCGGATGTTGCACCCCTATTTGCGCGTGGGACCAGCCCGAGGTAGCGGCGAAGCTCAGGATCGAGGAGCGGGAGCTCAAGGCGGGCTGGACTAGACGCAAGCTCGCGCCCGACGCTCACGCTTCCGGATCATCGTGCCTTGTTCCACTGGGAGCGCTTACCTCTCCGCCCCGGCGGATGCTCGTGAGGCCCGTTCATATGCTGTATGGAACGTCACCGTGAGCACTTCGACAGCGTCTCGCAGGGACCGTACATCCAGCAAAAGCTCTTCCAGTGTCGCTGAGTCGAGACGAGCGTCGAAGACGCGTGCTCGGACCCCGCGAATCGTTGGCTCGAGTTTCCGCGCCTCTCTTTCGAAATCTCGGCGGGCTTCAGCTAGACGCCCGAGGGCATCAATCTGTGCGGCCAGCTTGTCGGCCCCGCGCAGGTGATGTTCCAGATAAGCGGACCGCCGCTCCTGTGCCATCCGCCGCGCGAGCAGCGGCTTGTCCATATTGCGAAGGAGCCAGTCCGCACTCCTTGCATCACGGCCGGCGGTCACCAATGCTCGTCCGAGGACTCGAAGCTCAGCTTGGACGTCGCTCGAGGCGATACGCGCCGTCGAGTGGATGCTAAGGCCGAGACCCTCGAGCCGATTCGCGAATCGGCTGTGCCCGCGCGTGTGAAGGAACTGTCTCCAGTCGAGAGCTCGGGCTTTTGCCGCCGTCTTCCGCCGGGCGAGCGCACCCAGTTCTTTACCCGACACACGCTCAATCGCGTCCTCCGCAACCGCGGCCAATTCTTCTTCTCGTCCGGTGAAGGGTGTCGGATCGGCCGGCTGATCCTCGAGTGTCTTGAGAGAGGTAAACACGGGCGGGATTCCCTCAATCACCAGATGAACGATCCTCTCCGGCCGGTCCAGATCCTTCAGGCGATGCTCACCCAGGTCGATGAAAGCGACACCTGGCGGCAAATGGTCTTCGATGAGGTCACGCGTCGTAGCCGAGAGCAGAACTTGGCCCCCGTGTCCGGCAGAGCAAATTCGCGCCAGGCGGTGCAACGCAAGTCCGATGTATCCCTCGCCTACTTGTGAGGGTTCGCCTGTGTGAATCGCGATCCGCACTCGTGGCCGGGCTGAGCCTGACTGGTCGTTTTCAGCTAGTGCCTGTTGCGTCTGGACTGCGGTGATGACCGCGTCTCGTGCGCGCCTAAACGCCACCAAGAATGCGTCCCCCTGTGTATCGACGACGACGCCTTGGTTCTTCTCAAAAAGCGAACGCAGGAGCCGTCGATGTTCGGTCAGAAGACCCTCGTACGCCTCGCCGAGATCCTGCAGCAAGCGTGTCGAACCCTCGATGTCCGTCATCAAAAGGGTAACTGTGCCCTCAGGAGGCATTGACACCTTGTCTAGCCTACGACGCAGTCGTCACGAGTCCAAGTTCGTTCCGATATGGCCGGCTGCGCCGGCCGCAGTTCCCGAACCTGCCGCTCGAGGACGCCCCTAGCGTCGCGCCGCGGGGTCGTTAGCTGCCCGGAGGCAGCATGGGCGGCAGGTCACAGGACCGTCGAGACGCCCACGTAGAGCAGCACGACGAGCGCGACGAAGGCGACCCCAATGCCGCCGAGTTGCGCCCATCGCGAGTGAGTGGATCCCTCGCGCGCAGGCACGACGCCTATCTCCCTCCCCCCGACGTAGTTGCTCCCCGTGTCGCACCGTACTCGGCTCGTCCTGAACCTCAACCCGGGGAGTGCCTCGTGCCTCCCGAGCTCGAACGCGATCGGGCAGATCGAACGCGGCGATTCTTCTCAGACCGCTAGAACGGCAACCAGTGGGGCAGCTGACCAACTTGAAGCTCAGCGTCAGCCGCAAACACGCCGAGAGCGCACATCGCAACGACTCCCGATCCCAGCGTGAAGTGTCGGCGCAACCTGTTCTTGCCGGCCGGTGATTCGTCGGACTCGTTCATGCGCTCGCGTATTCGTCGAAGGGCTGCGTCCGTCTCCTCGAAACGCTCTGGTCCCTGCTCGGGCGCGGGGAGAACGGGATAGTGGGAGCTGCGCTGCTCTTGGACGGGAGTCTGTTCGGGCACCACAACGATGTCCTCCCACCAAGAAGGGGTGTCGTCTGCGCTCTCGGCGGAAGCCTCGTCGAAACTCGCCAGAGGGAGCGGCGAGCCCTCTTCTTCGGGCTCGGGCGCGGGGAGAACGGGAAAGTAAGAGCTCGGCCGGAGTTCCTCCGCGGGCGTCTGCTCGGGCGTCGAAACGAGGTGCTCGTCGTCGTGCAGCCGCTCGGCGTCACGTGACTCCGCGTGCCCGCTATCGCCTGCTGATTCCAGCTGGGCAGGAGCATCCTCTTCGGCTTCGGTCGAGGCGTTCTCGACACGTGACGGAGGACGCGGCCAGCTGTCCTCGACGGGACTGAGGGTGCGCCGAAGCTCCGCCGCCAGGTCCGCGTCCACCAGCGCAAGCTCCGGACTCGCCAGCGGGGCTTCGCCAGCCAGACGATTCACCGCGACAGCCACTCAGCTCGCCAACGACTTCGCAGGGACGAGCACTGCCCTGAACTGAGCGCCCCGCCACGAGACGCGGTCTACTCCGAGCCGCCTGATCTCGTCGTCCTTGACGCCATACGAGCGCACATAGTCGACAACGGCCTGGAGCGGGCTGACCGAGAACTGCGTCGATATGACCCGGCGTCCAGAGTGAATCTCGTACTTCTTGTTCATCGTTCGCTTCCTTCCGCTTGCCGCAGGGCGATGCCGGAGGGGGAGGTGACATCTGCCGGTGGTTCGTCGCCTCTGAGTTCCGGCTATCTGATAGCAAGACGCCATCGACCGCATTTCCTTGCGGACTGAGCGCACGAACCCCTCAACCGAGTGAGGCAATGCCCCGCAAATTGATGCAACTGGGAGACTTCGACCGGGAGACCAGGTGAAGGTAGTCGTCACCGGTGCGACAGGCTTTGTCGGGCCGAGCGTCGCGAACGCGATCGTCGACGCCGGTCACGAGGTGCGCGTGCTCGAGCGCAAGGCCGGCTCGTGGAGCAAGGCTCGCATCCGCTGTCAGGAGGCCGTCCAGGGAGAGATGGCCGACCCCGAGAGCCTGAGACGTGCCGTGGCGGACCGCGAAGTCGTCGTGCACCTCGTCGCGATTCGACAGGGCCGGAGGGAGGAGTTCCAGCGGGTCATGATCCAGGGGACGCGGTCGCTGATCGAGGCGGCGAAGGAGGCCGGCGTCCGCCGGTTCGTGTTGATGAGCGCGCTCGGTGCAAGCGAGGAGACGAAAGACCTCGTCCCCTACTACAACGCCAAGTGGACCCAGGAGCAAGACATCCGAGCTTCGGGGCTGGAGCACGTGATCTTCAGGCCGAGCTTCATCTTCAGCGGACAGGGCGGCATCCTGCCGACGTTCCGCAAGCTCGCCCGCGCGCCCGTGACGCCGATCACGGGCGAAGGCACTCAGAAGATCCAGCCGATCTGGATCGACGACGTGGCCGCGTACTTCGCCGCGGGCGTCGACAAGCCCGAGGCTGCGAACCGCCTCTTCGAGCTCGGCGGGCCGGATCAGGTGTCCTGGAACGAGCTCTGGGAACGGCTGAAGAAGGCGCTGGGGGTCAGACGGCCGAGCGTGCACATGCCAATGGCCTTCATGCGGCTGAACGCGCTCGTCACGGAGCGGCTACCTGGGAACATCCCGCTCACCCGCGACCTCTTGAAGATGCTCGAGGCCGGCGACAACATCGTCACCTCGGACGACGCCGTCGCGACGTTCCAGCTCTCGCTCGTGCCGCTCGACGAGCAGCTTCGCCGCGCTGCTGACTAGTCGTCCTCCAGGAGCATCTCGTCGGCCACCTCGGCCCAGCAGTCCAGGTACTGCAGCACGTGCTCGTTCAGCTTGCGGGCGAGCGGAACCACCTCGACCCAGGCGACCGTGTCGCCGCCGCCCAGCGTCTGGTTCAGGAACTCCGCGACCGCAACCGCATCGTCGTCGTCCGTGAACGCCCAGGCCGCTTGATCACGGGGTGCGAACTCTGGATCGAGGAGCACGACGGAGACCCTGGCCACATCCGAAACGTAGATCGTCGCCCCCCGAATGGGTATCCCTCATCCGAGGGTGCGTGATCGAACCGAGCGTCGGCCGGATTGCGCCGGCGAGCGAGCGAGAAGCGGGTACAGGGACGATCTTCAGCGGCGCCTGAGGGCGCAGGTACGACAAGGGGCCCGGGTGGGCGGGCCCCTTGTCTTTCGTGGCGCAACTTCGGGCCAGGCGCATCGCCTGCGGGGAGAGGAGTCGCGCCGTAGGGAAGTATCTGTTTCACATCGGAAGGCGCGTTCCGTTTTTCCAGGTCTTTTTCCACAGGTCGAAGCGCGGAATTTGGGCGAACTCCGTCACTTCCGTCCACAGGGCTGTGGATCCCGTCCGAGCCTGCCACACGGCTACACTCCGGCTCGTGGCCGAGTACGGCACGCTGAGAGTCAAGACGGGCCTCGCCGAGATGCTGAAGGGCGGCGTGATCATGGACGTCGTCGACGCCGACCAGGCCCGGATCGCCGAGGAAGCGGGCGCGTGCGCCGTCATGGCGCTCGAGCGTGTTCCGGCGGACATTCGCCGAGACGGTGGCGTGGCCCGGATGAGCGACCCGCAGCGGATTCGCGAGATCCAGGAGGCGGTCTCGATCCCGGTGATGGCCAAGTGCCGCATCGGGCACTTCGCCGAGGCCCAGATCCTCCAGGAGCTCGAGATCGACTACATCGACGAGTCGGAGGTCCTGACCCCGGCCGATATCGAGCATCACGTCGACAAATGGGCGTTCACCGTCCCCTTCGTCTGCGGCGCGACGAACCTCGGAGAGGCGCTCCGCCGGATCTCGGAGGGCGCCGCGATGATCCGGACGAAGGGCGAAGCGGGGACCGGCGACATCGTCAACGCCGTCACCCACATGCGCGCCGTCTTCGGCGCCATTCGCAGCCTGCAAGCGCTCCGGACCGACGAGCTCCATGCAGCGGCGAAGGAGCACCGCGCCCCGTTCGAGCTCGTCCGGTGGGTCGCCGAGAACGGCCGGCTTCCGGTCGTGACGTTCACGGCAGGAGGCATCGCGACGCCCGCCGACGCCTCCCTGTGCATGCAGCTCGGCGCGGACGGCGTCTTCGTCGGATCGGGGATCTTCAAGTCCGGGCGCGATCCGTTGGACGATCGAGACGGCTGGGCGGACGATGTCGCGCGGCGCGCGAGGGCGATCGTCGAGGCGACGACGCACTTCGACGACCCGAAGGTGCTGGCCGACGTGTCGGCCGGCCTGGGCCAGCCGATGGTCGGCATCTCCGCGAGCACGCTTCCCGAAGCGGAGCGGCTCGAAGTTCGCGGCTGGTAAGGCGCTTTCCGCTACGCGGAAAGCGCCTAGGTGAAGAGCAAACCTAGAATCAGGGTCGTGGATCTGCAGCTGCGGATCGGTGTGCTCGCCCTGCAGGGCGCGTTTCGCGAGCACGCAAGATGCTACGCGGGCTCGGCGCGGAAGTCGTCGAGGTGCGTCTCCCGGAGGAGCTCGAGGGCCTCGACGGCCTCGTGATCCCCGGCGGCGAGTCGACCACGATCATGCGCCTTGCGCAGCTCTACGGACTGGACGAGGCGATCCGCGAGTACCGGGAACCGATCTTCGGCACCTGCGCGGGGATGATCGTGCTCGACCGCGAGCATCTCGGGCTGGCCGATCTCGTCGTCGACCGCAATGCGTACGGCCGCCAGGTGCGGAGCTTCGAGGCCGACGTCGAGCTCGCGGGGGAGGAACGACCGGTGCACGGGGTTTTCATCCGGGCCCCGCGAATCCGCGACGCGGGTGCCGACGTCGATGTGCTCGGAGAGCTCGACGGCGAGCCGGTGCTCGTGCGTGACGGGCGGCTGTTGCTCGCGTCGTTCCATCCCGAGCTGACCGACGATCCGCGCGTGCACGAGCTGTTCCTCTCGATGGTGAGGGAGGAGCAACGTGTCGGGGCATAGCAAGTGGTCGTCGATCAAGCACAAGAAGGGCGCCGCGGACGCGAAGCGCGGAAAGCTCTTCTCGAAGCTCTCGCGGGCGATCATCGTGGCGGCGCGGGAGGGCGGCCCTGACCCCGCGGGCAACCTCGCGCTCCAGAACGCGATCGAGAAGGCGCGCTCGTACTCGATGCCGAAGGACAACATCGAGCGCGCGATCGCGAAGGGATCGGGCTCCGACACGGAAGGTGCGAGCTTCGACACCGTCGTTTACGAGGGCTACGGCCCGGAGGGCGTCGCGGTGCTCGTAGAGGCGCTGACCGACAATCGAAACCGCACGGCCTCCGACGTGAGGCATGCCTTCTCGAAGCACGGCGGCAACCTCGGGACGACCGGCGCGGTCGCCTGGCAGTTCGAGCGCAGGGGAGTCGTGCTCGCGAGCGCGGAGAACGTCGACGAGGAGGAGCTCCTCCTCGCGGCCGCAGACGCGGGAGCCGAGGACGTCGAGCTCGACGGATCCAGCTTCGTGATCTCGAGCCCGCCCGAGGCGCTGAGCGCGGTGCGCGAGGCGGTCGAGGCAGCCGGCTTCATCGTCGAGTCCGCCGGGCTCGCGATGATCCCGAAGGCCACGGTGGCGATCGCGGACGAGTCGACGGCTCGCCAGGTGCTGCGGCTCGTCGAGGGCCTCGAGGAGTCCGACGACGTCCAGGACGTCTACGCGAACTTCGACATCCCGGAGACCGTGCTCGAGGCTGTAGCCTCCTAGGCCCATTCGGTCCCCCGCCGGCGGATCACGACGGTACGTACGAAAGGACGCACTAACCCGATGACCGACTCCCTCACGATCGACTCGCGCGCAGGCCTGACCGCGAACCGGATCGAGGCGCTGCTCTCCGCCCGTCTCTTCCTCGAGCCGCAGCTCGCCGAAGGACGCATCTACTTCGTCTCGAACCTCTCCGGTCACCTGAGCCTGTACGTGATGGACGCCGCCGGTGGAGTGCCGGAGCCGCTTCTCCCGCCGCAGCTGGCGCTCCAGAATCCGGAGCTCATCGACGGCTACTCGTTCTACGTGCTCCCGAGCCTGGGCCAGATCGTCGTGATGGTCGACAGGGACGGCGACGAGAACTACGAGCCGGCCGTCGTGCCGATCGACGGAGGGTTCCCCGAGCCGCTCGCCGACGAGGCGTTCGCCGGTCGTCGCTCGAGCCTGCTCGAGGTCGACCCCGAGACCTCCACCGCGTACTTCAACTCGCAGTCGCGTGAGGAGGCGATGATGTCGGCGATCCGCGTCGACCTCGAGACGCGCATGGCCGAGACGATCGGCGAGAGCATGTACGGGGCAATGGTCGGCGGATGGACGCCCGACCACTCGCGCGTCGTTCTCGCCGACGGCTACACGATGGGCGACGTCGTGCTCTACGAGCTCGATGAGGGTGGCGACCGCCAGATGCTGTTCGGAACGGCGCTCGACGAGCGAGAAGAAGGCCGCGACTACCCGTTGACGGGCGTCGGGTCGATCCATGCGACGGTCAGCGGCGAAGGGGTTCTGGTCTCCACGACCGTGTTCGAGGACACCGGCACTCCGGGCTACATCGGCTTCGAGGGCTCCGGCGAGATCGAGCCCGTGACGATCCAGGGCATCGTGCACGAGGGGGCGGGCGAGCTCGAAGGCCTCCAGCACCTCGACGGCTTCCGCTACGCCGCTCGGTACAACATCGACGGCTGCTCCTGGGTCTACGACACCCAGCTCGACGAGGCCGGCAGGAAGCTGACGGTCGAGCGAGTCCTCGTCGGCGAAGGTGAGCTGGCGAACGGGATGCTGCATGGCCTCCACTACGACAAGGGGAGCGGCGGCTTCGCGGTGTCTTTCTGCACGGCGACCGACCCGACGCAGCTCTGGCTGCTCGAGCCGAACGCCGATCAGCCCGTGCGGCGGACGCGTGAGCGCGTTCTCGGGCTCGCCTCCGACCTTCTCTCCGAGGGCGAGGACGCGTCGTTCGAGTCCCACGACGGCCTTCGCATCTCGGCGCGCCTCTACCGTCCGTCCCCGGAGCTCGGCTACGTGGGGCCGCGCCCGCTCGTCTACTACGTGCACGGCGGTCCGCAGGGCCAGGAGCGCCCCAACTTCGCGTGGTTCTCGATGCCGCTCATCCAGATCCTCACACTCGAGGGCTTCGCAGTCTTCGTCCCGAACGCGCGCGGCTCGACCGGCTACGGGCTCGACTACACGAAGCGCGTCGACCGCGACTGGGGCGGGCTCGACCGCCTCGACCACGTGCACGCGATGACGGAGGTCCTGCCTCAGGACGACGGCGTCGATGTCGCGCGCGCCGGCGTCGTGGGCCGCTCGTACGGCGGCTACATGACTCTGACGCTGGCGGGCCGGCATCCCGACCTCTGGCGGGGCGCCGTCGACATGTTCGGCCCCTACGACCTCCTGACCTTCATGCAGCGCATCCCGGAGACCTGGAAGCCGTACTTCGCGCTGTCACTCGGCGATCCCGAGAAGGACGAAGAGCTCGCCTTCCTCGTCGAGCGATCGCCGAAGACGCATATCGAGAACATCTCCTGCCCGCTGCTCGTGATCCAGGGGAAGAACGATCCGCGCGTCGTCGAGCAGGAGTCGCGTGACGTGGTCGAGAAGCTGCGGGAAGGCGGAAAGGTCGTCGACTACCTCGTCTTCGAGGACGAGGGGCACGACGTCCTGAAGCTTCAGAATCGCGTCCGCTGCTACGACTCGATCGTCGGTTTCTTCTCCGAGCATCTCGCGTGAGCGCTTGGTAGGGTCGGCGCCGATGCGCCTTCGCTGGTTGACGATCGCCCTGGTCGCCCTGACGGCTCTCGTGCTGGTGAGCGCGGGGTGCGGTGGAGACGACGAGGAGTCGGCGAGCGACACGACGGAGCTCAGCGACACGACGACCGACGAGACGACGACGGACGACGACACGGACGAGACGACGACCGACGACGAGACCACCGACGACGACGATCTCTCGGGCGTCTTCGAGAACGAGGACTGTCTCGCGTTGGTGGCCGCGGTCTCGAGCTTCGCCCAGGCGTTCGGAGGCCAGGGCGTCTCGGAGGAGACCCAGGAGGCGTTCGCGGAGCTCGCGGAGGAGGTTCCCGACGAGATCGAGGACGATGTCGCGATCTTGGCAGACGCGTACACCGAGTACGCGGCCGAGCTCGAGGACATCGGTCTCGAGCCGGGTGAGACTCCCAATGCCGAGCAGCTCCAGCAGATGCAGGCGGCCCTGCAGTCGTTCGGCGACGAGGATGTCGCTGCGGCGTCGGAGCAGATCTCCGACTGGGCGCAGACCAACTGCCCCGGCGGCTAGTCCGGGTCGGGCACCAGCTCGCCAGAGCGGACGCGGAGGGGTGGGAACGCCGACACCTGCCCGCGAAGTGGCACGATCTTGCAGGTGAGCAGAACAGCCTCGGCGAAGCTCTTGCGCGCGGACACCCGGTCGCCTGCGCTGCGGGCTGCCGACAGCCACGATCTGATTCGCGTTCACGGCGCGCGCGTGAACAACCTCAAGGACCTCAGTCTCGAGATCGCGAAGCGCCGGCTGACGGTGTTCACCGGTGTCTCCGGCTCGGGCAAGAGCTCGCTGGTGTTCGGAACGATCGCCGCGGAGTCGCAGCGGCTGATCAACGAGACCTACAGCGCCTTCGTGCAGGGCTTCATGCCGACGCTGGCGCGGCCCGAGGTCGACGTGCTCGAAGGGTTGACGACGGCGATCATCGTCGACCAGGAACGGATGGGCGCCAACCCGCGCTCCACGGTCGGCACCGCCACCGACGCCAACGCCATGCTGCGTATCCTCTTCAGCAGGCTCGGGGAGCCGCACATCGGGCCACCGACTGCGTACTCGTTCAACGTCCCGACCCGCACGGCGAGCGGGGCGATGACCGTCGACAAGGGCAAGGGGGAGCGGATCGTGGTGCGCAACGTCGTCTACCACGGCGGCATGTGTCCGCGCTGCGAGGGCATGGGCTCGGTCAACGACGTCGACCTGTCTGCGCTGTACGACGACTCGAAGTCGCTCAACGACGGCGCGCTGACGATCCCCGGCTACAGCATGGACGGCTGGTACGGGCGCATCTTTCGCGGCTGCGGCTTCTTCGACCCGGACAAGCCGATCCGCAAGTACACCAAGAAGGAGCTACGCGACCTCCTGTACAAGGAGCCGACCAAGATCAAGGTCGAGGGGATCAACCTGACGTACACCGGCCTGATCCCGCAGATCCAGAAGTCGTTCCTGTCCAAGGACGTCGACGCGTTGCAGCCCCACATCCGGGCGTTCGTGGAGCGGGCGGTGACCTTCACGACCTGTCCCGAGTGCGACGGCACTCGGCTCAACGAGGCAGCCCGGTCGTCGAGGATCGAGGGGAAGAACATCGCCGACGTCTGCTCGATGCAGATCAGCGACCTGGCCGACTGGGCCCGTGGCCTCGCCGAGCCGTCGGTGGCCCCGCTCCTCGCAGGGCTTCAGCACCTCCTCGACTCGTTCGCGGAGATCGGGCTGGGATACCTCTCGCTCGACCGGCCGTCGGGCACGCTGTCCGGGGGCGAAGCTCAGCGCACCAAGATGATCCGCCACCTCGGCTCGTCGCTCACCGACGTCACCTACGTCTTCGACGAGCCCACGATCGGCCTGCACCCCCATGACATCGAGCGGATGAACGACCTGCTGCTGCAACTGCGCGACAAGGGCAACACCGTGCTGGTCGTGGAGCACAAGCCCGAGACGATCGCGATCGCCGACCACGTCGTCGACCTCGGTCCCGGTGCCGGCACTGCCGGAGGCGAGGTGGTCTTCGAGGGCACAGTCCAGGGGCTGCGGGGGAGCGACACCACGACCGGCCGCCATCTCGACGACCGGGCGACCCTCAAGGAAGCGGTGCGTCCGTCTTCCGGCACGGTGGAGGTCCGCGGCGCCGGCACCAACAACCTGCAGGACGTGGACGTCGACATCCCGCTCGGGCTGCTCTGCGTCATCACGGGCGTCGCCGGCTCCGGCAAGAGCTCGCTGATCCACGGCTCGGTCTCCCGCCGCGAAGGCGTGGTGGTGATCGACCAGGGCGCGATCCGCGGTTCGCGACGGAGCAACCCGGCCACGTACACCGGACTGCTCGACCCGATCCGCAAGGCCTTCGCGAAGGCCAACGGCGTGAAGCCGGCGCTCTTCAGCTCCAACTCCGAGGGCGCCTGCCCCACATGCAACGGCGCCGGCGTGATCTACACGGAGCTGGGCGTCATGGCCACGGTCGAGTCCACCTGCGAGGACTGCGAGGGGAAGCGGTTCCAGGCATCGGTGCTGGAGTACACGCTGGGCGGCCGGAACATCGCCGAAGTGCTCGCGATGTCGGTGACCGAGGCCGAGGAGTTCTTCGACGACGGCGAGGCACGCACGCCGGCGGCCCACAAGATCCTCGACCGGCTCGCCGACGTCGGGCTCGGCTACCTCAGCCTCGGCCAGCCGCTCACCACGCTCTCCGGCGGCGAGCGGCAGCGTCTCAAACTGGCCACCCAGATGGCCGAGAAGGGCGACGTCTACGTCCTCGACGAGCCCACCACCGGCCTGCACCTCGCCGACGTCGACCAGCTGCTCGGCCTGCTCGACCGTCTCGTCGACTCCGGCAAGTCGGTCATCGTCATCGCGCACCACCAGGCGGTCATGGCGAACGCCGACTGGATCATCGACCTCGGCCCCGGCGCCGGCCATGACGGCGGCCGGATCGTCTTCGAGGGCACACCCGCCGACCTCGTCGCCGCCCGCTCCACCCTCACGGGCAAGCACCTCGCGGCCTACGTCAGCGCCTGACCGAGACCTGACCCGGCACGAAGGGCTCCGCTGAAGGGGCGTACATCCGAAGCCCCGAATACCTTCTGCACGTGAAGGTACTCGGAATCGACCCAGGGACTGCGACATGCGGGTACGGGATCGTCCACGGAAGCGACGGCCGCCTCCAGGCGGTGGTCTCAGGCCACTGGCGGACGTCCGCGCGCGAGCCGCCGCACGCAAGGCTGCTGGCGATCTTCGTGGGCGTGCAAGAGCTCATTGCGGAGCACGAGCCGGACGCCGTCGCGCTCGAGGAGTCCTTCGTGGGTGCAGACGCCCGCATCGCGCTCTCCGTCGGGCAGGCGCGCGGCGCCGTGCTCGTCGCGGCCGCGTCCGCAGGAGTTGATTGCGCCGAGTACGCGCCGGCTCGAGTCAAGAGTGCGGTCTGCGGATACGGGCGGGCCGAGAAGGGACAGATGCAGCGAATGGTGAAGATTCTCCTCAACCTCCAAGCCGAGCCCCCGTCGTCCCACGAGGCCGATGCGCTCGCCGTCGCGATCTGCCACGCGCTCGCACCGCCGCTCCTCGAGGTGGCGCAGTGATCTCGCGCCTGCGCGGCACGCCTGCGGGACGCACCGCGGATGGGCTCGTCCTCGACGTCGGCGGTGTCGGCTACCTCGTCGCGGCGACTCCGAGCGCGCTCCGACGGGCGGCGGACGTCCCGGAGGTGACCGTGGAGACCTACTTGCACGTGCGCGAGGACGCCCTTCAGCTCTACGGGTTCGCCGACGCAGCCGAGCGCGAGCTGTTCATCCACCTTCTCGGCGTGAGCGGCATCGGGCCGAAGGTTGCGCTCGCGGTCGTCTCGAGCGCACCGCCGGCAGATCTACGGCGGGCGATCGCGCTCAAGGATCCCGCGCGCTTCCAGGCGATTCCGGGGATCGGGAAGAAGACCGCAGAGCGCATCGTGCTCGAGCTCGAGGAGAAGCTCGGAAGCGAGGACGTCGCCGCGCTCCAGGCGCTTCCGGCCGCGCCGACCTCAGCCCACGTCGTCGCGCGGGACGCGCTCGTCGAGCTCGGCTACTCGGTCGTCGAGGCGGAGCAGGCGCTGGCGCACACCGACCCCGAGCTGCCTGCCGAAGAGCGCGTCCGCGAGGCGCTGAGGAGCGCCGCGTGACCTCGCAGTTCCTGGCGCCGGCGCTCCAGGAGGGCGACGAGGAGGTCGAGCAGTCGCTCCGACCCCGGCGACTCGGCGGACTTCGTCGGCCAGTCGCGAACGAAAATGCAACTGGAGATCGCGCTGGAGGCGACTCGCGGCCGGGGCGACGCGCTCGACCACGTCCTCCTCGTCGGGCCGCCCGGCCTCGGCAAGACGACGCTCGCGACGATCATCCGCGAGGAGCTCGGCGTCGGCATCAGGACGGTCGCCGGCCCCGCGCTCGAGCGCAAGGGCGACATGGCGGCGATCCTCACGGGGCTCGAGCCGCGCGACGTCCTCTTCATCGACGAGATCCATCGCGTCAACCGGGCGATCGAGGAGATCCTGTACCCGGCGCTCGAGGACTTCCGGCTGGACATCATCGTCGGCCAGGGAGCGGGCGCCCGCACGCTGACGCTCGACCTCCCGCCGTTCACGCTCGTCGGCGCGACGACGCGCACCGGCCTTCTGACGACGCCGCTGCGAGACCGCTTCGGGATGACGTTTCGGCTCGGCTACTACGAGGCCGGCGAGCTGGCGTCGATCGTCCGGCGTTCCTCCCGCATCCTCGACGTCGAGATCGAGGAGCCCGCTGCCGAGGAGATCGCGAGCAGAGCACGCGGGACGCCGCGCGTTGCGAACCGGATCCTGCGGCGTATCCGCGATGTCGCGCAGGTGCGCCATGCGGGCGCCGTGACGCTCGACATCGCACGCGAGGCACTCGAGCTCCTGGAGGTGGACGAGGCCGGTCTCGAGCGCACCGATCGCGAGCTGCTGTCGGCGATCGCCAGCAAGTTCGGCGGAGGGCCGGTGGGCCTCTCGACGCTGGCCGTGTCGCTCGGAGAGGAGCCGGACACCGTCGAGGACGTCTACGAGCCGTTCCTGCTCCAGCTCGGCTTCCTCCAGCGGACGCCGCGCGGACGTGTCATCACGGCGCTCGGCAGGGAGCACATCGGCGTCCCTGCACCTTCCGACGGGCTCTTTTGACTACATCGACACAAATCTGGACGCCGGGGATGGCGGGGCCGCTCGACGAGTTCGTCGCGCGCATAACGCGGATGGTGTCCGAGTTCGTGCAAGAACACTCCCTCGAGCAGGCGGAGGTGCGCATCGAGCTCGCCGACGGGTCGCGCCACCTGGTCGCTGCTGCGACTGCAGAGCCGGGCTTCGGGTTCTTCTCGATCACTCCGCATCGAACCGAGGGCGAGGAGCCGCGGCTCGTGATCGTGCCGATCGGGGCGGTGAAGGCGATCGAGCTCTCGGCACCGGATCCCGAGCACCCGTTCGGGTTCCAAGCAGACGAGGGGTCTGGCTAAAGCCAGATCCCGGAGAAGCGCTCGGTGGGGTCAGGCTTCAGCCAGACCCCGGAGAAGCTCTCGGTGGGGTCGGTTTCAGCCAGACTCCGGACAAGCTCTCGGTTGGGGTCAGGCTTCAGCCTGACCCCGGTCTGAGACGTTCTTCAGCCCCGGTACTGGAACTCGCGCCACGAAGGCACGGGCGCGAGCTCGAGCAACGTCCTTCCGCCCTGCGGCTCGGCGTAGCCGAAGTCGCCGGTGTCGTCTTCCCAGGACACGTCCAACAGGCCCTGCTTGACGCGGTGGTCGAGCCAGGCGCCGCGAAAGACGAGCTTGCGCAGCCAGTAGACGAGCGACTCTTCCTTGACGAGCGACACGTGCTCCCACTGCCGAACGAGGTAGATGCCGAGCCCGCTTCGCGGATCCACGATGCGGCCGTCGGCGACGAGCTCGACGAGGTCGCCGGCCTCGTCGTGCGTCGAGGTCGTTGGACGCGACGAGCCCGAGGCGCACCGCGGCGGCGGTGACCCGCTCCGCGAAGTCGTCGGCGCTGAACTCGAACTGGTGGCCGAGGAACTCGACCACGAAGTCCTCTCCGGACCGATAGTTCGCAGGAAGCATTCCCGCCAGCGTATCTAGGCTTTCCGACATGAAAGATCGCCGCCTGTGGGCCGTGATGGCCGTTGCGGTGCTGGTCGTCTGGCTCGTGGGCGCAGCTGTGACGAAGTACTCACTGGAGCAGATGGCGTACGTGACGCCGATCGCGATGGTCGTCGTCGGCGTGACGATCGGGCTCGTGCTTCTGTGGGTGAAGATCGTGCTGGACTCGCTTCGCCGTCGCCGCGGCGCGTCGTGATAAGAGCGTAAGACCGGGGTCTGGCTGGAGCCAGACCCCCACAACCTCCGCAGCGTCGCGTCAGCAATACGCTGTCCGGCGGCGTCCGTACCGTCACTCGGGTGACGGGTGTGTGGACGATCGAGCCTCTCGACCTCGAGAGACCGGCTGTGCTCGCTCGCGAGCTCGGCGTGCACGAGATCACCGCCAGCGTGCTCGTACGCCGTGGCTACGGCGATCCCGAGATCGGCACGCCGCTTCCTCGATGCGGAGCTCCCCGGCCACGACCCCTTCCTGCTCGGGGACATGGTCCTCGCGGTCGAACGCATCCGCGCCGCGGTCGAGGCCGGGAAGCGCATCTGCGTGCACGGCGACTACGACGTCGACGGCATCTGCGCCACCGCCCTCGCCGTGCTCGTCCTCCGCGAGGTCGGCGCCGACGTCGTATGGCACCTGCCGAGCCGGTTCGAGGAGGGGTACGGCGTATCGAGCGTCACGCTCACGAAGCTCGCAGCCGACGGCATCGGGCTCGTGCTCACGGTCGACTGCGGGATCACCGCCGTCGAGGAGGTGGCCGAGGCGAAGGCGCTCGGACTCGAAGTCGTCGTCACCGACCATCACCGGCCCGGTAACGCGCTGCCCGACTGCCCCGTGGTCGCGACGCGTCCGTCTCCTATCCGTTTCCGGAGCTGTGCGGAACGGGGGTCGTCTACAAGCTCGGCGAGGCGCTGCTCGGGCCGGACCACGCGCTCCTGAAGAAGAGCCTCGACCTCGTCGCGCTCGCCACGATCGCGGACGTCGTCCCGCTCCTGGACGAGAACCGCGCACTCGCTTTCGCCGGCCTGCGGGCGCTCGCGTGCACCCGCCGAACCGGTCTCCAGGCGTTGATGAAGAGCGCGCGCGTCGACCCGGCTGCGGTCGAGGCGAGCGCGGTCGGATTTCGACTGGCGCCGCGGATCAACGCGGCAGGACGACTTGGCCGCCCGGACACGGCGTTGCGCCTGATCCTGAGCGAGGACGCGGAGGAATCACGTCTGCTGGCTCTCGAGCTCGAGGAGCTGAACCGGGACCGCCAGGCGGTCGAGGACCGGATCCTCCGCGAGTCCGTCGCGCTGGTCGAGAGCCTGCCGGAGAGCGCACGCCGCCGACGCGGCTATGTCCTCTGGAACGAGGACTGGCACGAGGGTGTGATCGGCATCGTGGCGTCCCGGCTCGTCGAGCGGTTCCATCGCCCGGTCGTCCTCATCGCCGGCTCGCAGGACGGATGGAAAGGCTCCGGCCGGTCGGTCTCGCGCTTCGACCTTCACGGCGCGCTGGCCGCCTGCTCCGAGCATCTCGAGCGATTCGGCGGGCACCGCGCCGCGGCGGGGCTGTCGATCGAGGAAGGGAGCATCGCGGCGTTCGCCGACGCCTTCGCTGCTCACGCGGATGCCAACCTCACCGAGGAGGATCTCTACCCCGTCACCGTCGTCGACGCAGTCGTCTCGGCGGAAGACCTCACGCTGCCGCTTGCGCAGGAGCTCGATCGGCTCGCGCCGTTCGGGCTCGGGAACCCCGACGTCACGTTGCTCGTGCCAGGCTCGGAGCCGGTTTCGCCGAGCACGGTCGGAGAGGGCAAGCACCTGCGCTTCAGAGTGCGGCAGAACGGCCGCGATGCGGGGAGCGCCATCGCTTTCGGCCAGGGCGCCCAGCTCGACCGGCTGCGGGCTGCGGGGCTCTTCGACGTCGCCTGCCGGCTGAAGGAGAACCGCTGGAACGGCACGATCGCTCCCCAGCTCGTCGTGAGAAGGCTCTTCGACACCCCCGAGAGCTACGAGGAGCTCCGGGCGCATCTCGCAGGCCTGTGGCGCGCGGGCGAAGGCTCGTGGACGCCCGATGCGCGTAGCGTCTTCGCCGAACTGGGCCTCACGCTCGCCGTCGACGGCAAGCACTCGCCGGCGACAGCTCGTCGAATCGGAGACCTTCCGCGCGCTGCTCGCACGAGAGGCCATCGCCCTGCCAGAAGCTGCGTGACGGGTGTCTAGCGGAGCGGAGCGAGATGCGTCTCGCATGGCGACGGCGAGCCGCCGGGCGCGCCGTTGGCGAATCCAGCGTCGAATCGCGTACATGAGGTTTCCCGGTTCAACGCCTCGCCTCGGGCTCCTGCGCGCTCGCAGGGCCCACAAAAGGTGCTCAGTACACTGAGACGATGAGCGTTCTCGACGCGAAGCGACACCACGAGCACCTCGTCGACGAGCTGATCGCCGAGGTCGAGACGTACAACCCGGAGGTCGACAAGGACCTCCTGCGGCGCGCCTTCGACCTTGCCGAGCGCGCGCACGAGGGCCAGACGCGCCGCTCCGGCGAGGAGTTCATCCACCATCCACTGGGCGTCGCCCGCATCTGCGCCGACTTCCGGCTCGACGAGCAGACGATCGCGGCTGCGCTCCTGCACGACGTCGTCGAGGACACGGGCGCCGACCTGGACGAGATCAAGAGCGAGTTCGGCGCGGAGGTCGCGCAGCTCGTCGAGGGCGTCACGAAGCTGACGAGGATCTCGTTCCAGAGCCGCGAGCAGGCCGAGGCCGAGAACTACCGCAAGATGATCGTCGCGATGGCGCAGGACGTCCGCGTCATCCTGATCAAGCTCGCCGACCGGCTCCACAACATGCGCACGATCGAGTACCTGGGCAAGCAGAAGCAGGCCCAGAAGGCTCGCGAGACGCTCGAGGTGTACGCCCCGCTCGCGCACCGGCTCGGGATCCACGCGCTCAAGTGGGAGCTCGAGGATCTCGCGTTCCAGACGCTCCATCCGCGCAAGTACGCCGAGATCAAGGCCATGGTCGCCGACCAGCGCGCCGATCGCGAGGCGCAGGCCGACAAGGCCGCCGAGATCCTGAGCGAGGAGCTGCGCAAGGCGGACATCCCCGCCGAGATCATCGGCCGCGCGAAGCACCTCTACTCGATCTACGACAAGATGGCCAAGCGCGGCCGCGAGTTCAACGAGATCTACGACCTGACCGCGATGCGCGTGATCTGCGAGCGGACCGGGGAGGAGGGGACGCGCGACTGCTATGCCGCGCTCGGGCTCGTCCACTCGCTGTGGAAGCCGATGCCCGGGCGGTTCAAGGACTTCATCGCGATGCCGAAGCTGAACCGGTATCGCTCGCTGCACACGACGATGATCGGGCCAGAGGGGAGACCGCTCGAGATCCAGGTGCGCACGCGGCAGATGCACGAGGAGGCGGAGTACGGGGTCGCCGCGCATTGGCTCTACAAGAAGGGACGCGGCACGAAGGCAGACGACGAATGGCTCGTATGGGTCAAGTCGCTGATGGACTCGCAACAGGAACAGGAGGAGGAAGACCCGAGCGAGTACATGCGCACGCTCCGCACGGACCTCTTCTCGGACGAGGTGTACGTCTTCACGCCGAAGGGCGAGGTGAAGGTCCTGCCCGCAGGCGCGAGCCCGATCGACTTCGCCTACGCCGTGCACACGGACGTCGGCCATCGCACCGTCGGCGCGAAGGTCAACGGCCGCATCGTCCCCCTCCACTACCGGATGAAGAACGGCGACTTCGTCGAGATCCTCACCTCGAAGACGGGCCGCGGGCCGTCGCGCGACTGGCTCGCGCTCGCGCGTTCGTCGCGGGCGCGCAACAAGATCCGCCAGTGGTACCAGCGTGAGACGCGCGGAGAGACCGAGGCGAAGGGTCGCGAGCTCCTCGACCAGGCGCTGAAGGCGCAGAAGCTCCCGTATCGAAAGCTCCAGGGCTCGAGCGTGCTCGCCCAGGTGATTCGGGAGACCGGTTTCAAGAAGGCGGAGGACTTCTACGTCGCGCTCGGCGCAGGCAAGCTCCAGCCCGGCCAGATCGTCAACAAGGTCATCCAGCGCCTCAAGACCGACGAGGTGGCCGCCGAGCCGGTGGTCACGACCAAGCCGTCGCGAGCCAGGACCGCGGTCTCGGGCGGTCGGCTTGGGATCACGGTGCCCGGGGTCGAGGACGTGCTCGTCCGCCTCGCGAAGTGCTGCACACCTGTGCCAGGAGATGCCGTGGTCGGCTACATCTCACTCGGCCGTGGGATCACGGTGCACCGGGAGGACTGCCCGAACGTGAAAGCGCTCCTGCGAAACCCGGAGCGCTTCACCGGGGTCGAGTGGGAGGGAGGCGCCTCGGCCGGCTTCCGCGTGCAGATCGCGGTGGACGCATGGGACCGCGCTCGCCTGCTGGAGGATGTCGCTCGAACGTTTGCCGAGCACGGGGCGAACATCGTCTCCTACGGCGGCAGCGTCGAGGACGGGATGGCGCGGAACTGGTACACGGCCGAGGTGGGCGAGGTGAAGGAGCTCCGCTCGCTCCTGACCGCGCTCAGGAACCTCGACGCGGTGTTCGACGCGTATCGCGTCACCCCGTCCTGACCCAGCGCGTCAGTCGCCGAGCGGCCAGTCGGGCCGATCGCGGAGCGAGACGAGGTCCGGGATCCTTCTGCGCGTGGTCTCGAAACTCCGGCCTGAGCTGGAGTGCGCGGCGCACATGCTCGAGCGCGTCCTCCGGACGACCTGCGAGCGCCTCCGCGCAGCCGAGGTCGTAGAGCAAGCCCGGATCGTCCGGATGCTGCTCGAGCCCACGCGAGATCTCCGCGGCGGCCGCCTCGTAGTCGCCCACAGCGCGGTGCTTCTCGGCGAAGAAGGAGCGCTCCCACGGCGACGCCTCGTACGCCGCGTCGCGCGGGCCGCCCACGGCGAGCACCGACGTATCGGGCTCCTCGGCCCGGGCATGACGTTTCACCACCGGATCACGAATGAAGACCACTGTTCCGGCGGGCGCATCGAGCGTCTCCTCGTCGAGCGTGAACGTCGCGCGCCCCGAGAGAACGACGTAGATCTCCTCATGGCGATACAGCTTCTCGGTGTGCTCCTCGACCACATCGTCCCCGGCGTTCGGGGCGGTGTACGCGTTGATCCCGAACGCGCCGATGTCGAGCGTCCGGCGCACGGGACGCCAGAGGAGCGTCCCGCCGACGACGGGAATCGGGTCGATCTCGTCGAGCCGAACGCTCTGCCAGCCCCGCTCCACGCCTACGGGATCCGCTCGGGCCGCGTGCCAAGAGTCACTTGAAGCGTGCGACGATCGCCGTCTCTGAGCACGATGATCGAAACGGTGTCGCCAGGTTGCTTCGCGTCGATCCCGCTCTGGAGCTCGGCCGAGGTCGAGATCTCCTGGCCGTCGAGCTCGACGACACGTCGCCGCCGGCTCGGGACGTCCTGGCCGTCGACCGATTCGCGTGCCCGTGGCGGGCCGGAGACCCGCCTTCTCGGCCGGAGAGTTGCTGTGCCGACATCGGTGACTGGCCGCGCCCTCCGGAGACGGCAGCATCGAGATGCCGAGATACGCGTGCTCGGCCTCGCCGGACTCGACGAGCTGCGAGACGATCGATCGCACGATGTTCGGACGGGAATCGCGAAGCCGACGCCGTCGGAGCCGCCCGACTCGCTCTCGATCTGGGCGTTGACGCCGATCACGCGGCCCTCCTGATCGAGCAGCGGCCCGCCCGAGTTTCCGTGGTTGATCGCGGCGTCCGTTTGGATCGAGTCCAGTTGATCGTGAAGTTGTTCGGCGCGGTCATCTGGCGATGGAGCGCGCTGACGATGCCGCTCGTCACCGTCCCCTCGAGGCCGAACGGGCTTCCCATGGCTACAACCGCGTCGCCCACGTCGACCGCGCTCGAGTCGCCGAGGCGGAGAGGCTCGAGGAACGACGCAGGGGCCTCCACCTTGATCACGGCCAGGTCGGTCGAGGGATCCGTTCCGACGAGCGTCGCGCGGCGGGTCGACCCGTCCGAGAAGCGGACCGAGATCGAGCTCGCCCCTTCGACGACATGCTGATTCGTGATGATGTGACCCTCGTCGTCGAAGACGAAGCCCGATCCTTGAGCCGACTGCGAGCCGCTGAATTGCGTGGAGGCGGCGGTGATCTCGACCACCGCCTTCTGCGAGCGCTCGTAGATGTCGCCGATCGCGAGCGCCCTTCCCGTAACCGCAGGCTCGGAGCTCGAGACAGTCACCTGGCGGACGACCGTCGAGGAGTCGTCGGAAAGAGTCGCGTATGCGATGGCGCCGACCCCGGCACCGAGGCCGAGGGCGGCTACGAGCCAGGCGACGAGAACAGAGGTGCGGCTGCGCGGATTCATCAAGCGTCCTTTCGTGTCGAGTACAGGAATAGCAGCGGCGCCCTCTAAGCCGTTGCTGAACGGCGCCTAAGAAGTCGCTAAGACCCGCTCCGAGGCGTGGAAGACAGGCCGCACAATGCGGCCGTGGGCATTCTCGTGGTCGACGACGAGCGCGCGGTGCGCGACTCCCTGCGGCGTGCGCTCGAGCTCGAGGGCTACGACGTCGAGCTCGCCGAGGACGGGGAGCAGGCACTTCGGCGACTCGAGGTGGACCCGCAGCCGGATGCGGTGATTCTCGACGTCCTCATGCCGGGCGCGGACGGGCTCGAGGTCTGCCGGCGCCTGCGCAGCATCGGGAACGAGGTTCCTGTGCTGATGCTGACGGCACGCTCGGAGGTCGACAGCCGGGTCGCTGGTCTCGACGCCGGGGCGGACGACTACCTGTCGAAACCCTTTGCGCTCGCCGAGCTTCTCGCTCGCCTGCGCGCCCTGCTGCGGCGTCTCGGAACCGACGACACGACCGACGTGCTTCGCTTCGCCGACCTCGAGCTCGACACCGGAACGCGCGAGGTCCGACGGGGTGGCGAGCTCATCGATCTCACCCGCACGGAGTTCGCCTTGCTGGAGCTGTTCCTCCGCAATCCCCGCCAGGTGCTCACGCGCACGGTGATCTTCGAGCGGGTCTGGGGATACGACTTCGGGCCGTCGTCGAACTCCCTGGACGTGTACATCGGGTACCTGCGGAGAAAGACCGAGGCGGGCGCGAGGAGCCGTCTCATCCACACCGTGCGCGGCGTCGGCTACGCCCTTCGCCAATGACGTTCCGGGCTCGGATCGCGATCGGCGCCGCCAGTGCAGTCGCGCTCGCCGTCGTCCTCGGTTCCGTTCTCGTGTACTTCGTCGTTCGCGGAGAGCTGCGCGCGCAGATCGACGACACGCTCGAGCAGCGGGCACAGGAGATCTTCCGCATCCCCATCGCCGAGATCGAGTCCGAGACCGGCGAGTCGTTTCTCGCGATCCGGCCGGGGTTCGGCGAGCCGAACACGCTGGTTCAAGTCGTGAAGTCCGACGGTACCACCCTCCGGCAGCCATACGAAGACGTCGAGCTGCCCGTCTCGGACGAGGCGCTCGCACTCGCCAGCCGAGGCCTGCGCGGGCAATCGGCAACCTCCGAGACCGAGGTGGCCGGGAGGCACGTCCGGGTGCTCACGGTCGCGTACGAGCCCGGATACGCCGTTCAGATCGCGCGGCCGCTGACCGAGATGGACGAGGCACTGGATCGAATTCGGTTGTTCCTCATCGCCGTCGCGCTGTCAGGGATGGGCATCGCCGCCGCAGTCGGGCTCGTCATCTCACGCGCCGCGCTCGCTCCGGTGCGTCGACTGACGGAAGCGGCGGAGCGAGTCACGGAGACCGGCGACCTCTCCGAACGCATCGTCGTGACCGGCAGGGACGAGCTCAGCCGCCTCGCGACCAGCTTCAACACGATGCTCGCCGGGCTCGAGCACTCGAATCGCGCGCAGCGGCAGCTCGTCGCCGACGCGTCGCACGAGCTGCGCACTCCGCTCACGTCCCTTCGCACCAACATCGAGGTGCTTGGCGGACGACCGCGCGCTCCCGGCGTCAGATCGCCGCCGCCTCCTCTCCGACGTGGTGGAGCAGCTCGGCGAGATGACGACGCTGATCGCGGAGCTGATCGAGCTTGCGCGAGCGGAGCAGCTCCCCTCCGACCCCGAGGACGTTCGCCTCGACCTGGTGGCCGCGGATGCGATCGAGCGCACTAGGCGGAACCAGCCGGGAGTCGCGGTCACCGCCACGCTCGAGGAGTCGGTGGTGCCGGGCGTGCGTGCGACGATCGACCGAGCGATCGGGAACCTGCTCGACAACGCGGCGAAGTGGAGCCCGCCCGGCGCCGAGATCGAGATCGAGGTCCGGGACGGGCAGGTGTCGGTGCGCGACCACGGGCCGGGGATCTCCGAGGAAGATCTCCCGTACGTGTTCGACCGCTTCTACCGCGCGCGGTCGGCGCGCGGCATGCCGGGATCGGGTCTCGGGCTCGCGATCGTCCGACAGGTCGCCGAGACACACGGCGGCGACGTCGTCGCCGAGCAGGCCGAGGGGGGCGGGACTCGCATGACGTTGAGACTGCGTCGCACGCCGGTCGCCGTTTCTTAGCGCCTTTTTATCCCGCCCTCACGGAGTTCTCAATGCGCGCTGTTTCTCTCAGGCGCATGTTCTACGTGACCTACATGCTCGCGGAGCTCCGCAGGCGGAGCGGCCGCACAGTCCTCACCGCGCTCGGGCTGGCCATCGGCGTCGGCCTCGTCGTCACCGTCAACGCCCTCTCGACCGGGCTCGACCGCGCCCAGGCTGCCGTCCTCGAGCCGCTGACCGGTCTCGGCACCGACATGTCGGTCTCGCGACCGATCGACTTCTCCGGCGCAGACAGCGGCGGCTTTCCGAATCTGTCCCAGGAGGAGCGCGACCAGCTTCGTGCCGAGAACGGGGGTGGGCGCTTCGGCCTGCGCGATCTCGGCGAGCCCGGCTCCGCCTTCTCGCGCGATACGTTCGTCTCGACGGCTCAGCTCTCGTTCCCCGCGAGCGAGGTCGACGCCATCGGTGGCCTCGACGGTGTCGAGTCGGCGGTCGGCGGGCTCGCGCTCAACTCGATCCATATCGAAGGCACGGTTCCTGAGCAGGCACCCGCGCCGGGAGGCTTCCAGCGCCCGGGCGCCGGCCCGCCCGAGAACATCGACGTCTCGAGCCTCAGCGTGTCCGGCGTGGACCCGCGAAATCGAGAGCTCGGCGCGATCACGCCGGGGCAGGTGACGAGCGGCCGCTACTTCGGAGCCGGGGATGCTCGTGAAGCGATCCTGAACGAGAGCTACGCGAGTCGCGAGAACCTCGGCCTCGGCGACACGATCGACCTCGGAGGAAAGACGTTCACCATCGTCGGTCTCGCAGAGACGCCGCTCGGCGGCCAGTCCTCGGATGCCTACCTCGAGCTCTCGCAGCTCCAAGAACTCGCCGACCGCGCCGGCCGGGTGAACACCGTATACGTCCGCGCCGAGAGCTCGGACGACGTCGGCGCGGTCGCCGAGTCCATCGAGAAGACCGTCGAAGGTGCGTCGGTGACGACCGCCGAGGATCTCGCCGAGCGCGTCTCCGGGACGCTCGTCGACGCCAAGAACCTGGCCGGCACGCTCGGGACGGCGCTGGCCGTCGTCGGCCTGCTCTCGGCGTTCTTGATCGCGAGCCTGCTCACGCTCTCTTCGGTCACCAAGCGCATCCGGGAGCTCGGGACGCTCAAGGCACTGGGGTGGTCGCAGGGACTCGTGGTGAGGCAGGTCACCGGCGAGTCACTCATCCAGGGTCTGCTCGGAGGCGCTATGGGAGTCGTTCTCGGTATCGGCGGCGCGCTTCTGGTCGACGCACTCGCGCCGACGCTCGAGGCGACGGTCGCGGCCGGCGCGCCGGAGGGTGGGCCGCGGTTCGCCGGGCCGTTCGGCCAGGGCGCGATCGACACGAGCTCGACGGACGTCGCACTCGATGCTCCGGTGAGCGTCGCTCTCATCCTGGGAGCGGTAGGACTCGCGCTGCTCGGAGGCCTCGTCGCCGGTGCCGTCGGCAGCCTCCGGGCCGCCCGCCTCCGTCCTGCGGACGCGCTTCGCCACATCGACTGAGGAGACCCGATGACCGACCACGAACCTACTCCCGCTCACGCTGTCGCACCCGCGTACGAGCTGCACGACGTGTCGAAGACGTACTCCCTCGGCGGGAGTGAGGTGCACGCAGTCCGAGACGTCGAGCTGACGATCGGCGCTGGCGAGACCACCGCCGTCGTCGGGCCGAGCGGATCGGGAAAGACGACCTTGCTGCAGCTGCTGGGTGCGCTCGACCGGCCGAGCACGGGCGAGATCCTCTTCGAGGGGAGCGACATCGCACGCATGGGTGATGGAGCGCTCGGGAGGCTGCGGCTGCGCACGTTCGGATTCGTCTTTCAACAGTTCAACCTCATCCCGACGCTGACTGCGGCGCAGAACGTCGAGATAGCGCTCGCTCCGAACGGGGGGACCACGACGAAGCGGCGCGAGTCCGTGCTCGGCCTCCTCGGGTCGGTCGGGCTCGCGCAGCGCGCCGATCACGTGCCGGGCAAGCTCTCCGGTGGAGAGCAGCAGCGCGTCGCCATCGCTCGTGCGCTCGCCAATGAGCCGCACGTGCTGCTCGCCGACGAGCCGACCGGAAACCTCGACTCGGAGACTGGCGCGGAGATCATCGACCTGCTTCTGTCGCTCTCCGCGGAAGGCCGACGCACCGTCGTCGTCGTCACGCACGACGTCGACATCGCGAAGCGCGTCGGTCGGGTGCTCCGGATGAGCGATGGACGACTCTCGCAGGGCGCTCCGCAGGAACGAGTCGCGGTGCGCTGACCCGCTCGCTGGGTACCCGAAATGGCGGAGGGCTGTCCCCCGTCTGGGGGTCTTCACTCCTTCGAGGGATTGCATCCCCCGAAGGAGTGAGTACAAGAAAAGAGTGGGGAGAGGGAAGGGGGCCGCGCGCTTGTCTTCGGATGAGCGCGCGGCATTTCCTCTCCTCTTTGGTCGAGCGTTACGGCTCCCAGCCTTCTCCTCCGGTATCCCAGCCGATCAGGACATGGGCGGAGATCCGAGCCGCGATGTGCTCGAGGAGCCCCTGGTCGGCTTCGCCGTCCACCCAGAGCTCGCCCACCTGCTCGCCCTGGTACGCGATCGGAACGCGTCGGCGTCGCTCTTCGTCCTGGTCGCCTGCCGCCGGGCCGAGTACGAGGTGGCCCTCCTCGAGGAAGGCGATTCCGGCCCACGCGACGGTCGGCTCGGCGGCCAGAGCCACCGTGACGTCGCGCAGGACGTCGTCGGGCTCGCCGCCGCGCTCGAGGATGCGATCGAGCTCGAGCAGAACACGAGTGCTCACGTCTCCAGATCCGCGCCTTCGAGCGCCTGCACGACCTCGCGGATCGGATCCGGGATCGGCATCGGCCTGCGAGCTTTCAGATCGACGAGCACGATGGTCAGGTCGGCGGTGACCATCAGCTCGTCGTCGGGCAGCCGATAGGCGGCGCATTCGTAGGACATGCTCGTCCGGCCGATACGCCGAACCCGGACGAAGGCCTCGATCAGGTCGTCGAAGCGTGCGGGCGCGTGGTACTCGACCTGGAGTGCGCGCATGACGAAGTCTCCGCCGACCTGCGCGAACGGCGCATCGGAAAGATGGCGGTGGTACTCGGTTCGGGCGTGGTCGAAGTAGGGGAGGTAGCGGCCGTAGTAGACGACGCCCTGTGCGTCGGTGTCCGAGAACCACACGCGGGCGAGCGCGGAGTACTTGAACGGTGGCCGGCGGTCGGTCAGCCGGCCGAGCTCGAGTTGGTCGCCCACGCGTCGATCCTAAGCGAGTGCTACCGCGGATCAGGCCGAGCACCTCGTCCCGCTTCTCCTCCATCAGCTCGGGGGACAGGGCTTCGAGGTTCAGCCGGAGGAGCGGCTCCGTGTTCGACGGCCTGACGTTGAAGTGCCAGTCGTCGAAGTCGACCGACAGCCCGTCCAGGTGCGAGATGCGGCCACCCTCCGCTGCGTAGCGCTCCTTCAGCTCCTGGAGCTTGAGCGGAACGTCGGCGACCGGCGTGTTGATCTCGCCGGTGAGGAAGAAGCGCTTCCGAAATGGGGCGAGTAGCTCGGAGAGCCGCTTCCGCCGGCGTGAGAGGAGGTCGACCATGAGCAGGAAAGGCACGACGCCGGAATCGGCTTGCGAGAACTCGCGGAAGTAGTAGTGCGCCGAGACCTCCCCGCCGAACGCGGCGCCCTCCTTCCGCATGCGCTGCTTGATGAACGCGTGCCCCACTCGATTGACGAGCGCCACGCCCCCCGCACGCTCGATCGTCTCGGGCACCGCTCGGCTGGCGCGCACGTCGTAGATGACCTTGGCGCCGGGCTCCCGCTCTAGCATGCTTTCCGCGAGAAGGGCGGTGACGAAGTCGCCGGGGACGAACTCCCCGGTGTCGTCGACGAAGAAGCAGCGGTCGGCGTCCCCGTCGAACGCCACGCCGAGGTCGGCGTTCTCCTCGCGTGTCCGCGCGACGATGAACTCGCGGTTCTCGGGCAGAAGCGGGTTCGGCTCGTGGTTCGGGAAGGTCCCGTCGGGCTCGAAGAAGCAGCGCACGACATCGAGCTGGGGCAGGCGCTCGAGCACGGGCGGGAGCATCGTCCCGGCCATTCCGTTCGCTGCGTCGACCACGATCCGGAGCGGGCGGATCGTCTCCTCGTCGACGAAGGACAAGACCTTCTCCACGAACCCCGGCCAGACGTCCTCCTCGCGGATCGCGCTGCGCTCCCGAGCGGGTGGGCCCTGGTCCTCGAGAGCGCGGGCGCGGATCTCGGCCAACCCGGAGTCGCCGCCGACCGGAAGCGCCCCGCGGCGCACGATCTTGATGCCCGTGTACTCCTTCGGGTTGTGGGACGCCGTGACGCAGGCCCCGCCGTCGAGCCCGAGCTCGACGACGGCGAAGTACACCATCTCCGTCCCGACGAGCCCGATGTCGAGAACCTCCGCGCCGCCGTCAGCAGCACCCTCACTGAACGCAGTGGCCATCGTCGGCGACGACGGCCGCATGTCGCGTCCGACGGCGATCCTGCGAGGCTCGAAGTGCTCGACGTACGCCCGGCCGACGCGGTACGCGCCGTCCTCGTCGAGCTCGGTCCCGTAGAGGCCTCGAACGTCGTACGCCTTGAAGACCGCCGGGTCGAGCACGAGGGGATGCTATTCCAGCCTGAGAGCCGCCTCGCGGCTGGAATCACCGCCGGTCCGGCGTCGTTTCTACACTTAGGTCATGGAGCGCAAGCTCGCGACAGTGCTGTTCGTGGACCTGGTGGACTCCACGAGCCTCGTTACCGGCTCGGATCCGGAGATCGTCCGGCGTCGCGTGAACCAGTTCTTCGAGAAGGTCTCGCACTGCGTCACGCTGCACGGGGGGATCGTCGAGAAGTTCGCGGGCGACGCGGTGCTTGCCGCTTTTGGCGTTCCGCAGGCGCACGAGGACGACGCAGAGCGCGCCGCCCGCGCAGCGCTCGGGATCCGGCATGCCGTCGAAGAGCTCGGGCTCGAGGCGCGGATCGGCATCGAGGCCGGCGAGCTCGTCGTCGAGGACTCGGACTCCACGTTCGCCACAGGCGAGGCCGTGAACCTCGCGGCTCGCCTCCAGCAGGTCGCGAGACCGGGAGAGATCCTGATCGGGCCGACCGCGCACCGGCTTGCAGCCGCGAGCCTCGTCGTCGAGGATGCGGGGCCACTCGAGCTGAAGGGGATGGGGTCGGCACTTCGCGCGTGGCGCGTGGTGGACGCGGTGGACGGCCCCGCGAGGCCGACAGGCCCACGCGCGCCGCTCGTCGGGCGCGAAGCGGAGCTCGAGCTGCTCGAGAACACGTTCGCGCGCACGGTCCGCGACCGTCGTGCACATCTGTTCACGATCTTCGGCGAGCCCGGCGTCGGGAAGAGCCGCCTCGCGAGGGAGTTCGTCGACGGGCTCGAGCGCGCGAGCGTCTTGAGCGGCCGATGCCTCCCGTACGGCGAGGGCGTCACCTACTGGCCACTGGCGGAGATGATCAAGGCGGCCGCGGGCATCTCCGACGACGACCCGCTCGAGGAGGCGTTCGCGAAGCTCCGCGAGTGCTGCGAGGAGGAGACCGTCGCCGACGTGCTCGGTCTGGCCGCCGGCATGCTCGAGGCGCTCGAAGGGGAGCGCAGCCCGCAGGAGATCGCCTGGGCGGCGCGCGAGGTCATGGTCACCCTCGCCGACGTGCAGCCGCTCGTCCTCTTCTTCGAGGACATCCACTGGGCGGAGGACCCGCTGCTCGAGCTGATCGAGCACATCGCCGACTCGGTCAGAGCCCCTCTGCTCATCATCTGTCTCGCGCGGCCCGAGCTGCTCGAGCAGCGTCCCGGCTGGAGCGGTGGACGTGTGCGCTCGACGTCGATCGAGCTCGAGCCGCTCTCGGAGGAGGAGAGCGAGCTCCTGGTCGAGAAGCTGCTCGCCCAGCTCGCGGGAGCTTCCGGCGAAACCATGCCGACACCTTCCAAGGAAGCTCCTCGAGCGCACGGAAGGCAACCCGCTGTTCGTCGAGGAGACGATTCGGATGCTCGTCGAGAGCGGCGCCGGGAACGGTGGCGAAAGCCGGATCCCGGACACGCTGCAGGCGTTGATCGCCGCGCGCATCGACCATCTTCCATCGGCGAGCAAGACCGTTCTCCAGCGGGCCTCGGTCGTCGGAAGAGTGTTCTGGAAGGGCGCTCTGGAGCATCTCTCGCCGGACGTCGAGGACATCGAGGGGCTGCTCGAGGATCTCCACCAGAAGGAGTTCGTGCTGCGCGAGCCGCGGTCGTCGATCTCGGGCGAGCCCGCGTACCGCTTCAAGCACCTTCTCATCCGCGAGGTCGCCTACACGGGGCTCGCCAAGCTCGCACGTGCGCAACACCACGCGCGGTTCGCCGAATGGCTTGCCGATCGCACGGGGGAGGAGCTTCTCGAGATTCGCGCCTACCACCTCGATCAGGCGGTCGAGTTCCTCACCGAGCTCGAGGGGGCGCCACCCGAGGAGCTCGCGCAGGAGACCGGAGCAGCGCTCGTGAAGGCCGCGAAGCGCGCGATCGCGCGTGAGGCGTACGCCACCGCGCGCAGGCTCGGGCTTCGCGCCCTGGAGCTGCGACCGACCCTCGGGGCGCGCTACGTCGCGGCGCGGGCGGCGTGGCGCCTGCAGGACTGGGCCACGGTCGAGGTGGAGATGGTCAAGGTCCGGGATCAGGCGCAGGAGGAGGAAGAGGAGGTGATCGAGGCGCTCGCCCTGACCGCGCTCGGCGAGGCGATGCTCAAGCGTCACGGCGACTGCACGGAGGCGAAGGTGATCGTCGATCGCGCCCTCGAGCTCCTCGCGGACAAGGACGATCCCCACGCGTACTTCACCGCGCTCACAGTCCGGGCGTCGAGCGCGGCCTGGCTCGGCGAGATGGAGGACGTCGTCCGCTACATGGAGCGCGCGTACGTGATCGCGCTCGACGCCGGGCGCAAGGACCTCCAGACGATCGCCGCACAGGTGCTCGCGCAGACGCACATCATCAGGCTCGAGCTCGACGAAGCGGAGCTCCTCCTCACCCGCGCCCTCGAGCTCGCCGGTGAGAGCGGAAGTGTGCATCCACGCGTCGGAGCGACGCTCGCGTACGGGTGGTTCCTGGCCCTGAAGGGGGAGCTCACGGCAGCGGAGACCCTCTTCGAGGAGGTGCGGGCGAGCTCGGCAGAGCTCGGCGTCGAGCCCGCGGTCGCTACAGCACTGACCAAGCTCGGCTGGATCTCCCGGCTGCAGGGAGATCTGAAGCGTTCCGAGAAGTACCTGCGCGAGGCGTTGCGGATCACCGAGACCCGTGGCGACCAGGGCGTCCTACCGGATCAACAGGCTGCCCTTGCCGAGACGCTGGCCGATCTCGGCAAGGTCGACGAGGCCGAGAGGCTCGCCATGCAAGCCCGCTCGAACGCGGGCGTGCGCGACACGAGCGCGACCGTTGCCGCTGCGACCGCACTCGCCGCAGTCCGCGCGGCGCAGGGGCGTGAGGACGAGGCGGAGGAGCTCCTCGAGTCGGCGCTCGCCGCTGCGCGGGAAGGCGACTTCAAGGCATTCGAGCTCGAGCCACTCAGTCGCCTGGTCCAGCTCCGCGAAGCATCGGGTCGAAACGGCGATGGAAACGCTTACGAAGCGCGTCTGGCGGAGCTGACGCCGACGCCTTCCAGCACCGCTCGGATCGCCTGACTCGACTGCTCGTCCGGCGACTCCGAGATCGCGGTCGCCGGGTGGCCTAGCGTCGTCTCGCTTGGGACCGCGGCCTTGACCAGAACGGCTCCAGGTCTCTTGCGCGGCGATGTCTCCTGGAGCTCCATCGATCGACGGCGAAGTCGGGTACGGTCGCATCGTGGCAGACGAATCGTTGTCGGCCGCAGAGCGGGTCCGAACGGCCGAGGTGATCGCTGGGCTTTCTCTGGCGACGGACCTCGGCATCGTGGTGCCGTTGGAGCATGGCTTGCAGAGCACCTTGCTGGCGATGCGACTTGCCGATCGGCTGGGCCTCGACTCGGAAACTGGGTCGCAGACGTACTACGCGTGTCTCCTCTTCTACATCGGCTGCACCGCCAATGCAGATGTCGCTGCGGAGATCTTCGGCGGCCACGAGGCACTCACGACCTACGGGATGCCAGCAAGGTTCGGGTCGCGCCCGGAGATGATCACGGGGCTCATGCGAGCGATCGCCCCACCCGGCGACGGGCCTCTCGTGCGTGGCGCAGGCCTCGCGCATGGCCTCCCGAGGTTGGCCAGGCTCTTCAAGGTCCAGATCGCTGCTCAATGCGAGGTGGCTCAGATGCTGATCGACCGGCTGGGCCTTCCCTCGACGGTAGGAGCACTCTTCAATCACGCATCCGAGCGGTGGGATGGCAAGGGCCAGCCGGGCCACACGCGGCGCGACGAGATCCCGTTGCCCGTGCGCATCGTTCACGTCGCGCGGGATGCCGCCTTTCAGCACATGCTCGGTGGCGAGACGTTCGCAGCGCGTGTCGTTCGCGAGCGCGCCGGACACGCCTTCGATCCCGCGATAGCCGCTCAGCTAGCGGATAACGCGGCGGAGCTCTTCGCGCCCGACCTCGATGCGTCGGCGTGGGACGACACCTTGGCGTGCGAGCCGACCCCCTGGCTACGCCTCGAAGGGGATCGGATCGATCGGGCGCTGGGAGCAGTGGGCGACTTCGCCGACCTCGCGTCTCCGTACCTCGTCGGTCACTCGAGCGGAGTGGCAGAACTTGCGACGGCGGCGGCCAAGTGTTCGGGCCTCGCGGCTGACACCCAGACGGCGGTTCGTCGGGCAGCGCTTGTCCACGATGTGGGGCGCGTTGCAGTGCCTACCCGCATCTGGCAAAAGCGCGGACCGCTGACTGCGGACGAATGGGAGAAGGTGAGACTGCATGCCTACTACACGGAGCGCGTTCTCACTCATTCCCCGTTCCTCAGTGCGCTCGGGCCTGTCGCCACCTTCCACCACGAGCGTCTCGATGGCTCGGGCTACCACCGGGGAGCGCGCGCGGCAGCGCTTGCACCGCCTGCTCGCTTGCTTGCCGCCGCGGACGCATACCACGCAATGACCGAGCCACGGCCGCACCGTCCCGCCTTCGGACCAGAGCAAGCGGCCGAGATCCTCGAGGAGGAGGTGCGAGCCGGAAAGCTGGACGCCACCGCCGGCGCAGCGGTTCTCGAGGCGGCTGGGCAGCCTGTCCCACGAATCGAGCGGCCGAGAGGGCTGACCGAGCGAGAGGCCGAAGTCGTCGGCCTGCTCGCACGCGGCTTGCAGACGAAGGAGATCGCGCGCGCGCTCGGGATCTCGACCAAGACGGCGGACCGACACATTCAGAACGCCTACGGGAAGATCGGTGTGTCGACACGTGCTGCGGCGGCTCTATTCGCGATGGAGCACGGTCTTGCGACATGGGGAGAACTCCCCATTGGCCGCGCTGGCGCACTCTCCTAACGTCCGTCCAAGACGTTCCCGGAGCAGGAGAGGGTATGCCCAGCGCGACGAACGGCGTGAGCAAATCGGAACGTGTCGAGACCGTGGTGGTCGGCGGGGGCCAGGCGGGTCTCGCTGTTGGATACCAACTCGTCCGGCGTGGCCGTCGCTTCGTGATCCTCGACGCGCATGATCGGATCGGGGACTCGTGGCGGAATCGGTGGGACTCGCTCCGGGTGTTCACCCCAGCGCGTTATGACGGTCTCCCCGGAATGCCCTTTCGAGCGCCGGCGCACTCGTTTCCTACGAAAGACGAGATCGCCGACTATCTCGAGGCATATGCGGCACGGTTTGAGCTGCCAGTGCGTAGCGGAGTGAGGGTCGATCGACTCTCGAGGAGCGGCGACAGGTACGTGTTGAACGCAGGCGACCTGTGCCTCGAGGCAAAGAACGTTGTCGTCGCCATGGCGACGCCTCAAATTCCCAAGGTGCCTTCGTTCGCTCCCGAGCTCGACCCCGACATCACGCAGCTCCATTCGGGCAAGTACCAGAATCCATCGCAGCTCCAGGAAGGCGACGTCCTCGTGGTGGGTGCCGGGAACTCAGGAGCCGAGATCGCTCTCGAGGTCGCGAGCCGGCATCGGACGTGGCTGGCCGGGCGGGACACCGGCCATGTTCCGTTCCGTATCGAGACGCTTGCGGGGCGTCTCCTTGTGCCCGTCGTCATCGGCTTCGCTTCTCATCGAGTGCTAACGGTAGGGACGCCGATCGGGCGAAAAGTGCGTTCCAAGGTTCTTTCCCAGGGTCAGCCACTCGTAAGAGTGAAACCCAAGGACCTCGCTGCCGCCGGAATCGAGCGCACCGCCAGGGTTACGGGCGTACGACAAGGCCTCCCGATGCTCGAGGACGGGCGGACTCTCGACGCGGCGAACGTCATCTGGTGCACAGGTTTTCGCGCCGACTTCTCATGGATCGACCTTCCGGTGTTCGGCGATGAGGAAGAGCCAGCCGAGCCGATTCACGATCGCGGGTTCGTCGCCGACGAGCCCGGGCTGTACTTCGTCGGGCTGTACTTCCTCTACGCGGCGTCGTCAGCGTTGTTGCGCGGAGTGGGGAGAGACGCAGACCGCATCGTGAAGGACATAGTCGCTCGCGACCGCTGAGTTGGGCGCCGCCGCGGCCCGTTCGTCGGCCCGGCAGAGCGCCGTCACGACTCCGACGAGGTGGCGTTGGAGATCTCCGCTCCGGTGGTGGTCGCCAGCTCGAGAAGCACCTCGCGAATGGCCTGCGACGACTCCTCGTCGGGTGATTCCGAAATGATCGTCGCGGGCCGCCCGAACTGCGCGAGTGCATCGCGCAATGGTTCGGCCCGGAGAGTCCCCTCGCCGTAGGGAAGGTGCTTCGTCTCGTTGCGATTCGCGAAGGCGATGTCGGAGAAGTGGATGTGGAACGGCACCTCGGCTGGCAGTACCTCGTCGGCGGCCGCGAGGGCTTCGGAAAACGGCTTCGCTTCGACGAATGCTCCGTCGCTCGTCGCGTGCATGTGTGCGAAGTCGAGCACCGGTCGCACCCACGTCGTGCGTCGTGAGATCTCGAGGACGTCGTCGAGGGAGCCGAGATCGCGCACGCGACCCATCACCTCGACGCCGAACGGAACAGCGCGATCCTTCCCCTCGAGCCTCTCTCGAAGGGATCCGAGCTGCTCGACGACTGCCGTGATCGCATCCTCCCGCTCGCGCTCGAGCAGAAAGCCGGGATGGAACACGACCAGCTCGGCACCGCTCGCTGCGGCGATGCCGGCGCTGCGATCGAGGGCGCCCACCGCAGACGTGAACTTGCGGCCGCTCGCCTCGACGTGGCCCATGAACCCGAAGAGCGGCGCGTGCACCGACAGCGCGACGTCGTGCTCTCGCGCGAGCTCGCCGAGCCGCTCCGCGAACGGGTAATCCATCCAGAACCCGCTCTCGAAGTCGACCTCGCACGCGGTGTAGCCGCGTTCGAGGAGCGCGTCGAGCGCCTCCTCCGGGGAGTCACGCGAAGGGAGTCGAGCGGGACCGACGCGAATCGTGGAGGGCACGCCGCCATGCTAGTGGGCGATGTGATTGGCTCTCGTCAGTGAAGGCCACGATGTTGCTCGCCGACTACGCGGTCGTCTCGGACGGCAAGCTCACCATCGTCGGCGGTGGCTGGTCTCAGACCGGCCCGGAACCGGCGTCGTTCGGCATCGGCCTCCTCATCCAGGTGCCCTGGGACCAGGCGAACACGATGCACAAGTTCGCGGTCGAGCTCGTCGACTCCGACGGGGTCGAGGTCGTTCTCGACGAAGACGAGGACGAGGAGCAGACGGTCGCGTTCGGGGGCGAGTTCGAGGTCGGGCGTCCCCCCGGCCTCAAGCCCGGAACGCCGCTCGACTTCCCGGTGGCGGTGAACTCGACCCCGTTGCCGCTCGAGCCCGGCCGCTACGAGTGGCGTCTCACGATCGACGGCGCCTCGCGGGAGGACTGGACGCTCCCGTTCACCGTCCGCGGCGAAGAGGCCTGACGCCGGTTCTTGGGGTCTGGCTTCAGCCAGACCCCGGTTTCCGCCTGCAACTGGCTGATTTCGGGGTCTGGCTTCAGCCAGACCCGGGTTCCGCCCTGTCCGTCCGACAGCCTCCCTACCTTGAAAACGTGCTGAGAGAGCCAACTCGTATCGATCTGCTCGAGCTGGACATCGACCTCCGCCTGTCCGATCTCTGGCGCGAGGCGGTGGACGTGTCCGAATGGAACCTCGAGGTCGTTGCTGCTTTCATCCGCGCGGCATACGGGAAGGGGTACTGCGACGCGCTGACCGAGGAGTTGCCCGGTGAGCTCTGTGTGGAGCACGGCTACCGGATGCCGGATCGGCGCGCGTCCACCTCAGTCGGCCCTGCACCCGCGTGGCCCGAGCGCGATGCGGCGTAAGCCCTGTTCACCGGTCTCGCGCGTCGTACAGGGCTAGACTTCCGTCGTGGCACGCACGGGCAGTCCTGCGCGGCTCGTCATCGCGCTCTCGGTGGCTGCGGTCCTCGCCGTCTTTCTCCTGTACACGTCGATCGCAGGCGGCGGGAACCCGTCGATCGCCCCCAGTGAGCTCGCTGGCCGAAGCGGTGAGGTGCAGCTTGCCGGGCTCGTCGTCGGCCCGGTCACTGGGGACGCCCACGCCGGAGGCCTGCGTTTCGGCCTACGCGACATCGGCGAGAAGTCGGCACGGACGGTTCCGGTGCGGTACGCGGGCTCGGTGCCAGATCTCTTCAAGGTAGGGCGCCACATCGTGCTCGACGGGCGCCTCCAGCGCGGCACGTTCGTCGCCGAGCCCGGCTCGATGATCACGAAGTGCCCGTCGAAGTACGCGCCCAAGCAGAGCGGCGACCCCGCGTAGACACATATGGCCGAGCTCGGTCGCGCCGCCCTCGTCGTCAGCCTCGGTCTCTCCGTCTACGCTCTCGTCGCCGGCATCGCCGCTGCGCGGCTGGGACGGCGCCGCCTCGCGCTCTCGGCTCAGAACGCCCTCGTCGCGGCATTCTTCTCCACGCTCGTCGCGTCGGGGGTGCTGCTCTCGGCTCTCCTCAGGAACGACTTCTCGTTCACCTACGTCGCCAAGACGACGAGCGAGGCCCTACCGACTGCGTACACGATCTCGGCGTTCTGGGGTGGGCAGGAGGGGTCGCTCCTGCTCTGGCTGCTCGTGCTCACGGGCTTCGGCGCCGCTGCGGTACGGCTGAACCGCGGCTGGGCGCGCGACCTGATCGTCTGGGTCGTCCCGGTCTTTGCCGCGGTATCGACGTTCTTCGCGTTCCTCCTGGTCGCCGTGGCGGACCCGTTCACGCTCCAGGCCGCACCCGCGGACGGCGCCGGGATGACGCCGAGCCTCCAGAACCCGTACATGCTCGCGCACCCGCCGCTCCTGTACCTCGGCTACGTCGGGCTCACGGTGCCGTTCGCGTTCGCGATCGGCGCGTTGATCGCCGGCCGGACCGACGAGCGGTGGCTGATCGCAACGCGTCGCTGGACCCTCTTCGCCTGGACCGCCCTCGGGATCGGCCAACTCCTGGGCGCGCACTGGGCCTACGAGGAGGTGGGATGGGGCGGTTACTACGCGTGGGACCCGGTCGAGAACGCCGCGCTGATGCCCTGGCTGGCGGCGACCGCGTTCCTCCACTCGGTGATGATTCAGGAGAAGCGCGGCATGCTCCGCGTCTGGAACGTGCTGCTCGTCATCCTCGCGTTCTCGCTGTCGCTGTTCGGAACCTTCCTGACCCGTTCGGGCGTCGTCAACTCGATCCACTCCTTCACGCAGAGCTCGATCGGGCCCTGGTTTCTCGCGTTCATCGGGCTGACCGTGACCGTCTCGCTCGCCCTCGTCTTCTGGCGGCTGCCGACGCTCCGCTCGCAGACGAAGCTCGAGTCCGTGGTCTCGCGAGAGGCTGCCTTCCTCTACAACAACCTGCTCCTGCTCGCGCTCTGCCTGACGATCTTCTGGGGCGTCGTCTACCCGCTGATCTCGGAGGCGGTGCGCGGTGAGGCGGTCGTCCTCGGACGCGAGTACTACGACTTCTTCCTGCGCATCTTCGGGCTTCCGCTGCTCCTGCTCATGGGTATCGGACCGCTGATTGCGTGGCGCAGGGCGTCGCTGCAGAGCCTCCTCACGACGTTTCTGTGGCCGACGGGCGTCGCGGCCGCGACCGGCGTCGTCTTGCTCGCGCTCGGTGCCGGGAGCTCGATCCCCGGCTTGATCGCGTACACATTCTCGGCGTTCGTCGCGGCGACGATCGTGCTCGAGTTCATGCGAGGTACGCGGGCGCGCAAGGCACTCGGAGCGACCTCGTGGCCGGCTGCGTTCTCGTCGCTGATCGCCCGGAACCGGCGCCGGTACGGCGGCTACATCGTCCACGCGGCGATCGTCCTGCTGGCAATCGGGATTGCCGGCTCGAGCGCGTTCGACACCGTCGCCGAGGCGAGGCTCACCCGCGGAGAGTCGATGGAGGTCGGCCGCTACCGCCTCGAGTATCGAGCGCTGGAGGAACGCATTGCCGCGAATGCCACCGAGATCCGCGCCGAGCTTGCCGTCACCCGAGGAGACCGCGATCTCGGGACGCTCGAGGCGGGGAAGAACGCCTACACGATCGAGGAGCAGGTCTCGAACGAGGTCGGGATCCGCAGCGACCCGTTGACGGGGGAGGATCTGTTCGTCATCGCGGAGCAGATCGACCCGGACGGCGCCGTGTACTTCCGCGTATTCGTCAAGCCGTTGGTGAACCTGATCTGGGTCGCCGGCCTCGTCTTTCTCCTCGGCTCGCTCATCGCCATGTGGCCGGATGCGCGCGAGCAGCGGCGGCTCGTCGAGAGAACGCGGGAGCTGGGCGTCCCCGCGACGCGTTGACCCTCGCCTTGGCTCTCGCGGCCCTGCTAGCGGTTCTGTGTGTCGTCGCGGTCGCGATGCCGTTTCTCCGGGACCCGGACCCGGAGTCGGACGTCCTCGACGAGCCGGACGAGGCCGAGAGGCGCCGTTTGGAGCTCGTGGAAGCGCGCGATCGAGCGCTTGCAGCGCTCAAGGAGGTCGAGTTCGACCACAGGACGGGGACGATCTCGGACGAGGACTACCGAGCGCTCGTCGGGCCGCTCCGGCGGGAGGCCGCGGCGGCGTTGCAATCGCTCGAGCGTACGGACGCCAGGACGCCCGTCGATGCGCCGAACGAGCAGGGACGTCCGACGCGCGAGCGAATCTCGTGACCATGCGACGAATTAGAGCTCCTAACGCAATGAACGACCATGTCGCGATGCGGCGCTGGACGCCGCGATGCAGCGTCCTCCGTCGCGCCCATATCTACTGATATGAGCGCTCCCTGCGTCCTTGCCTCGCGCCGTCCATCATCCGCCTCGCGACGGGCGATCATCACGTTAGAAGCTCTGGTCGTCCTCGGGCTGGCGCTCGCGCTCGTGTTCGCCGCTTCTGCCTCGGGCCAGGATCCGGAGGGGGAAAAGGCCCAGGTCGATCAGCGCATCGCCGAGCTCCAGGCGGAGATCGCGATCGCCAAGGAGGAAGAAGGCGTTCTGACGACCCAGCTCGGCGAGGTCGTGACCGAGCTGCGCGCGGCACAGTCGGCCGTCGAGGAGGCGCAGGGCAGCCTCGAGCTCCTCGAAGCCGAGCTGGCGACCGAGCAGGAGCGGCTCGAGCGCCTGACGTTGCTCCTCGCCGAGCAGACGCGTCGCCTCGAGCGCCTACAGGAGGAGTACCGCGGTGCGGTCGCCATCCTGGAGGCCCGCGTCCGGGCGATCTACATGGAGCAGCCGCCGGACACGCTCTCCGTACTCGTGTCGGCGACGACATTCAGCGAGCTGATCGACAGCTACGAGTTCGCGAACCGGATCGGGCTCCAGGATCAGCGAATCGCGAGCCGGGTCGAGAAGGCGAAACTCCTCGCAGCCGCGAAACGTCGCGAGACGGAGCGCACGCAGCGACTCACGGCGGCGACGGTCTCCGTGATCGCAGCTCGTACGGACGAAGCACGGTTCGTACGCAACGAGCTCGCGGCCAATCGGGACACGCTCGCGGCCGCGCAGATGCTCAAGCGGAGCGCTCTCGAGAGCTCGCGCGAGACCCGTGAGGAGTACCTCGAAGAGGTCGACGCCCTGGCCGCGCAGAGCGCGTCGTTCGCTGCAGCGATTCGTGATGCTCAGGCAGGCGTTGGCTCCACGGGAACCGGCACGCCGTCCGCTTCCGGGTTCATCTGGCCCGTGAACGGGACGGTCGTCAGCGGCTACGGCATGCGCTGGGGTCGTCTGCACGAGGGCATCGACATCACCGCCTCCACCGGGACACCGATCTGGGCCGCAGCGGCAGGCACCGTCATCCACGCAGGCTGGCTGGGAGGCTACGGCAACCTCGTCGTCGTCGACCACGGGAACGGCCTCGCAACCGCATACGCGCACGCGTCCGCGATCCTCGTGGCGGTCGGCCAGCAGGTCGCACAGGGCGAGACCATCTCGCTCGTCGGGTCGACCGGCAACTCCTCGGGACCGCACCTCCACTTCGAGGTGCGCGTGAACGGCATCGCGGTCGACCCGCTGCTCTACCTGTAGGGCGAGGGTTGCCTCGCCCTCTCTACGCGGCTTCGATCTGCGTGCTCGAAAGCGGGACGACGTTATGGAGATCGGGGAACGCACGCCAGCGCTCGTCCAGGCCGAGGCCGTAGCCGGCAAAGAGCTCGTCGGGGACCGTGAAGCCGATGTACTCGAGCGGGATGTCGTCCACGAGTCGCCGGTACGGGCGGTCGAGGAGTGTCACGGCGGCCAGGCTCGCTGGATTGCGAAGCGCGAGCGTCCTGCAGAGAAAGTGCAGGGTCAGCCCGGTGTCGACCACGTCTTCGACGATGACGACATGCCGCCCTTCGAGTGGGGAGTCGACGTCCTTCAGCAAGCGCACTCCGCCACCTTCGGCGCCGGTGTACGCGGCGAGCTCCACGAGATCGAGCGTGTGCGCGATGGGAAGCACGCGCGTGAGGTCGGCGAGGAAGACCACGCTCGACTTGAGAGGTGCGATCAGGATCGGGTTTCGCCCCGCGTAGTCGCGGGCGATCTCGGCTCCGAGCTCCGTGACACGTGCTGCGATCTGCTCCCGTGCCAGATACACGGCGCCGACCTCGCCGTGCTCGGATGACGTCGCCGAGACCACTACGAAGCCAAGCGCAGTCGATAGCGTTGGGCGAGCCGCTCGATGTCGCGTCGATAGAAGAGCTTCACGCGAGCCTCTGGATAGAGGCGTCGAAGCTCGCGAAGCTTGCGGTTCTTGCGCGTGACGAGAGACTGCTTCATCACCGTGACCTCGATGAACAGATCCTGCTCTGGGAGGTAGAAGTCGGGCGTGAAGGCGCTGACGATGCGGCCTTCCTCGTCCCGCTCCAGGACGAACGAGTGCGGCTCGTAGTCCCACGGGATCCCGTAGTAGTCGAGGATCTTCGCGCACTCGAGTTCTGAGCGGTTCACGAACCGTGGCGGCTTGGATCCACAATATGCCTGGAAAACGGGACTTTCCTCCCGCACCTTCACCAGGGTACCGATCGACTCGGACGGCGCTGTCTCTCGTAGAATGGGGCGATGAGGCCCTTTCGCATCGCACAGATCTCGGATCTGCACTGCGGCGGGCCGTACTTCGAGGTCAGCCTTCTCGAGCGTGCGATCGGGGAGATCAACGAGCTGGAGCCGGACGTCGTCGTGTGCTCGGGCGATCTCACGACCTTCGGCTTCCGCCACGAGTACCTGACTGCTCGCGAGTACATGGATCGGCTGAACTGCGAGTCGATCGTCGTCGTTCCCGGAAACCACGATTCGCGCAACGTCGGCTACGTGCACTTCGAGGAGATGTTCGGAGACAGGAACTCCGTTCTCCGAAAGAACGGCGTCGCGATCGTCGCGGTCGACTCGAGCGAGCCCGATCTCGACCACGGACAGATCGGCCGCGGCCGCTATCTGTGGGTGGAGGAGCAGTTCTCACAGGAACCGGCCGACCTCAAGATCTTCGTCCTCCATCACCACCTGTTGCCCGTGCCCGGGACCGGGCGCGAGCGGAACGTCGTCTACGACGCGGGCGATGCGATCGAGTGCCTTCAGCGTGCCGGCGTCCGCCTGGTGCTTTCCGGCCACAAGCACGTGCCGTACGTCTGGCGGCTCGAGGATCTCTTCGTCGTGAACGCGGGAACGGTCTCGTCTCTGCGACTGAGGGGGAACACGCGGCCCTGTTACAACGTCATCGAGGTCGCCGACCGCAAGGTCGACATCTGGCGCCGCCATCCGTTCCACGGCGAGGTCAAGCTCGTGTCCTTCTCGCTCGATACGCTCGAGTACGCGAAGTTCACGGGCGCTATCGAGGACGAGATCACCGCGAAAACGTGAGGGCTGTCGCCCTCGTGGACGGCGAGCACTACCCGCCCGTCGTCCGCGACGCGCTCGCCGAGCTCCCGTACGAGTTCGTCGCCGCGGTGCTCGTCGGCGGAGTGGAGAAGCTGCGCGGGGGCGAGAGCTACGGCGTGCCGCTCGAGGAGAGCGTCGAGTCGGCGCTCGAGCGCTATCGCGCCGAGGTCGTCGTCGACCTCTCCGACGAGCCCGTGCTCGGCCCCGTCGAGCGCTTTGCGCTTGCAAGCCGTGTGCTCGCGCACGGGGTCCCGTACCTGGGAGCGGATTTCCGCCTCGAGCCGCCGGCTCTCTCGCCCTTCGCTCTTCCCTCGATCGCGGTCGTCGGCACCGGAAAGCGCGTCGGCAAGACGGCGGTCACGGGACACGTGGCGAGGACGTTGTCGGCCTCGAGCCATGTCGTCGTCGTCGCAATGGGAAGGGGAGGGCCACCCGAGCCGGAGACGATCTCGGTGCCTCCGACCGTCGACGCGCTCGTCGCTCTCTCTCGCGCCGGCCGGCACGCTGCGTCCGATCACCTCGAGACGGCCGCGCTCGCCGGCGTCGAGACGGTGGGTTGCAGGCGGTGCGGGGGAGGGCTCGCCGGCGCTGTCTTCGTGTCGAACGTGCTCGAGGGGGCGAGGGTGGCGGCCGAGCTCGCCCCCGACCTCGTGATCTTCGACGGCAGCGGAGCAGCGCTGCCACCGATCGCCGCCGATCGAACGATCGTCGTCGTGGGCGGGCACCAGAGCCCCGGCAATCGCGGCTGGGTACCTGAACCCGTTCCGCTTGCTCCTCGCCGACCTCGTCGTCGTGACGATGGCGGAGGCCGAATCCACCTGGGAGCAGACCCACGATGCCGTTCGCGCGCTCGTCCCGGCGGAGATCGAGGTCGTTCCGACGGTCCTGCGGCCGAGGCCGATGACGGATGTCCGGGGACGGAAGGTGGCGTACTTCTGCACCGCGCCGCCGTCAGCGGTCGACGTGCTGGTGGAGCACCTCGCCGACGAGCACGGCGTCGATGTCGTCCACGTCTCCGGGAATCTCGCCGACCGAGCGGCATTGAAAGTGGAGCTCGAGACGGTCGAGGCCGACGTGTTTCTGGTCGAGCTCAAGGCCGCTGCGGTCGACGTCGTTGCCGAGGCCGGGGTCGCGAGAGGGGCCGACGTCGTGCTCGCGGCAAACGACGTCGTGCCTCTTCCGGGGTATGCGGACCTTGACGAGATACTGCTGGAAATGGCACGAATACGATTGTGAGCGAACGCCGTCACGTCACGCCGCTCCCACTGGGCGAGGAGATTCCCTTCTCGAAGGGCTTGATGGCGCGCGCGCTGGTCGTCACCGGCCTCGACCCGGAGCGCTCCTACTTGATTGCACATCGGGCCGACCGAGACCTTGCAGAGCGCGGCGCGACGACGCTGGACCTCGACCGCTTGGGCGAGCTCGCCGCCGACATCATCGGCGAGGACGATGCCGCGACGACCCTTCTTCGTCTCAAGCGGCTGAGCGCGCTTCAGCAGCTGGAGCAGCCGTTGCTCCTCCTCGTCGGCGGTGCGACGGGAACCGGAAAGTCGACGATCGCGACGGAGGCGGCGCACCGTCTCGGCATCACGCGCGTCACCTCCACGGACTTCATCCGCCAGACGATGCGCGCGTTCTTCTCCGAGGAGTTCATGCCGTCGGTGCACTACTCGAGCTTCGAGGCGCGTCTCGCCCTGACTCGCGCAGAGGAGGAGGAGTCCGGAGACGCAGCGATCCTCGGCTTCCTCGACCAGACGAGAAACGTCGTCGTCGGCGTCCAGGCAGCGCTCGAGCGCGCAGCGACGGAGCATTGGTCGCTCGTCCTCGAGGGCGTCCACCTCGTGCCCGGGATGATCGCCACCGAGTTTCCCGGAGCGTTCGTCGTCCAGTGCGTCGTCGCGATCGACGACGAGAACCTGCACCGCAGCCATTTCTGGGTCCGTGACTACGCGACCGAGGGGCTGCGTCCGCTCGAGAAGTACCTCGACGCGCTGCCGCAGATTCGGCAGATTCAGGACTACCTCGTGGAGCGAGCACACCGCTACGACGTTCCGGTCATCGTCAACGACTCGCTCGATCGGGCAATCGGGGACGTCATGGACCTCGTGTTGCGGCGCGCCGATCAGCTCGTCGCGGCGACGTAGGAGGGTGTAGGACGAGGGCGAGGCAAGCCTCGCCCCTACGGCCAGGGCTACACTGAGCGGATGGTGACACGGGACGACGTGGTCGAAGCGCTGCACCAGGTCGAGGATCCCGAGCTCGGAATGGACATCGTCGAGCTCGGCCTCATGTACGACGTCGAGGTCGACGACGGGAAGGTGAAGGTGCTCTACAGCCTCACGTCGATGGGATGCCCCGCAGGCGCGATGATCGCCGACGGCATCCTCGATGCAGCCCGCTCCGTGCCCGGGGTGGAGGAAGCCGAGGCGGAGCTGACGTTCGATCCTCCCTGGACGCCCGACCGCATGTCGGACGACGCGAAGTTCATCCTCGGCTTCGGCTGAGAACTCGGCTCAGCACGCTAAGCCGGGATTCGCAGCACGACCTTCCCGAACTGCTTGCCCGACTCCAGGTGCTCGTGGGCCTTCGCGGCCTCTGCGAGGGGAAAGACGCTGTCGACGTGTATGCGCGCTCGGCCCTGGCGAATCAGCTCGTACGCGCCTTCGAAGTCCGACGGCATCCCCATCGTCGAGCCGTACACGACGAGCTGCTTCCACCACAGCCGGTAGAGGCGAGCCGGTGGGCTGTGACCGGTGGTCGCGCCACATACGACGATCCGTCCTTCCTGCGCGGCCGCAGCCAGTGACCGCTCCCAGGTCGCTTCGCCGACCGTCTCGACGACGACGTCTGCCCCGCGACCGCCGGTCGCCTCGCGAACGGCAGCGACGACGTCGTCGTCGGAGTGGCTCAACGCGAGATCTGCGCCCGAGGTGCGCGCGCACGATCGAGCTTCTCGCTGCTCGAGGATGTGACGATGGTGCGTGCTCCGAGCGCCCGGCAGAGCTCGAACGCCGCGAGCGCGACGCCTCCGCCGATCCCCCAGATCAGCACCCACTCGCCCTCGCGAAGCGCAGCTTTCGTGACGAGCATCCGATGCGCGGTCTCGAACACGAGCGGGAAGGCGGCGGCGTCCTCGAACGAGAGCGAGTCGGCGAGCGGATAGAGCTGTCCGGCCGGGATCGCCTTGAGCTCGCAGTACGTCCCGTCGGTGTGCTCCCCGATGACGGTGATGCGGCCGTCGTGGACGATCCCCGGGTTGACGACCACGCGATCGCCGACGAGCGAAGTCCTCGACACCGTCGCCAAGAGCCGCGACGACGCCGGCTCCGTCTGCTCCCAGGATGCGTGGCTTCGGGACGGACGGCAGACCCTTCCGTACCCAGACATCGAGGTGGTTGAGACTCGACGCCCGAAGCTCCACCAGAACCTCACCCGGACCGGGCTCCGGATCCGGGATCTCTTCGTAGCGGAGGACTTCGGGACCCCCGTCCTCGTGGATGCGAACGGCGTGCACGAGGCAGAATCCTCGCATGACCGCCGCCGAGCTGAGCCGGCTGGCTGCAGATCTCGAGCTCGACGTCCTCGGGGCCGCAGCCGTTGCGCCTTACGACGACACCGAGCGGCACATCCGCGAGCGCACTGCGCAGGGACTGTTCGCCGACATGCGGTTCACCATGGCGCGGCCCGAGATCTCCTGCCACCCGGAGACCCTCGTGGAGGGAGCGCGAACCGTCATCTCGGCCGCTCGCTGCTACTACGAGCCCGGGTCGGAGGCCGGCGCGGACGAAGGTCGGCTGTCGCGATACACGTGGAGCGACGGGTACGCGTCCCTGCGTCGGGACCTCGACGAGCTCGGCCGCCGGCTCGGTGGCGCGTATCGCGTCTTCGTGGACTCGAACGACCACGTCGACCGCGAGGCCGCCGTTCGTGCCGGGGTTGCGTTCTACGGCAAGAACACGATGGCGATCACGCGCCGGTTCGGATCCTGGGTCGTCCTGGGGACGCTGATCACGGACGTCGAGATCGAGCCGACGCCGCGGCTCGAGCTGGACTGCGGATCTTGCCGGCTCTGCATCGACGCGTGTCCAACCGGTGCGCTCGACGAGCCTGGCGTGCTCGACGCGACGAAGTGCCTCTCGTACTGGACACAGGCTCCGGAGCCGATTCCCGAGCGCTATCGGGCGGACTTGGACGGAAGCGTCTACGGCTGCGACATCTGCCAGGACGTCTGCCCGTGGAACCGGGGGATCGAGAAACGGCGTCCAGCACGTTGATTCCGGCTTGACCTCGAGATCGACACCGACCGTGTCGCTGCGGGACTGGCTCGAAGGTGACGGAGACGCGTTGGTCGCAGAGTTCGATCGCCTCTACGTTCCGCGCAACGATCCCCGCTGGCTTCGGCGAAATGCGCTCATAGCTGCGGGGAACGTCGGGACTCGCGACCTCGAGACCGCGATCGAGCCGTACGTGCGGAGCGACGATTCCGTGCTGAGCGACGCGGCCGAGTGGGCGCTCGAGCGGATCGCAGAGCGTCCCGCATGACCGACGCCGATCGCGACCGCCTCGCGATCCTCGTTCACGAGGTCCGGAGCTCCGTCGCGGCGCTCTCCGCGATCGCCGAGACGTACCCACAGGTTCGCGACGACGCGGGCGCGAGCCGCCCGCTCGTGGAGCTGGCGCTCGCGGCAGCTCGCGGCATCGAGCGCCTGGTGACCGACGCGGCACTCGCGTCGGTGCGAGTGGAGGAGGTCGACGTCGCGCGCGTGGTCGACGATGCGGTGGCGGCTGCCGTTCTCGCGGGTGGGGATGTGCGTGCCGAGGTGGCTGCCGGCCTGCCATCGATCCGGGCTGACCCGGTCAGGTTGCGGCAGGCGCTCGACAACCTGGTTGCGAATGCCCTTGTCCACTCGGGCTCGGACGACGTGGTGGTGGTGCGCGCAAGGCAAGGCGAGGCTTCGATCCTGCTGTCGGTCGTCGACGCGGGTATGGGGGTTCCCCTCGCCGAGCAGGAGCGGATCTTTCAATCAGGCGTGCGGCTCGATGGTGAGCGACCGGGGTGGGGGATCGGACTCGCGGTATCGCGGGCGATCGCCGAGGCCCACGGCGGATCGTTGACGGTCGAGTCCGCGCCCGGCCGCGGCGCGACATTCAGCCTCGAGATACCGATCGGCTAGCCTGCGACCGCCGCTTCCAGGCGGTACCTGCGAACCAGGCGGCCGTCGGCAGCGTGTTCGAAGAGATCGAAGCGTCGCGCGCGATCGTTCGACTCGACGCCATTGCTCGTTGCAATTCGAACCGGAAGCTCGCCCGCGGCTTCGTAAACCTCGACGTACTCGCGGCTGCTCGACCGAGACGTATCGCACGCCTGGGCCGCGGGCTGCACCCAGACGAATCCGACCGTCTCGTCGTCGTGCCGGTCAACAGCCGATGTCCAAACGGGGATCGCGAAGCCGCCCACCGAACAGCTGGCCGTACGCTCCCCCGCACCAGCGACGGTTCTCCTCGCGCGGCCCGGCGCTGTTGTCGCAGCCGAAGATCGCGCGCCCGGACGCGTCCTCGAAGGTCACCGACTCCGAGTGAACGCCAATCCGCTCGACGGAGCGCCCCTCGGAGCGCGGTGGTCCACGCACGCGCTTCAGGCACGAAGCCGATCTCTCCTCCTCGCCTTGCGACTGACGGCTCACGAGCCGCACCTTCGTCAGCACGGCGGGCTCATCGACACTCTGTAACTCGACCGGCGGCGCTTCCGCCTCCGAGCCGTCCAGCAGACGATCGGGGGCTCGCCTCGTCGTCTGCCGCACCCCGCCGACACACCGACTCGCGAGCGCGAGGACGATCACCGAGACCACGGAGCGGAAGCGGTGCGGGGTCAGTCCGCGCCGCTTCCGAGAGACGTTACGGCTGGCTCCAACCCAGGCGCCGAACACCGCTGTAGAGCGAGTTCCCCCGATACGCCCGTGTCCAGATGTTCGTCCCGTACGACTCACCCAGCGCCTCGATGATCTGGTCGGTCCCATCGGGATTAGTGACGTAGATCATTCCGATATGGCTCGTCCTTTGCATAGGCGTCCATTTTGATCGCGGCCGATTTGGACAGGGGGTAGTTGGGAGCTCCCTCGGCTCTCATGAATCGCTCTGCCGTGTACGGCCCATGGATGTGTCGGAGCCTCCCCCACTGGTGAAACGCCGTACTGCTCTCGTCCATCGCCTCCCGCCAGACCTTGAACGTGAACCCGGAGCAGTCGGGGCCTTCGCCGCCCGTACCTCCGTCTGCCTTCGGATCGCCAGGAGAGTCGTCGACGTCGTTGTCGTTCCAGCAGCCGCCGCCCCATTGATAACCCTCGTTTCGCGCGTACAAGGCAACGGTGATCGAGCCGTCACGGGTGATGTACGACGTCGGTGTGGGAGCCGCCCAGTTGCAGTTCTGGGCGATCCAGTTCGTGTGGTAGGCCTTCGCGGTGCCCGCGCCGACGATGGCGAACGCGACGGCAAAGGCGACGGCGAACCTCCGCGGGTCGAACATCACTTCACCTCCAGGTCGAAGCGGTCGACGAAGACACCAGCCGGTGTGGAGCCGAGTTGGTAGAGCGAGTTGCCGCGAAGCCGGAAGCGCGAGAGAGGTGCCGCCTCGGCCCAGTCCGCGGAATCCACCGCAAAGCGTTGAACGATTCCACTCCGATCGAGGACCAGCACCACGAACTCGCCTCTTACGTCGGTGAACACTCTCGTCACGAGGACAACTCCGGTTCCGCGAGGTTCGGCGAGCTGAACCTCGGCCAAGGGAGTCTCGCTCCGAACGATCCACGACCGAAGGATCCGGTCTTCGCGGAGAAGTGCGATTCGCACCTCGTCTCCAGTGCGGAGCAGGACCACCCTCCTACCGTCGGGTAGCGGACGACCGACCTGGGCGGCATCAAGCTGTGCGGACACGGCCAGAGCGCTGTCCGTCGACCGCGGCAGGCACCCATTGTGCCGACGCGCTGTGATGGACGACCGGGCCGGCCGCGCCGATCCGAACCTGGGAAGGACGGTCGGCAACGACAGTCTCGCCGCGGGCAGCTCCAGCACGGTCGAAGCGTCCGCAACAGCGAGTTCCCAGCCTCTCCGCCCGTCGACTCGAGAACGTAGAAAGTGCCGTCCGCGTCGATCGACAGGTCGGCGATCGTTCCGTTGATTGCGACGGGCACGGTCTCTGGGCCTTCTCCCATACGCCAGCGAAGAAGGCGCTTGTTCGCCTCGTCGAGGACGACGATGCTGCCGTCTGCGTCGACATCGAAGGACGAGCCGCCGATCGGCGTGAGATTCCGACCTTGCTCGAGGCCGACCTCGTCCGGCCCCGTGCCCCACGCGGCGTCGGCAACGCGCGCGTCGGCATCGCGCCCCTGTCCGAAGTCGTGAGCTCCGAGGTCGATGTCAATGCCACTTCGCAGCGGGAAGCTGCGCTGGGGCGCGTCGGGACCTCCGGCAGGGAGCCGGGTCGTCAGTCCTATCGACGTGCTCCGAAACGACGCGTGGTACGAGAATCCCGACGCGGATCGTGCGATCTCCTCGGGGACGACCGCGACGAAGCGTCCTTCCGCGGCGCTGCGCTCCTCCCGGAGCGCGATCTCATGGAATGCGTCAGCGTCGCCGGCCCGTACGAAAACGGATCCTTCCGCGTCGCACGGAGCGTCGACCTCGGCCTCACCGTTTCCGCAGTAGACGTCGTAGCGGAGCTCGACGGGCTCTCCGTCCGCGGTGAGCAGCGGAGGAACATGCGTTGCCTCCATGAAGGGCGCGAACGCGGGCTGCGTGATCCGATGCGCGACAGCCGTGCCCGCGAGCGCGGCTGCGGCTACTCCCGCGAGCACCCCCGCGGTCAGGCCAGAGATGCGGCTGAGCCGTGCATACGAAACTCGTCTCTCGTCCATGCGAGCTCCTTGTTGTCGAATAAGACAACGATAGCGAGCGGATCCGGACGGCAGAGTGCCCGGTGCGCCCGAAGACACCGAACTGGCGCACTCTCGTTGAGATCCCGGTGCTAAGGGCGAGCTGCGAGCTGTGCAGTGTCGCGCTGGAGCCGGCGAGCCCGTTTCGCGACGACATCTCTCAGTCGTTGGGGCTCGACGACGACGGTCTCGCCGCGGTCGGCGAGAACCTCCGACAAGAGCCACTCCTCGGTCTTGTACGGCACGTCAGCGACAGCCGAGCCGTCCGTGAGGGGTCGCGCGCCGCGCTCGAGCTTCCAGCGCGCAACCGCCGGCGAATGATGGAGTCGCGCCACGCGGGGGTTCTTGAGGTACGAGGGATCGAACCCGTCGCGCGGCTCGAACTGCTCGTCGGTCAGCTTCGCCGAACGCATGCGGTCGAGACGGAACGTTCGTGCGCCGTCCACGGTCCGGTCCCAGGTGTGCACGCGCCAAACCGGGAGCTCCCGCTCGATCGTGTACGGCTCGACGCGACGGAGCGAAGGGCTTTCGTCGCCATCCTTCAGGTACTCGAGCTCCACGACGCGCCGCTTCTCGGCGGCCTCGCTCAACACCTTCACGAGTGCCTCTTCGTCCGAGGCACTCCGCGACTCGGGCATCGCGGCGAGATCGAACCGACCGAATGTCTCCTCGAGCTTGCGGCGTACTCGCTTGAGTGGCGTATGCGCATCTGCCGCGATCGTCGGGCCGACGTACTCGATTGCAAGCCGGATCGCTCGCGCCTCCAGCGGCGTGAGCTTCGGCGGCCTGCGGAACACATCGCCGTACAATTCCTTGTCGACCCTCACCACGTCGCCGTCGTGCTCCGCGTAGACCGCGTAGCACCCCCCGCCGAAGTTGACGAGGTTGAGCAGCGAGAGGTGCTCCTGCAGCTCCTCGAGCGGTATGGAGATCCGACCGGCGAGCTCGGCGGCATCGAGCACCGCCGCCCGGTCCTCACCGCAGGCGGCGAGAAGCTGTGCGAGAAGCGCCTGGAGAACGCCGAAGCGCTCGGGTGCGACCGGTCCTACGGGTCGCTCGGGGAGTGGCTGCCTCGGGTCAGCCCGTTTCGGCCCCGCGGGTACCGGCGCGGGTCCCGTGTGCGACTCGGAGAGGCGGGCGAGCCCGCTCGCAACAGCGTCTCTCAGCTCATCGGGCTCCAACACGACCGCTCGGCCATTCTGGCGCAAGACCCAGCCGGCGAGGAGCTCGGCGTTCGCGAACTCGGTCTCGAAGACGCCATCCTCGACGACTCCAGCATCCGAGAGCGTGCGCTCCACCCACCAGGCGGTGTCGTCGGAAACCGCGATCCGCGCGGTTCCGACCGTTTCGCCGATCTGCCACGGCCGCGGCACGCGGTGTTGCTCGACGTCGAAGTCCGCAGGAACGCGAAAGTCGCGCTCGCGCCGGGTAGCGAAGCGGATGTCTCCTCGGATCCGCGAGACCTTGAAGGTTCGAACGGTCTTGCGATCCAGGTCGTGGCCGACGACGTACCAGTTGCCGTCGTCAAGCCGCAGCGCGTATGGGTTGACGAGGCGCTCGCCCGGACGGGTGCGTCTCGGGCTCCAGTAGCCGAAGCGCACCGTTCGCTGCTTCGAGATCGCCGATTCGAGCTTCGACAGCCTTCCGGCGAGCTCGGGCGAGTAGTCGGGCGCGCTCACACGAACGCGTTCGGCGGTCTCGGTCGGTGGCTCGGCGAAGCCCGTTCGCCCGAGAGCGAGGTTCTGCAGCGCAAGACGGAAGGGCTCGGCGTAAGCGAACTTCCCTTCGAGGTAGTACAGCGCGGTCTGCAACGCGGCGAGCTCGTCGTCGTCGAGCTCGAGCCGATCGAGGAAGTAGTGCTCGGAGCGCAACGTGTAGAGCTCCTCGCCCGTGAACTCGTCCCGCTGTGACTGGAGCGGTACGCCGAGCGCGGTCAGCTCGGCGCGGTCCGAATAGAACCGCCTGGCGAACGCCTCATCCGACATCTCGCTGTAGCCCTCGACGTTCGACTTCACGTCCCTGGCCGTCAGAGGACGGCGCTCGGCCATCAGGAAGGCGACGAGCGAGAGCTGGCGGATGAGCTTGTCGGCGTCGTGCGACATGCGTAGCCGAGCTTAGCCGCTTAACTGGTCAGGTCCATCTCCAAGTAGAGCGCAGAGGCCGCGAAGCGGCCTCCTTCAGGGATCCGGATTCGCGCGAGCGAATCTCGATCTGCGCAGAGCTCAGCCTATGCGGCTGCCGCGGCGGCGTGCTGCTCGAGATGCTGGTGAGAGGGGCAGTAGTCCCTCCCTGGAAGAGGTGTCCGCTGGCACGCCTTCCCCTTGCGAGTCGTCGCATGGCAGCGCGACACGCCGCCGTCCAGCAGACCGGCTTCGATTTGCTGCTCGAGGAAGTTCGTCGCCGCACCGACGCCCTCACGCACCGCCCACTGGACTTGCGCCTGGGCGGTGATCGGGAAGTACCGCCGGATGTCGGCGAAAAGGGCTCGATCGGGACGAGCGAAGTAGTGCGGATCGTCGGCGAGCCGCTCCATCGTCTGCTCGCACTCGCAGAGCACGGCGCGCCGGTACTCGAGCTGCGTCCTGCGGTCCGCGTACGGGTCGATCAAGCTCTTGATCGAGCGGTAGATCGCTCGCGAGTATTGATACATGCAGGAGCGTAGCTGTGCGACGTGATCTTCCAAAATGACCCTCGCGCTGTTCGGGATCGCACTCCGGAGGCGGAAAACTGAGGTTTCGAAGCTCCGCTCGAGGGGAGTGTAGCGCCTTTCCGAGCTTGTTACAAAGTCAGGGCCGACAGTGGCTATCGAGACAACGGTCGCGCGCCTACGGGACGATCCTCCGCACCGAGGCGGTGCGCGCGAATCTCCGAGCGCGCTGGAGCTCGCTGGTCGCCTCGGCCTCGGACCCGTAGATCCCGGCGAAGACGACCCAGTAGCCGGGATGGAGGCTCGCGTACTGCGAGGAGTCGAGGATGCCCACCGGGGTGATGCCTCGCCGGCGGGCCTGACCCGCACGAGCGACGGCAACCCGACGACCCTTTGTCTGAGGAACCGACGCGAGCGCGATCGTCCAACCGTCCTCCGCCGCGGGCCAGGCGACAATGCCCGCGGGCGTGTCCTCTGTTGGCGCCGGGAGCGTGGTCGACTCGGGGATCGTCGCGAATCCTCCGGTCGCGGTGACGAGCTCCGCGGCGTCGCCTCGGTTATCGGTCGCCGCAACGGCGAGCGCTGCACCGGCGAACGCGACGACGAGTGCGACGAGCGCACGAAGGACCCAGCCGCGACCCGCGTCTCCCGCTCGGCCGAGCGAGCCGGAGCCGGGGAGTCGCGCACCGCACTCGAGGCAGTACTCCTGTCCTCGTACGAGGCTCGCTCCGCAGCGACTGCACTCGCTCACTCGGCCGCTCCCGCCGCTCCAGAGACCGATTCCGAGGCGGAGCGCCCGCATGTCGCACAGAAGCGCGCGCCGAGCAGGAACGGGGCGCCGCATACGCACGTGGCCGTTCCACGGAGGAGCTTTGCGCTTCCGTCGAGGAGGGCGTCGATCTCGTGGACTCTCGCCTCGATGGCGACGAGCTCCGCGCACCGCTCGACCACGAGCCCGGCGTTGAAGCGGTCGCGCTTGTACATCTCGAGCGCGAGGCCGCCGAGATCGCGGAGCCGCTCTTCGCGCACCTGCAGCAACGACTTTCGCTCCCGCTTGAGCTCGCGGGGAGGGGGTGGGGTGTAGGCGCCCGTCGGGCGCGCTGTCTCGCCGGTGCTCACGTCCGTGACACTAGAGCTGGAGGACGACGAGACGTTCCTCGGTCATCTCGCGGATCGCGTAGGCCGGCCCTTCGCGCGTGTTCCCGGAGTCCTTGACGCCGCCGTACGGCATCTGGTCGGCACGGAAGGTCGGCGCTTCGTTCACCGTCACTCCGCCGAACTCGAGCTTTCCCGCCGCGCGAAGCGCGCTCTTGACGTCGCGGGTGAAGACCCCGGCCTGAAGCCCGAACCGCGTGGAGTTGGCGAGCGCGATGGCCTCGTCGAGCGTGTCGAAGGGAGTGACCGTGCAAAGCGGCCCGAACACCTCCTCACACGACACCTTCGCGTCCGCGGGCGCCTCGGCGATCACAGTCGGTAGGAGCAAGCTCGCCGTCGAGCTCTCCGCCCGTCAGGACGACAGCGCCGGCCGCTTTCGCCTCTTCGATCCACGAGAGGATGCGATCGCGGTCGGATTCGGAGATCAACGGGCCGACATCGGTCTCCTCATCCGCGGGATCGCCGGTCTTGAGTGCTTCGACGCGAGGCAGGAAGAGCTCGAGAAACTCGTCGTACGCGCGCCGTTCGACGTAGATCCGCTGCACCGAGATGCAGCTCTGCCCGGCGAACGAGAAGGCGTTCGCAGCGAGCCGCGTCGCGGCGTCGTCGAGATCGGCGTCCGCCGCGACGATCACGGGAGTCGCGTTTCCGAGCTCGAGGTTGACGCGCTTGCGCGGTGCCCGCTCGCGAAGCTTCCAGCCGGTCGGAACCGAGCCCGTGAAGGTGATGAGCTTCACGCGCTCGTCCTCGACGAGCACGTCGCCGATCTCGGCGGCCGGGCCGCAGACGACGTTCAGCCAGCCCGCGGGCAGCCCCGCTTCGGTCTCGAGTTCGGCCAGGAAGAGGGCGGACAGCGGGGTCTTCTCCGCCGGCTTGAGGATGACGGCGCAGCCTGCGGCGAGCGCCGGCGCGATCTTGTGCGCGACGAGGTTGAGCGGGAAGTTGAACGGGGAGATCGCACCGACGATCCCGATCGGCTGCCTGAGAGTGAGCGCGAGCTTTCCCTCGCCCGCGGGCGAGGCGTCCATCGGCACCACGTCCCCGGCGAGCTTGCGCGCCTCGACCGCCGCCATCGTGAAGGTCGAGACTGCGCGGGCGGCCTCGACGCGGGCGGCTTTCATCGGCTTGCCCGCCTCGGCGGAGATCGTGCGAGCCGCCTCGTCTGCGCGCTCGCTCAGAAGTGCCGCGACCCGATCGAGGATCGCTGCGCGCTCATGAGCCGGGAGGGGCTCCCGCATGGCCTGCTCGGCTGCGTCGAGCGCGTCTCGCGCCTGCTGCGCGCCGCCCCTGGGAACGCGACCCACGAGAGCCCCGTCGTAGGGAGATCGCACGTCGATCCACTCGCCCGTTTCGACCCAGTCGCCTCCGACGAGCAGCTTTCGCTCGACCGCGGTCGTGGCCATGGCAGGAGTGTAGATGGGAGACTTTCTCGATGGACGTGCCGGACGTTCGATACGCGCGGAGCGGAGACGTCGCGATCGCCTACCAGGTCGTCGGCACAGGATCGCCTGATGTGGTGTTCGTGCGCGGTATCACGGGAGACCTGATCTCGACGTGGGATCAGCCGCTGCTCGTACGTCACGTCGAGGGTCTTGCCGACTGCGGCCGTGTGCTCATGCTCGACAAACGCGGGACGGGCCTCTCGGATCGCGTGCGCGAGGTGCAGTCGCTGGAGACCACGATGGACGACATCCGGGCCGTCATGGACGCCGTCGGATCGGAGCGCGCTGTGCTCTGGACCGGCGGGACTAGCACGGGCATCGGCGTGCTGTTCGCGGCGACATACCCTGAACGCTGCGCGGGCGTCGTTCTCTTCGACCCGAGGGTGAAGGGAGTCCGCTCACCCGACTACCCCTGGGCACCGACCGAGGGTGAATGGCGCGACCGGCTCGCCGGTGTCCGCGCGGGGTGGGGCGAGCGGGACTACCTCGAGAGCCTCGCCCACGAATGGGCGCCGGAGGTCGCCGCCGACGACCGCTTTCGCGACTGGTTCGTGTGGCACATGCGCCGCAGCCTCAGTCCGGGAGCTGCGTTGACATCGTTCCGTACTGCTATGGAGCTCGACGTGCGCGACGTCCTCGCTGCTGTTCGCGTGCCGACTCTCGTGATCCCGCGGCCGGCGCTGCCAGGCCCGGGGCACTACACAGCGGAGCGGATCCCGGGAGCCGAGGTAGTCGAGCTGCCGGCGCTCGACGGCGTCTACACCTGGGTCGACGACGACGCCCACACCGCGACGATGGACGCGACGAGGCGCTTCGTCGCGCGCCTCACGGACCGCATCAGCTCGGAACGGGTGCTCGCAACTGTCCTCTTCACGGACATCATCGGCTCGACGGAGCTGGCGGCGCGACTGGGCGACGCGGCCTGGCGAGATCTCCTCCAGCGGCATCACACGCTCGTCCGGCGCGAGCTCGCACGGTTCCACGGCCGGGAGCTCGACACGGCCGGTGACGGATTCTTTGCTGCCTTCGACGGGCCTGCACGCGCCGTTCTCGCCGCCTCTGCGATCCGCGACTCGCTTCGCACGCTCGAGCTCGAGATTCGAGCTGGGCTCCACACGGGTGAATGCGAGGTATCGGATGGCAAGATCACCGGCATCGCGGTGTCGATCGGCGCCCGGATCTCGTCGCTTGCCAGCCCCGGCGAGGTGCTCGTCTCGAGCACGGTCACCGATCTCGTCGCCGGATCGGGGCTTCGATTCGACGAGCGCGGAGAGCACGAGCTCAGGGGCGTTCCGGGAACATGGCGTCTCTATGCTGTGGTCGATGGCTAGGGATGCGTTCATCGTCGATGCCGTCCGCTCTCCGATCGGGAGGCGGAACGGCTCGCTCTCGGAGATCCGGGCGGAGGAGCTCGCGGCGCAGGTCATGAACGGGCTCGTCGACCGCATCGATCTCGAGCCGGGCGAGCTCGAAGACGTGCAGATGGGCTGCGTGACGCAGATCGGCGAGCAGGCATTGAACGTCGGACGGCAGGCGGTCCTCGTCGCCGGGTGGCCGGAGACCGTCTGCGCTTCGACGGTCGACCGTCAGTGCGGCTCGTCGCTGCAGGCGGCTTTCAACGGCGCGTCCGCGATCCAGGCGGGGCACCTCGACCTCGTGATTGCCGCCGGCGTGGAGCACATGACGCGCGTGCCGATGGGCTCGAATCTCGGTGACGCGGGCTGGGGTGCGGTCAACGAGAAGATCGGTGAGCGCTGGCCGATCGTTCCGCAGGGCATCTCTGCTGAGGTGATCGCCGAGGAGTGGGGACAGACGCGAGAGCAGCTCGATGCGTACTCGTACGAGTCGCACCGCCGCGCGGTGGCCGCGATCGACGAGGGACGGTTCGAGCGCGAGATCGTGCCCGTGGAGACAGGCGCGGCAGGTGCTGCCGTCCTCTTCGCCGTGGACGAGACGCCTCGTCGCGACACGTCTCTCGAGAAGCTTGCTTCGCTTCAGCCCGCCTTCAAGAGCGACGGGGTCATCACCGCAGGGAACTCGAGCTCGATCGTGGACGGGTCGGCCGCGATGCTCCTGGCGAGCGGCGAAGCCGTCGAGCGACTCGAGCTCACGCCTCGAGGTCGGTTCATCTCCTTCGGGCTCTCCGGCGTCGACCCGTATCGGATGCTGCACGGGAACCCGGAAGCGTGCGCGCGGGCGCTCTCGAAGGCGGGGCTCACCTGGGACGACATCTCCGTGATCGAGGTGAACGAGGCGTTCGCGTCGGTCGTGCTCCAGTTCCTGGCCGACGCAGGCTTGCACGAGCGCTGGGAGGCGGGAGACGTCAACCCGAACGGTGGCGGGATCTCACTCGGGCATCCGCTGGGCGCGACGGGTGCGCGCATCACCGCGACACTCTTGAACGAGCTCGACCGCCGCGGGGCTCGCTTTGGCATCGCCACGATGTGCATCGGCCAGGGTCAGGCGATCGCCGGCGTCATCGAGCGCCTCTAGCTCGTGTTCGATCAGTATCAACTGATCGATAACGACTAGATTATGACTTGTGCTGATTATCATCCGTACGCGACAATCGGGTCATGTTCGGGTATCTCCTCATCACTCTCCTCGTGCTCGTTGGGCCGCTCGCGTACGTCGCAGGCGCGGACTCTCGCATCGACGAGATAGCGCGCAGGCGTCGCCACGTGCGCTGAACGAGCCCGCCGCTCGGGAACGCGGATAGCATCGCGCGTCGTGAAGGTTCCCGAGATCCGCACGATCGGCGTCGTCGGCCTGGGCGCGATGGGCGCCGGGATCGCGCAGCTCAGCGTCGAAGCCGGCTACCGAACCGTGGGCCGCGAGGTCACCGACGACCTCGGGCAGAAGGCACGCGACCGCATCGCTCACTTCCTCCAGCGCAAGGTCGACAAGGAGCGCATGACCGGTGAAGAGCGCTCGGCCGCTCTCGAACGATTGTCGTTGACGACTCGGCTCGACGCGTTCGACGGATGCGACCTCGTGATCGAAGCCATCGTCGAGGAGTTGGACGCGAAGCTCGCCCTCTTCTCGGAGCTCGAGTCGATCGTCAGGGCGGACACCGTTCTCGCGACCAACACGTCCGCGCTCTCGGTCACCGAGATCGCGTCGGCGGTTACGAGACCGGAGCGTGTCGTCGGCATGCACTTCTTCAATCCGGCGCCCCTCATGCCTCTCGTCGAGATCGTGCGCGCTGAGCTCTCCTCGGACGAGGCAGTGGAGGTCGCGTACGCGGTCGGGGAGCGTCTCGGCAAGCAGCCGATCCGCTGTCACGACACGCCGGGGTTCGTCGTCAATCGCGTCCTCATCCCGCTCCTGAACGACTGCATCCGGGTCCTCGACGAGGCGCGGGTCTCGCCGGAGGATCTCGATACCGCGATGACCGCCGGCGCAGGTTGGCCGATGGGCCCGTGCACCCTCGTCGACCTCGTCGGGATCGACGTTCATGTTCACGCATCGGACGCGCTGTACGACAAGCTGCGCGAGCCGCGGATGGCGCCACCGCCGAGGATCGTGGCCATGCGGAATGCCGGCCTCCTCGGCCGCAAGAGCGGTCGCGGGTTCTATCGGTACGACGGCGACTGACACCTCCGCACTTACAGTCTCCTTACAGCGTTCTCACCCTGGACCCACGCCGAGTCTCGATACTTGGCTCGGAGCCATGCGGAAGCTCACCGTTCTCGCCTGCTCGATCGTCGCACTCGCGGCGATCGGGGGTTCCGCCGGTGCGGCGGAGCCCGACGTCGGCGTGCTCTCGGTCGAGAACGCCAAGGGCGCGGTCATGCTGGATCTTCGCGGCTCGGTCCTCGGACGCCTGTCCCTCGGCACGCTCCGCGTCACCGACCACACACCGCGCGACCGATACACCGCGCTCGTCGTCGGCCGGAAGCTGACCCAAGAGCGAGTCGGCCCGCGCACTGTGCTCTACAAGGGGCACGGCCTGCGCTTCCGGATGGTCGGAGGCGGCTACCGGATCATGGCCAGGGGGACGGGGATCTCCGTCTCGGCGGTCGGACGTGGCGTCGCCTCGCTCGACGGCGAACGGCGATTCGCTGGGGACGACGCGGGCGTGTACTCGCTCGAGGAAGGCGTGGACTGCGCCGTCGAGCCACTGCTCTGCACCGCGCTCCCCGACGAGCCCGAGCGGTTCGTCCTGGGCATCCTGCCCGAGGAAGACGGTCCTGGGGTGAGGCGATGAGCCAGCCTCAGCACTCGATCCTCGTCGTGGAGGACGAGACCTCGATCGCCTCCTTCGTCGCGGCGTACCTCCGCAACGCGGGCTACGGCGTCCGAACGGCGTCGAATGCCCAGACCGCGCTCGTGGAGCTCGCGAGCGAGGCGCCGGCGCTGATCGTCCTCGACCTCAACCTTCCGGACGGCGACGGCGTCGAGCTCTGCCGCCGCATTCGCAAGGGATCCGACGTGCCGATACTCATGCTCACCGCCCGCGACGAGGACGTCGACAAGATCATCGGCCTCGAGGTCGGCGCGGACGACTACATGACGAAGCCGTTCAACCCGCGCGAGCTCGTGGCTCGCGTCAAGAGCGTGCTGCGACGGGCAGCGCCGGACCGCCGACGCGGCGAGAGCGAAGAGCTCCGACACGGAGACCTCGTCATCAACTCGGGCAAGCGCGAGGTATACGTCGGGGACGAGGAGATCCGGCTCGCGCCCAAGGAGTTCGAGCTCCTGTGGGAGCTGCTCGACCACCGCGGGATCGTGCTCACACGCGACCAGCTGCTCGAGCGCGTGTGGGGGTACACCTTCGCGGGTGACACCCGAACGGTCGACGTCCACGTCAGGCAGATCCGCCGCAAGCTCGGGGACGCGTCTCCGATCGTGACCGTCTGGGGCGTGGGCTACAAGGTCGCGAGCGACCGTACGCCCGCTCCGACGGCGTAGCCGTCTAACCTGAGGAGCGCCCGATGCTCGGGACGCTGCGCTTTCGACTCACGGCTCTCTTCCTCCTGGTCGTGCTCGTGTTCGGCCTCGTCTCGATCGCACTCGCCGTCCGGCTCTTCCAGGACGCGACGCGCACGGAGGCGATCCGAGAGCTCGAGCGCGAGGCCGCAGGCTTGGCGGACCTGTATGCACAGGCGGCGCTACGGTCGAGCGACGAGGGGACGAAGGCGCCGGCGTTCGCGGCCCGGAACCTCGAGCTGGCAACGGGTGACGAGCTCTACTACGTGGGTCTCTCCCTGTTCCCGGGACAGCGCTTCGGCCTGACCCGGTTGCCTCGAACCGCGCTCGGCGATGTCGAGCTCGATCGCAACCGGGTCGTGACGTTCGAGTTCACGCCGACGAGCGACGATCGCAAGCTGATCGGTGCTGCGCAGCCGGTTCGACTCGCTCCGGGGACGGAGGCGTTCGGCTGGCTCGTCGTCGCCAAGCCGGTGACGGAGGTTCGCGAGCAGTGGCTGACGCTCCTGGAGCGGTTCGCGCTCGCCCTGGCCGTCGGGATCGGCCTCGCCGGTGTTCTGTTCTGGTGGCTCTCGAAGCGATTTACCGAGCCGGTGCTCGCCCTCACGCGTGCGACCCAGGATGTCGCGGCGGGCCGCTACGACGTCGAGATCCCGGAGGCACGGGGAAGCGATGAGATCTCCCTCCTCAGCGACCGCTTTCGGCGAATGGTCGCCAAGCTCGCCGAAGGGGAGCAACTGAAGCGTTCCTTCCTCCTGTCGGTGTCGCACGAGCTGCGCACGCCACTGACTGCGATCCGTGGTCATGTCGAAGCACTCCGCGAGGGAATCGTCACCGAGCCGGACGCGGTCCGGAGCTCGCTCGACGTGATCGCGTCGGAGGCCGATCGCCTCGAGCGGCTGGTGGGAGACGTTCTCGATCTCGCGAAGCTCCAGGCACACCGGTTCACGGTCCGCCAAGAGGAGGTCGACCTGGGTCGGGTTCTCGATCATGCGTACGGCGCCTTCACCGAGGAAGCGCGCCGCCGCGACATCGATTACCGCCTGGAGACCGACGCGGAGCCGCCGGTCATCGTCTCCGACGGAGATCGCGTGCTCCAGGTCATCTCGAACCTGCTCTCGAATGCCTTCCGCTGGACGCCGGATGGCGGCCAGGTGGCGCTCGGTCTCGGTGCTGCGAACGGCGTCGTACGCGTCGACGTCTCGGACTCCGGTCCCGGGATCAAGGCCGACGATCGCGCTCGGATCTTCGAGCCCTTCATCTCGAGCGACGTGAACGGGACGGGGCTGGGTCTCCCGATCGCGAACGAGCTTGCGCTGGCGCTCGGCGGCAGGATCGAGCTCGAGTCTGCCGCGGGCACCGGGAGCCGCTTCCGGCTCGTCCTCCCGGTCCCGGCTGGCGACTAGCTGCGCTTCAGGCGGCTGCTGCGTGCCCGACGAGTGCTTCGACGTCGTGCGACGCGCGACCGTCTCCGTTCGAGGAGGACTCGTCCGCGTCCTCGGCCGTTCGGCCCTCGAGGCGGGCAAGCCGTGCGTCGATTCCACGCCAGCCCGAGCTCACGAGATCGACAAGGAGCGCGAGGTCGTCCACGCGCGCATGCCGCTCCGCGAGTAGCTCTCCCTCGATCCGCTCCAATCGCCGGATCGTCTGGTTGAGCAGGCCGCGTATCTCGGCGATGTGCCGCGCGACGGGGAGCACCTCGGTGCGGAGCCCGTCGCGAACGGCAACGTTGACCTGAACCGGCACCGACGCCTCGAGCCCGGCGGCAACCTCTGCAAGAGCTTCGACCTGCTGGCGCGAGCGCTCGAGCGTGGCCTCGATCAGCGCGGGCTCCGGGCGACGCGCGCCTGCGTCCGCGATCCGCTGATGGGCACGTTCCAGAGCAAGTACGTCCATGGGCGACGAGGCTACTCTCCGCGCCGGATGGACACCGACCTCCTCGACTACGCGCTTCCGGAGGAGCTGATCGCCCAGCAGCCTGCCACTCGGCGGGACGACTCGCGCCTGCTCGTCTACCACCGCTCGACAGGGTCGATCGAGCATCGTGCGTTCTCGGAGCTGCCCGAGGTCGTGGGTGACCAGCTGATCGTCGTGAACGACACGAGGGTCCTCCACGCCCGCCTCCCGCTTCGGCGCGCCACCGGCGGGCTCGTCGAGGTGCTTCTCGTGGAGGAACGAGCCGACGGCCTATGGGAGGGCCTCGCACGGCCGTCGCGCCGGTTGCGCACGGGCGAGCGGCTCGGGCCGATCGAGCTCGTCGAGCCGCTCGGCGACGGGCGCTGGCTCTTGCGGCTCGACGGCGAGCTCGACGGCGACGTGCCGTTACCGCCTTACATCCACGAGCCGCTCTCGGATCCGGAGCGGTACCAAACGGTGTACGCGCGCGAGGCAGGATCCGCGGCGGCGCCGACGGCAGGTTTGCACTTCACACCGGAGCTGCTCGCGCGGCTCGACCATGTCGCCGTCACGCTTCATGTCGGGATCGACACGTTCCGGCCGATCGCGACCGAGCGGATCGAAGACCACCGGTTGCTCGGCGAGCGGTATCGCGTGTCTCCCGAGGCGTGGGACCGGATCGCGGGCTCGAAACGCGTACTCGCGGTGGGCACGACGACGGTACGAACGCTCGAGACGGTCTCGCGCACCGGCAATCTCCAGGGGCGCACCGATCTCTTCGTCACGCCGGGATTCGAGTTCCGTCGGGTGGACGCCCTTCTGACGAACTTCCACCTTCCGCGCTCGAGCCTGCTCGCGCTCGTGATGGCATTCGCCGGCGTGGAGGAGACGCGTGCGCTCTACCGCACGGCGATCCAGGAGCGGTACCGCTTCTACTCGTTCGGTGACGCGATGCTCGTGCTCTGACGCGCTCGGACGGTCGATCCTGGCGCGGTTTCGGCACGATCTGGTGTCACATGCGTCTGCAATTCCGGATTAGGCTCGAAGGTGGGTGGAGGCGAGGGGTGGCCCCAGGCGAGACGTCCCTTCGGGGCTCGTCCAGGACCGAGAGCGCAGCAAGCTGAGCGCGTTCTCGCTGAGCGCGACCGACGGTGCCGCCCGCGCCGGTTCTCTGGAAACCGCACACGGCGCGGTTCCCACGCCCGCGTTCATGCCAGTGGGGACGAAGGCGTCGGTGAAGTCGCTGCATCCGGACGAGGTTCGAGCACTGGGCGCTCACGTGATCCTCGCGAACACGTACCACCTGCACTTCCGGCCGGGCGCGGACGTCATCGAGAGCCTCGGCGGCCTGCATGCATTCTCGGGCTGGGACGGCCCGATCCTCACCGACTCGGGAGGCTTCCAGGTCTTCTCGCTGCGCGACACGATCGTCGCGCTCGACGACGAGGGCGTGACGTTCCGTTCGGTCTACGACGGCTCGCTCGCCCGCTTCACACCCGAGGGTGCGGCAGAGATTCAACTGCGGCTCGGCTCCGACATCGCCATGTGCCTCGACGTCTGCCTGCCGGCGCCCGCCTCGCGCGCTGAGCTCCAGCGAGCAGTTCGGCTCACCACGCTCTGGGCCGAGCGCCAGGCCGAGGCGCCGAGAGCTCCCGGTCAGCTTCGCTTCGGGATCACGCAGGGCGGTGCCGATCCAGAGCTTCGTCGCCGGTCGCTCGAGGAGATCTCGGCGCTCCCGTTCGACGGGGTCGCCCTCGGGGGTCTCGCGGTCGGAGAATCGCGGGAGGAGATGCTCGACTGCGTCGAGTGGGCTGCGCCCGCTCTGCCGGCGGACAAGCCGCGCTACTTCATGGGGATCGGGGACCCAGTGGGGATTCTCGAGGTTGTCGCCCGGGGAGTCGACCTCTTCGACTGCGTCTTGCCGACGCGCACGGCCCGCACCGGCTCGGCGCTGACCTGGGCCGGGCGACTGAACCTCCGGAACGCTCGTTACGCGCGCGATCCGCTGCCGCTCGAGGAAGACTGTGCATGCCCCGCGTGCTCCCGCTTCTCACGCGCGTACATCCGTCACCTCGTGACGCAGAGCGAGATCCTCGGATTGCGGCTGCTCAGCCTGCATAATCTCTGGTTCGTACTCGACCTGACCGCACGCGCGCGGGCGGCGATCGAGCGCGGGACGTTCACAGCCTTCCGGCAGGACGCGCTCGCGCGGCTCGCCCACGCGCCCGAGGAGGAACCGTGAGCTTCTTGATCGTGATGGTGCTCTTGCTCGTCGTCATGTACGTGCTGATGATCCGCCCGCAGCGCCAGCGCCAACAGGCGCAGCAGGCGACGATCGAGAAGGCCGGAGTCGGCGACGACATCCTGACGAACGGGGGGATCTACGGGACGATCACCCAGGCCGAGGAGGACGACATCGTCGTCGAGATCGCCGAGGGCCTCTCCGTGCACATGACGCGGCGCGGCATCGCGGCCGTTCTCCCGCCTGACGAGGAAGACGACGAGGAAGACGCTGAGGACGAGGATGTCGTCGACGCCGACGACGTGACCGAGCTCGAGGATGAAGCTGCCGTTACGAGCGGCGAAGAAGCTGTTACGAGCGAGCCCGAGTCAGGCCCGGCAACAGCCGACCGCCGATAACGTGATCCCCCGACCTTGAACCGACGGACCTCCATTCTCGTCGTCGGCCTGCTGGCCGCTGCGCTCATCGGCGTTGCGCTGCTGGCCGTGCCAGGGTCGCCGATCAAGCAGAGCCCGACGCTCGGCCTCGACCTGCAGGGCGGTCTCGAAGTCACCCTCCAGGCCGTTCCGCCGGCGGATCGCGAGCTGACGGACGAGGACCTCACGCGCTCGGTCGACATCATGCGGAACCGCGTCGACAAGCTCGGCGTGACCGAGCCCGAGATCCGCACGCAAGGCTCGGATCAGATCGTGATCCAGCTCCCCGGCGTGAAGGATCCCGCGTCGGCCGCGGAGATCATCGGGACGACCGCGCAGCTCGAGCTCTACGATCTCGAGACCTCGCTCGCAGGCCCGTCGATCTCGATCCAGCGCTACCCGGTCGAGAACCCGTCGTTGTACGACCTGCTCGCCCGCGTGCAGACCCAGGTCGAGGGCAAGTCGGACGCGTACTACCTCGTGAACCCGACGACGAAGCGCGTCACCGCGCGGTCCGTTCGGATCGAGGGCGGAGGCGTTGCGACGATCCGACGGGAAGCTTCCGCAGGGCCGAGAGCTCTTCGCCGTGCCGCAGGACATGGTCGTGATCACGTGCGGCGAGCCCGCAGTCGTCTGCCCGGGAGGCCCGCAGGGAGGCGGCGTCGCGCCGGACCGGACGTACTACTACCTGTTCAAGTACGAGCCGCCGGACATCCCGCAGATGACGGGAGAGGACCTGAAGCTCTCGGGAACGCGCGCCGACTTCGACACGAGCCCGGGCGGCGCCGGCCGGCCGATCGTCTCGATGGAGTTCACGGGACGGGGCGGCGACCGCTTCGAGGAGATCACGCGCGCCGAGTGGGTGCGCGGGAAGCTGCGCGGGACTCCGCAGCACTTCGCGATCGTGCTCGACCGCGAGATCAGGACCTTCCCGCAGATCGACTACACGGACGCGAGCCTCTCCGGCGGGATCGGCGGCGGGCGTGCCCAGATCACGGGTCTCGACTCGTTCGACGAGGCGCAGGACATCGCGATCGTCTTGCAGACCGGCGCGCTCCCGGTCAAGTTCGAGACGCTCGATCGCACCGACATCTCCGCGACGCTCGGCAAGGACTCGCTCGAGGAAGCATGGAAAGCGGCGATCGGCGGAATCCTGCTGGTCGCGATCTTCCTGCTGCTCTTCTACCGCTTCCTCGGCGTGGTCGCGGTGACGGGTCTGATCGTCTACGCGGCCTTCCTGTACGCGACGATCCTCCTCTTCAACGTCACGCTCACGCTGCCGGGGTTCGCCGGCCTGGTGCTGACGTTCGGCGTCGCGGCCGACGCGAACATCGTCATCTTCGAACGCATAAAGGAAGAGGTGCGCGCCGGGAGATCGGTGCGCGCGGCGATCAACCTGGGGTACAAGAAGGGCTTCGCGACGATCGTCGACGCCAACGTCGTCACCGCGATCACGGCGATGGTGCTCTTCGCCGTCGCGACCGCGAGCGTGCGCGGATTCGCGCTCATGCTCCTGATCGGCACGGCACTCTCGATGCTGACCGCAGTCCTCGCGACGCGCGCGATCCTCGCGCTGCTCGCCGGCTTCGGGTGGATCGACAACCCGCGGCTGATGGGCACGACGGGATCGAGGGATCCCGCGCTGGCTGCGCTACGACTACATCGGGAAGAGGAACATCTGGTTCGCCTTCTCGGGGATCGTCCTCGCCATCTCGATCGGCGCGATCGTCTTCATGGGGCTCAACCTCGGGATCGACTTCAAGGGCGGGACACAGCTCTCGTTCCGCACGCCGGAGCCCACGTCGCTCGAGGAGGTGCGGAGCCAAGCGGCGCAGATCGGCCAGCAAGGCGCCGTGATCCAGGGCCGCGGGGAGTCGACCGAACGGCCGGTACACGAACTTCCAGATCCGAACCGAGTCGCTCACGCTCGCCGAGCAGAACCAGCTCTCGCAGGAGCTCTCGAGCTCCTTGGACGCCACCTCTTTCGGCGCCAAGAGCGTGTCGGAGAGCTTCGGCCGCCAGATCGCGAACTCGGCGATCTTGGCGATCATCGTCAGCCTGCTCCTGATCGTCGTCTACATCTCGTTCCGCTTCCAGTGGAAGTACTCGGTCGGGGTGTTGGTGGCGCTCGCGCACGACGTCTTGATCACGGTCGGTGTCTACGCCTTGACCGGCCGGGAGGTCTCCACGGCGACCGTGGCCGCGATCCTCACCGTGCTCGGGTACTCGATCTACGACACGATCATCATCTTCGACCGGATCCGCGAGAACGTCCCGCTGATGCGGCGTGCCTCGTTCCGCGTGATCGGCAACGTGTCGCTCTGGGAGGTGCTCCCGCGCTCGCTCGCGACCACCTTCATCACGTTGCTCCCCGTGGCGTCCCTGTACTTCTTCGGCGGGGACACGCTCAAGGACTTCGCCTTCGCACTGCTCGTCGGCATCGGCTTCGGCTCCTACTCGTCGATCTTCCTGGCGGCGCCCCTGGTCGCCGTGTTCAAGGAGCGGGAGCCCGAGTTTGCGCGCCGGCGCGACGATCTGGGCGCGCTCGAAGGCGTGGAGTCGGTGGGCGGAATGCTCCTGGACGAGCCCTCGGACGACACGGACGGCGAGCAGGACGAGGAAGACACCGGCGGTCGACCGGTAGAGCGCCCCCGTGGCCCGGCCCCGACCCCGGCTCCGGCCGCTGCCACCGCCGGACCGGTGGATGCCGCAGCGAGGTCGAAGCGGGAACGCCGCAGGCAGCGCCGTGCCTCGAGGCCGCATGGACGAACCCGCTAGCTCCGAGCGCGGGTCGCTCGAGACCCTGGCGCTCGCCGGGCTCGGCGCGTTCGTGCTGGGAGCGGATCGCGCGGATCAGCTGGCCGACGAGCTCGCTCGCCGGCTCGGCGTCGACCGGGGCGAGACGCGTGCCGCTCTCGAAGATGTGCTCGACAGCTGGCGACGCGAGCTCAAGCGCGTGGGCGAGTCTTCCGGCTCCGCGGCTTCGCGGCTCGGCGCCGAGCTCGGCATCGCCTCGCGCGATGCGGTCGAAGAGCTCGAGCTCCGCGTCGCTCAGGTCGAGCACCGGTTGAAGCTGCTCGAGCGCGCGCCGTAAGCTCAGCCAGCCCCACCCCTACAATCTCGCCATGGCCACCAGGCAGGAACGGCCAGCGCGGAGCCTCGGACGCTTGTCGGAGATCGCACAGGTAGCCGCGCGACACGGCTTCGGCTACTTCTTGCGGAGGAACCGCCTCGGCGACCTGCTCTCGGGAAACGACGGCTGCGAACGGCGATGTCGGCGCCTCGGACCGCGGTCGCCGGCTCCGCGAGATGCTCGACGAGCTCGGTCCGACGTTCGTCAAGTTCGGCCAGCTCCTCTCGACACGCCCGGACGTCGTGCCGCCGGACATCGTGATCGAGCTCCGCGGCTTGCAGGACGACGTGACGCCGTTCCCGTTCGAGCAGGCGCGCGCCGCGGTCGAGGCCGAGCTCGGACTGACGGTGGAGCAGGCGTTCGTCGAGTTCGACGAGCAGCCGCTCGCTTCGGCTTCGATCGGCCAGGTGCACCGGGCGGTGCTTCCGAACGGCGAAGAGGTGGCGGTCAAGGTCCAGCGTCCCGAGGCGGCGCGGCAGATCGAGGCCGATCTCGGGCTGCTCTACCAGGCGGCGAAGCTCCTGAAGGAACGCGTGCGAGCGCTCGAGTTCATCGACCCACAAGAGCTCGTCGACGAGTTCGCGCGCTCGATTCGCCTCGAGCTCGACTACGCGCACGAGGCGAGGAACGCGGACGCCTTCCACCGGAACTTCGCGCATACGACAGGCGTCGTCGTTCCCCGGGTCATTCGGCAGTACTCGACCGGACGCGTGTTGACGCTCGAGTTCCTGCGCGGGACGAAGGTCTCGGAGCTCGATCTCGAGCGCATGCGGCCGGACGAGCGCCGGGACGTGGCGTACCGGATGGCGGACACGTGGATGACGATGGTCTTCCGTCACGGCTTCTTCCACTCCGACCCGCACCCGGCGAACATCTTCGTCCTCGATTCCGGCGAGCTGGGGCTCGTCGACTTCGGTCAGGCGGGAAAGCTCACGGACGAGGACATGTCCAAGCTCACGCGGCTGTTCGTGGACGCAGCCGTCGAGAACGTCGACGTGATCCCGCGACGCCTCAAGGAGCTCGGCGTCCGCTACGCGCCCGAGCGGGAGCAGGAGTTCCGCGACGAGCTGCGCGTGCTGTTCGACCGCTACTACGGGACGCGGCTCTCGGACATCGATCCACTGCAGGTGATCAGGGAGGGGTTCCAGCTCATCTACACGCTGAACCTGCGCCTGCCTTCGCGGTTCGTGATGCTGGACAAGGCGATCGCGACGCTCGCCTCCGTCGGGGCCGAGGTCTACCCCGACTTCAACGTGTTCGAGGTGGCGAAGCCGTACGCGCGGGGTCTCCTCGCGGATCGCTACCAGCCGCGGATCGTCGCGCAGCGGCTGAGGACGGAAGCGCTCGCGCTCAGCTCGGTCGCCCGAGAGCTGCCGTACCAGGTGTCGGACGTGCTCGAGCACATGCGGGACGGGTCCTTCCAGATCCGGTTCGACAACCCCGGCCTCGACGAGCTCGACGACCACATCGACCAGGCGTCGAACCGTCTGTCGGTGGCCTTGATCGTGCTCGGCGGCCTCGTCGGCTCGTCGATCATCGGCGTCTTCGCGCAGGAGGGCCCACAGATCATGGGGTTGCACGTGCTCTCGTTCGTCGGCTTCGTGCTCTCGGGGGTATTCGGGCTCTGGGTGATCTGGGGCGTGCTCCGGCACGGCCGTCTTTAGAGAGCGCGCTTCGAGCTGCCTGGTCCGGCCAGGCCGGCTGAGGAAGGCTTGTCACGCTTTCGCCGCAAAGGACATCTGGCGCGCCTGCGAGCACGTAACTAGCGTCGGCGGCATGCCGAGTGCCGTCCTCGTAGCAGAGCCCGAACCCGAGACACGCGAGTATCTCGGTCGGCATCTCCGCGACGACGGCTTCGACGTGCTCGGGGCGGCGCGGCGGAGCGAGGCGCTCGAGCTCGCCGAGCGCATTCGGCCGGATGTCGTGCTGCTCGCCGAGCTCGACCTGTGCCTGAGTCTGCGGCGGGGCGAGCCGGGACGCACCTGGGATCGGAACGTGCCCGTGATCCTCCTCGCGCCCTCGTCGGATCCGGTCGAGCGCGTGCGGGCGCTCGACCGCGGCGCCGACGACGTCATCGGCCGTCCTTTCGCCTACGAGGAGCTGCTCGCGCGCATTCGGGCACTCCTGCGAAGGAGCACGGCGTCGTCCGCGGAGGTGCTGGTCGCAGGAGAGCTCGTCGTCGACCGGAGAACAAGGCGCGTCGCGGTCCGGGACACGCTGGTCGCCCTCTCGGCGAAGGAGTTCGAGCTCGTCGCCTGGCTGGCCGCGGAGCCCTATCGCGTGTTCACGAAGGAAGAGCTGTTGCGCGAGGTGTGGGGCTTCCGAGCGCTGGGCCGGACGCGGACGCTCGAGTCGCATGCGTCTCGGCTCCGGAAGAAGCTCCGCGCTCGACGAGGGTGACAGCTTCGTGGTCAACGTCTGGGGAGTGGGGTACCGGCTGCTCGACTGAGGCTCTGTGTCATGCTCGGAGCGTGGGTTGGCGCATCGACCCGGAGGGCGTCGAGACTGGTGCTCTGAAGGAGCTTGCTCCGGTCGCGGGGCTTCGTGTTCTCGAGCTGGGGTGCGGTGACGGGCGCATGACGTTTCGGTACGCGCGCGATGCGGCATCCGTTCTCGCGGTGGATCTCGACGAGGAACGGATCGAGAAGGGTCGGGCCGCGCTGAAGCCGGAATCTAGCCGGCACGATCACGTTTGTGGTCGCTGGAGCGGCCGACGTGGACGCCCCACGCGAGAGCTTCGACCTGGCGCTGTTCTCCTCGTCGTTGTGATGAATCGAGGGTGAGGGCGTCGTGCACGCCCTGCGCCACGTCCATCGGCTCCTCGTTCCCGGTGGAACGCTCGTCGATTCGCATCCGGTGACCGAGGAAGAGGTCGAGGCCGACGGAAGTCCGCTCGGCGTGATCGAGGAGCCCGAGTGGCGATCGGTCGTGCTTCCGAACGCGGAGGCGCGGCTCGCTGACGCGATACGGGACGGGCTCTACGCCCTGGAGGCGGAGACGGAGTTCGACCTTCTCCAGCACTTCGACGCGGCGGATGACCTGATCGAGGCCAAGGCGGATCGTCTGGAGTCCCAATCGGAACTCGTGTGTCGCATTCGCGCAGCCAGACCGCCGTTCGTCACTCGCGAGCACTACATCTTGCGCCGCCTCCGTCGCCTGTAGACGCAGGTTCACTGTGGGGCTGCCGTCACGCTCGCCCGCTACAACAGTGCGCCTTCGAGCTGGAGCAGCGCGATCTTCGTGTCGAGGCCCCCGGCGTAGCCGACGAGGTTGCCCCCGGCTCCGACGACCCGATGGCAGGGGAGGACGATCGGGATCCGGTTCCGGTTCATCACCGTCCCCACGGCTCGGGCGGCGCGCGGGCGACCCACGCGGGACGCGAGCTCGCCGTACGTCGTGGTCTCCCCATACGGGACTCGCGCGAGCTCCTGGAGGACCGAGAGCGTGAACGGTGGCAGCGCGCGGAGGTCGAGCGAGAGGTCGAAGGCGCGCCGCTTCCCTTCGAAGTACTGGTCGAGCTCGCGGCGTGCCTCGTCCACGCTCCGCGCTGAGCGGAGCACACGAGGCCCTGCGATGCGCGCGAGGCGCTCGAGCTGGTCATCCGGATCGGCGTCGAACGAGATCGACGCGAGGCCCTGGTCGGACGCGGCCACCAACAGCGGGCCGACCGGTGAGTCGACGACGTCGAACCCCATGTCGACGAGGCCCATCGTCACGGCTGCATCCCGAAAGCGACGGTCGAGATCGGGAGATACGGTCATGTGCTCCTCCTTCGCAGCCGGCGCACTCCCGTGGAGGCGGCCTGCCGGGCCGCTTGCTCGCTCGAGCCGAGCGCCGCTGCGATCTGGTCGTAGGAAAGGTCGTAGCCGTATCGGAGCACGACGGCCGCGCGCTCCTTCGGGGCCAGGCCGTCGGTCAGCGGCGCGAGCTCCTCGTAGGCCGGCCGATCGTCCGCTGCTCCTTCTTCGACGAGCTCGGTCTGAGGCCGGGCTCGCCGGAGGGTGTCGACTGCGACGTTGCCGGCGATCGTGAGCACCCAGGCACGGAGATGCTCTCCATGCTCGAGACGCCGGTACGCCTGTAGCGCTCGCAAGAACGTCTCCTGGAACGCGTCCTCGGCTCTCTGGGCGCCGACACGACGCCGCAAGAGCCGAAGGACTTCGGCGCGGTGCTGCTCGTAGAAGTTCTCGAACGGCGGTATCGCCACGCTCGCCATATCGTCTTCTAACGCTCGAGGCCGTGCATCTGTGAGCATGACCGCGTGCGCGCCGCCGTGATCGGCCATGTCGAGTTGATCGAGTTCGTCCCGGTCGAGCACGTTCCGAGCGCGGGGGAGATCGTCTCAGCGGGGGATTCGTGGATCGAGGCCGCCGGTGGAGGCTCCGTTGCCGCGGTTCAGCTTTCGAAGCTCGCCGACTCCGTGCTCTTCTTCACCGCGCTTGCGACGGACGAGCTCGGGCGTGGCGCCAAGGCGGAGCTGGAGGAGCGCGGGATCGAGGTGCACGCGACTGCGCTCGAGCCCCCGCAGCGCCGTGGGTTCACGTTCGTCGACGAGGTGGGGGAGCGCACGATCACGACGATCGGGCCGAAGCGAGGCCCGCGCGGACACGACGACTCGCTCCCGTGGCACGAGCTTTCGGGTTGCGACGCCGTCTACTTCTGCGCAGGAGACGTCGACGCGCTCGTCGCCGCGCGCCGGGCGCGGATCCTCGTGGCGACTGCGCGTGAGCTCGGGACGTTGCAGCGCGGCGCGGTCGAGCTCGACGCACTGGTCGGAAGCGGCAAGGACGAAGCGGAGCTGTACCAGCCCAACGATCTCGTCCCTGCTCCGCGGCTCGTGGTCACGACGTCGGGCGCGCTCGGCGGCTGGGCGCAGCCGGGGGGCCCCTTCACCGCCGCACCTGCACGGGTACCGCGTGCCGACTCCTACGGCGCCGGCGACTGCTTCGTCGCCGGTCTCGCATTCGCGCTCGCGGCCGGGCTCGAGACCACGGACGCGCTCGCGTTCGCGGCGCGCTGCGGCGCCGGTGCCCTCGCCGGGCCGGGCGTCCACGCAGAGCACGTCTCGCTCTGACGGACAGCCTGTGGATGAGTCGGCGCTGACTCGTCGTACTTCCAGTGACAGGCACTGTTAAGACCCACCCGGCCGAATGGGGCGCAGGGGTTGCGCAGTGGGAGAAAGTGGAGTAATGTGGGGCATCGTGGAAGGGGATCCACGATGACTCCATGTTCTACGGCGAGTACGAGCACACGGTCGACGACAAGAACCGGCTCACGTTGCCGGTGCGGTTCCGGGGTGCTCTGGAACGAGGCGTCGTGCTCGCTCGCGGCCTCGAGAAGAACATCGACGTCTTTCCGCGCGAGAGCTGGGACGCGAACGTGGCGCGGATCGCGGAGCTCGACTCGCTCACGCGCGAGGCGCGCGAGATGAAGCGCTTCGTCTTCGCTGGCGCGACCGTCAGCGAGCTCGACAAGCAGGGGCGGGTGCTCGTCCCGCCGCAGCTCGCAGAGCACGCGGGGCTCGGGAAGGACATCGTTCTCGCGGGAGTGCACGACCACATCGAGATCTGGGATCGGACGGAATGGAAAACCCACCTGAGCGCGATCGAAGGGAGCGCGGGCGATGTTGCCGAACGTCTTGCGGACAAACGCGGCTGACCACATCCCGGTCCTTGCGGAGGAGGTGCGCGAGCTCCTCTCCGTGCGGCCCGGCGAGACAGTGGTCGACGCGACCTTCGGCGCGGGTGGTCACTCGCGCCTCCTCGCGGCGGACCTCGAGGGCCGCGGGAAGCTCATGGCGATCGACCGTGATCCGACCGTCCGACCCTATTTCGACCGGGTCAAGGCATCGGCTCCCGGTGTCCAGATGCGGTTCCTGCGCGGTGACTATGCGATCGTGCTCGCGCAGCTCGCCGGCAACGACGTGAAGGCGGACGTCGTCCTCCTCGACCTCGGCCTCTCGTCGATGCAGGTCGATCGGCATGAGCGCGGGTTCTCGTACGCCACGGACGCACCGCTCGACATGCGCATGGATCCCTCCGACGAGCCGAGCGCTGCGGAGATCGTGAACACCTGGGACGAGCGGGAGCTCGCCACCATCTTTCGCCGATACGGGGAGGAGCGGTACGCCCGTCAGATCGCCCGCGGCGTCGTGCGTCGGCGCGAGGACGCGCCGATCGAGCGCACCGGTCAGCTGGTCGACGTCGTTCGGGCGTCCATCCCCACCCCGGCACGGTTCGGGGAGGGCCACCCCGCGAAGCGGGTCTTCCAGGCTCTTCGGATCGAGGTGAACCACGAGCTCGAGTCGCTCGAGGCCGGCCTTCCCGCGGCCTTCGCGATGCTCCGGCCCGGCGGCCGCATCGCGATCATCAGCTTCCACTCGCTCGAGGATCGGATCGCGAAGCGCTTTCTCCGTGACCTCGCACGCGGTTGCACGTGCCCTCCGGAGCTGCCGATCTGCGTCTGTGGGCACGAGCCGGAGCTGCGCGTGCTGACCTCCAAGCCCGTGCGCCCGGCCGCGCGTGAGCTCGACGCGAACCCGCGTGCTGCGTCCGCACGCCTTCGGGTCGGAGTCAAGGTCTGATGTCCGCCGTCGCCGAGACCGCGCGCGCCGCGCCCACCCGCTCGCGGACAGCGGCACGACCGCGCCTGCTCGGCGGCGGCGTCCTCTGGATCGTCCTCTTTGCGACGCTGCTCGCAGGCGTCGTCGCGGTGAACGTGACCGTGCTTCGCCTGAACCTCGAGCTCGACGAGGTCGGGCGTGAGCGGGCCGAGCTCCGAGGAGACATCGCCGATCTGCGCTGGGAGCTCTCCAGCACGGCCGCGACGTCGCGGATCGAGCGGATCGCCACGAAGGAGCTCGGTCTGGCACAGCCGGATCCCGAGAGCATCGTCTTCGTACGGTTGCGCCGGTGACGCGCGCGTCGACGAACCGGCGCATCGTCTTGCTCGCAAGCGCCTTCCTCGTCGTTCTCGGAGTCGCGCTGGCGCGTGCGTTCTGGTTGCAGGTCGTCAACGGCGACGCGTACGCCGCCATGGCCGTACGCCAGCATCGCGAGACGATCGTCGTCCCCGCGGCGCGGGGAACGATCTTCGACGCGAACGGCGAACCGCTCGCCATCGGAAAGCGCACGACGACGGTCTATGCGAACCCACAGCAGGTCGATCGGCCGCGTGACCTCACGCTGGCGGTGGCAAAGGCGCTCGACCTCGAGCCCGCGGCAGTACACCCGCTGCTGATCGATCGCGCGCGAGGGTTCGTCTACCTCGCCCGCAAGGTCGACCCGCTCAGCGCGGGAAAGCTCGAAGAGCTCGGCTTCGCCGGGCTCGGCTTCTACCCAGAGGAGCTGCGCACGTACCCGCAGGGGCCTGTCGCCTCTCAGGTGCTCGGCTACGCAGGGCTCGACAACAAGGGCCTCGAGGGGCTCGAGCGCTCGCTGGACAAGGTCCTCGGGGGAAAGCCGGGTACCCAGACGGTCGTGAAGGATCCCTTCGGACGTGCGCTCGACGTCGTCTCGACTCGTCCGGAGAGCCCAGGGCGCAATGTGCAACTCACGCTCGATCATCAGATTCAGGCCAACGCCGAGGCCGTGCTCAAGGAGACCGTGCGGCGGCACGGGGCCCGCGCCGCGTCCGCGATCGTGATGGATCCCCACACCGGCGCGATCCTCGCGATGGCAACCGCGCCCGGATTCAATGCGAACCGCTTTCCGACCACGCGCGCCGACCGCAGGCGCAATCGCGCAGTGACCGACACCTACGAGCCGGGATCCACCTTCAAGCTCGTCGCCGTGACCGCCGGTCTCCAGGAAGGCATCGTGTCGCCGTCGACCTCGTTCCGGTTGCCGCCGACGCTTCAGGTCGCCGACCGCGTCATCCGCGAGTCACACCCGCGGGGCACCGAGCGGATGAGCGTGCGCGAGATCGTCGAGCGCTCGTCGAACATCGGCACGATCACGATCGCGCAGCGGCTCGGCGAGGGCCGTCTCGCGGACTGGATCGAGCGCTTCGGCTTCGGGAAAACGACGGGCATCGACTTCCCCGGTGAGTCGCCCGGGTTCGCGCTGCCGCGCGACGAGTGGTCCGGCTCGACGATCGGCACTGTTCCGATCGGGCACGGGATCGCGGTGACGCCGATCCAGATGGCGAGGGCGTACTCCGCTGTCGCGAACGGGGGAATCCTCGTCCGCCCGCGTCTGATCGAGCGTGTCGACGGAAAGGCGGTCCGCGAACGGCGAGGCTCCCGGATCGTCTCACGGGAAGTCTCCACGAAGATGCTCTCCATGCTTCGCGGTGTCGTCGTCGAGGGAACGGGAACCGAAGCGGCAATTCCCGGATACACCGTCGCAGGCAAGACGGGCACGGCGGCGAAGATCGACCCGGACGGCCGCTACTCACATTCGCGCTATGTCGCGTCGTTCGTCGGTCTCGTTCCGGCGACGAAACCGCGGCTCGTGATCATGGTGATGGTCGACGAGCCGAGCGGGTCGATCTACGGCGGCGAGGTGGCCGCTCCCGCGTTCAAGCAGATCGCGCGCTTCAACCTCCAGCATCTCGAGGTTCCTCCGGACGCCTACCGTTCTGCGGGCTCCGCGAACTGAGCACCGCGCGCGTTCCACTAGCCTTATCAGCGCATTGAAGCTCGAGGCCCTGATCCGGGCGCTCGCCCCGAGCGAGGTGACCGGAGCCCGGCCGGTCCTGATCGGCGACCTTGCCTACGACACCCGCACCGTGTCGCAGGGTGCGGGTGCGCTCTTCTTCTGTGTCCCCGGAGAACGGGTCGACGGTCACGATCTCGCGTGGGAGGCGATCGAACGGGGCGCCGTCGCTCTCGTGGTCGAACGGCTGCTCGAGGTGGACGTTCCTCAGCTCGTCGTCGAGGACGTACGCGCTGCAATGGCTGTCGCAGCTGACGTGTTCTTCGGGGAGCCGACGAAGGAGCTCGACGTCGTCGGCGTGACGGGGACGAACGGCAAGACGACGACGACCTTCCTACTGCACTCGATGCTCGACGCCGCGAATCGCAGGCCCGGATTGGTCGGGACCGTGCGTTGGGTCGTCGGCGGCGAGGAGCGTCGCGCGCCGTTCACCACACCCGAGGCGATCGAGCTTCAGCGTCTCTTTCGGGAGATGCTCGACGCGGGGGACAGGAGCGCCGCGGTCGAAGCGTCCTCGCACGGCGCGGCCTTCGGGCGGCTCGGTCGAGTTCGTTTCGACGCACTCGTCTTCACGAACCTCACGCAGGATCACCTCGATCTGCACGGCACGCTGGAGGAGTACTTTCAGGTCAAGCGGCGGCTCTTCATCGTGCCTCACCCGCCGCCGGCCGCCGTGAACGTCGGCGACGAGTGGGGAAAGCGGCTTGCCGCGGAACTCGCCGAGACGCACCGAGCACCGCTCGTCACGTTCGGGCTGACCGCTGAGGCTGAGGTGCGACCCGAGGGCCTGGAGGTTGGTGCGGACGGCAGCCGCTTCGAGGCGGCGGGGATCGAGATCGAGACGCCGCTCCGCGGGACCTTCAACGTGGAGAACGTGCTCGGTGCGGTCGCAGTCGGCCTGCTTCTCGATCTCGACGAAGAAGCGATCCGGGACGGCATTGCCCGGCTGCACGAAGTTCCGGGGCGCTTCGAGGCGATCGACGCCGGGCAGCCGTTCGCCGTCGTCGTCGACTACGCGCACACGCCGGACTCGCTTGAGACCGTGCTGAAAGCGGCTCGCGGGCTCGGGGACGGTCGAGTCATCGTCGTCTTCGGGGCGGGAGGCGATCGAGATCGGGCAAAGCGGCCGCTGATGGGGAAGGTTGCGGCCGAGCACGCGGATGTCGCGATCGTCACCTCGGACAACCCGAGATCGGAGGATCCGCTCGCGATCATCCAGGACGTGCTCCAAGGCACCGGCGTCGAGATCGAGATCGATCCCGATCGGCGTAGCGCGATCCAGAGAGCTGTCGCGCTCGCGGAGGTGGGTGACGTCGTGGTCGTCGCCGGCAAAGGGCACGAGCAGGGCCAGGAGATCTCCGGCAGCGTGCATCCCTTCGACGACCGGGCGGTCGTGCGCGAGGCGCTCGCCTCGATGCAGGCATCGAGCTGAGGCGACAACCCTGTGGAGCGATCGTCGCCGACTATTGACGCTTACAGTGCCAGGCACTGTAAAGACGTCCGCCCAGGGCGCTCGTGATCCCGATTTCGTTCGAGGAGGTCGCGGCGCTCGGCCTCGGACGGCTGGACGCCTTCAGCAGCGACACGCCCATTACGGCTATCAGGGCCGACTCGCGAGAGGTCGGGCCAGGGGAGCTCTTCGTCGCGCTCAACACCGGAGTCGAGCACGTCGACGAAGCGCAGGAGCGCGGAGCGGCAACGCTCGTACCCGACGACCAGGAGGCGGCGCTCGCGGCGCTCGCCTCCCTCGTGCGCTCGAAGAGCGACGCGCGGGTGGTCGCGATCGTGGGCTCTGCCGGGAAGACCTCGACGAAGGACATCCTGGGCGCGCTCTGCGCTCCGCACGCGGCAACCCTGTGGCCGGAGAAGAGCCTCAACAACGAGATCGGGCTGCCGCTCACCGTGTGCAGGCTCGAGCCGGAGACCGAGATCCTGGTCACGGAGATGGGGATGCGGGGACTCGGCCAGGTGGCAGCGCTCTGCGCGGTCGCGCGGCCCGACATCGCGGTCGTCTCGCACATCGGGCCAGAGCATCTCGAGCTCGTAGGCAGCGTCGAGCGCGTTGCCGAGGCGAATGCGGAGGCAATCGCCGCGCTTCCCCCCGGCGGCACCGCGGTCGTGCCCGCTTCGAGCCCGGAGCTCGAGCCGTTCCTGAACCGCGAAGACATCGAGCTTCGCCGCGTCGATCCGGCCGACGCCGAGCTTGCGGACACACACGGACGGTTCCGCGTCGACGGCGAGGTCGTCGAGCTCGAGCTCCCGTTCACCCAGCGCCACCATGCGGTGAACACGCTCTCGGCGCTCAATGCGTATGCGGCGCTCGGGCTCGCGCTCGAGGACGCTCACGTAGGCGCCCGCGACATCCGGCTGTCGCCCTGGCGTGGCGAGGAGACGGAGCTGCCGGGTGGCGGCTTCGTGGTCAACGACGCGTACAACGCCAACCCGGGCTCGATGCGCGCCGCGCTCGAGCACCTCGCGGAGCGAGCCGGCAACCGGCGACGCGTCGCGATACTCGGCGAGATGGCCGAGCTCGGCGAGTCCGCTGCGGCCTATCACCAGGAGATCGGCGAGCTCGCCGCCGAGCTCGCGATCGAGGTCCTCGGGGTCGGCGAGCCCGCGCGCGCCTATCGAACCGGCGACCTGGGCAGCAGACGAGAGAGAAGCCGTCGAAGCTGCACGGATCTTCCTCCGGCCCGGCGATGCCGTGCTCGTCAAGGCCTCGCGGGCCGTTGGGCTCGAAGGCATACCCGACGAGATCACGAAGATCGCTCGCACATGGTTCCAGTCCTGATCGCCGGCCTGCTCGCGATGGTCGCAGCCGTCGTCATCGGGCCGAAGTTCATCGAAGTCCTCCGTGCGCGCAATCTCGGGCAGCAGATCCGGGCGGAAGGCCCAGCAGCCCATGTCGTGAAGCAGGGAACGCCGACGATGGGCGGCCTCCTGATCATCGGCTCGGCGGTGCTTCCCTTCATCGCGCTCTCCCAGTACACGGCCGAGGCGCTCACGGTCCTCTTCATCACGCTCGGCTGCGCGGCGATCGGCCTGACGGACGATTACCTCAAGTTGCGCCAGGGCCATTCCCTCGGTCTGCGAGGGCGATGGAAGATGGGGCTCCTCGCAGCCGTCACCGTAGGCGCCGCACTCCTACTCCAGGAAACCGAATCCTTCACGACGTCCGTGTACGTCCCCCTCGCCGGCTGGACCATCGACCTGGGGCCGTTCTTCTACCTTTTTCTCTTTCTCGTGATCGCCGGCACCGTGAACGGCGCGAACCTGACTGACGGCATCGACGGTCTCCTGGCGGGAACGGCGATGATCATGCTGTTGACGTTTCTCGCCATCGCGGGGATCGCCTGGCTCCGCTCAGGCGACCCGGGCGCTCGCAGCGAGGCGTACCTGGACCTCGCGACCCTAGCGGCGGCGCTGATCGGCGGGACGATCGGGTTCCTCTGGTACAACGCCCACCCCGCCGAGCTGTTCATGGGCGACACGGGCTCGATGGCGCTGGGTGGGGCTCTCGCCGGGCTCGCGATCGTCACCCGCACCGAGATCCTGCTGCTCCTGATCGGGGGGATCTTCGTGATCGAAGTGCTCTCGCTGATCATTCAGGTCGTCAGCTTCAAGCGCACCGGCCGGCGTGTGTTCCTGATTGCGCCGATCCACCACCACTTCGAGATGAAGGCGTGGTCGGAGACGAAGGTGATGGTGCGCTTCTGGATCGTCTGCGCGATCCTGTGCGCGTCGGGATTCGCGCTCTTCTATCGCGACTTCCTCCAGTTCGTCGACGTTGACTGAGCTCTCGGGCAAGCGTGTGCTCGTCGTCGGGCTCGCGCGGTCCGGGAAGGCCGCGGCGGAGGCGCTCGTGGGGCGCAGTCGCCGAGGTCGTCGGCTTCGACCGCGACGAGTCCGTCGAGGTGGGAAGGCTCCTCGAGTTGGGCGTCGAAGTTCACCTCGGACGCGAGGAGGAGATGGTGCTACAGGGGATCGATCTCGTCGTGAAGAGCCCGGGCGTTCCGGGGGAGACGGCGCTGGTCAGCGGGGCTCGAAGCCTCGGCATTCCCGTCTGGAGCGAGATCGAGCTCGGCGCACGGCTTCTCCCGAACCCCATCCTCGGCGTGACCGGCACGAACGGAAAGACGACGACGAGCGAGCTCCTCGGCGAGATGTTTCGCGCTGCCGAGCTGCCCGCGGAGGTCGCCGGGAATGTCGGCCGGCCGCTGACTGCGCTCGTGGAGCAGGTGGACGAGAGCGCGTGGATCGTCTGCGAGCTGTCCTCCTTCCAGCTCGAAGACGTGGAGCTCTTGCGACCGCGGATCGCCGTCCTGCTCAACCTCGAGCCCGACCATCTCGACCGCCACGGCACTTTCGAGTGGTACGTGGACGCCAAGCTGCGGATCTTCGAGACGCAGACCGAGGATGACGTCGCCGTCGTTCCTCGCGACTTCGGGCCGATTCCGGGAGCCGCCAGGCGGGTCGAGTTCCGGGCGGACGACCCGCTGCCGGCCGAGCCCGCGATTCCCGGAGAGCACAACCGCGAGAACGCGGCCGCAGCGACGGCAGCTGCCCGCGCGGCCGGGATCCCCGACGACGCGATCGCGGCTGCTCTCCGGAGCTTCCCCGGCGTTCCGCACCGCATCGAGCTCGTTCGCGAGCTGAGCGGAGTGCGCTACGTGAACGACTCGAAGGCGACGAACGTCGCCGCCGCCCTGCGTGCGATCGCGGCTCTCCGCGACTCCACGCTGCACGTGATCCTCGGCGGGCTCGGCAAGAACGAGAGCTACCTGCCGCTGGCCGGCGCGCTCGACCGGGGAGACACGGCATATCTCATCGGCACCGCAGCGCACGAGATCGCCGAGGTGCTCGGAGAAGCCGAGATCCCGTACGTGCCGTGCGTCGACCTGGAGGTCGCCGTGTCCGAAGCCCATTCCGCCGCCGCGCCGGGACACGTCGTCCTTCTCTCGCCGGCCTGTGCGAGCTTCGACCAGTTCCGCGACTTCGAGGCGCGGGGAGACGAGTTCCGACGGCTCGTGGAGGAGCTGTGAAGGCCGACAACCGTCTCGACCAGAAGCTCCTCGTGCTCGTGACGCTGGGGCTCGTCGCATTCGGGCTGGTGATGGTCTACAGCGCGACTTCCGCGTCGGCCGCGGTCGGGGACGGGGATCCGATGGCCTTCCTCGAGCGGCAGGCCATCTACGCGTTCCTCGGCATCGTTCTGATGGCGCTGGCGTCCCGCTTCGACTACCACCGCCTGCGCTACGTCGCGCCTCCTCTCATGCTCGTCGCGCTCGGGCTGTGCGCAGCCGTGCTCGTCGTCGCGCCGGAGATCAACGGCGCGCGCCGCTGGTTCCTGCTCGGCCCGGCAAGCTTCCAACCGTCCGAGCTCGCGAAGCTGGCGCTCTGTCTCTTCGCCGCGGTCTATCTCGCGCGGCGCCGACCGCCTCGAACGCTCGGCGAGCTCGCGAAGCCGCTGGGATTCCTGACCGCGATCTTCTGCGCGCTGATCCTGCTCGAGCCCGACCTCGGGACCACGATCACGCTCTGCGGGATGATGCTCGCCGTCTTCCTCGTTGCCGGGGTTCCGGCCCGCCTGCTGGCGACTGCGTCGTTCCTCGCGATTGCCGTCGGGCTGCTCGCGATCTACGTGGAGCCCTATCGGCGCGCCCGCGTCTTCAGCTTCCTCGACCCCTGGAGCGATGCAGAGGGATCAGGCTTCCAGATCGTGCAGGCGATGATCGGGATCGGCTCGGGTGGCGTGACCGGCGCAGGGCTCGGAGAGGGAGTCGGGAAGATCTCGTACCTCCCCGAGGCGCACACGGACATGATCTTCGCGGTGATCGGCGAGGAGCTCGGCCTCGTCGGCTCGGCGCTCGTCATCGGCGCGTTCGCGGCGTTCGCGCTCGTCGGCTTTCGGATTGCGCTTCGCTGTCCCGACCCGTTCGGGAAGCTGCTTGCTGCCGGGCTGACCGCGCTCGTCTGCGGTCAGGCGGCGGTCAATCTCGCCGCGGTGCTCGGCATCGCACCACTCACCGGAATCCCCCTGCCGTTCGTCTCCTACGGAGGCTCGAGCCTGGTCGTGCTCCTCGCCGGGGTCGGCATTCTCCTTAACATCGCCGTCAATGGAGAGGTCGTCCGAGCTCGCGTGCCTGATCGCGGCAGGGGGAACAGCGGGGCACGTCCGGCCCGCGCTCGCAGTCGCCGAAGCGCTGCGCGAGCGCGGGGTGACGGTGACGTTCGCAGGGTCGCCCGATCGCGTCGAGTCGCGACTGGTTCCTGAAGCGGGCTACGAGCTCGACACGTTCTCGATCTCGGGCTTTCCGCGTCGCCCCGGAGTCGGTCTGCTTCGGGCGCTCGGCCGAGCGGTGCGGGCACCGTTCGCGTGCTCGCGCATCCTCGGCCGACGGAGGCCCGACGTCGTGCTCGGCGCGGGCGGGTATGTCGCGGGACCGATGGTGCTCGCCGCCCGTCTGCGCGGCATCCCGACGGCGCTGACGGAGGCCGACGCGCACTTCGGGCTCGCGAACCGCCTCGCCGCGCCGTTCGCCCACCGGGTCTTCCTCGCGTATCCGATCTCCGGCCGGCGCGGTGACAAGTACAGGGTCGTGGGGCGTCCGATTCCGCGTTCGCACCTGGAGGGAGACGACGAATCGGGAAGGACGAGCTTCGGGTTGCCTGCCGAACGGCCCGGTGCTGGCGGTGTTCGGCGGTCTGGCCGGCGCGCAGGCGCTGAACGAGTTCGCTGCAGAGACGTACGGTGAGAGCGGCTCGGTTGCCGTGCTGCACATCGCCGGCGAGCGGGACTTCGAGACGCTCCGGCCGAAGGTCCGGCGAGCCGGCTACGTGCTGCTCCCGACGGCGGCCGACTTCGGTGACGCGCTTGCCGTCGCCGACCTCGCGATCTCGCGCGCGGGCGGAACCGTCTGGGAGCTCGCCGCCACCGGAACGCCTTCCATCCTCGTGCCGTACCCGCACGCAACCGCCGATCATCAGGCGGTGAACGCGCGGTACTTCGAGGCGGGGGGAGGGGCGATCGTGGTTCGTCAGGAAGAGCTGGACGTCGTCCCCGCGCTCGTCGAGGAGCTGCTCGGCAAGCCGGAGCGGTTGCAGGCGATGGGCCAGGCGATGAAAGAGCTTGCGAAGCCGGACGCCGCCGCGGAGATCGCCGACGAGCTGGTTCGCCTGGCGGGAGGAGCGGTGAGCGGTGACGCCTAGTGACACAGTGTCACAAGGCGCCCGTCCGCTGGCCGGCAGGCGTTTCTACTTCGTCGGGATCGGAGGTGCCGGGCTCTCGGCCTACGCCAACTTCGCGCGCGCGTGGGGCGCGGAGGTGCGGGGGTGGGACAAGCAGGAGACGATCTTCATGGAGACGCTCTCGGGTGTCGACGTCGACGTCGGAGGTGAGCCCGCTGCACCTGCCGGGTTCGAGACCGTCCTCTCGAGCGCTCATGCGGGGCGTGCCGAGGGGCGGTCACGAGCGGACTTCCTGGCCGAGCTCGTCGCGTTGCGCCGATCGATCGTCGTCGGCGGTGCGCACGGGAAGACGACGACCGCCGCGATGATCGCGTATGCACTGCGCGAGCTCGGGGACGATCCCGCGTGGATCATCGGCGGGGTCGTGCCACAGCTCGGTGGGAACGCCGGAAACGGGGATGGGTGGCTCGTCGTGGAGGGTGACGAGTCGGACCGGTCGATCGCGGTCCTGCGTCCCGAGATCGCCGTCGTCACGAACGTCGAGCTCGACCATCATGCGGCGTTCGGGTCGACCGCCGAGCTCCGCGCGTTCTTCGACGAATGGACGGCGACCGCGCCGAAGGTCGTTCGCGGCTGGGAGCTCGAGCCGGTGGCGGTTCGCGCTTTCGCTCGCCGGCGAGCACAACCGGATGAACGCTGCCGCCGCATTGGCCGCGCTCGAGCTGACGGGCGCGCCGCGGGCGGACGCCGAGACGGCCCTCGCCCGCTTCACGGGCGTCGGGCGGCGCTTCGAGCTGGTCGGCGAGCGCGGAGGCGTTCGCGTCTACGACGACTACGGCCACAACCCGACCGAGATCGCCGCGACGCTCCGTACCGCGCGCGAGCAGACGGAACGACGACTCATCGCCGTCTACCAGCCGCACGTCCACGAGCGCACGCGGCATCTCTCGCGCGAGCTCGGCGAAGCGCTCGGGCTCGCGGACTCGGCCGTCGTCACCGAGGTGATCGGCGGGCGAGACGAGCCGCGAGCGGGCGTCACGGGGAAGCTGGTGCTCGACAGCGTGCCGCCGGGAGTCCGGCGCGGCTGGGCGCCGACGCTCGAGGATGCCGCTGCGATCACGCTCGCGTGGGTGCGGCCCGGCGACGTCGTCGTCACGTTCGGGGTGGGGGAGCCGTGGAAGATCGCGCGCGCGGTCGCCGAGGGCCTGCCCGCGTGAACATCGAGACCGGCGTCCCTCTCTCGAAGCTCACGACGATCGGCACGGGCGGCCCGGCGAAGGCGCTGGCTCGCCCGCGTTCGCTGGCCGAGCTCGAGGAGGCGCTCCGGTTCGCGAGCGACCGCGGGCTCGATGTCGTGGTCGTGGGTCTCGGCTCGAACGTCCTCGCTGCCGACGGCGGTGTGGACGCGCTCGTGATTCGACTCGAGGGGGAGCTGGCCGAGGTCGAGGTCGAACGGGACCGCGGTCGTTGCAGGCGGAGGAGCGGCCAACGCCGTCTGCCTGCACCGCGCGCGCGATGCGGAGCTCGGCGGCTTCGAGTTCGCGTGCGCGATCCCGGGCACGGTCGGGGGAGGCGTGAAGATGAACGCGGGCGCGTACGGGCGCGACTGGTCGGACGTCGTCTCGCGCGCTCTCGTGGCGACTGCGGACGGCGTTGGGTGGATCTCTTCGAGCGAGCTCGCGCTCTCGTATCGCAGCTCCGCGATCGGCCTCCATGAGGTCGTCGCACGCGTGGAGCTCCGGCTCGAGCCTCGCCCGCGTGACGCGATCAAGGCGACGGTTTCCGAGCTGATCGCGCAGCGCAAAGCAACGCAACCCACCAACAAGCGCACCTTCGGGAGCGTCTTCAAGAACCCGCCTGGCGAGCACGGAGCGGGCCGGATGCTCGAGCTCTGCGGCCTCAAGGGGCATCGGATCGGAGGGGCGCTGATCTCGCCGAAGCACGCGAACTTCATCGAGAACGCAGGCGGTGCGACGAGCAGCGACTGCGTCGCGCTGATGGTCGAGGCACGCCGGCGCGCGCACGAAGAGTTCGGAGTCACCCTCGAGCGCGAAGTGGCGTTCGTCGGCGACCTGCGAGCTACCGAGTCAACAGACGTAGGAGCGGGGATCGCTGCGGCGAATCCCGGCCTATGGCCGGGGGACGGACCGAGCGCGGATCGCGCCGGCGAGCGCGCACGGGAAGCGTTGTCGTCCCGTTTCCCCGCGGCGCGGCCGGCGATCGCCTGGATCTCGCTCGGCTCGTCCCTTCCGGTCGCTCGCTTCTCCTCGGATTCGCGCTCGTCGTCTCGGTCCTCGGTGCGTACTGGGGGGCAAAGGCGTCGTCGGTATTTGCCGTCGAGCGTCTGCAGGTGGAAGGCGCCCCACCCGCAGTCGCACGCGATGTCGAACGAGCCGCGAAGGACGTCATGGGGACGAGTCTCCTCTCGGTCGACGCAGAGACGTTGGAGGGAGCACTGCGCGCGCTCCCTTCGATCGCGGGGGCTTCGGTCGACCGCTCATTTCCGCACACACTCGTCGTCCGCGTCGCAGCGGAGCGGCCTGTCGCCGTCGTACGTCGGAGCAACTCGGCGTGGCTCGTCACCGGCGCGGGCAAGATCATCCGCGAGATCGAGGTGGGCACCGAGCGAGGATTCCCGCGGCTCTGGCTGACGCGGAACACGACGGTTCGCATCGGTGGATCGCTGCCGGCCAATCTCACGGCTGCGACGCGGGCGCTGGCTGCCGCTCGCGCCGTCCGCCTTCCGAGCCGAGTCAAAGGCGTCCGCCTCGAAGGCGGGCAGCTGACGCTGGTGCTCCGCCGCGGTCCGGACATCCGCTTGGGCGAGGCTGCAGACGTCCTCCTGAAGCTCACGGTCGCGGCGCGCGTCTTCCCTCTGATCGGGGAGGATGCGGTCTACCTGGACGTGAGCGTGCCGGAGCGTCCGGTCGCCTCACGCTACTCGAACCCTTAGGTTGAGGTTTAAGGTTGGCCGTTGACAGGTCGAAGAAGGAGCCGTACCCTCGGAGACGAAACTCGTGCGAGATGTCGCACGTTCAACGAGAGCTTCAGCCTGAGGTGGTCGAGCGATGAGCAATCAGTCCGGTAGCTATCTCGCCGTGATCAAGGTCGTCGGTGTGGGCGGCGGCGGGTCGAATGCAGTGAGCCGCATGGTCGAGGCCGGCATGTCCGGCGTCGAGTTCGTGGCGGTGAACACCGACGCGCAGGCATTGCTGATGACCGAGGCCGACGTGAAGATCCACATCGGCTCCCAGGCCACCCGCGGTCTCGGTGCAGGCGCGGACCCGAAGATGGGCCTCGCCGCCGCGCAGGAGAGCCGGGACGAGCTGAAGGAAGCCTTGAAGGGCGCGGACATGATCTTCGTCACGGCGGGCGAGGGCGGCGGAACGGGCACCGGAGGCGCACCGGTCGTCGCGGAGATCGGGCGCGAGCTCGGCGCTTTGACGGTCGGCGTGGTAACCAAGCCTTTCGCGTTCGAGGGCCGGCTGCGCGCCGAGCAGGCCGAGCAGGGCGCGCAGACGCTCCGCGAGAACGTCGACACCCTGATCGTGATCGAGAACGACCGGCTTCTTCAGGTCGTCGAGCGGTCGACGCCCGTCACCGACGCCTTCCGCATGGTCGACGACATCCTCCGCCAGGGCGTCCAGGGGATCACCGATCTCATCACCGTTCCTGGGTTGATCAACCTCGACTTCGCCGACGTTCGGACGATCATGCGCGAGGCGGGCTCGGCGCTGATGGGCATCGGAGTCGCCCAGGGCGAGAACCGTGCGGTCGAAGCAGCGCGGGCGGCGATCTCGTCTCCGCTCCTGGAGACGTCGCTCGACGGCGCGACCGGAATCCTCCTCAACATCACCGGAGGCCCGGAGCTCGGCCTGGCAGAGGTCGACGAGGCGGCGCAGGTCGTGACGGCTGCCGCCGACGCGAACGCCAATGTGATCTTCGGTGCGGTAATCGACGAGTCGATGGGCGACAGCGTGCGGGTCACCGCGATCGCTACGGGCTTCGGCGGACGACCACGCCGTCGTCGGGTCGAGGCTGGAGTCGGTGCACCGGTCGAGCCGGTGCGTCCCCCGTTCCAGGCGCCGAGCGTCTCCGACGTCGAGATCGACATCCCGAGCTTCTTGAAGGAAGACTGAGGGAAGAACCGGGGTCTGGCTGAAGCCAGACCCCGGACCCCGCGCGAAGACCTAGTGGTCTGGCTTCAGCCAGACCCCCTTCCCCTGACCGAGCTCGGGCGAGGGCTGCGTCGCCGTCGATAGAGTCGCGCCTGTGGAGGCCACGTCGCTCGAGCGCACGCCTCTCTACGCGCGCCACGTCGAAGCCGGCGCGCGGATGGTTCCTTTCGCGGGCTACGAGATGCCCGTCCAGTACACGGGTGTCATCGAGGAGCACCGCGCAGTTCGGACCGACTGCGGGGCATTCGACGTCTCGCACATGGGCGAGCTCCACGTCGACGGACCGACGGCGCAGGCGTTCCTGCAGGGGATGCTCTCGAACGATCTCGACAAGGTCTCCGACGGAGAGGCCCAGTACACGCTGCTGACCAACGAGCAGGGCGGAATCGTCGACGACCTGATCGTCTACCGCCTCTCGCACGGGCAGTTCCTCCTCGTCGTCAACGCGTCCAACCGCGAGCCCGTGTTCGAGTGGCTGAAGGAACGCGAGCCGCGGGGATCCGAGGTGCGCGACACGTCGGACGAGTACGGCCTGATCGCGGTTCAGGGGCCGCGCTCGATCGAGCGCCTGAGCATGCCCGACAGGCCCGCGTTCACACACGACATGGGTGAGCTCGACGGGATCGAGGTCATGGTCTCGCGCACGGGGTACACCGGTGAGCCCGGCGTGGAGCTCTGCTGCGCGGAGGAGGCAGCGCAGGCGCTCTGGGACGCCGTGCTTGCACGCGGAGCGACACCCTGCGGCCTCGGCGCCCGGGACACGCTTCGTCTCGAGGTTTGCTACCCGCTGCACGGGAACGACATCACGCCGGAGACGGATGCGATCTCCGCCGGCCTCGGCTGGGCCTGCGCGCTCGATACCGAGTTCACCGGTGTCGACACGCTGCGACGGATCAAGGAGGAAGGCCCGGCGCGAAAGCTCGTCCCGTTCGTGATGGAGGAGAAGGCGATCCCGCGGCAGGGCATGCCGATCGAAGGTGGCGGAGAGGTCACCTCCGGTACCCATTCGCCCATGCTCGATCGCGGAATCGGGATGGGGTACGTCCCGACGGAGAACGCGGCGGCGGACACTGAGATCGAGATCGACGTGCGCGGCAAGCCGCGCCGCGCCCGAGTCGTCAAGAAGCCGATCTACCGAAAGGACGCGTGAGAGTGCCCGCAACGGAGAGCTACCCCGACGATCTCAGGTACCACCGCGAGCACGACTGGGCTCGTGTCGACGGCGACGAGGCGACGCTTGGCATCACCTGGTTCGCCCAGGACTCGCTCGGCGAGCTCGTGCACTTCGAGGCTCCCGAGGTCGGTGCGACGGTGAGCCAGGGCCAGCCGTGCGGAGAGGTCGAGTCGGTCAAGGCCGTGTCGGACGTCATCTCACCGCTCTCCGGCGAGGTTCTCGAGGTCAACCAGAAAGCCGTCGACGAGCCCGAGATCGTCAACGAGGACCCCTACGGCGAAGGGTGGCTCTTTCGTATCCGCGTGTCCGATCCGGGCGAGGCGGACTCGCTCCTCGACGCCGAGGCGTACCGAGCGCACGTAGCCGACCAGTGAGCGAGGGCTACCTCTCGCTCACCGACGCCGACCGCGACGAGATGCTCGCGGCGGTCGGCGTTACCTCGGTCGACGAGCTCTTCGAGCAGGTGCCGGTCGGCGTTCGCCTCGACCGCGAGCTCGACGTCCCGCCCGCGCTCGGGGAGGCCGAGCTCGTGCGCCACATCGAGGAGCTGGCCGCGCGAAATGTCCACACGGGCGCCGAGCTCTCGTTTCTCGGTGCCGGGATCTACGACCACTACGTCCCCTCGGTCGTCGACGTCGTCCTCTCTCGAGGCGAGTTCCTCACGGCGTACACGCCGTACCAGCCGGAGATGAGCCAGGGGGTGCTGCAGGCGATCTTCGAGTACCAGACCGTCATCTGCGAGCTGACGGGGATGGACGTGTCCAATGCGTCCGGCTACGACGGGACGACCGTCGCTGCCGATGCGTGCTTCGTCGCCAAGCACGCCGTCCCTGACCGGACGAAGGTCGTCCTTGCGGAGGCGCTCAACCCGCAGGTGCGCCAGGTCGTGAAGACGTACGCGCCCGGCTTCGGGCTCGAGGTCGTCGAGGTGCCCCATGCGAACGGTACGACCGATCCGGAGCGGATCGCAGAGGCAGCGAGCGATGCTGCGGCCGTCTTCTTCCAGCAGCCGAACTTCCTCGGCTGCCTCGAGCCCGCGCCCGACCTCGCCGAGGCGGCGAGCGAAGCGGGAGCACTCGCGATCGCACACGTCGACCCGATGTCGCTCGGCGTGCTCGAGGCACCGGGCGCGTACGGGTGCGCGATGGCGATCGGCGAGGGTCAGGGCAGCTGGCAACTGGCCGTCGTACGGCGGCCCTCACTACGGATTCCTCGCCGCGCGCACGGACTACATCCGGCGGATGCCCGGTCGGATCGTCGGCGAGACGGTCGACGCGGACGGGCGGCGCGCGTTCGTGCTCACGCTGCAGACGCGCGAGCAGCACATCCGCCGCGAGAAGGCGACGTCGAACATCACGACGAACCAGACTTTGCTCGCGCTCGCCGGGCTGGCGACGCTGTCGTGGCTCGGGCCGCAGGGGCTGCGGGAGGTGGGGGAGTCGTGCCTCGCGCTCGCGCAGTACGCGCGAGAGCGGGTGCCGCTCCCGCGGCGTTCGAGGCGCCGGCCTTCAAGGAGGTCGCGTTCCGGACACCCCTGCCCGCGCGCGAGGTCGTCCGCCGCGCGCGCGAGCGCGGCGTGCACCCGGGATATGCGCTCGGACAGGACTACGAAGGGATGGACGACGTCCTGCTCGTCGCGCTCACCGAGAAGCGCACGGTCGAAGACGTCGACCGGCTGGCGAACGTCCTCGAGGAGGTGTGCCGATGACGAGCGAGCCGGGTCGCGCCTGGCCGGAAGCCCCGCTCGTCTTCGAGCGCTCGCGCGAGGGACGACGGGCCGGCCGCCCTCCGCGCCCGGATCTCCCGGTCCCGGAGCTCCCGACCTCGCTCCGGCGCGCCACGCCTGCCGCGACTGCCCGAGGTGTCGGAGCCCGAGCTCGTGCGCCACTTCACGACGCTCGCCGACCGCACGTTCGGCGTCGACACGGGCTTCTACCCGCTCGGCTCCTGCACGATGAAGCACAACCCGCGCGTGCACGAGCGGCTCGCCGGGCTGCCCGGGTTCCGCGATCTCCACCCGCATCAGGAGGACGAAGGCGCGCAGGGCGCGCTCGAGCTGATGTGGCGCCTCCAGGAGATGCTCGCGGAGATCGCGGGCCTGCCCGCCGTCACGCTGCAACCCGCGGCCGGCTCGCAGGGCGAGCTGACCGGGCTCATGCTCATGCGCGCGTACTTCGCCGACCGCGGCGAGGAGCGCGACACGATCATCACGGCGGACACCGCGCACGGGACGAACCCCGCGAGCGTGACGATGGCCGGGTACAAGCTCGAGCGGGTCGGTACCGACGCGCGCGGCAACCTCGACCTCGACGACCTCCGCGGGAAGGTGAACGAGCGGACGGCCGGTCTCATGCTGACGAACCCCTCGACGCTCGGCCTCTTCGACGAGGGCATCGAGGACGTCGCGCGGATCTTCCACGAGGCCGGTGCGCTCCTCTACTACGACGGCGCGAACCTGAACGCCGTCGTCGGGATCTCGCGCCCCGGTGACATGGGCTTCGACATCGTCCACTACAACCTGCACAAGACGTTCTCGCAGCCTCACGGCGGTGGGGGGCCGGGCGGCGGCCCGGTCGCGGTGCGGGAGCGGCTCGAGCCGTTCTTGCCGGTGCCGCGCGTCGCTCGCGACGGCGACGCGTTCCGGCTCGACTCGGACCATCCGAAGTCGATCGGCCGCGTGCGCGGGTTCGCCGGGTCCGTTCGGCGTGTTCGTCCGCTCGTACGCGTTCATGCGCGCGTACGGCCCGGCGCTCCGGGAGATGTCCGAGGTCGCCGTGCTCAACGCGAACTACCTGCTGGCCCGGCTCAAGGACGTGTACGACCTTCCCTACGACCGCCTGTGCATGCACGAGTTCGTGCTCTCGGCGCGGAACCTGAAGCGCGAGCACGGGGTCACGGCGCTCGACGTCGCGAAGCGGCTCATGGACTACGGGATCCACCCGCCGACGATCTACTTCCCGCTCGTCGTCTCGGAGGCGCTGATGATCGAGCCGACCGAGACCGAGCCGAAGGAGCGGCTCGACGAGTTCGTCGATGCGATGCGCGCCATCGCGAAGGAGGCGGCGGAGTCGCCCGAGAAGCTGAAAGAAGCACCGCGCGTCGCGACCGGTCCGGCGGCTCGACGAGGTGCGGGCGGCGAAGCAGCCGGTCGTGCGGTACGACTTCGGCGAGCGCGAGCGGAGCGAGGCGCGGGCGTAAACCGAGGTCAGGCTGAAGCCTGACCCCGGTGTCAGCCACCGACGCTAATTGGTCGCCATTGTCGGCACCTTCGAGGACTGAGAAGCCAAGATGGATCACGAAGAGCAGGTATCGCCCTCCGAACCCTCCGAGTCGAAGCCGAAGTCGAAGGTGAAGGCGAAGAAGGCGCCGGAGTGGAAGTCCCTGCCCGACGCCGAGAAGGCGCAGTACCTCCTCGACCACCAGACGCTCTCCGATCGCAACTGGACAGGACCAGCAGCGGCTCAAGGGCGAGAACGCGCGCCGCCTTCATCCGCCGGATCCTGCGGGGCGAGACTGGCGAGACCTCCGGGACCGTCGACACCGACGAGACCGTCGGCACCGACGAGACGGCAGCTCAAGCAGGAATTCCAGCGGCACCAGCGGCCGCCGAAGCATCAGTTGTTGAGCAGCTTGAGGCCCTGGGAGTTCGCGGAATCCTCTGGCAGCTCGCCCGGGACGGCCAGCTCATCGACGTGCGTTGCGAGATGTCCCAGTGCTACTGCTTCCGGGGCCGTAGGTACTTCGAGCCGATATCGCCGGGTGCCTACTGGATGCCGACGGCCGACCACTATCCGAGACTCAAAGTGCACGGAGGTCGCTTCACGCCCGACAACGTCCGGCTCGGGCATCGGGTCTGCAACCAACGTGACTACATATGGCGTGTGAGGATCAACGCGATGCTCGGGAAGCGAATGTCGCTGGAGGAGATCGCCGAGGAGCTGAACGTGAAGAAGGTTCCAACAATTCACGGCACTAACAGATGGACAGCCGCATCGGTTCGGAAGGCATTCGTTTCCTAGACGCAGCGCTAGGGTGTCTCGCCGTCGGCTGCTGCCTGTCTGCTTCAGAAGGCATCAGCGCTCATGGTGATTCGACTTCTACGAGCGTGGGGCGGTGGCGAGCTGGCCGCACGCGGCCTCGATGTCGCGCCCGCGGGTGAGCCGCACGGTCGCCGGGATGCGCGCGCGCTCGAGCTCGCGCTTGAACGCCTCGATCGCCTCGCGCGACGAGCCTTCGAACACGCCCGTCGGGTTGTAGGGGATGAGGTTGACCTTGAACGTCCTCGGGTCGAGAACCGCGGCGAGCGCTCGAGCGGCCGCCGGCGAGTCGTTCACGCCCGCGAGCATGACGTACTCGACGAAGACCTTTCGCCGGCGAAGCTCGAAGTACCGGCGGCACTCGGCGAGCACCTCGTCGAGCGGATAGCGGTCGTTCACCGGCATCAGCTGCGAGCGCAGCTCCGCGATCGGCCGAGTGGATCGAGAGCGCGAGGCGGATCGGCTGCTCGACCTCGTCGACGAACCGCCGCAGGCCCGGCATCCAGCCGACGGTCGAGATCGTCGTTCGCCGATGCGTGATCCCGAGGTCGGGGAGCCGCCGCGCCGACTCGAGCACCGCGTCGTAGTTCAGGAACGGCTCGCCCATGCCCATGTACACGGCGTGATTCACGGGCTCCAGGCGCCGGAAGTGCAGCGCCTGGTCGAGGATCTCCGATGCCGTCAGGTTGCGCCCGAAGCGCATCGCGCCCGGTCGCGCAGAACGTGCAGGTCAGCGGGCAGCCGGACTGCGACGAGAGGCAGAGCGAGCGACGTCCGTCGCGATAGCGCATGAGAACCGCCTCGACCGGGTGCCCGTCGTGCGTCCGGAAGAGCACCTTCACCGTCCCGTCGCGCGCCTCGCGCTCCGTGACGACCTCCAGCGTCGAGAACGGCACCGCCTCAGCGAGCGCGGCACGGAGCGGCTTCGCGAGGGTGGTCATATCGTCGTACGAGCGCGAGCCGCGCGCGGTCCACTCCCAGACCTGGCGCGCCCGGTAGCCAGGCTCACCTCGGTCGGAGAGCGTCTGCTCCAGAAGCGCGAGATCCATGCGCTGACGGTAGCGTGAGCGCGGTGATCGACCTCCGCTCCGACACCGTCACGCAGCCCACGCCGGGCATGCGTCGCGCCATCGCCGACGCCGCCGTCGGCGACGAGCAGAAGCGCGAGGACCCGACGGTCTCCGAGCTCCAGACCCGGGTCGCGGAGCTGCTCGGCCAGGAGGAAGCCCTGTTCGTCCCCACCGCGACCATGGCGAACCAGATCGCGCTGAAGCTCCACAGCCGTCCGGGCGACGTGTTGCTCGCCGAGGAGACCTCGCACGTCCTCGTCTACGAGTACGGAGGCGCGGCCGCCCACGCCGGCCTCATGAGCCACGGGCTCGCCGGAACGGGCGGACGCATCACGTCAGAGCAGATCAGGGACGCCGCCGCGCCGAGCACGAAGGTCGCCGACCAGCGCGTGGCCGTCGTCTCGCTCGAGAACACGCACAACAACGCGGGCGGGCGCGTCTGGCCGCTCGACGAGCTCGAGGATGTGGTCGCGACCGCGCGCGAGCTCGGGCTGGCTGTGCATCTCGACGGCGCTCGGCTTCTCAATGCCTCGACTGCACTCGGCGTCGAGCCGGCGACGATCGCCTCCCGCTTCGACACGGTCACGCTCTGCCTCTCGAAAGGCCTCGGCTGCCCACTCGGCGCCCTGCTCGCCGGCTCGCGGGAGCTGATCGAGCGTGCCTGGCGGGAGAAGCACCTGTTCGGCGGAGCGATGCGACAGGCCGGGATCGTCGCAGCGGCCGGTGTCTACGCGCTCGACCACCACGTCGAGCGCCTCGCGGACGACCACGCCCGCGCGCGACGGCTCGCAGAAGCACTCGTGGAGGCAGGCGTCCCGGTCGACCTCGAGCGGGTGGAGACGAACTTCGTGCAGATCGACCTCGAGCCGCTCGGGCTCGACCGCAACGGCTGCCCTGGCGTCGTTGCTCGATGCGGGGGTCGGTCTCTCGGCGACGATCCATCCGCAGCGTCGTCCGCGCAGTGACGCACCTCGAGATCACCGACGAGGACGTCGAGCTGGCCACCGAGCTCATCCCGCAAGCGCTCGGGCGTGCGGCGTGCCGGCGCCTAGGAGACGACCAGCTCGAAGCTCGTCAGACGCTGGGCGCCGAGATTCGGATCTGCGCACCCTTGGCGGCGCGGATGGTGCGGTCGGAAGTAGCCGCGGCGGTCGGTGGTCGCGGCGCGTCCGACGGTTCACCCAGCGGCCTTCGATCCAGCTGCTGGAGGACGTAGCGCTGGCGCCCTTTGCCCGGACGCACCTGTCCCCACACCGTGACGTTCTCGCCGCGCCGCGCGATCTGCGCGATCGGGAACATCGTCGCGTGGAGAGCGGGCTTCGCCGTGCCGTCGACGGTCTCTAGGCCGCTCTGCCAGCGCGCGATGTCGGGCTCGTCGCGGTACAGGTAGTGGATGAGCATGTCCACCTTCCGCGCCGTGTACACCCGCCGCGCGGCCTCGCCGATGTACTTCGCCTGGAGCTCGAGCGAGACACCGAACTGATCAGGCGGATTCGTCTGGTACGCGTACTCGGTGAGCCAGATCGCGCGCACGTCGGGAACGCGGCGTCCACGATCCGCAGAAGCCGGTCGAGCCGGGCCATCGTCAAGATCGGGCACGTGCAACCGCCCATGAAGGGCGTGTCGCCGGGGAAGACGGGATACGGGTGGTGCGCGTATGCGTCGAGACGCGCTCCCGCTCGATCCATCGCGCGGATGAAGTCGACCGGCGAGACGCCACCGTTGCCCGCCCGCGGTCCGGTGACTCCGCCGGCGACGCGAGCGCGGCGGTTCGCCGCCTTGATGCCGAGGTAGCCGGGGTTGAGGATGCGGGAGACGTAGGTCCGCGCCGACGCCGGCCTCAGCCAGGTCGGCTTGTTCGGCTCGTTCCACATGATCCACTTCGAGACGAACGGGTAGCGCTCGGCGGCCTCCTGAGCGCGAAGCGCTGGAAGTCGCTCCCCGGAGCGGAGCGACGTTGGGCGCGTTTCCGCCGTTCGCCCAGCCCGGAGTCCCCCACAGCGTCACGACGGGCTCGAGCCCCGCGGCGCGGAGCGCGTCTCAGCAGCCGGTCGCTCCGATCCCACCGGTAGCTGGCCGCGCTCGGCTCGGCGCGGTACCAGTTGAGCGTGACCCGCACGACGTCGAGGCCGAGCCGGTCGAGCTTCGCGACGCGATCCGAGAGCCGCCCGGGCCCGAACTCGAGCCACGCGTCGTCCTGGATGCCGAACTGCACGCCTGACGCGCCGTGGGCGGATCCCGCGAAGACGCCGAGGGCGCACGCAGAGACGAGGACGGCCCCGAGGAACCTCATGCGAAATGAATACCCGAACTCGGGCCCACGGAACCGATCACTTCAAAGCTTCCTTACGAGATCCGCTCGCTGTCGGACTCGGGTTCGGTCCACGAGTGCAGCAGTTGCTCGAGTTCGGCCGCCTTGCCCTTCGGGCCGATGTCGGTGAGGGAGACCCAGTCGTCCTCGACGAAGAGCTCCACCGTCGAGCCGTCGACCCGTGCACGTTCCGGGCCGCGCTCGACGACGAATGAGTGCTTCGTTCCGTCACCGTAGAGGAACCGCAACCGCCGGTCGCTGAGGGCCAGCAGGCCGAGTTTCCAGCCCCGACTCCCGCTCGCGAGCGCAAGCAGCCGCTCTCCGTCCTCGAGCAGCTGCGGGAGCACCTCCAGCTCCTCCGAGACGAGCCAGGTCCGCTTGAAGGTCGACCTCGCGAGCTCGTCGACCTGGTCGAGCCGCGCGGCGTGTGCGGCGTTCTCCTGCACGACGAGCTCGGATGGAATCGCTCGATCGATCTCCTCGAGGAGCTGCTTGCCGTCCGTCCAGGCATCGGCTTCGACGTGCAAGAAGAACCCGTCGTCGGTGAGGAGCGTTCGCGCTCCTTCCTCGCGCATGCACAGCACGGTGCGTGCGTAGAGGGCTGTCACCGGATCTCCGGCCATCGAGAGTGCGGTGACGCCTTCGGACGACGACTGGAGCTCGACCTCCCGCAGGCTTCGACGGAGCCGGTCGCGGAGGCCGCTCGGCCGATGTCGTTTTCCCGACACGCGTTCGGAGGAGTGCAGCGGGTACTCCGCGAATCCGGGCGGGATCGGTGTCGTGTAGGGGCCGACGACGAGCAGGGTCGACCGAATGCTCGCGAGCAGCCGAGCGACATCGTCGGACGTCACCGCGTCCCGCTCCTCGCGGAACTCGGCATGCGTTTGGTACGGAAGGCCCTGCAACTCCCACTCGGCACACGCCGCCACCCAGCTCGAAGCTGTTGTCGGATCCTCGTCGTGGCGGCGTCGCGTCTCCTTCAGGTGATCCAGCCGCTCTTCTTCGACACCCGTCGCCGCAAGCTCGTCGATGACTCCGACAGCCTCCTCGAGCCATTCGGGGACGTTCTCGTCCGCGACGTCGGCCGAGACGAACGCGTGCGTCAGATCGGTGCCCAGCGCGAGCGTGTCGCCCTCGATCGAATACGAGAGCCCGAGGTCGTACCGCAGCCGGTCCATGAGCGCGTCCGTGAGTGCGTCGAGGGCGATGCCCATCGCAATCCCGCGTGGCCCGACGAACGACAGGCAGATGCCCGGCGCGGACCAGTGGTTGTAGACGGCGGGGGTCTGGAGATCCTCGATCTGCCGCGCCTCCGGGCACGCGAAGCGCTCGGTCCCGGCAGGCAGAGACACGTCGAAGTCATCAGGGCGCATGCCAACGGTCCACAGCGCGGCGTTCGCCCGAGTGAAACGGGCTGCCGCCCACGAGCTGACCTCCTCGACTTCGAGGCGGCGAAGGCCGTACTCGTCGTAGGAGGACAAGCCCGCGCCAACCGGCCCGAAACGGAGCGCAAGCGCCTGGCGGGCGGCGCTTCCCGCGCGCGATGCCTCTTCCGCCTGCAGGATCCGCCGCTCGGGCTCGAATCGCTCGATGGGCGGGTGACGGATCCGAACTGCGACCCTCTCGAAGAACGCCCGAAGATCGTCCGGCCGGCCGCGGGCGAAGGCCGTCGTCACGAGGTTGTCGACGTAGCCGTTGTAGTCGACGAGCCCTCCGCTGCGGGCCGGGAGGATCAGGTGCTCGAGGAGATGTGACAGGCCCGACGTCGACGCCGTCTCGTCGGACCGTCCCGCGCGAAAGGTCAGCCCGGCTGAGGGAGTGACTCCGGCCTCGGGCGCGCAGAAGACCTGAAGCCCGTCGTCGATCTCGGTCCGAATGACCTCGATCGCGGCCACGGGTCAGCGGTCGCCGGCGAGGAAGAACGCGAGGACGACGATCGCGTACCCGACGAGCAGGAGGATGCCGCGCAGCCGGCTCGAGTGACCGTTGAAGAGGACGAGCGTCGTGAAGACGACCGAGCCGGCGAGCGCGGCGATCTCCACGGGACGGAAGCTCAGGGCCAGCGGGTCGATCAGCCAGGAGAGGAGCGCGACCGCGGGGATGAGGAACACCGCCACCTGGGCGGCAGAGGACAGCGCGATCTCGCCGGCGAGGGCGATCTTCCCTCGGAACGCGACCACCACCGCGCCGCCGTGCTCGGCAGCGTTGCCGACGATCGCGACGATCACCGCCGCGACGAAGAACTCGCTGAGCCCCACCTTCTCCGAGAAGACCTCGAGCGAGCCGACGAGGATCTCCGCGACGAGCGCGGTCGTAACCGTTGCGATGGCGAGCGCGATGAGCGACCTTCGGAGAGACCACCCCTTGATCTCCTCGTCGCTCGCGACGTGGATCGCGCTGTGCCGCCGAAGCGAGTACCAGGTCGTGACGACATAGACGATCAGAAGCACGATCGAGACTGGCACCGAGAGTGCCGCGAGCGAGTCTCGATCCGGATCGCCCTCCCAGCTCGGAATCGCCGGGATGAGGAACATCACGGTTGCGAAAGCGAGCAGCCCGAAGGAGATGAAGCTCGAGAAGCGGTCGAGCTGGCCCCGCCCGCCGGCCGTCAGTGCGGCGCCGAGCACGAGCAGGAGGTTCGAGACGACGCTTCCCGTGAGCGACCCGCGGACGACCTCGGTGAGGCCCTCGTGCACGGCGATGAGCGCGATGATCAACTCGGGCGCGTTCCCGAAGGTCGCGTTCAGGAAGCCGCCGATGCCGGGGCCGGTGTGCTCGGCGGCGTGCTCGGTCGCCTCGCCGATGAGCCACGCCAGCGGGATGAGGGCGAGCGCGGAGATGACGAACTCCGCGGTCTGCGGGATGTCCGCGAGGTAGTGGAGTGCGATCGCGATCGGCGCGACGGCGAGGGTTGCGAAGAGGATTCGGCGGACCACGGAGCGAGAAACCTATCCAGTCGGCTTCCTCGTCCCGCTCGTGTGCTAGCGCCGGGGAGGCGTCCCCTGCCACAACACTCTTCGTTTGTCAAGTCTTGCGGCCGGGGTCACCAGAGGAACACAATCGGCATATGAGCGAGACTGCAGCGGAGGTCGGACTCCCTCTCCGGGCCCAGGACGAGGTCGAGTGCCGCCACTGCGCCGTCCACTGCGAGAAGGTCATCTACCCCGGGTCTTGCCTGCGCATGGCGTGCCCGTTCGTCTATGCGTACGAGGCCTGGGGACGGACGTACATGGGGTGCATGCAGAAGGTGTTCGACGTCGAGATCGACCTGTCGCTGCTCGAGGCCGCCGAGGCCGAGCGCGGCGGCTTCGGCGCGGTGCGCGCCCGCCGGGCGCCGCTCCCGATGTGCGACGTCGAGGTGATCTCGACCTACGCCGGCAGGGAAGACGACCTCGGCTGCCGGAACCCGGAGTTCCACGAGCTCCCGCGAGAACGCGCGACGTTCCGCGTCTTCGCCCGCGTCACCGACATGACGTAGGGGCGAGGCTCGCCTCGCCCTCTTTCGTCGGTGGCGCTTCGAGGGCGAGGCAAGCCTCGCCCCTACGGTCTTTTTCTCCGGCGCCCGCGGCGGTAGAGGTCGCGGAGGAGATCCATGTCCGCTGCGCTGAGCCCGCCCTTCGGCCACGTCTCCAAGAGAGCGGGGAGCTCTCGGAACGCGGGATGGCCGAGGAAGGTCGCGAGCCCGTCGCCGAGCACGCCTTCTGCGACGACCTCGTGGCGGTCGCGGTTCGAGCCGAGCGGCGTCTTCGCGTCGTTCACGTGCAGCACACGCAGCCGCTCGAGCCCGATCCGCGCGTCGAGGTCTCGGAGCGCCAGATCGAGAGCCTCCGCGTCGGTGACGTCGACACCGGACGCCCACCAGTGGCACGAGTCCACGCAGACTCCGAGGCGCGGGTGCCCGTTCAGCGCGTCGCAGAGCGCGGCGAGCTCCGCGACCGAGCGGCCGATGGTGCCGCCCGCACCCGCGGCGTTCTCGAGGCAGAGCCAGAGATCGTCCGTCGTCTGCTCGAGGAGCTCGCGAAGTGCCGGAATCACCACCTTCACCGCGTCGTCGAAGCCGTAGCCGAGGTGCGAGCCGACGTGGAAGACGACCGAGTCGGCGCCGATCGCTCGCGCGGTCTCCATCGTCGCCGAGAGCGCGTCGAACGACTTCGAGCGGACCTCGCGATCGCGGCTCGCGAGGTTCACGAGGTAGAGCGCGTGGCAGGACACGTACTTCACGCGCGCTTCCCGTCGGCGCGCCCGAAAGCGCTCGATCTCTTCCGGAGCGTGCTGCGTCGCTCTCCACATGCGAGGGCTCTGGGTGAAGACCTGCACCGCGTTGCCTCCGATCTCCTCGATGCGGTCGATCGCGTTCGAGATCCCGCCTGCCGCCGAGACATGGGCGCCGAAGAGCACGGCGATACGCTACGCGCGTGCCCGTCCGCGTCCGCATGGCCCCGTCTCCGACCGGCCTCCTGCACATCGGAAACGTGCGGACAGCGCTCTTCAACTGGCTCTTCGCGCGCCACGAAGGCGGGGAGTTCCGACTCAGGATCGAGAACACCGACACCGCGCGCGAGGTCTACGAAGCGACCGAGCAGATCCAGGACTCGCTCCGCTGGCTCGGGCTCGATTGGGACGGTGAGGTGACGTTCCAGCTCGATCGCATGGACGAGACGCGCGCCGTGGGGGAGAAGCTGGTCGAGGACGGTGTCGCGTACGTGGACGACGGCGCGATCCGCTTCCGGATGCCCGACGAGGGGGTGACCGCCTTCGACGACGTCGTCCTCGGCCGCGTCGAGGTGCCGAACGCGGAGCTCGAAGACCTCGTTCTCGTCCGCTCGGACGGCCGCCCGACCTACAACTTCGCCTCGCCGCTCGAGGACCACTGGGACGAGATCACGCACGTCATCCGCGGCCCCGACCACATCTCCAACACGCCCAAGCAGATCCAGGTGCTGCGCGCAGTCGGCGCCGAGTTGCCGGTGTACGCGCACGTGCCGAACGTCAACGGCGCGGACGGCAGCAAGCTGTCCAAGCGCCACGGGGCGGTGTCGGTCGACGACTTCCGAACCGCGGGCTACCTGCCCGAGGCGCTCATGAACTTCCTCGCACTGCTCGGATGGGCGCCGGACGGGGAGACGACGATCATGTCTCGCGACGAGCTCGTCGAGCGCTTCTCGCTCGAACGGGTCGGTGCGAGCCCGTCGACCTTCGACTACGCGAAGCTCGACTGGATGAACGGCGTCTACCTGCGCGCACTGCCGGCGGACGAATACGCGGACCGACTGGTTGCCTATCTCCGCGACCAGGGGAGCGAGTGGCCGGAGGATCGCATCCGGGCAGGCCGCGCCGCTCGTCCAGGAGAAGATCGGGAGCTTCGGCGAGTTCGCCGGCTTCGCGGGCTTCCTCTTCCACGACGTCGAGCCCGAATCCGAGCCTCCTCGACGAGCGCATTCTCGAGCTTCGCCGAGACTGCGCTCGAGGAAGCTGGACGAGCTGGGACTGCGGAGCAGATCGAAGCGGCGTCTGAAGAGGCTCTGCGACGAGCTGGGGGAGAAGCCGCGGACCGTCTACCTGCCGATCCGCGTCGCCGTCACGGGCTCGCGCGTCTCGCCGGGCCTCTACGAGAGCCTGGAGCTCCTCGGGAAAGACAAGGTGCTCGAGCGGCTCGGCCGCCGGTGAGCGCGCTCGCAGACCTCGTCGGCGTCGAGCTCGGACCGACGAGCTGGATCGACGTTCCGCAAGAGCGGATCGACCAGTTCGCCGAGGCGACCGGCGATCCGCAGTGGATTCACGTCGATCCGGAGAAGGCCGCCGCCGGTCCGTTCGGGACGACCATCGCGCACGGGTTCCTCACGCTCGCGCTCTGCGTGCCCATGCTCTACGAGCTGCTTCCACCCGGCGACGGCATGGTCGTCAACTACGGCGTCAACAAGGTCCGCTTCCCGGCCGCGGTGCCGTCGGGCGGACGGGTACGTGGCCGATTCCGCGTTCTCGCGATCGAAGAGTCTGCGTCCGGGGAGCGCGCGACGATCGAGGCGAGGGTCGAGTGCGAGGGCGTCGAGAAGCCCGTCTGCGCTGCCGAGCTCGTCGTCTTGACAGTGTCCTAACAAGCTTTGGCGGTGTCGGACGGGTCTGCTAGCTTGGGCCGTCGCGTGAGTTTTCGCCGCCTTCTTTCCATGCTCGTGCTCGCCCTCGCAGCGGCGATCGTCTTCGTCCCCGGCGCGAGCGCCGGGAGCATCGCGGACTTCGATCCCTGTCCGCGGGGCTCGAACGGCGACCTCGTGTGTCCGGTCGGGAAGGTCGGGCGTGAACTACTCGATCAAGTTCCACGGCGACGAGGAGCCGATCTGCTCGCCCGGCGACGACCAGTGGTTCGCAACGAACGGCTCAGTGCCGCCCGGCCTGACGCTTGCCTTGGACGGAACGCTGTCGGGCATGCCGATCCAGGATGGAACCTTCTCGTTCTGGCTGGAGCTGAAGCTTCCGGATACCGACACGTGCAGCAGCAGGGACAACTCCGAGGAGCACGTCTCGATCACGATCAACCCGGGTGTTCTGCCCGGACCGCCCCCGCCGAAGCTCATCATCGGTCCCGAGCAATCGGGCGTCAGCGCCGGAACCGTGGGAACGCCGTACATGCTGGCGATGACGTCCAATCTCTCCGACGCGAAGACATGGTCGATCGCTTCGGGCGCGCTTCCGCCGGGTCTGACGCTCGGCTCGACGCGACGGCGTGATCTCCGGCTTGCCGGGGGCAGCCGGGGCGTACTCGTTCACCGTGCAGGCGCTGATCGCCGATGGCCGCAGCGACACGAAGAGCCTGACGATCGAGGTTCGAGATCGACTGACGATCACGCGCTCCGGGGACTTCGAGCCCCGAATCGTGCGCACCGAGGTCGGGGTCGAGCTCGACGGCGGATTGACGGCGGCCGGAGGTTTCGGCGCCTACACCTGGTCGGTCGAGGGCGACGTCCCCGCAGGGCTCACGGTCGGTGACGACGGGACGATCAGTGGCGCTCCCGAGGAGTCGGGGTCGTATCGCTTCAATGTGGTCGTCACCGACGAGGAGAGCCGCCGAGCGGCCTACCCGGCGCGGATGGTCGTGGCGCCGCGGCTTGCGATCACGAGCAGGCTCCTCGCGCCCGGAAAGGTCGGGCGGTTCATGAGCCGCAAGGTGGCGACGGTCGGTGGCGTCAGACCGACGATCACGCGGGTCAAGCGCGGCCCCCTGCCTCCCGGGCTCTTCTTCGACAGGCTCGCCGGAGTCTTCGTCGGCTCGCCCACCAAAGCCGGCACGTGGAGGGTTCGGGTCGAGGTCGTCGACTCGCTCGGCGTCAAGGCGAAGGGCATCGTCGTCTTCGTCGTCCGGAAGTAAGAGCCACCTGCAGCCGAGATGTTTCGCGCCAGACCCGAACGGGTAGCGCGCGAGCATGCTCACGACCTGCAGCAAGCCTGGCTGCGAGACGATCGTGATGGGCGGCGGATTCTGCCTCGTGCACGACTCACACGCTGTTCGTGTCTTCCCCCGCGGTAGGCCGTTCGTGTCAGCGTCGAAACGGGTGCAGATCAGGCCGCGGGAAGTCGTCCGCTCCGCGGGGTTTTCGCGTTCGGTGGTCGAGCTCTCTCAGCCCTAGCTCCGGAACACCGCGGGCAAAACCGTCCGCTGGCGAGGCGCGTACCTCCCTGGGAGATTCGTGATCCAGAGAATGGGGGTTTGCGTGAAGATGCCAGCCGTTTCGAGTGCGGTGCTCGTCTCTCTCTTCCTCGCTCTCGGGCTCGCCGGCGGTGCGAGCGGTGCGGGCCAGGCGACAGCGATCAGGGTTGCGACGATCTTGAACGCCGCACAGGAAGTGCCGACGCCGACCGGAAACGTGACGGCCGCGCGTGGGACGTTCACCGCGAACGTGAATGCGTCCGCTACCGGAGCGACACTGTCGTGGGAGCTGACGTTCACGGGCCTGACGGGCAACGCCAACGCCGCGCACATCCATACCGCTGCACGCGGGACTCGCAGGACCCGTGTCCGTGCCTCTCTGCGGCCCGTGCCAGAGCCCCGCGAGCGGGACAGCGGAGATCAGTGCCACGGTGCTCCAGGCGCTGCAGACCGGCGGGACGTACGCCAACGTGCACACGTCGGCGAACGGGCCGGGTGAGATCCGCGGGCAGATCGCGGTCACGGCGAGCGTGACGACGGCGCTCAACGCCCGCCAGGAGGTGCCGAAGCCGAAGGGCGCGGCGAATCGAGCTCGCGGGACGTTCACCGCCACCGTCGTGAAGACCGACGCGACGACGGGCACGATGGCGTGGCGTCTGACCTTCAGCAAGCTGACGGGTCGCGCGGTCGCGGCGCACATCCACATCGCCGCCGCTGGACGGGCAGGTCCGGTCGCGGTTCCGCTCTGCGGGCCGTGCCGGAGCGGCGTCCGCAAGTCCGTGACGCTGCAGGCCGCAACGCTCGCGGCTCTCGAGGCGGGCCGTGCGTACGTGAACATCCACACGGCGCGGAACCCGGCGGGTGAGATCCGAGGTCAGATCCGGGCGGTGCCGCTCAGCATCTCGTGAGCTGAAGTCCATTCGGGCGCGAAGGCGCACGGCAAGCACCCGTGCGCCTTCGCGCCTCGTGGTCCCGGTGTGGCAACTCCGCCGCTTGTGACAACGTTGACAAGCGCACGTGACTTTGGTTGGGTGCTCGGACTCGGCGAGACGAGGCGCGCGATCGCCCATAGGGCAGCCCGGCCTTCTGCGACGACCAGTCCTTCTTGCCTCGTGGAGCACCAGGCGAGCGTCTGCTCGCTGCGAGGGCAAGGAGACGAAATGAGGAGCGTTACCGGCTTCAGCGCGATGCGGCTGGGACTTCTGGTTGCGTTGGGTGTCGTCGTCTGTGTGGCTGTCGGAGCGTCGATCGCCGCCTGGTCGGACGGCGACGACTCAAAGGTCGCGTCGAACGCCGCTTCGTCGAGCGGCGAGCCCGTAAAGGTCGTCATCGCGGGTACGAACGACGCCCTCGAGCCAGTCACCGATGGAGGAATCACGGGCGAGGGAACCTTCAGAGCCACTGGTGCCATCTCGGACAGCGGCGCGGCCCGCGGCTACCGCGGGCTGACAGGCGTGAACAACACGGTGATCCTGCTTCGCTATGTCACCTGGGGTAAGAAGGGCACGATCACGTATGCTGGTCACGATCGACATCGTCACGAAGGCCGGTCATATCGCGATGGAAAATCGAGTCTGCGACAAAGGCGTACAAGGGGCTACGGGGCAAGGGCATCGAGACCGAAAACGCCACCTACACCGTCAGCACGCTGCGGGGGAAGGTCTGGCGCTAACCGCCCAAGCAGGCCGCAACGTCTTTGACCAGATAGTCAGCCGAGAGCCCCTCGTCGACCGTTAGCCCTTCACCCTCTGCAGCGACCTTGAACTGTCCCGTCACGGCGTACGTCCCGGCGACAACTGTCGGGGCTTTCGCCCGTTGCGCGAGCTTGCGGACGATGATCGCGTAGGCCGGACCGTCGTGGAGCCCGCGCCAGGTGCCCACCTCGCTTTCCTCCACGCTCGACAGCCCGGCACTCTCGAGGCAGGTGATCGCCTGACGGGCGAGCACCTCGGTCTCGGTGGTGGTGCTGCTGATGGTCGTCTCGTCCTCGGCGGCGCCGATAACCGCGACGATGGCGAGTGCGGCAATGGCTGCTCCAACGACGAGCAGCGTCTGGCCCCGCCTGCTTCGTTGCCGCCAGAACCTGCCGAGCCTGTTCACGTCGGTTCAGTGTCTACTATCGCGCCGGCGATGACCGTCCCGAACGACTCGATCCGGGAACACGCCGAGCGGCTCGTTTCGGGCCCCGTGGATCGGAATGCGCTCATGCTGGCGTTCCAGGAAAGCAGTGCCTCGTCGGCGGAGGTGCTCGTCGGCGGGCCGAGCTTCTACCCGCCCATCCTCGAGGACATCCGAGGCGCCTCGTCCTCGGTGCACATCAACCAGTTCGGGTTCCGGCCAGGTCGGATCGGCGACGAGTTCGCAGACGCACTCGTCACGAAAGCGTCGGAAGGCGTTCCCGTTCGACTCGTGGTCGACCGGAACGGATCGGATCCGGAAGGGTCCTCGCAGGAGTTCTACGACCGCCTCGTCGCCGCCGGCATCCAGGTGTGCGTCACCCGTGCCACGCGGCTACGCGCGTCCGCCGGGCCGCTGGGGGCTGGCGGGCCCGTGCGCTGGAACCTCGGCGCGCTCGGGCACATCGACCATCGCAAGGTCGTCGTCGTCGACGGCCGGATCGGCTGGGTCGGCGGCGCCGGAATCGAGGACCACTTCGAGGACGGTCGCTTCCACGACCTGTTCGTTCGCGTCGCCGGTCCCGTCGTCGCGCAACTCCAACTCGTGTTTCTCGCCAGCTTTCGCTGGCTCGGCGGCGGCGTTCCCGTCGCCGAGATCGCGACCCTCTTCCCCTCGCTCGAGGATGGCCCGGACCCCGTGCCGGCGGTCGTCCTCCACAACGCTCCAGGCAAGTACCGGCCGATCACCGACGCGATCGCGCGACTGCTCGAGAGCGCATCCGAGACGCTGGACGTCGTCAACCCGTACGTCACCGACCGCGGGATGATCCGGCGCATCGAAGACGCTGCCCGTCGCGGCGTTCGCGTCCGCCTCTTCGTCCCCGCGAACGCGAACAACTGGGCCTGCGCGGGCGCTCAGCACTTCCACCATGGAACGCTCCTGGACGCAGGCGTCCGCATTCTCGAGTACCCGGAGATGCTGCACGCGAAGGCGTTCGTCCGCGACGGCGAGGAGCTGCTCGCCGGAACGTGCAATCTGGAGGCCTGGAGCCTCAAGCGCTTCTTCGAGATCGATCTCCAGATTCGGTCCAGTGCCGTCGCGACGCCAGTTCGACGAGCGGTTCAGCGCGCCGGCCGAGGCGGTGTCGTCTCCCGGTCGACGGCTCACCGGGACGAAGGAGCGCGCGAGAGCAAGGGTGCTCGCCACGCTCTCTCCGCTGCTTTGACCACACTCGTCTTCTCGGGCGACAAGCGGCATATATATTCCTCACCGGTTGTCCGACGTGACAGCCGATCGCCGCCGTCGGACCACGATCGAGGAGGAATAGGTGCTCGCCGCGGATTACCCGTTTCTCGACCTCTTTTGGACGATGCTCATCGTCTTTCTGTGGGTGGTGTGGCTCTGGGTCCTCTTCACCGTGTTTGCAGACATCTTTCGCCGCGACGACATCTCCGGCTGGGCCAAGACGGGTTGGCTGGTCTTCACGATCGTCCTCCCGTTCCTCGGCGTGTTCATCTACGTGATCACGCAGAACGAGGGGATGACGAAGCGCAACATGGAGCGCGCGAGGAGGCAGCGCAGGCAGTTCGACGACTACGTGCGCGACACGGCGGACGACGGTAGCGCGGTCGAGGAGATCAACAAGGCGAAGCAGCTCCTCGACAGCGGCGCGATCAATCAGGAAGAATTCGAGTCGATCAAACGGAGAGCGCTGAGCTAGCGCGATTCGCGGGCTCTGACGCGACGCGAGGAGAGTGACGAGATGGCGACCCAGGCATCCGTGTTGGCAGGGCTCGAGCCGAGCTCCTTCTGGGGCCACTTCGAGGCGCTGACGAAGATCCCGCGTCCGTCGCGCGCCGAGGAGCCGGTGATCGAGCACGTTCGCGCGTGGGTCGACCAGCACGGTTTCGAGTTGCAGCAGGACGCCGGCCGAAACCTCGTGATCCGGGTTCCGGCGACACCAGGGCGCGAGTCGGCGCCCACCGTGACGCTCCAGGGCCACCTGGACATGGTCTGCGAGCGCGACCCCTCGAGCCCGAACGACCCGGCCGAGGGACGCATCGCGCTCGTTCGCGACGGCGAGTGGCTGAAGGCGGACGGGACGACCCTCGGCGCCGACGACGGGGTCGCGATCGCGGCGATGATGGCGCTGGTCGAGGACGAATCGCTGTCCCACGGGCCGCTCGAGCTGCTGATGACCGTGGCGGAGGAGGTCGGGCTCGAGGGCGCGAACGCGCTCGACCCGAAGCTCGTGACGGGCTCGATCCTCGTCAACCTCGACAGCGAGGAGGACGGTCGGCTGACGGTCGGCTGCGCCGGCAGCACGGACACGTGGGTGCGGATCGGCGCGCCGCGCGAGGATGCGACGCCCGACGCCGTAACGTTGTCCGTCACGGTCGCGGGCGGGCAAGGCGGGCACTCCGGATCGGGCATCGCACTCGGCAGATCGAATGCGGTCAAGGTCCTCGGCCGCGCGCTGCGCGAGGCGCATGCGAAGACTCCCTTCCGGCTCGTCTCGTTGAACGGAGGCAAGAGCCGCAACGCGATCCCGCGCGACGCATCCGCGGTCATCTCGGTCGAGCCTGGGAACGAGAGCGCGCTTCGCGAGGCGCTCGAGGCGGCGAGCGACGACGATTCGCGACGCGTTCGCGAAGACCGACGCGGGTGTCACGGTCACCGTCTCGCCCGCGGAGACGGACGAGCAGCCGTGGACCGACGACGCGACAACGCGGCTGCTGGACGCGATCGCGCTCGTGCCCACGGGCCCGCTCGCGATGAGCCCGGACTTCGACGACCTCGTCGAGACGTCGACGTCGCTCGGGGAGGCCATCACGGAGAACGGCAGGCTCACGCTCCACACTCTCTCGCGCTCGTCCAACGACTCGGCGCTCCCCGAGGTGATCGCCGCACTCGACGCCGCCGCGCGGCTCGCAGGCGGCGAGCTCGAGGTCAAGCACAACTACAACGGCTGGCGCCCGAACCTCGACTCACCCTCCCTCGCCGCAGCGCGCTCCGTGTACGAGCGGGAATTCGGCGAGCCACCGATCGTCACGGCGGTGCACGCCGGCCTCGAGACCGCCGTGATCGGAAGCAAGGTGGCCGGCCTCGACATGATCTCGTTCGGCCCGCAGATCGAGTTCCCTCACTCGCCCGACGAACGTGTAAGTATCCCGACCGTGGAGCGGTTCTGGAAGCTTCTCGTTGCCTTCGTGGACGAGGTTTCGAAGCCCGGAGGCTCCGGTTGAGGCGACCCGTTTGGATGCTGGTCACCGGGATCCTCGTGGGTCTCGTCGCCCTGATCGTCGCCGGCGCCTTGATCGGCGGTGACGACGACAGCGGCGAGACCGTGTCGGCGGCGGAATGGTCTGACAACGTCTGCGGCACCGTCGCCGTGTGGCGAGGCGAGATGGAATCGATCGTCGACGGCGTGCGCTCTGCCGGTGGGTCGGGGACGGCCGGAAGCGAATCGGGCGCCGAGTCGCCGCAGGGTCAGACCGGATCGGTGCGCACCGGCCTCGAGCAAGCGCTCCTCGCCACCGAGACGATGGTGGAGGGCATCTCCCGCGCGGGGATCCCCGACACGCCGAACGGGCAGGAGGCCGCGGACGGGCTCGAGGGCTGGGCGGACGACGCGGTCGGCGAGATCGAAGCAGGCTCAGGAAGCCCTGGGTGAGGACACGGACTCGACGGGCGACGAGATCGAGCAGCTCGCTGCGGGCGTCGCGACGATCGTGGAGGTCTACGCCTCGGGCGGCCAGGCCGTCGCCGACGCGGCGGTCGAGGACCCGGAGCTGTTGGCGGCGCTCGCGGAGTCGGAGACGTGTGACCAGCTCCAGGAGTTGGTGAGGTCGTGACCGCCATGGATTGGTTCCTCGTCGCGGTTCAGGGCCTCATCGTCGTCTTCTTCATCTTCCTCGGCGTCCGCTCGGGCGGAATCGGGCTGGGGCTCTGGGGCGGCGTCGGAACGCTCGTCCTCGTCTTCCTCTTCGGGCTCGAGCCCGGGGAACCGCCCGTCAGCGCGATGCTCATCATCATCGCGGTCATCTCGGCCGCGGCCGCGATGCAGGCTGCCGGCGGCATCGACTACATGGTCCAGATCGCGAGCACGGCGCTCAGGGCACGGCCGAAGGCGCTGAACTTCGTCGCGCCGTACGTCTCGTACGTCCTCACCATCCTCACCGGCACGGGGAACACGTTCTTCTCGATCATCCCGGTGATCAACGAGGTCGCGTACGCGAACAAGATCCGTCCCGAGCGTGCGCTGGCCGGCTCGTCGGTGGCATCTGCGCTCGGGATCACCTCGAGCCCGGTGGCCGCCGCGACGGCGACCCTCCTGCCGCTCGTCGAGGTGTACGGCTTCGACCTGATCGACGTCCTGCTGATCACCATCCCCGCCAGCATCATCGGCATCCTCCCGATGGCGTTCGTCATGAGCCGCCACGGGAAGGACCTCGACGACGACGTCGAATACCAGCGGCGCTTGGCGTCGGGCGAGATCAGCCCTCCCGCACCGCCGGCCGACATCGTCCTGTCGCAGTTCGCCAAGCGCAGCGTCGCCATCTTCCTCGCCGGCGTCGCAGCGATCTGCGTCTTCGGTCTCTTCGAGGACCTCCGCCCGACCGTCGCCGCCGAAGGCGGCGGCGTCGAGCCGATGTCGATCACGCCGCTCATCCAGATGTTCATGCTCACGGCGGCGGCGCTGATTCTCCTGCTCTGCAAGGTGAAGGCGAACGATGTTGCGAGCTCGCCGATCTTCCGCTCCGGAATGGTCGCGATGATCGCCCTCTTCGGCATCGCCTGGATGGCCGACACGTTCATCGCGAACAACGAGGACGCGATCGTCCAGCTTCTCGGCAGCATGGCGGAGAACTTCCCGTTCATGATCGCGATCGCGATCTTCGCGGTCGCGGCGCTGACGACGAGCCAGTCTGCCGCGACCCGAACGATGGTGCCGCTCGGGCTCGCGCTCGGCATCGGAGCGGGCTACATGATCGCCATGTGGACGGCGGTGGTCGGCGTTCTCTTCCTCCCGGCCAACGGGACGCAGATCGCAGCCGCCGAGGCCGACACGACGGGCACGACGACGCTCGGCAAGCGCGTCGTCGACCACTCCTTCCAGCTCCCGCTCCAGGTCTGCTGGATCGCGACTGCGCTCGCGGGAATCGTGATCGCCTGGCTCTTCTTCGGCGACACGACCGCTGCGTCGACGCCGACGACAACGACGACTCCGTAGGTCCGTGAGCGTCCGCGGCGCGGCGTTCCTCGGCATCGGCGCCATGGTCGGCGCCGGCATCTTCGCGCTGCTGGGCGAGGCGGGGGCCGTCGCCGGATCCGCGGTCTGGCTCTCGTTCCTGCTCGCAGGGATCGTGGCGACGCTCCTCGGCTACACGGTCGTGAAGCTCGGCATCCGGTACCCGTCCTCGGGAGGGTTGATCGCGTACCTCATGGCGGGGTTCGGGAACGGACGCCTGGTCGGCATCGCGTCCTGGCTCGGCTACTTCGCGGCGATCGTGATCGTCTGCTCGATGGTCGCCGTCTCGTTCGGCAGCTACGCGACCTCGCTCTTCGTGGGCGACGACGCCGGCGCCGGTTGGGACAACATCTTCACGACCATTGTCGTGCTTGCGATGGCCGGGGTGAACCTGGTCGGGTCGAAGAGCGTCGACCGCGCGCAATCGTTGATCGTGATCGTGCTGCTCGGCGTCTTTGCGGTCTTCATCGCCGTGACGATCGTCGACATCGACTTCGACCTCCTCGCCTTCAGCGGGTACCCGAGCGTCTCCTCCATCATCGCGAGCGTCGCCCTCACCTTCTTCGCGTACCTCGGATTCAGCGTCATCACGTTCGCGGTAGGCGACCTGCGGGACCCGACTCGGGAATTGCCAAAGGCGATGTACGGCGCACTCGGCGTGACGACGGTCCTGTACGTGCTGATCTCGCTCGGGGTCTTCGGAACGCTGACCGTCGAGGAGGTGATCGGCTACGGCGAGACTGCGATCGCCGAAGCCGCGCGTCCGGCGTTGGGCGATGCGGGCTTCACGATCATGGCCGTGGCTGCGTTGCTTGCCACGGCCTCCTCGGTCCTCGCGACGCTCTACGCCTCGGGCGGCTTGACTGCGATGCTGGCTGAGAGCGGTCAGTTCCCGCCGTTCTTCGGACGGGGGTCGCCTCTGGGCTCGAAGGGCGGAATGCTGATCACCGCGGCGATCGTGCTGGTCGTCTCCAACCTCGTCGACCTCTCGGCGATCGCGTCGGTCGGCAGCGCCTGCTCGCTCGTCATCTTCCTGCTCGTCGGCCTTTCCGCCTACCGACTCCGAGCCGAAATCGGCGCGCGTACGCCCATCGTGCTCGTCGCGCTTGCGGTGACCGCGATCGTGCTCGTGTTCTTCGCCGTGGACACGCTCAGGAACTCGCCCGAGACCTTCATCGCGATCATCGCAATCGCCGGCCTCGCCGTCGTTCTCGACACGGTCTGGAAGCGGGTCCGCCCGCAGGCGTGAGCCAGCCAGAGGCGCCGCAGGACACCGAGCTCCTGCTCCGGTTCACGCGTGCCGGGCACGAGGCCGGCTATCCGACCGCCGATCTCGAGGAGCGGGTTCTCGCGCTGGCACGCGCAGTCGGGCTCGAGGACGCACAGATCTCGGTCACGCCGACGGTCATCGACCTCACGGTCGGATCTCTGCGTGCACAGCGCAGCTACACCCTGCGGGTCCGACCGAGCACCGTCGACCTCGATCGCATCGCGCAGCTCGACGACCTCGTCCAGGACATCCTCGGGGGCAGCCTCGGCGCCGAGGCTGCGCTCACGTCGCTGGAGGCCCTGCGCGACGAGCGGTCACAGAGGCCATGGCCGATCCTGCTCGCTGCGTATGCGCTCGCAGGCGCTGCGCTGACTCCGGTTCTCGGCGGCGGCTGGCGCGAGGCCGCGACAGCCGCACTCGTCGGGCTCGTCGTCGGAAGCGTCGCCGTCGCGACGCGGGGAATCGTTCGTGCGGAGCCGATCGCCGCTCCCATCGCCGCGGTCTCTGCGAGCTTCACCGCGACCGCAATCGCACAGCTCGGGGTCGACGCCTCACCCGATCTCGTGACGCTCGCGGCACTCGTCACCTTCCTCCCCGGGATGACCCTTACGATCGGGATGCGGGAGCTCGCGAGCGAGCACCTCCAGTCCGGCGTCGCGAACACCGCGAGCGCACTCGTCCAACTCCTCGGGCTCGTCTTCGGCGTCCAGATCGGCCGCTCGATCGCGCTCAACTGGTTCGGGCCGGTAGGTCAGATCGCGCCGGATCCGGCTTTCAGCGCCTGGCATCTCGTCGCGGCCATCGCGGCCGGGCTCGCGTTCACGCTCACGCTCAGGGCGCGCTACACGGATGCGTATGTGATGTGCACCGCAACCGTGCTCGCGCTCGTGGCCAACGAGGTGGGCGCGGCACTCTTCGGTAAGCAGGCCGCGGCGTTCGTCGCGGCGCTCGCGATCGGCGTGGTCGGGAACCTGGCGGGGGCACGGCTCCACCGCTCGGCGCTCGTCTTCATCGTTCCGGGCGTGCTGATGCTGGTTCCCGGGAGCGCCGGCTACAACAGCATCCTGAAGCTCGTCACCGATCAGACGATCAACGGGATCACCGCGGGGTTCGACACCTTCGTCACCGCGATCTCGATCGCGTACGGGCTCATGGTGTCGACCGTCGTCCTCCCGCGCCGTTTCAGGGAGGTGGTCTAAGAGCCTCTAACACAATGAAGCTCTGAGTCGCCGGCACGCGCTGGGCGGCGCGATGCGGCGTCCTCGGTCGGGTCAATATGCCTGCATATTGACCCTCCCTGCGTCCTTGCCTCGCACCACCCATCACGCACCGTCGACGAGGCCTCATTGTGTTAGAAGCTCTAAGCCGTGGCGACGACGCGCTCGTGTGGATCACGGACGTTTGCCATGTCGTGCGCGCTGCACCGCCGTCGCCACCGCTGCTGCGGCGAGAACGACGCTCGCCGCGACGACGACGACCAGCCCGTACGACGCTGTCGCGCCGAACGCGTCGCGGTTGTCGAGCCAGTTCTCGACCGCCGTCCAGGCCACGACCACCGCGGCGCCGAGCACACCGACGATCCCGATCCAGGAGCCTCGCCGGAGGGACCACGTCCAGCCGAGCGCAAACGCGGCGACGATCACCGCGAGCCAGCCGTTGTTCGGGCCTTGTGTCCCGTTGAGCGTCACGGGCTCGTCGGACGTCCAGGTCAGGAAGACGCCGATCACGACCGCCGCGATCGCGATCCGGGCGGCAATCGCGTAGCGAGCCGCTGGCGGAGTACCGGCGACACCGACCCTCGCCATGAGCCGCGACGCTAACACGCGCGCATCGAGCGGACTGGGGCGGAAGGGCCTCGCTCTTCTCGGACTCGTCCTCGCCGCCGTGTTCGTGCTCGTCTACCGAGAGGTACTAGGGGTCACGCAGCGCTCGACCTGGCCACCACCGCCGACGGCCGTCACGTCCGCGGGGGCGCAGGCGGCAACCGAAGCCTTCACGGCGCGCGACGGGATGCGGCCGCACGACGCCGCCCTCGACTTCGCCTGGTCGACGGCCGCGAGCATCGAGCCACGGGTCGAGGGTGCGAGCTTCTTCCCGCGGATCCTCGCCGACGTCGAGGCGGCACGCTCGTCGGTGCACATCCTGATGTTCGGCTGGCGCGAAGGCGAGATCGGCATGGAGATGGCTCGTCTCCTCGAGCGAAAGCTCGAGGAGGGAGTCGAGGTGCGCGTGATCGTCGACAGGTACGGCTCGCGTCCGTACGCGGACGCCCGCGAGATGTTCACGCAACTTGCTGCCGCGGGCGCGCAGATCGTCGTCAACGACGTCTTTCCCCTCGACCGCGATGGCCTGTTCCCGGACGACCAGCACTTCGACTGGCGCCAGGACGAGGTCGGTCGCGCCGACCACCGCAAGCTCTACGTCATCGACGGCACGATCGCGTGGACGGGCGGTGCGGGCATCGAGGACCACTTCCGGGACGGCGGCTTCCACGACGTGATGACCCGTGTCACGGGCGACGTCGTCCGCCAGGCACAGGCGGCATTCCTGACGAGCTTTCGAGGCCACGACGGCCCGCTCCCGGCCGACCTCTCGAAGTACTTCCCGGAGCCGGCCGACCCCGGGGCGACGCCCGTCGCTCTCACGCAGGTGATCCCCGGAGGCTTCGTCGCAGCCACCCAGGCGATCCGGGAGCAGATCGACGGTGCGCGCACGCGGCTCGACGTCATGAACGCGTACTTCACCGACGGCGAGATGATCCAGCGGATCATCGCCGCGGCTCGGCGCGGCGTGAAGGTACGTGTCGTGCTCTCCGAGGAGTCGAACAACCCCCCTGCGGCGGCGGCCGCCAGACACCGCTACGCGGACCTGATCGCCGCAGGCGTCGAGCTCTGGGAGCTCCCGGGCACGGTCGTGCACGCGAAGGTGATCGTCGCCGACGACGTCGTCAGCTTCGGCACCGTGAACCTGGACGCCTGGGCGCTCTACCGCGACTCGGAGATCATGATGATCGCGCGGAGCGCCGAGCTCGCGACGGCATTCGAGGAGCGGCTGTTCGAGCCCGACATCGCTCGCTCGAAACGGGCCGAACCGCTCACCGGTACGCGGGAGCGGCATCGAAAGCTGGCTCTGGGACAAGCTCGCGTACTTCCTGTGAGCCCGACCTGAGAGAATCGCGCCCGTGACGAGCCAGGACCTCGCACCCGCACGTGCCTCCGGCGCGACCCTGGTGCTGCTCACGCTCGCGTCGGGCCAGTTCCTGATGACGCTCGACAGCTCGGTGATGAACGTCTCGATCGCGACGGTCGCGAAGGACGTGGGCACGACGGTGACCGGGATCCAGGGAGCGATCACCGCCTACACGCTCGTGATGGCGGCGCTGATGATCACCGGCGCGAAGGTCGGGGCGATAATCGGTCGGAAGCGGGCCTTCGCGATCGGCTGCGTGATCTACGGCTGCGGCTCGTTCACGACGTCGATCGCGCAGAGCCTGCCCGTGCTGCTCTTCGGCTGGTCGTTCCTCGAGGGCGTCGGTGCGGCGTTGATCCTGCCCGCAATCGTCGCCCTCGTTGCCGGGAACTTCCCGGCCGAGCGCCGGCCCGCGGCCTACGGGCTCGTCGCGGCTGCGGGCGCCGTCGCGGTCGCGGTCGGGCCTCTGATCGGGGGCTTCTGCACGACGTACTTCTCGTGGCGCTGGGTGTTCGCAGGAGAGGTCGTGATCGTGCTCGCGATCCTGCTCCTGACGCGCCGCATCGCCGACGCGCCGGTCGAGAAGCGCCCCCAGCTGGACTACGTCGGCGCGGTGCTCTCTGCGCTCGGCCTCGGCCTGCTCGTGTTCGGCGTGCTGCGCACCGCCGAGTGGGGCTGGATCCAGCCCAAGACCGGCGGGCCGTCTTGGGCCGGTCTCTCGCCCTCGATCTGGCTGATCCTCGGCGGCTTCTTCGTGATCTGGGTCTTCTTCCGCTGGCAGGCCCGCCGCGAGTCGCGCGGACGAGGAGCCGCTCGTGCGGCCGGCGATGCTCCGCAATCGGCAGCTCACCGGCGGTCTCACGATGTTCTTCTTCCAGTTCCTCGTGCAGGCGGGGTTCTTCTTCGTCGTTCCGCTCTACCTCTCCGTGGCGCTCGGGCTGTCCGCGATCGAGACCGGCGTCCGCCTGCTGCCGCTCTCGGTCACCCTGCTCGCCGCGGCGATCGGGATCCCACGTCTCTTGCCGACCGTCTCGCCGCGGCTCGTCGTCCGAGTCGGACTGCTGGCGCTGCTCGCCGGCACGGTCGTGCTGCTCGGAGCACTCGACCCGGACGCAGGGCCCGAGATCGTCTTCGTTCCGATGCTCCTGATCGGCCTCGGGATCGGCGCGCTCGCCTCGCAGCTCGGCGCGGTCACCGTCTCGGCCGTGCCGGACGACGAGAGCCCTGAGGTCGGCGGCCTCCAGAACACGATGACGAACCTCGGCGCCTCGCTCGGCACCGCGCTCGCCGGCTCGCTCTTGATCGCGACCATGACCTCGGCGTTCCTCGTGAACGTCGCACAGAGCCCGGCGATCCCGCCCGACGTCACGCAGCAAGCACAGGTGGAGCTCGCCGGCGGGGTGCCGTTCATCTCCGACGCCGACCTCGAGGCCGCCCTCGAGGAAAGCGACGCCGACCCGGAAGCAGCGGACGCGGCGCTCGACGCCTACGGCGACGCTCGGATCGACGGGCTTCGCTCGGCGCTTGCGATCCTCGCCCTGCTCGCGGTCGTGGCGCTGTTCCTCGCGCAGAGCATCCCGACGAGACAGCCCGGCGTGGTGGCGAGGAGCTAGGGACGATGTGCCGCTGGCTCGCGTATTCGGGATCGCCCATCAGGCTCGAGGAGCTCCTCGTCAAGCGAGACCGCTCACTCATCGACCAGAGCCTGCACGCGAGGCAGGGCGCGACGACGACGAACGGCGACGGCTTCGGCGTCGGCTGGTACGACGAGGCGGAGACCCCGAGGCTCTACCGCAGTGTCCATCCGGCGTGGAACGATCGGAACCTCCGCGAGCTCGCGGCGGGCATCTCGTCGCACCTCTTCTTCGCGCACATCCGCGCGTCGACGGGAACGGCGATCCAGGAGACGAACACGCACCCGTTTCGCTACGGCCGCTGGCTGTGGATGCACAACGGGCTGATCCGCGAGTTCCCGCGCGTGAGGCGCGAGCTGGTACTCGCAATCGACGAGTCGCTCTACCCGTCGATCGAGGGCACGACCGACTCGGAGACGATGTTCTACCTCGCGCTCACCTTCGGGCTCGAGAGCGATCCCATCGCTGCCGTCGAGCGCATGGTCGGCTTCGTCGAGGACACCGGCCGCGCTCGCGGCATCGAGAATCCCGTGCAGATGACGATCGCGACGACGGACGGGGGTAGCGTGTGGGCGTTCCGCTACTCGAGCGAAGGCGATTCGCGCTCTCTCTACTTCAGCACGCGAATGGACGCGCTGAAGGCTCTCTACCCGGAGAGCGAGGAGCTCGCCGGCCTGTCGGACGAGACGAGGGTCGTCGTCTCCGAGCCTCTCGGCGACCTTGCGGGCGCCTGGAACGAGGTGCCCGAGTCCCATGTCGGGATCGTCCAGCCGGGCGCCGACGAGCTCCGACCGTTCATGCCGCGGAAAGGCTGAAGGCGGCGTGTACCCGAACAGCGTCCCCCGCCCTCGCCTCCGATCCCGCCGACCCGAGGCGTAGCCTCTCGCGTCATGGAGCCAGGCGGCAGTCGACGAGTTGCATTGCTGCTTCCCATGCGGACGATCCTGCTCGTCGCCGCTGCGATCGGGGTGCTGGTCGCATTCTGGGCGATCGGCGACACGTTCCTGATCGTCTTCGTCGGCATCTTCCTCGGGCTCGTGTTCGAGTACCCGGTGCGCTTCGTGATGGCGAAGACGGGCATGTCGCGCGGACTTGCCGCGACGGTGACCGTCCTCGGAACCGCGGTCGCGGTCACCGTGCTCGCCCTGCTGCTGCTCGTGCCGTTCGTCGGCGTCGGTGCGCGACTACCTCCAGGACCTGCCTGAAACGGTGGAGAGCCTGCGGGACTCCGAGGAGCTCGACTTCCTGGGCGACTCCGGCGCGGCGGAGAACGTCCAGTCGGGCGCGGACACGATCGCGGTCTCGGTCCCGGACACCATCCAGGCGATGCTCGGCATCGCGGGCAGCTTCTTCAGCATCTTCCTCGCGGCATTCACGATCCTCTTCATCTGCCTCTTCCTGCTCACGGACATCGGCAACCTCAAGCGAGCGCTCGCGAGCATGCTGATGCCCGGCGAGGACGCGCGCTGGCTCGCCGTGTGGGAGCGAGTCACCGAGTCCGTGTCCCGCTGGGCGATCGGCGTGGTTGTCATCGCGACGATCGCCGGAACCACGCAGGGTCTCACTGCGTGGCTTCTCGGCTCGAGCTACGCACTCGGGATCGCCGTGATCGCGGGGCTGCTCGACATGATCCCCAACATCGGCGCCACTATCGCGGGCTTCATCCTCGTGCCCACGCTCTGGGCCGAGGAAGGGCTCGGAGCCGCGATCGTCATGCTCGTCGTGGTGCTCGTCTACCAGCAAGTCGAGAACAACATCCTCACGCCGAAGATCCAGGGCAAGGCGGTCAACCTCTCGGGCTTCTTCATCATCGTCTCCGTGACCTTGTTCGGCGCGCTCCTCGGCGTGCTCGGCGCGCTCACGGCCGTACCGCTCGCGGCGACGGTGCAGATCTTCGTGCAGGAGTTGACGAACGCCCGACGCGAGGCCGTCGCGGCGGCGAAAGCCGCACTGGAGCCGTCCGAGCCGCCCGGCATCGCCGATTCGGGCTTGGCACCGCCCACGTAGGAAAGCCCGTTGGCGCAGCTTGCGAGCTGGCGACTGAGCGCCTGTAGTAAGCCGGTGCCGCCAACAGGCGGTCGAGTGTGGAGGAGACCCGCGCAAGCGGGTCTCCTCGCGTTTGCGGGCAGGGAGCACAGACGGCAGCGTGCCCCATTCGGTCGATGTCTCCCCCATTCGGTCGATGTGTCGGTCGGTCGCCGCACGGGACGCTTACCTGAAGCAGATCCGAGGAACGGACGTCCCTCCCGCCTCGGGACTTCGGAAAGGAGCTCCGAATGCAGTCTCTTTTGACGAAAGTGCTGATGGCGGCCGTCGCAGTGGTCATGTTCGCCACGGTTACCGCGATCGCTGGCGCCCAAGGGCCACCAGGTACGGCAGGCCCGTCAGCGTGCGCCCCCGGTGAGCCGTCGACGCCAGAGGCGTGCCCGCCAGAGGAAGGTCCGCCAGGTCCGCCACCTTCACCTGCGATGGCGCTGGACTACGGTGTTGCCGCTGTCGACGTGACTCGCGGCGGCTCAACAGCGACGTTCGGCGTGTACTCGACCGTGCTCGGGTCCCCGGTCGTTGATACGACCGGCGGGACGTTCCGCTTCACGTGTAACGCCGACCAGGCACCCTGCTCCGTTGCGGTCAAGGCGGCAGCGCTTTCGGAGAGTGCCGGCACGGCACTCTTCTTCCCGCGCATCCTGGTCGAGAGCACCGGCACGCCGACGCTCGGCACGCAGCCAACGTTGTACTGCGAGTACGCCGACGGATCGAGTGGCCCCGGCGGTCTCACGACCTTGACCAAGCAGCCCAAGGCGGTCCTCCCAGACTTCGAGCCCGTCGAGGTGAACATCGGCGGGTCGGCCGACTGCGGTCTGCCAGGCCCGGGTGGTGACGTCGCCAGTATCGAGGTGCCTGAAGGCTTCTACAACGTCGACGCGTCCTTCTCCTTTCGCTAGGAGCCGAACCCAACGTCGCGCGGGTCGTCGGCCCGCGCGACGTCGGGTTCCGACGATCCGAAGATGCGGTCATCACGACCTTCTCCGATGCAGGGGGTCTACTCGGGTGCGAACGTCACCACCGGCGGCGCCGAGGCCGTGCGGTGGTCATGACGGGGAAGATCCGTCGCCAAATCGGTGAGGTTCTCCGAGGTCGCTGATGCCCGCCGCGTTAGGCCGACCCGGACGCGATGAGCGCCATCTCCATCCCCTCGTACTCCTGCTCGCCGGAGTCGATTCTGGCGAGGTAGCTACTCGCCTCGTCGGCAAGCTCGGCCGAGATCAGCCCTGCGCCTCGGAGGTGATCGACCGCTTGATCCGGGATGACGCCGCGGATCGGCTCCCGGCCGACGACGACGCTATGCGCGACGACAGCGTCGACTGCAACGTCGGAGTAGCCAGCCTCACGAAGGAGCCGTGGAAGCTTGCGGCCGATGTGCGGATCTCCGCCGCGCAGTCGCTGGCCCTCGATGATGGCATCGACGAGCTCTCGCGTGAACGCCGGCTCCGGCTCGAAGAGGGTCGAGAAGGCGAAGTCGGCATCGACCACGATCAGGCGCCCGCCGGGAACGAGGATACGACGGAACTCCAGGAGAACGTCAGGAATGTTCGGAACGTGCTGGAGGAGGAACCGCGCAAGGATGACGTCGAACGAGCCGTCGGGCAGCCCCGTATCCGCCGCACTCCCCTCGACGAACCGCACCCGATCGGACTCGACGTGACCACGGGCGTACGCGAGCATCGCGGGGTCGAAGTCCAGGCCGGTCACGGTCGCTCGCTGGAAGCTCTCGAGGAGCAACCGCGAAACGAACCCCGGCCCACAGCCCGCTTCGAGAATGCGCACGTCGTCGCGGAGCCCATGGAGCGGAAGAACGCGGAGCTCCTGAGACCAGAGCACCTCGGCCTGAATCCGCAGGCGCTCGAGCTCGGCGGACACGTCCCGGAACTGCGCCTCGCCGATCCTGTACGAGCCGGACTCGCTTGAGCTCATGTTGCGCGAGGGAGTCTAGGCCGATTCGTGTCCGCGGCGCAGCCGAAGCTGTTGTCGTGCTGGGCGACGCAATACACCGACCCTGAGACACGGGATCAGAGACAGGCGTTATTCGGTGAGCGCCTTCACCAGCCAATACCCCGACATGCCAGCAAGGAGCACGACGACGAGAAGCATCAGGTCACGCAGCAGGCCGAAGAACTCGACGAGCCGGTAGACATAGAACCGGCTTCCTGGAAACGCTCCTGAGCGCGCTTCGTCGAGGAATCGGGAGAACTCCCAGACTAAGGGATCGACTCCGGCTGCCGTGAGCCGGTCCTCGATTGCGATGAGATCCTTGCGCCGGTGCAGCTGCAGTATCCGGTTTCGCTCCAGGGCGACGGTCATCGCGAACACGAAGGTCGCGCCTATCGCAGCGACGATCGCGCGGACGACTTCGGGGACGTCGTAGCCGAAGGTCGCGGCGACGAGAACGCCGGAAACACCGATCGTGAACGCAGGCACCTGCCACGTCAGCGTGTAGCTCTGCATGTGCTGCGCCGAGCACTCCTTGTACTGCCCCAAGAGTGCCGTCAGCGTTAGCTGCGAGATCTCTTCGTCGATCTGTTCCGTGGCCATCGTGCGTGGAGTTAACCGCGTTCCCCGATGCGCTGCCACAAATCGGGAGCGGAGGGGCCTCAGCCCCTGTGTGAATCCGAATCCGGATTGCGGGGTTGCGCGTGTTGCCCACTTCCAAAAAGCGGCCTGCGCCGTTAGCGTCATTGGCGTGGCCGACGAGGTGACGCTCCGCGAGATCACAGCTGAGACCGTGCGGGCGATCTGCAACCTCGACGTTGCGCCCGAGCAGCGTGCGTATGTCGCCACGAATGCCGTCTCGATCGCGCAGGCGTACTTCCAGCCGAGAGCCTGGTTCCGCGCCGTCTACGCCGCCGAGACACCCGTCGGCTTCGTGATGCTCGACATCGATCCGGAGTCGGAGGAGTACTTCCTGTGGCGGTTCATGATCGCGGCCGACCAGCAGGGCCGCGGTTACGGACGTCGGGCGCTCGACCTCGCCGTGGAGCACGTGCGTCGCCTGCCCGGTGCCGCGAGGCTTGTGTCGAGCTACGTACCCGGAGAGCACGGGCCGCGCGACTTCTATCTCCGTTACGGCTTCGTCGAGACCGGTGAGGTCGAGGGGGAGAGCATCGGATCGAGCTGACTCTCTGATGTGAGACGGGGTTCGAATGTCCCTGACAGGCGACCGCGCGTCACCAGCCCGGCTCCCTATCGGAGAAGAAGGGGGCAGGCCGCAGGCGGTGCGCCCCGCCCCCTGATCGGACGAGTGACGACAAGCATCTTCTCGGTGTTCGGAGAAGACGGGGCACACGGAGGGAGTAGCGCCCGTTGATCTAGACCAGTCCTACGGTCAAGATCTTCCCGAGGCAGAGGGTTACCACCTCCATCGGGGCCGGCCGACACCCTCTCGAGCGCCCGCCCCCTTTGTCTTGCGAACCCGCCGCTAGCTGACGCTGACCCGGCCCATGCGGGTCGTCCTCACGGCTTCTCAGGATTCGAGCCGACGAACCCCGCTACGGCAGTGCCGACGGCCTCGATCGGCCTCGCGCCGGAGGAGACTTCCTGCGTGTACGTCTCCCGAGCGCGCTTCAGCCGTTCGCGCCCGCTCTTCGTCGCAACCGCGTACACAGCGACCGCGAGAACGGCGAGCTTCACCAGTCGCGTCACACCGGGAGCCTAACCGGCCTCGCGATGCGGGGCGACATGGGCGTGACCCGGCTCGGCCGCGGAGTCCGGCCTCTCCCGGCCTCTCCCAGCCTGTCGCCCTGAGATGTGAAACGGGCCAAACAGCCCGTTTGCGGCGAGTCCGGCTGAAGGCCCATACGGGGTCCGAACGTCGCCTGGAAGTCGCGCCTTTACAGCGACCCGGTACCAGCACCGGTACCAGCACGATCCGGGTCACGCACGGGCAAGCGCGGCGTAGTCGAGCTCGGCCTCGTCGGCGATAAAGGCAACTCTGTAGTGACAGAGGCGACATCCCGAGAGACGCCGCTCGGTTGGGTCAGCGTGCGGGAATGTCACCCGAGCTAGACGAGCCTGGAGAATGGCAGCTGATGGCAACTGTGCAGGAGTACCTCGACGCGTACGACCGGCAGCTTCGTACGGACGCCGAAACCCCGAGTGCGGTGGCCGTGACGCGCCTTGGCCCGCTGAGGCTCGTGACGTTCGCGGGCGGTCGAGGTTTCGTCACCTACCGGGATCTCGGAGGTGCGGATGGCGCCGTGATCGCCAGGTGGGTGGAGGGCGCTCTTGCGCACTACCGTGAGGATCCTGGGATAACCCGCGTGGAGTGGAAGACGCGCGCGCACGATCGCGCCCCGGCGCTGCACGACGCGCTCGTACGAAACGGGTTCGTGCCCGAGGAGCCGGAGTCGATCATGATCGGCGAAGCCGCTCTCCTAGCGGTTGACGTTCCATTGCCGACGGGGATCCACCTCCGGCGGGTCACGAGCGAGCCGGAAGTCCGCGCGCTCAGTGCGATGCAGGAAGAGATCTTCGGGGGCGGGTTCGCCCAGGAGATGGCAGATGCGCTGCTCCGAAGGCTGGGGTTCGGGGATGGGATGGAACTCTGGGTGGCAGAGGCCGACGGAGAGATCGTGAGCTCGGGCCGCCTGGAGCCGGTGCCCGGAACGGAGTTCGCCGGGATCTGGGGCGGCGCCACGCGACCGGAATGGCGTGGTCGCGGGCTCTACCGAGCGCTCACGGCGGCCCGTGCACGATCAGCGCTTGTGCTTGGCAAGAGGCTGATCCACAGCGACTCGACCGAAGCCTCGCGTCCGATCCTCGAACGAGCGGGACTGGTCAAGGTCTCGACGACGACGCCCTATCTGTGGGTCGCCGGCCGGTAGCCCGGTCGGGCGACGCGCTCTGCGTCGCATGGGCGAGCGTTTGTCGCTCGAGAGGCAGTCGGGGATAAGACAACTCTGTAGTGAGAGCTCCAATGACGACCTTCGCTCAAGCTCGAGGCGCGATCGAACCTCGGTAGCCCTCGCCGGGGTCGCCTCGCGGCCCCAGCCCGGTCAAGACGCCGGGAGGTAGGTGAGGAGGACCACTCCGGAGTCGAATCGCTTCACGTCGTCGAGCTCCATACGGACTGTTCCCCTGTCGCCGAGAACGTGGACGTTTCCCTCGCCCCAGACGAGCGGGTTCAGATAGACCTCGTACTCGTCGATCAGGCCCTTCTCGGCGAGGGAATACGCGAACTCGCCGCTCCCGTGCATGAACAGGTCACCGTCGACCTCGTCCTTCAGCTTCGGGATCGAGTCCTCGAGGTCTCCCTCGAGCAGGGTCGCGTTCCACTCGAGATCGCCGGACAGGGTGTTGGACCCGACGTACTTCGGCATCGGGTTGACCATGTCCGCCCATTTGCCCGACTGGCTCGGCCAATATCCCGCCAGCCCCTCGTAGGTCTTGCGGCCGAGCACCAGCCCGCTGGATCTCGCCTGTCGCTCGAACGAGTACTCGCCGTGGTCTCCGTCCGGCTGCACCCACTCGCCAACCGGGTCTATGACTCCGTCGAGGGTGGCCTGCGTTGTCGCGATCAGCTTTCCCATCTCGATTCTCCTTCGGATCATGGGAGATCCCTCTATCCACCTCTACCACGCGGCGCAGGCGCCATGTCGACCGGTACCAGCACCGGTACCAGCACGCCGCGGGCTCGAGTGACCTTTCGACACCAACGGCCCGCATGGTTGAGCCAAATCGCCTCTACCGAGCGGAGCCGAAAAGGCCCATACGGGATTCGAACCCGTGCCGCCGCCGTGAGAGGGCGGTGTCCTAGGCCACTAGACGAATGGGCCGAGCCGCCCCAGAGTAGCGAAACGCCGGTCGCTGTTTCTCGGCGAGGACAGTCGATCCTCGTTCGCCGTGAGCGGACGCGGCTAGAGCGCGGACTCCGGCTCGCGGGTGTCGAGCCGGCTCTCGAAGTCGCGTCGAATCGCCTCGCCGTTCGCAAGCACGCTCTCGTAGCGCAGCCGCCGCGGCGGGAGCTTCACGAGCCGCACGTTCTCGTCGCGGTCGCCATGGCAGCGAGCGTACGCCGCGGCCTCGTCGAGGGGCCGCAAGCGGTCGCGATTCCGCTGTCCCCACACTAGTCCGGAGGCCTAGCAGAAGGCCGGCAGAAAAGAAACCCGTTTCGGGTCACGTCACCCGCAGTTTGCACGGAAAGGCGTCTCTAGTAGTACCCGTAGCGCGGCTTGCAGCTCCACGGGCTCCAGTCCCGCCCCGAGACGACGAAGTACTTGTGAGCGGCAATCGCCTGCTTGTGCGCCGTCTCTCCGTGGCCGAACAACCGCCGCTCGCTCGAGCCCATCTGGAACAGACCCCGGTACTGGCCGTTCTGGGCACGCGTCGAATGCCGGGACTCGCACCAGGACACGCTGAGAGCCTGACCGCAGTAGCGGCGACCGAAGACGCTGCAGATCGCGACCTTGGGCGGTGCGTGCGCCAGACGCCGTGCCTCGCGGCGTGCGATCGCACGCCGCAGCGCAACCACGGTCTTCGTGACACGTACCAGCCGCCGCTGCGCGCGCCCGAGCGCGGTGGTCGCAGCTTCCTGATGCTCGGTGGAGCTCAAGAGCGAACGGTGGTTCTCGAAGAAGCGGATGACGCTGCGGTGCTTGCGCGCGGCAGCGAGCTTCTGCTCGAGACGCGCGTCCAGGGAGACTGCGTGCGATCCCGTCCGCGCCGTTCGAGGCGGATCGGCCGACGTCTGCGAGCTCTCCCCTCTCGCCACCGCAGAGACCTGTGTCGCCAACACGAGCACGCACAAGCCAGCGAATAGGGCTTTCAGGATCGGACCTCCGTGTGGACGACAGGGGCGCGGCCCGCCCAAGAGGGGCCGCTCGTGTCATGCGATGCGGATCACCGTACACGAAGCGCCACGAGCAATCGCCCAAGACGTTACAAAATGCTTAGAAAGCGTGTCACGAGCGTAACCTCGTACGACAACAGCTCAAAGACAGCGAAGATTGCTGCGGCGCAGGTATCCACGGGTCGGCTAAGCGGAGGGAGAGTGGCGCTGACGGTCGGGTCGTCTCCTGCTCGCCCGCGTCGATCGGCGTGTCGCCGATCTAGATGAGAAAACCCGCCGTTTCCAGCGGGTTCTTCGAGGCTGCGGGGCAGGGATTCGAACCCCAACTTCCTGGTCCAGAGCCAGGCGTCCTACCGTTAGACTACCCCGCAACGGGCCTGGCCAGTCTAGCGAGCACCTCTAGCGAGAGCCTACGATCCGTCGGACTGTCCGCCGATCTCGAGGTGGTAGACGGGCACGAGCCGCTTCTCGGCGTCGGTGTCGATCCGGGCGACCACCTCGACGTACGGCTCGAGCCCCGACCCGCGGAGCTTGGCCTTCAAGAGGCCGTCCACCTGGTAGATCCCGGAGGAGTTGTTCATGACGATCTCCACCATGATCGGCCGGGTCTGCCCGTCGCCGATACGCACTTCGTCGATCGCTGCGGCGGAGAGCGAATGGATCGACACGGAACCTCGCTCGAACGGGATTCTCGAGCGGCCCTTCGCCATGTCGAGCGCGTCCGCGACCCGCAGGATGCCCGCCTCGACCGACAGCGGCTCGCCGTCGGCGCGGTGGCTCGTGATCGCCTGCAGCACCTCCGACACGACCACGGTGCGATCCGGCTCCTCGTAGATGTCCTCGAGCAGTTCACGCAGCTTCGGCTCGGCCAGGAAGAGGCTCCAGTCCTCGTGATCCCGCCGGTGCACGGACATGCCGATGTCATGGAGGAGCGACGCGAGCACGACGACGACCTCGGACTCGTCGGCGCTCAGCCGGTAGTCGTGGACGAGCGAGGGCTGGACGCCGTGCTTCGTGAGCTGCCGGAGCAGCTTCAACGCGATGTTCGCGACGATCTGGACGTGCACCCAGGAGTGGTCGTTGATCTCGAGGCGCGCGACGGCATTCACGTTCGCGACATGCCACCAGGCCTTGATCTGGTCGTCCGCTTCGATCCTCTCGAGGATCCGCCGGAGCTTTCGATTGCCACGAGCAGGGACGCGGAGGTGCATCGCGGCGACAGCCTCGGTCGGGCTGAGCAACGTCGCGTACGCGCTCTCGAGCGCGAGTGATTCCTCGATCACCTCCTCGATGGCGTCGTCGGCGGTATCTCCCTCGCTGCTCATGCGCTCGGTCGTCGAATAATTGAGGGCCGGATAACGGCCACGACACGGCGCCGGATCGCACCCTCGCGCGTCGCACAGGCTTCTAGCCGCAACGCGCGAGTGCGACGCCCGGCTTGGTCGTGACCGCCCCCGACTGCGCGAATCCGTAGACGCTCGTCAGGCGACGTCCGCCGCCCAGTCCCGTACAGCCGCGTGTACGCGCCTCCCGCGGCGAGCAGCTCGTCGTGCGTGCCCTGCTCGACGATCCGCCCGTGGTCGAGGACGACGATGAGGTCGGCGCGGCGGATCGTCGACAGACGGTGCGCGATCACGAACGCCGTTCGGCCCGCGAGCAGGTGGCGAAGCCCGCGCTCGATCCTCTGCTCCGTGCCGATGTCGACCGACGACGTGGCTTCGTCGAGGATGAGGATCCGCGGGTCGGCGAGCAGAGCCCGCGCGAACGCGACGAGCTGCCGCTGTCCGAGGGAGAGTCGGAACCCACGCTCGCCGAGCTCCGTGTCGTAGCCGTCCGGGAGCTCGGCGACGAACACGTCGACGCCGACGGCTCGAGCGGCTGCCTCGATCTCGGATCGATCGGCTTCCGGACGTCCGAAGGAGATGTTGTCGGCGACCGAGCCGGCGAAGAGGAAGCCCTCCTGGGGGACGATCCCGAGCTGCTGCCGGAGCGAGGCCTGCGTCGCCTCGCGGAGGTCGTGGCCGTCGATCGTGATCGCGCCGGCGCGCGGGTCGTAGAAGCGCGCGAGGAGCTTCGCAATCGTCGACTTGCCCGCCCCCGTGTGCCCGACGAGCGCGACCGTCGTGCCCGGCGGCACCTCGAGATCGAAGTCGTGAAGCACGTCCGGGAGCTCGGAGTAGCCGAAGCGCACGTGGTCGAAGCGGACGTACCCGGTGATTGAGGGCAACTCGCGCGCATTCGGCGCATCCACGACCTCGGGCTCCTCGTCGAGCACCGAGATGATCCGGTCGAGGGCGGCGGTCGCGGAGAGGAACGTGTTGTAGAGCTGCGACAGCTGCTGCACCGGGTCGAAGAAGTTCGACAGGTAGAGCGTGAAGGCGAGCAGCGTCCCGACGGTGAGGCTTCCGTCGACGACGAGTGCTCCGCCGAAGCCGAGTACGATCGCCACTGCGACCGACGAGAGCACGTCGACCGCCGGGAAGTAGAGGCCGTTCAGCACGACGGTCTCGTAGTTCGCGGCCTTGTACGCCTCGTTCACGCCGCGGAAGCTCGTCTGGCTCGCCGGCTCGCGCGTGAACGACTGCACGACTCTCATCCCGGAGATGTCCTCGGCGAGCGTCGCCGTCACCAGACCGAGGCGCTCCCGCACGCGGCGATACGCGCGGTTCGAGCGGACTCGGAACCACGCGGTCGCCGCCGCCCATCAATGGCAGGACGAGCAGCGTCGCGAGCGCGAGGCGCCAGTCGAGGAGAAAGAGGACGACCGCCGTGCCCGCGAGCACGAGGCTGTTCTGGACCAGGCTGGAGAGGCCGTCCGTCACGAGCTGGTCGAGCGCCTCGACGTCATTCGTGATGCGGCTGACGATCGCGCCGGTGCGGTTCCGCTCGAAGAAACCCAGCGAGAGGCGCTGGAGGTGCCGGAAGAGACGGATGCGGAGATCCGCGAGCGCGCGCTCCCCGACCCAGCCCGTGAAATAGGTCTGAGCGCCAGAGAGCACGAACGCTGCGATGCCGGCGAGCAGGAACGCGACGACGATCACGCTCAGCGTGCGCAGGTCTCCCGCGGTGATCCCGTCGTCCACTGCGAGCTTCACGAGGTAGGGCGGTAGAAGCGCAACGAGTGTGTACGCGACGAGCGTGACGACGGCGAGCGCGGCGCGGGCACGGTACGGGCGGGCGAGGCGGACGAGCACACCCAGGCGACGGCGCGTCTGCCTCCACGACCAGTCTTCGACGCGGGCAGAGCGCTGGTCGGTGAGATGGCTCCCCGCCTGCCAGATCTTCAATTTCCGGCTCCTACACGGGGCACCCCGGCCCACCACCCACTGCGAGCATAACGCCGAAATTCGCACGCATGGGAGACGCGTTCGTGCCGAGTGTGTGTCGGCTGACCGGTGTAGCAAAGCGCCACATCTGCGCCGGCACGGTTCATCCGGCGACCACCTGCTGGAGCAGGCCGTGCTCGTGGATCTCGCGGAAGAGCGAGCTCTCCGCGAGGAGCTCGCTCTGCGGTCCCGCGCGCGACGATCCGGCCGTTCTCGAGCACCGCGATCTCGTCTGCGAGCGCGATCGTGGAGAGCCGATGGGCGATGATGATGGTCGTCCGGCCCCGCATCACCTCGCGCAGCCCCAGACGAATACGTGCCTCCGTCGTCGCGTCGACCGAGGCGGTTGCATCGTCGAGAACGAGGATTCGCGGATCGATCAAGAGCGCGCGGGCGATCGCGATCCGCTGCCGCTGGCCCCCGGAGAGCGTGATGCCGCGCTCCCCGATGACCGTGTCGTACCCCTGTGGGAGGTCGTTCACGATGAAGTCGTGAGCCTGAGCCGCATGCGCAGCGGCCTCGACCGCCTCGTGGGGAGCGTCGGGAAGCCCGAACGCGATGTTGTCCCGGACCGATGCCGAGAACAGGAACGGATCTTGGGAGATCACTCCGATCTCGCGACGCAACGAGCGCCGTTGCAGATCCCGGACGTCGAGCCCGTCCACGACGACGCGCCCGGCCGTTGCGTCGTAGAACCGCGGGACGAGTGCGGCCAGGGTGGACTTGCCGGAGCCCGTACGCCCGATGAGCGCGATCGTTCGTCCGGGCAGGACCTCGAGATCCACGTCCTCGAGCACGAGGCGGCCGGGCTCGTACGCGAAATCGACGCCCTCGAAGCGCACGTGACCCCGCCCAGGCGGGAGCGGCTCCGCGTCGGTCCGGTCGGAGATCTCCTCCGGCTCGTCCAGGACCTCGAAGATTCGCTCACCCGCTGCGGTGGCCCTCTGAGCCTGCCCGATCCACATCCCGAGCATCCGCAGCGGCATCACCAGCATTGCGAGCAAGAGGTTGAACGCGAAGAAGTCCCCGATCGATAGTGCTCCGTTCACGACCATCCGCCCGGCCACGAGCAGGACGGCGGCCTGCGCGACGAGCGGGAGGAACGTGAGCAGCGGCACGTAGAACGCGCGTTGCCGATTCGCGGCGAGGGTTCGTTCGAAGACGGAGTCGGCTGCTTGGGCGAACCGCTCACCTCGGCGCTCTTCCTGTGAGAACGACTTGACGACGTGCACGCCGACGATGCTCTCCTCGGCGACGGTCGAGACGTCTGCGAGCTTCGCCTGCACGTCTCGCAGAACAGGATGGGAGACGCGGCTGTACCTGTTGGCGACGACGACGAGCGCAGGCGTAATCGCCAACGCGACGAGCGCGAGTTGCCAGTCGTAGACGAAGAGGACGGCCGTGACGACGACGATCGTGACGACGTGCTGCGCGAAGAAGATGAGCCCGTAGCCGAGGAAGAAGCGCACGGACTGGAGGTCGATCGTCGCTCGCGACATGAGCTGTCCCGTCTGGCTTCGGTCGTAGAAGCCGAACGAGAGCCGCAGGAAGTGCGCATAGAGCTCGTCGCGCAGGTCGTACTCGACGGCGAGCGCCTGTCGACCCGAGAGGAGGCGCCGCCCGAGCATGAGCGCACCGCGGATGAGCCCGAGCGCGACGATTGCGCCGATCCACAGCGAGAGCGCCGTCGTGTCCTGATCCGCGGAGAGCTCGTCGATGACGAGCCCCGAGAGAACCGGGACGAGGATGCCGGCGACCTGCGAGAGGATCGCGAGGATCGACGAGACGATGAGGGAGACGCGGTAGGGACGGAGAAACGTGAGCAGCCGGACGAAGGTCCGTCCGGCCGGACGTCGGATCGTGGAGTCCTCCTCTGCCGTCACGTGCTCGTAGGGTACGGATCGTGCTCGAGACGGTGCCGAACGTTTCCGAGGGGCGCGACGCGGCCGCAATCGACGAGATCGGCCGTGCGTTCGCGAGTCGCGCGACGCTCCTCGACGTCCACGCGGATGCGGACCATCACCGCTCGGTCTTCACGTTGGTCGCCGACCCCGAACCGCTCGTCGAGTCGCTCGTCGCCGGGATCGCGCTCGCTCTCGAGCTCATCGACTTGCGCGCGCACGACGGCGTGCACCCGAGAGTGGGAGCGGTCGACGTCGTCCCGATCGTCCCGCTCGTTCCGCAGCACATGGAGATCGCCAAGGAGGTTGCACACGAAATCGCCCAGCGGATCGGAACCGAGTTGGGTGCTCCGGTGTTCCTGTACGGGCTCGTGGCCGGAGACCGGCGGCCGGCCTTCTTCCGCAGGGGTGGGCCGGCGGAGCTTCAGCGCCGAATGTCAGCGGGTGAGCTTCGCCCGGATGCAGGCCCGATCAGCCTCGATCTGCGCTCGGGAGCGGTCCTTGTCGGAGCGCGGCCCGTCCTGGTCGCGTACAACCTCGACCTCGGCACGACCGACGTCGATGTCGCTCGCGCGATCGCGGAGACGATCCGCGAGTCGAGCGGGGGCATGCCGGGTGTCCAGGCAATCGGGCTCACCCTGCCTCGTTCCGGCCGCGTCCAGGTCAGCATGAACGTGCTCGATCTCGCGCGTTCTCCTCTTCACGAGGTCGTTGCTCGCGTGGAACGCGAGTCTGCCCTACGCGGTGTAGCGGTGGTCGGCGCGGAGCTCGTCGGGCTCGTCCCCGAGGTCGTGCTCTCGGACGCCCAGAGCGCGGGTGTGGACATCCCGGGTATCGACGAGTCGCGCGTCCTCGAGCGCGCGCTCGGCACGTAGGTCCCCGCCGGCGGGGAGCGCCTAGACTCGGGGCGTGTCTCCGGCGCTCGTCCTGACGGGAGAGGATCTCACGCTCGGAGACGTGTGGGACGTCGCCGTCCATGGGGCACGAGCCGAGATCGGCGACGGAGCCAAGGAGCGCATGCGCGCCGCGCGCGACCTGGTCGAGTCGGTGCGCGACGAGAACACCTACGGCGTGAACACCGGCTTCGGGCGGTTCGTGTCGGCGCGGATCCCCGAAGAGCTCGCTGACGAGCTCCAGCTCCGGTTGCTCCGCAGCCACGCCTGCGGGGTGGGCGAGCCGTATCCGGACGACGTCGTCCGAGCGGCGCTGTTGCTGCGGGCGAACACCGTCGCCAAGGGCTACTCGGGCGCTCGGGTGGAGACGGTCGAGCTGCTCGTCGAGTGCCTGAACCGAGGCGTTCTTCCCGTCGTGCCCGCACGCGGCTCGGTGGGCGCGAGCGGCGACCTCGCCCCGCTGGCGCATCTGGCCCTCCCGCTCGTCGGTGAAGGCCACGCGGTCGTCGAAGGGGACGTGCTCGACGGCGCTGCCGCCCTGCGCCGCGTCGGGCTCGAGCCGATCCGGCTCGTCAGCAAGGAGGGCCTGTCGTTGGTGAACGGAACGCAGTTCATGGCTGCGATGGCGGCGCTCGGCATCGAACGCGCACGGAGGCTCGCCGCCACCGCGGATCTCGCCTGCGCGCTCTCACTCGAGGCGCTCCGTGGGTCGCGATCGAGCTTCGCGCGCGCCGTGCACGAGTCGCGTCCGCTCAAGGGGCAACTCGAGAGTGCAGCGAACATCTGGCGCCTCCTCGAGGGCTCGGCGATCATCGAGTCGCACCGCTGGTGCGACAAGGTGCAGGACGCCTATGCGCTCCGCTGTGCACCGCAGGTGCACGGCGCGTGCCGCGATCTCCTCGACTACGTGGAGGCGACGGTCACGGTCGAGCTCAACGCGGCCACGGACAACCCGCTCGTCCTCGTCGAGGAGGGTGAGATCGTGTCCGCCGGGAACTTCCACGGGCAGCCGCTCGCGTTCGCGCTGGACGTGCTGGCGATGGCGGCCGCCGAGCTCGCGAGCATTTCGGAGCGGCGGACCGAAAGGATGGTGAACCCGAGTCTCTCGGACGGACTCCCGCCCTTCCTCGTGGAGGAGGGAGGCCTGAACTCCGGCTTCATGATCCCGCAGTACGTGGCAGCAGCGCTCGTCTCCGAGAACAAGGTCTTCGCTCACCCGGCGAGCGTCGACTCGATCCCCACGAGCGCCGGTCAGGAGGATCATGTGTCGATGGGGAACACCGCCGGATTGAAGGCTCTGCGCGTGCTCGACAACGCCGAGCGGACGCTCGCGATCGAGCTTCTGGCCGGTGCGCAGGCGATCGAGTTCCTGGCTCCGCTGCGTCCCGGTGCGGGTGTCGGCGCCGTGCACGACTTCATCCGCTCCTTCTCGCCGAGGCTGACCGAGGACCGCTCGTTGACCGACGACATCGAGCAGGCCGCGATCGCGGTTCGGTCTCGCGAGGTAGTCGCGGCTGCTGAGCGAGAGATCGGCCCGCTCACATGACCGACCTGGCGACCACGAACCCCACGGTCGAAGCGCTCGTCGGAGACCTGACGCGTATTCGCGCGCCTCGGGGAGTCACGCTGAACGCCCGCTCGTGGCAGACGGAGGCGCCGCTCCGGATGCTCCTCAACAACCTCGACCCGGAGGTCGCAGAGCATCCCGAGCAGCTCGTCGTCTACGGCGGCACGGGCAAGGCCGCTCGCAGCCACGACGCGCTGAAGGCCATCGTCGGAACTCTCCTCCGGCTCGGCTCGGACGAGACGCTGCTCGTCCAGAGCGGAAAGCCCGTCGGCGTCTTTCGGACCGGAGAGTGGGCGCCGAGGGTTCTGATCGCCAACTCGCTGCTGGTCCCGCGGTGGGCGACCTGGGACGAGTTTCGCCGCCTGGAGGCAGAGGGCCTGACGATGTTCGGCCAGATGACGGCCGGCAGCTGGATCTACATCGGCACGCAGGGCATCCTGCAAGGCACATACCAGACGTTCGCCGCTGCCGGGGAGAAGCACTTTGGGAGTGCCGACCTCACTGGCCGCACGATCTTGACTGCGGGGCTCGGCGGCATGGGAGGGGCGCAGCCCCTCGCCGCCACCATGGCCGGGGCGGCAATTCTGTGCATCGAGGTGGATCCCTCACGGGTCGAGCGCCGCCTGGAGACCCGATACCTCGACGAAGCGACGTCCTCGCTCGACGACGCGCTGGCGCGCGTCCGTACAGCCGCCGCCGCGCGGCAGCCGTTGTCCGTCGGCCTGATCGCGAATGCAGCCGAGGTCGTCCCGGAGCTCGCACGTCGCGGCGAGCGCTTCGACCTCGTCACCGACCAGACCGCGGCGCACGACCCGCTCCATGGGTACGTGCCTGCGGGGCTCGACGTGGATGAGGCTGCTGCGCTCCGTAGTAGTGACCAGGACGAATACCTGCGACGCGCGAGCGCGTCGATCGCAGCGCACGTCGAGGGCATGCTCGACCTCGTCCGAGCGGGTTGCTACGTTTTCGATTATGGCAACAATCTCCGAGGGGAGGCACATGACGCTGGCGTAACGGACGCATTTACATATCCGGGCTTCGTCCCGGCCTATATTCGACCGCTCTTCTGTCGCGGAGTGGGGCCGTTTCGATGGGCGGCGCTTTCGGGGGAGCCTGCCGACATCGAGGCCATCGATCACGAGCTCCTGGGGCTGTTTCCGGACGACGCGCTCCTTCGTCGCTGGCTCGAGCTGGCGCCCGGTCGCGTCGAGTTCCAGGGTCTCCCCGCGCGGATCTGCTGGCTCGGCTTCGGCGACCGCGCCCGTGCCGGTCTTGCGATTAACGAGCTCGTCCGCTCCGGGCGGGTGCGCGCGCCCGTCGCCATCGGCCGCGATCACCTCGACGCGGGCTCCGTCGCCTCGCCGTATCGCGAGACCGAGGCGATGCGTGACGGCTCCGACGCGATCGCGGACTGGCCGATCCTGAACGCCCTCCTCAACGTCGCCGCAGGCGCGACCTGGGTGAGCGTGCATCACGGCGGCGGAGTCGGCATCGGCAATTCCATCCATGCGGGCATGGTCGTCGTCGCCGACGGCACGGGATCCGCGGCCGAGAAGCTCGAGCGGGTGCTCACGACCGACCCGGGCACCGGCGTGATGCGTCACGTCGACGCCGGCTACGAGGAGGCGCTCGACGCCGCGCGGCGTGGCGGGCTCGACCTCCCGTCGGCTCCGGGAGCGGACACCAACGCGTGAGCACAGTCGGCGTGGGGCCGGCTCGCAGCGTGCTCATCCGCGATCTCGCACAGGTGGCGACTCCGGGGGGCATGAAAGCTCCTCTGCGCGGGCCCGAGCTGGGCGCTGTCGACGTGATCGAGACCGCATACGTCCTCTGCGAGAACGGCCGCGTCTCGGCGGTCGGCGCGATGCGCGATCTCGAGTCGATCCCGAGCGGCGTCGAGGAGCTCGACGGGCGGGGCCTCTCGGCGATACCAGGTCTCGTCGACTGCCACACGCACGCCTGCTTCGCCGGTGATCGCGTGGCGGAGTTCGCCCTGCGTTCATCCGGAGCGAGCTACGAGCAGCTGCATGCTGCCGGAGGTGGAATTCTCGCCACCGTCCGAGCCACGCGAGAAGCCGGAGACGAAGGGCTCGAGAGAGCGCTCGACCGCCACGTCTCGTGGATGCGTCGCGCGGGAACCACGACCTTCGAGGCCAAGTCGGGATATGGCCTCGACCGCGAGACCGAGCTCGCACAGCTCCGGGCGATCCGGAATGCTGGCGGATCTCCGACCTGGCTCGGTGCACACGCCATCCCGCCGGAGTTCGCGGACGAGGGTGGCGAGGCGTACGTCGACTTCCTGCTCGCGGATGTGCTCCCGGAAGCTGCGAGGCTGGCCGACGCCGCCGACGTCTTCCTCGAGCGCGGCGCGTTCGGGGTCGAGCTTGCGCGCCGCTACCTCGAGGCGTGTCGAGACGCCGGTCTCGCCCTCCGCCTGCACGGAGACCAGTTCACCGAGGCGGGTGCGATCCCGCTCGCGATCGACCTCGGCGCGCGTTCGGTGGATCACCTCGAGAGCACTGGCGACGAGGGCATTGCCGCGCTCGCCGCCAGCGACGTCGTCGGAGTTCTCCTGCCCGCGAGCGCGCTTTTCCTGGGACGACCGATGCCGCGGGCCCGCGAGCTCGCCGACGCCGGAGCGGCAGTCGCGCTGGCGACGGACTTCAACCCTGGCAGCGCCTTCTGCGAAAGCCTGCCGCTCGTGTGCTCGCTTGCCTGCACCCAGCTCGGGCTCAGCCCGGAGGAGGCGCTGACGGCGTGCACCGTCAATGCAGCGCACGTGCTCGCGCGGTCAGATCGGAAAGGACGGCTTGCCCAAGGGTTCGACGCCGACATCGTGCTCCTCGGAGCGGAGGACTGGCGGCATCTCGCGTATCACCTTGGCGGTCCGATCGTGCACACCGTGCTCGAGGGCGGCCGGATCTCTTGGCGTAGCTCGGCATAATCGCTACATGCCGACCCGCAAGCAGCGTCGCCGAAGGGCGAAGGAGCACCGTCATGAGTACGTCTGGGAAGACGCCGAGGGAAACGAGCTCGACGCCGAAGAGGTGCCCGCTCGCAAGACGGGAACCCCGTCGCGGCGGAGCGCTTCGTCCCGGCCCGCCCGCGAGGCTCAGGCTCCGTCGTGGCGGCGAACCCTCAAGCGCGGGCTCGTCTTCGCCCCGATCATGTTCGTGACGGTGATGCTGCTCTCGAGCGACTTGTCGCGCGCCGACCAGCTGATCCAGACCGCTTTCATCGTCGCGATCTTCATCCCCTTCAGCTACTTCCTCGACGGGGTGATGTGGCGCTCGTTCAAGAAGCGGGAAGCCCGGCGCGAAGCCGGCGGGAGCTGAGCTCACCCTGGCTCTGCGGGTCGAACAGCTTTCGCTCGGACCGATCGGCACGAACTGCTACGTCGTTGGCTCCGAGGCGACCGCCGAGGAGGCCGTCGTGGTCGATCCGAGCGGAGGTGCCACTGAGCTACGGCTCGAGTTGGCGCGACTCGGGACGGCGTGCACGGCAATCCTCGTCACGCACGGTCACTGGGACCACCTCGTAGGCGTTGCAGAGCTCGCCGAGGGGACCGGAGCACGGGTGTTCATGGCGGACGGTGAGCGATCCCTCCTCGAGGATCCGAACCGCTTCACGCCCCCGACGATCACCCTGCGTCCGTACACGCCGGACGTCCTGCTCGAAGGTGGAGAGACGATCGAGGTGGCCGGCATCGCGTTCGACGTCCTCTCGGTGCCGGGCCACTCTCCCGCTCATCTCGCGTACCACGCGGAGGGATGCCTGTTCTCGGGCGACGTGCTGTTCGCGGGCTCGGTCGGACGCACCGATCTCCCGGGAGCGGACTGGGACGTGTTGCTCGCGTCGATCCGCTCGCTCGTCGACACCCTGCCGGCGGACACCGCCGTGTACCCCGGGCATGGTCCGAAGACCACGCTCGGGGACGAGCTCGCTCGCAACCCGTTTCTCGCTGAGCTGCGCGCGGAGCGAACGGTTTGACGACGAAGATCGAGCGGCCTCGTGGGACACACGACGTCGTTCCGGGAGAGCAACCGCGCTGGAGGCTGGTGATCGGCGAGGCCGAGCGACTCTGCGCGCTCTACGGCTACCGGCCGATCGTCACACCGGTGTTCGAGGACACCGCGCTCTTCGAGCGCACGTCCGGTGCGGGCTCGGACGTCGTACAGAAGGAGATGTACACGTTCGAGGATCGCGCGGGGCGTTCCCTGACCTTGCGCCCCGAGGGGACGGCGCCGATCTGTCGTGCGTACGTCGAGCACGGTATGCACCGTGAGCCGCAGCCGCTCAAGCTCTACACGGTCGGCACGATGTACCGATACGCAGCACCCCAGCGAGGCCGCCACCGCGAGCATTGGCAGATCTCGGTCGAGGCGATCGGCTCGGACGATCCGTCGATCGACGCCGAGGTGATCCAGCTCTACCACGCGCTCCTCGTTCGGCTGGGCGTCACCCAGTTCACGCTTGCCCTGAACTCGATCGGCTGTCGTGAATGCCGGCCGGCATATCTCGCGCGTCTGAGCGAATGGCTCGACGCGAACCTCGACCGGCTCGACGCGACGACGCGGGAGAAGGCGACCGCCAGTCCACTCCGCGTGTTCGACAACTTCGACGCGAAGCCCCGTGACGTACGGGAGGCGCTCGAGGGCGCGCCCAAGATCGGTGAGTCGCTGTGCGAGGCCTGCGCGCAGCACTTCGCTGCAGTTCGACGCGATCTCGATGCGTACGGCATCGCATACGAGCTCGTCCCGACACTCGTTCGTGGCCTCGACTACTACACGCGCACCACGTGGGAGTTCCTCGGTCCAGAGGAGGGCGCGCAGAGCTCGTTGTCGGGCGGCGGGCGCTACGACGGCCTCGTCGAGGAGATCGGCGGACCGCAGACGCCCGGGGTCGGGTTCGGCGCGGGGATCGAGCGTCTCGTGCTCGCGGTCGAGCACGCGGGCGCGGAGGTGCACGAGTCGACGACGGACGTCTTCATCGCGATCGACGAAGGAGCACCGCGCGATCTGATCGCGGCCTGGCTCGGCGAGCTGAGGGCCCGGGGGCTCGCCAGCGACACGGACTACGCGGCGCGTTCGCTGAAAGGCCAGATGACCCAGGCGACACGCCTAGGCGCTTCTACGATCGTCCACGTCCGAGCCGACGGCGCGACCGTGCGCCGGCGCGGGCAGACCGACGAGGACGTCGCGCTCGAAGACGTCCTCGGCAAGCTCCTGCCGTGAGTTGGAGAGACGCACGCTGCGGTGACCTGCGAACCGGGGACGTCGGGCGAACTGCGACGCTTGCCGGCTGGGTCGCTCGTCGTCGCGACCACGGCGGGCTCGTCTTCGTCGACCTCCGAGACTCGACAGGGCTGATGCAGCTGGTGATCAATCCTGAGCGCTCGGCCACGGCTGCCGACCTCGCGAAGGAGATCCGCAACGAGTTCGTGCTGCAAGCCAGCGGTGAGGTCGTCGCCCGCTCGCCGGAGACCGTGAACCCGAAGATGGCGACCGGCGAGGTCGAGCTCCTGGTGGACGAGCTCGACATCGTCTCGCGTTCGACGCCGTTGCCGTTCCAGCTCGAGGAGGAAGGCGTCGAGGAGACCCTGCGCCTCCGCTACCGCTGGCTCGACCTTCGCACCGAGCGCATGCAGCGCAACCTCCGTCTGCGCTCGACCGTCGTGGCGGCGATTCGCCGCTCGATGGAAGAGCAGGGGTTCCTCGATGTCTGGACGCCCGGTCTCACGCTCGGAACCCCCGAAGGCGCACGGGACTTTCTCGTTCCCGTGCGCTTGCAGCCAGGCACGTTCTTCGCGTTGGCCCAGTCGCCGCAGCTCTTCAAGCAAGCGCTCATGATCGGCGGGTTCGACCGCTACTACCAGATCGCGACCTGCTGGCGCGACGAGGATCTCCGCGCGGATCGCCAGTTCGAGTTTCGTCAGCTCGATCTCGAGCTCGCGTTCCCGACGCGGGACGACGTCCTCGAGGTGCTCGAGCGGATGGTCGTCGCATCGTTCGAGGCCCTGCGAGCGGGAGCCCCCCGCGCGGCCATTCCCGCGGCTCTCGTACGCGGACGCGATGCTGAAGTACGGGTCCGACAAGCCGGACCTCCGCTTCGAGCTCGAGATCCAGGATGGAACCGAAGTCACGCGGGGGTCGGAGTTCGGTGTCTTCGCGGGCGCCCCGGTCGTCCGCTTCCTGGTCGTGCCCCAGGAGCTCTCGCGTGGGGACCTCGCAAAGCTGGAGGAGTTCGCGAAGGAGTGGGGCGCGAAAGGGCTCGCGTATCTCGTTTCCGGCGCCGACGGCGAGGTGCGATCGCCGATTGCGAAGTTCCTGTCGCAGGCGGAGCTCGACGCATTCGCCGCGCCACCGGCGTCGACCGTCCTCTTCGCGGCCGACGAGGAGCCGGCCGTCGAACGCGTGCTCGGCGCGCTGCGGCTGCACCTCGGGCGCGAGCTCGGGCTGGTCGACGAGGAGCGGGACGCGTTCCACTGGATCCTCGACTTCCCGTTGTTCCAGCTGGACGACGAGACCGGTCGCTGGACGTTCGTGCACCATCCGTTCACCGGGCGCCTCGAGGGGCACGAGGAGCTGATCGCAAGCGATCCCGCAAGCGCGCTCAGCCAACACTACGACCTGATCTGGAACGGCTGGGAGCTCGGCTCGGGCTCGATCAGGATCCACCGGTCCGACGTGCAGGAGAAGGTGTTCCGCGCGATGGGCATGAGCGAGGAGGACGCTCGGGCGAAGTTCGGCTGGTTCCTCGAAGCGCTGCAGATGGGGGCGCCCCCGCATGGGGGTTTCGCGCTCGGTCTCGACCGCTTCGTCGCGCTCCTCGCCGGCGAGCCCGACATTCGGCAGGTCATCGCGTTTCCGAAGATCTCGAGCGGGACGGATCCCCTGACCGGCGCCCCTACGGCGATCTCGGCCGATGTGCTCGGCGAGCTCGGGATCCGTGTTCTCGAAGAGCCCACATGACGACTCCGCGCGCGCTCACCTGCTAGACGACACGCTTTCGGCACGAGGGCGTTGCAGGCACGTGATCGAATCAGCGATACGCTGACCGCAGGGATCTCGGGGATCCCCTGGGGGTGGTTGCGGAACCTTGCGGCGACTTCGAGAGTCGAGTGCGAAGACGTGGGAGCGCTTCGGCCGGTCCGGCGGCTCGATACGCAAGACTTCCGCCGTGACCGACGTGCTCGCCCAGCGGCTGCTCGTCCTCGGAGCCTTCGCCCTGCTCTGCGCCGTCGTCGCGCTCGCAGCGGTCGAGCGGCGTTCGCAGGAGGATCCCGCCGCCGCCCTCACGAGCGCGAACGCGCCCGCTGGCTGGAACACCGCGTTCGCGGGCTCTCGCGGGGCGACGGGTGACGCCGAGCGGACGACCTGCGGCCAGGTCCTCGCCCCGGAGTCCCTCGGCGTGACGCATCCCGTCCTCCCGTGTGGCGCCAAGATCGTGCTTCGGAACGGCGAGGCCCTCGTCTCTGAGCGAGGTGATCGACAACGCGCTCGTGGAGCCCGGTCGGCAACTCGAGGTCACCGAGGCGCTCGCCCGGCTCCTCGACCTCGAGGAGACCGCCGAGATCGAGTGGCGGTTCGCGACCGAGGCGGTGGGGTAGGATGGGCGTGCTCGACCCTGTGCGTGGCCTCGGTCAAAACGTGAACCAACAGACACGTGAAGGGAGCCGGAGTCGGGGATAGGCGTTGCCGACGACCCGCACGGCACCCACCTGGCAAGGCCAGGTTCGCAAAGACCGAGGCATCACCGGCAGGGTGGAGCACCTTCGAAGCAGGCGGCGTCCGACGATCTGCGTCTAGCCTGACCGCATGACACGGATGGAGGTCATCGGCGACGCGACGCGGAACGGCGATTGGGTCGCCGTGCGTCTCGGCGTCGACGGAGACCGCGTCGCTGCTGCGGACGCGCCCGGCCTCGACCGTCCGCTCGTCGGGCTGACACTGCTGGAGGCGGCTGCGGTGACCGGCGAGCCGCTCGCGGTGGAGGCGCTCGCTGCGGCATTGGGACAGGTCTTTCGGGCCGTCCCGGCTCCCGGCCGTGTCGCGGTCGCGATGAGTGGGGGCGTGGACAGCGCGGTCACTTTGCTCCGCGCGGCTCCGAATGCGGTCGGCGTGACCCTTCGGCTCTGGCAGGACCCCGCCGGCCCGTCGGCCGAGCGTGCGTGCTGCTCGTCGGAGGCGGTCGCGGCCGCGCGCTCCGCGTGTCACGCGCTCGGCCTCCCTCATGTCACCCTGGACCTGCGGGAGGAGTTCCGGGAGGCCGTCGTCGACCCCTTCGTCGCGGGCTACGTCGCCGGAGACACCCCGAACCCGTGCACGCGGTGCAACGGAGCATTCCGTTTCGACGAGCTCCTCGCGTTCGCCGGCCGTGCCGGGGCGGAGGCGCTCTGGACCGGGCACTACGCGCGGATCGTGGAACGCGACGGGCGGCCGTTCGTCGCCCGGGCGGTGGACACCGAGAAGGATCAGTCGTACATGCTCGCGACCCTCGATCCCGATGTCCTGGAGCGCGTGCGCTTCCCGTTGGGCGAGCAGACGAAGGAGCAGACACGAGCGGAAGCGCTGGCGGCGGGCCTCGCCGCGGCGACGCGCGCCGAGAGCCAGGAAGCCTGCTTTCTCGCAGGAGACGACTACCGCCGCTTCCTCGAACGCCAGGGCGTGTCACGAGCCGAAGGAGACATCGTCGACGAGCGGGGAGAGGTCGTCGGGCGGCATGGGGGCTACTGGACGGTCACGCCCGGGCAGCGTCGCGGCCTCGGCGTTGCCGCAGGCCGTCCGCTCTACGTCATCGGCACCGATCGCACTACCAATTCCGTCGTCGTCGGCGATCGCGAGGCGCTCGCCGCGACGAGGGTCGAGGCACATGGCCGTCTCTACCTTCCGGTCGAGCGGGCTCAGGCAAAGCTGCGCTACCGCTCCGCGCCCGTCGACTCACGGGTCACCGTCGCGAACGGGGGATTCGCCATGCAGCTCGAGGAGCCCGCATACGCAGTGGCGACCGGTCAGATCGCCGCGCTCTACGACCGCGATGCTGTCGTCGGCGCAGGCATCATCACACGCGTCGAATAGGTACGACTGACTAGGATCAGCCCGATGATGGTCCTCGCATCGACCTCCGGGGACGTCCTGAACTACGCGCTCGCGGTGTTCTTCGTCGCCGGCGGTCTCGGGCTCGCCTACATGCTCGTTCGCCTCGGAGGGACGTTCGGGCGGCTCTCCTCGTTCATCAGCGGAACCGAGCGCGATCTGCTTCCGGTCATCGTGAAGGCCGGCGGGACCGTCGATCGCGTCAACGACCAGATCGAGAAGCTCGACGTCGTGACCGACAGCGCCGTGTCGATGGCGGACAGCGCGGACACCGCCGTGCGTGCCGTCTCGACCGCCGTCACCACGCCGGTGAAGAAGGTCAGCGGCCTCGCCGCGGCGATCTCGCACGGGTTCGCCGCTTTCCGCTCCCGGCACGACATGGGCGAGGCGGTGTCGGTCGCGAAGGAAGCGTCCGCACGGCGGCAGAGCGAGCTCGACGAGGATCTCCGCCG